>JBBINS010000006.1:0-29618 GCA_037443765.1 Gammaproteobacteria bacterium
CCGCTGCTGCTCGGCCGCGCGGGCGCGCTCGCGCTCCGCGCGCGCGTGCTCCTCGGCAGCCCGCTCGGCCGCCAGCCGCGCGAGCTCGCGGTCGTGCGCGGCGATGACTTCGCCGCAGCGCTCGAGCGCGACGTGGCCGCGCTGCTCGACGTCTGCTTCCGGGCGAGTGGCCAGCGCCTGCCAGCGCTGCGTCAGCACCTCGAGGGTCGCGGCGTAGATGGGGTCGAACGGCTTCGTGGCGTGCCGCTCGAGCGACGCGCAGAGCGCGCTCGCCTCGCGGGCGGCGTCCTCCGCCTGGCGCTGCACGGCGGTGAGCGCATCGCACTTCTGCTGGATGATCCGGTAGACGGTCTTGTCCTTGTGACGGGCCTGCTTCAGCAGCTCGGCGAGCTGCGCGGGGTCCTCGATGGCCGTCGCGGCCAGCTGCCGGACCCGGCTCGACGGGCTGTCGACCGCGATCTGCCCGAGGACGGCGGGGTCGGTGATGCGGCCGAGCGCCTCGCGCAGGTGGTCCGCGTCCTGGCACAACGCGACGACCGACAGGGTCTGTGGATGGCGCTCGACGTCGGCGCAGAACGCCGCGGCGTCGATCGTGCCGGCGTCGATGAGCTCCGCGAGCCGCGCCTGCGCGGCCTGTCGCACCGGTGCCGGCACCGGGGCGCCGTCGGGCTCGGCGGCGGCCGCGAGGCCGGCGAGCGCCCGCAACGGGACTTCGTCGCCGAGCCGATGGATCGCCGCGATGCGCAGCTCGTCCTCGTCGGAGCCGAGCGCGGTGGCGGCGACGACGTCGGCGGGCGCGGCCTCGAGCGACGCGACCCGCTCCGGCAGGCTCGCCGGCGGCGACGGTGCCTTGTTGAAGATCCGCGAGAACGGCGTCATCGCGCGCCCTCGCCGGCGGCGGGGAGCCGCGGCGACGTTCCAGGGGATGCTGCTGCCAACGGATTCTGCATGGGGTGCCGATCTTCGCCTGTCGAGCCGCAAAATCATACAGGAACGGCCGGTCCGCCCGTCCGCCGGCCGCCGCGCCGCCGCAGCGGCGCCGCGACGCGACGCCGGGCGGAGGCGGACGCGTAGAATTTGAGCGCCGCCCGGCGCCGGCAAAGGAACCGACGATGACACCCGAATCCTCGGCCGAGTGGGAGATGGCGATCGTGCTGCCGCTCGGCGTCGTCGCGAACCAGCTGCGGCGGATCGAGACGCAGTTGCGCCTCGTGAACATGAAGGCGCTCGAGCTCTCGCGCGAGCGTGAGAGCCGCGCGCTCAGGGCGCTCGTCGAGTCGCGGCTCGACGGCATCCACGACGCGCTCGGATCGATCAGCGGACTCGTGGCCGACATCGAGGCGGATCTCGAGCCGAAGGCGACCGCGAGCGTCCGCGCGATCGTCAAGGACGAGGTGCTCCCCGCGCGAGCGCCGATTCCAATCGATGACCACCTCTCGCCGCCGGACGGCGCGGGCCCGGGGCATCCCGGGCGCAGGTCCTCCTCGGAGCGCGACGACTGACACCGGTGCCCGCCGCACGGCCGCCAGACGGTTGCCGATCGACACGCGCGACGCCGCCTGCCGGGAGCTCGAGGCCGCGGCGGTGGCCGACGAGCGTGCCGCATCGCTCCGGGTCGCGCTCGAACGCGGCGAGATCTGGCCGGTGGCGCGCGAGACCGGTCTCGCCCTCCGCGGCGGGGACCGCGCGATCACGTCCGGGCCCGGTCTCGTCCTCGAGCTAGAGGACCCCAGCGACCGCGTCCGCCCGCGGTCGCTCATCGTCGGCCTCGCGCCCGCCCCCGAGCGCGCGCGAGCGGTTCGCGACGGCCCGGCGCCGGGTCCGGCTTCCCCAAGCAAGTTCCGCGAGAAACCCTTATAATTCCGCGCCCTAGGCGACCCGCACCCCGGTCGCGCCCGCTGCGAGATCCAAGTCCCTGATGCTGCTGCTGCCCGGCGCTCCGGCCCTTTCCCGCTTCCGTCTCGACAAGCTGCTCGGCGCCCTGCGCGCGATCGACCCGCGGGTCGAGTCCCTGACGGCCCACTTCCACCACTTCGTCGACCTCGGCCGGCCGCTCGGCGCCGAGGAGCTGCGGGTGCTCGCGCGGCTCGTGGAGTCGGACGTCGCGCCCGCGCCGCCCGCGACCGGCGAGCGCCTCGTCGTCATGCCGCGGCCGGGGACGATCTCGCCCTGGTCGAGCAAGGCGACCGACATCGCCCACGTCTGCGGGCTCGAGGCGGTGCACCGCATCGAGCGCGGCACGCTCTACACGCTCGGCCTCGGCGTGACCGCCGGGCGCGAGCTGCTCGAGCGCCTCGCGACGCCGCTCTTCGACCGGATGACCGAGGCGGTCGGCTATGCGCTCGAGGACGCGGCGCGGCTGTTCGAGGTCGAGGCCCCGCGGCCGCTCGCGCGCGTCGCGCTCGGCGGCGACGGCCGGGCGGCGCTCCTCGCCGCCGACCGCCGCCTCGGGCTCGCGCTCTCCGCCGACGAGATCGACTACCTCCTCGCCGCCTACGGCCGGCTCGGCCGCGACCCGACCGACGTCGAGCTCATGATGTTCGCGCAGGCGAACTCCGAGCACTGCCGCCACAAGATCTTCAACGCCGCCTGGGTCGTCGACGGCGAGCCGCAGCCGAAGTCGCTGTTCGGCATGATCAAGAACACCTACTCCAGCAGCCCGCGCGGCGTGCTCTCGGCCTACCGCGACAACGCCTCCGTCATCGAGGGCAGCGTCGCCGACCGGCTCTATGCGGGTCCCCGCGGCGGCGCCTACCGCTACGTCGCGGAACCGGTCGACATCCTGATGAAGGTCGAGACCCACAATCACCCGACGGCGATCTCGCCGTTCGCCGGCGCCTCGACCGGTTCCGGCGGCGAGATCCGCGACGAGGGTGCGACCGGCCGCGGCGCGAAGCCGAAGGCCGGACTCACGGGCTTTACGACCTCGAACCTCAGGATCCCCGGCTTCGTCCAGCCGTGGGAGGCGCCGGAGGCGAAGTCGCCGCGGATCGCCTCGCCGCTCGAGATCATGACCGACGGCCCGCTCGGCGGCTGCGCCTTCAACAACGAGTTCGGCCGGCCGGGCATCAACGGCTACTTCCGCACCTACGAGCAGCGCGTCGCCGGCGACCCGCCGGGCGTCACGCGCGGCTACCACAAACCGATCATGATCGCCGGCGGCCTCGGCAACGTGCGCCGCGACCACGTCGAGAAGTCCGACGTGCCGCCGGGCGCGAAGCTCGTCGTACTCGGCGGTCCGGCGATGCTGATCGGCCTCGGCGGCGGCGCGGCCTCGTCGGTCGGCAGCGGCGCGAGCGCGGCCGACCTCGACTTCGCGTCGGTGCAGCGCGGCAACCCCGAGATGCAGCGCCGCGCGCAGGAGGTGATCGACCGCTGCGTCGCGCTCGGCGCCGACAACCCGATCCTGCTGATCCACGACGTCGGCGCCGGCGGCCTCTCGAACGCCGTGCCCGAGGCGGTCGCGCACAGCGGGCGCGGCGGGCGCATCGAGCTCCGCGCGATCCCGACCGACGAGCCGGGACTGTCGCCGCTCGAGCTCTGGTGCAACGAGGCGCAGGAGCGCTACGTGCTCTGCATCCCGCCCGGGCGCATCGCGCTCTTCGGCGAGCTGTGCGCGCGCGAGCGTTGCCCGTACGCGGTGATCGGCGAGATCACCGACGACGGCCTGCTCGAGGTCCGCGACCGGCTGACGGGCGCGACGCCGGTCGCGATGCCGATCGACGTGCTGCTCGGCAAGCCGCCGAAGATGACCCGGGAGGCGCGGCGCACGCGCCGCCCGCGGCAGCCGCTCGAGACGCGCGCGCTCGACCTCGGGGACGCGGTGTACCGACTGCTGCGGCTGCCGACGATCGCCGACAAGGCGTTCCTGATCACGATCGGCGACCGCAGCGTCGGCGGCATGATCAGCCGCGACTCGCTGGTCGGGCCGTGGCAGGTCGCGGTCTCGGACTGCGCCGTCACGATCGCCGGCTACACGACGCACGCCGGGGAGGCGATGGCGATGGGCGAGCGCACGCCGGTCGCGCTGCTCGACGGGCCGGCCTCCGGACGGCTGGCGGTAGCCGAGGCGATCACCAACATTGCCGCCGCCGACATCGCGCGGCTCTCGGACATCAAGCTGTCGGCGAACTGGATGGCGGCGGCCGGCGACCCCGGCGAGGACGCCGTGCTCTACGACACGGTGCGCGCGGTCGGCGAGGAACTCTGCCCGGCGCTCGGCATCGCGATCCCGGTCGGCAAGGACTCGCTGTCGATGCGCTCCGGCTGGCAGGACGCGGGCGAGGCGCGCTCGGTGTGGTCGCCCGTGTCGCTGATCGTGTCGGCGTTCGCGCCGGTCGGCGACGTCCGGCGCACGCTGACGCCGGAGCTGCGTTCCGACGCGGGCCCGACCCGGCTCGTGCTCGTCGACCTCGGCGGCGGCCGCGCGCGCACCGGCGGCTCGTGCCTCGCGCAGGTGTACTCGGCGCTCGGCGACGAGCCCGCGGACCTCGACGATCCCGCCCGGTTGACCGGATTCTTCGCGGCGGTGCGCGAGGCCGCGGCCCAAGGCCTCGTGCTCGCCTACCACGACCGCTCCGACGGCGGGCTCGTCGTGACGCTGCTCGAGATGGCCTTCGCCGGCCACACCGGCCTCGACGTCGACCTCGGCCCGGGCGTCGACGATCCAGTGGCGGCGCTCTGCGCCGAGGAGCTCGGCGCGGTGCTGCAGGTCCGCGACGCCGACCTCGGCGCGCTGCTCGCGATCCTCGCGCGGCACGGGCTCGGCGATGCGGCCCGGGCGCTCGGCCGGCCGGTCGCCGGCGGGCGCGTGCGGATCGCGAGCGCCGACCGGCAGCTGTTCGACGAGCCGCTCGTCGAGCTGCGCCGCGCCTGGTCCGAGACGAGCTACCGGATGCGCGAGCTCCGCGACGATCCGGCCTGCGCGCGCGAGGAGTTCGACGCGCTCGCCGACGCCGACGACCCGGGGCTCGGCGCGCGGCCGAGCTTCGATCCGGACGAGGACGTCGCGGCGCCCTATGTCGCGCGCGGCGTCCGGCCGCGGGTCGCGATCCTGCGCGAGCAGGGCGTCAACAGCCAGCTCGAAATGGCCGCCGCGTTCACGCGCGCCGGCTTCGCGCCCGACGACGTGCACATGACCGACGTGCTGGCGGGCCGCGTGGCGCTCGCCGACTACCCGGTGCTGGTCGCCTGCGGCGGCTTCTCGTACGGAGACGTGCTCGGTGCCGGCGAGGGCTGGGCGAAGTCGGTGCTGTTCAACGCGCACGCCCGCGACGAGTTCGAGCGCTTCTTCGCGCGCGCCGACACGCTGACGCTCGGCGTCTGCAACGGCTGCCAGATGGTCGCGGCGCTCGCGGAGCTGATCCCGGGTGCCGGCCACTGGCCGCGCTTCAAGCGCAACCGCTCCGAGCAGTTCGAGGGGCGGCTGTCGCTCGTCGAGGTGCTCGACACGCGCTCGCCGTTCCTCGCCGGCATGGCGGGCTCGGTGCTGCCGATCGCCGTCGCGCACGGCGAGGGGCGCGCGACCTTCGCCCGCGAGGCGGACCTCAAGGCGCTCGAGCGCGCACAGGCGATCGCGCTGCGCTTCGTCGACTCGCGCGGCCAGCCCGCGAGCCGCTACCCGGCGAACCCGAACGGCTCGCCCGCCGGGATCGCCGGCGTCACGAGCCTCGATGGCCGCGTGACGCTGACGATGCCGCACCCGGAGCGCGTGTACCGCGCCGCGCAGAACTCCTGGCGGCCGCGCGACTGGCACGAGGACGGCGGCTGGATGCGCATGTTCCGCAACGCCCGCGTGGCGTTCGGCTGAACGCCACCGTGGACGCGAGCCCGACGCGCGCGCGGCGCGACCTGCCGATCGGCGTGTTCGACTCCGGCGTCGGCGGCCTCACGGTGCTGCGCGCGCTGCAGGAGGCGCTGCCCGGCGAGGCGTTCCTTTACCTCGGCGACACGGCGCGGCTGCCGTACGGCACCAAGAGCCCGGCGAGCGTCGTGCGCTACGCCTCGCAGTGCGCGGGCCTGCTGGTCGGCCGCGGCATCAAGGCGCTGGTCGTCGCCTGCAACACCGCCGCGAGCGCCGGGCTGCCGGCGCTCGCGGCGCGCTACCCGGGGCTGCCGGTGGTCGGGGTCGTCGAGCCGGGGGCGCGGGCCGCGGTGGCGGCGTCGGCGACCGGTCGCATCGCCGTGGTCGCCACCGAGGGCACGATCCGCGCCGGCGCCTACGTCGCCGCGATCGAGCGGCTGCGGCCCGAGGCGCGCGTCACCGGCATCGGCTGCTCGGTGTTCGTCGCGCTCGCCGAGGAGGGCTGGACGGAGGGGCCGATCGTCGAGCAGGTCGCGCACCGCTACCTCGACGGCGTGTTCGCGGGTCCCGCGGCGCCGGACACGCTGCTGCTCGGCTGCACGCATTTCCCGGTGCTCGCCGGCGCGCTCAGGCACGCGATCCCGGCGGGCGTCGGTCTGGTCGACTCGGCGCGCACGACGGCGGAGGCGGTGGCGGCGCTGCTCGCGGCGCAAGGGCTCGGCCGGCAGGCCGGGGACCCGGCGGCGGCGGAGACGCGGTTCCTCGCGACCGACGGGCCGGAGCGCTTCGCGCGCGTCGGCAGCATCTTCCTCGGCCGCACGCTCACGGTGCGCGACGTCGAGCTGGTCGACGTCTGAGGGCGCGACGCCGACCGGCGGCGCTCAGGGCGCGTTCGTCGCCTTCGTCAGCGGCGTGACCGTGGCGCGCTTCTCCTCGGCGAAGTAGCGGCGCATCGTCATCGCCTGCTGCAGCCGGCCCTTGCGCACGTAGCTCTGGTAGAGCAGGTCCTTGACCACCTCGTTGAGCACGCCGGCCGTGGTCGCGTCGAGCAGCGGCATGTTCGGCCGCGGCTCCGCGTCGGTCGCGAACAGGACCTTGCGCAGCGCGTTGAAGGTGTCCTGGTCGAGCTCGGCCATCTCGCGCACCTCGACCAGCTGGTCGAACATCTTGAGCTTGCCGTTCTCGCCGGTGTCCGCGAACACCGCCTGCGCGGTGCGCCGGCACATCGAGGCGAACGCGTTGTAATTGCCCGCCGAGAAGCACGACAGCGCCTCGCGGAACAGCGTCTCGGCCTCCTCGGGGAGGTGCGTGAACGGGTACTTCTCGCGCGGCCGCTCGAGCTCCTGGAAGTTGCTGCCGAGCTCGATGCGGCTGCCGGCGTACATCTTCACCGGGTACTTGAGGAACAGCGGCGAGTTGCACGAGTCGCAGCGGTAGACGATGCCGACGTGGCTCGGCTTGAAAGCGACGAGCTGCGAGTACTGCGGCACCGACACCGGCGACAGATGCGCGAGCACCTCGCAGTGGGGGCACGTCAGCGCGAAGTTGTGCTCCTGGTCGTGATGCAGGGCGCCGCTGGAATCGATGTAAATCGGCATGCGACTCCGCACGCGCCGCGCCTTCTTCTTTCGCCGACCCGCCTGTGTGGCGGAATCCCCTGGCGTGCGCGGGCTTGCCGATCGATTCTAGCGCACGGGGGCCGCAACCGCGCCGTCGAACTCGGCTGCAATCGAGTGGACATAATGCTGCGCTGCGCGGCCTGTCAGGGGTGCGCGCGGAGCATCCCGGCGACGACGCCCGACTCGACGAGGCCGGCCGCGGCGCCGATGTCGAGGTCGAGGCGGTGGTCGCGCGGCTGGAACGGCACGTGGCGCCGAAGCTCGGCATGCAGCGCCTCGAGCGGCGCGGTCGTCCGCAGCGGCCGCTGGCAGTCGAGCGCGTGCGCCGCGACCAGCAGCTCGATGCCGAGGATCGTCGCCACGTTGTCGCAGATCGCGAGCAGCTTGTGGCCCGCCCACGGCGCCATGCTGACGTGGTCCTCCTGGCCGGCGGAGGTCGGGATGCTGTCGACCGACGCCGGGTGGGCGAGGGTCTTGTTCTCCGAGGCCAGCGCGGCCGCGGTCACGTGCGCCATCATGAAGCCCGACTCGACGCCGGGCTCGGTCGTCAGGAACATGTTGAGCGCCGGATTGACGCGCCGGTCGAGGAGGTCGATGCGCCGCTCCGCCATCGAGGCGACGTCGGCGAGCGCGATCGCGAGGAAGTCGGCGACGAGGCCGATCGGGGCCGCGTGGAAGTTGCCGCCGGAGAGGATGTCGTCGCCGAAGATCAGCGGGTTGTCCGAGACGCCGTTGACCTCGGCGGCGAGCACGCGGCCGGCGTGCTCGAGCGTGTCCCAGGCGGCGCCCGCGACCTGCGGCAGGCAGCGCACCGCGTACGGGTCCTGGACCCGGTCGCAGTCGGCGTGGCTCGAGTGGATCGCGCTCTCGCCGAGCAGCGACCGCATCGCCTCGGCGACGAACTTCTGTCCCGCCTGGCCGCGCGCCGCGTGGATGCGCGGATCGAAGGGCGTATGGCTGCCGGCGAGGGCCTCGACGGTCAGCGAGCCGACGACGATCGTGCTCTCGAGGAGGCGGCGCGCGCGCCACCAGCCGTCGAGCGCGAGCGCGGTGCTGACCTGCGTGCCGTTCAGCAGCGCGAGCCCTTCCTTGGCCGCGAGCGTGAACGGCTGAAAGCCCGCCGCCGCGCACAGCGCCGGGCCCTCGAGCAGCCGCTCGCCGTGGCGCGCCGAGCCCTCGCCGATCAGCGCGAGCGACAGGTGCGCGAGCGGCGCGAGGTCGCCCGAGGCGCCCACCGAGCCCTTGCCCGGGATCACCGGCAGCACGTCCGCGGCGAGCAGCCTCAGCAGCGCCTCGACGACGACCGGGCGGATGCCGGAATGGCCGGCGGCGAGGTTGTTGGCCTTGAGGAGCAGGATGCGGCGCACGTGCCGCGCGTCGAGCGGTGCACCGACGCCCACCGAGTGGCTGCGGACCAGGTTGGCCTGCAGCTCGAGCAGCTTCGCCTCCGGGATGCGCCGGTTGGCGAAGGCGCCGAAGCCGGTCGTGATGCCGTAGCTCGCCTGGCCCTTGGCGACCGCGCGGTCAACCGCGTCCCGGCTCGCGGCCATGCGCTTCAAGGCGTCGGCGTGGAGCGTGAAGCGCGCGCCCGGCGCGAGGGCGGCGACGGTCTCGAGCGCGAGGTCGAGGCCGGTCAGGGCGATGGCGGGATCGTTCATGCGGTGAGCTTCCGGTAGCGGATGCGATGCGGCTGGTCCGCGTCGTCACCCTTGCGCCGCTTGAGGTCGGCGATGTAGTCCTGATAGTTGCCCTCGAACCAGACCACCTCGCTGTCGCCCTCGAAGGCCAGGATGTGGGTCGCGATGCGGTCGAGGAACCAGCGATCGTGCGAGATCACGACCGCGCATCCGGGGAACGCGAGCAGCCCCTCCTCGAGCGCCCGCAGCGTCTCGACGTCGAGGTCGTTGGTCGGCTCGTCGAGCAGCAGCACGTTGCCGCCGGTCTTCAGCACCTTCGCGAGGTGCACGCGGTTGCGCTCGCCGCCCGACAGCTCGCCGATCAGCTGCTGCTGCTGCGTGCCCTTGAAGTTGAAGCGGCCGACGTAGGAGCGCGCCGGGGTCTCGTAGTTGCCGACCTTGATGATGTCGAGGCCGCCGGAGATCTCGTTGAACACCGTCTTCGAGTCGTCGAGCGTCTGGCGCGACTGGTCGACGTAGGCGAGCTGCACCGACGGGCCGATGCGGATCTCGCCGCCGTCCGGCCGTTCGTGCCCGGTCAGCATCCGGAACAGCGTCGTCTTGCCGGCGCCGTTCGGGCCGATGATGCCGACGATGCCGCCGCGCGGCAGGTTGAAGCTGAGGCCGTCGATCAGGATCCGGTCGCCGAAGCCCTTCTTGAGGCCCTTGGCCTCGACCACGAGCTCGCCGAGGCGCTCGCCGGGCGGGATGTAGATCTCGTTGGTCTCGTTGCGCTTCTGGAAGTCCTGCGACTGCAGTTCCTCGAAGCGCGCGAGCCGCGCCTTGCTCTTGGCCTGGCGGGCCTTCGGGTTCTGGCGCACCCACTCGAGCTCCTGCAGGAGCATTTTGCGCAGCCCCTCCTGCTGGCGTTCCTCGATCTCGAGGCGCTTCTCCTTCTGCTCGAGCCACGAGGAGTAGTTGCCCTGCCACGGGATGCCGTGGCCGCGGTCGAGCTCCAGGATCCAGCCGGCGACGTTGTCGAGGAAGTAGCGGTCGTGGGTCACCGCGATCACGGTGCTCGGGTACTCGTCGAGGAAGCGCTCGAGCCAGGCGACCGACTCGGCGTCGAGGTGGTTGGTCGGCTCGTCGAGCAGCAGCATGTCGGGCTTGGAGAGCAGCAGCCGGCAGAGCGCGACCCGGCGCTTCTCGCCGCCGGAGAGCTTGGCGACCACCGCGTCCCAGTCCGGGAGCCTGAGCGCGTCGGCTGCGACCTCGAGCGTGCGGGCGAGCGTGTGGCCGTCGACCGTCGTCAGGTAGGCCTCGAGTTCGGCCTGCTCGGCGGCCAGCTTGTCGAAGTCGGCGCCTTCCTCGGAGTAGGCGGTGTAGACGGCCTCGAGGCGGGTGAGGGCGTCCTTGATGGGCTTGACCCCCTCCTCGACGCACTCGCGGACGGTTTTCGCGGGGTCGAGGTCCGGCTCCTGCTGCAGGAAGCCGATCTTGATGCCGGGCTGCGGGCGCGCCTCGCCCTCGATCTCGGCGTCGAGGCCGGCCATGATCCTGAGCAGCGTGCTCTTGCCCGAGCCGTTGAGGCCGAGGACGCCGATCTTGGCGCCGGGGAAGAACGACAGCGAGATGTCCTTCAGGATCGTCCGCTTCGGGGGTACCACCTTCGATACCCGATTCATCGTGTAAATGAACTGCGCCATGATGCAAGAGCCTTGGGACGGGGTCCGCGGGAAGGGGCGGGATTATCGGTGAGCGGACCGCCGGCTGCCAGCGTCGCGGCCGTTTCGGCCGGCCGAAGCGGCGCTTCGGGCGGCCCTCCCGGCGCCACCCTGACCGCCGGGCGCCGAACTGCTACCCTCCGGGCATGCGTCGGCGTCGCGAAACGGTCCTCGTGGCCGGGGAAAAGATTGCCCGGTACGGCTTCGGCGAGGGTCACCCGTTCGGGCCCGACCGGCACGATGCCTTCATCCGCGAGCTCAAGGGCGAGGAGCTGGAGGGGGCGGTCGAGCTCCTCGAGCCCCGCGCGGCGACCCGCGCCGAGCTCGAGACCTTCCACGAGCCCGCCTATGTCTCCCTGGTCGCCGAGCGCTCCACCACCGGCCAGGGCTACCTCGATGCCGGCGACACGCCGGCGTTCCGCGGGGTGTACGAGGCGGCGAGCAACGTCGTCGGCGCGGCGCTGGTCGCGACCGAGGCGATCATGGAGGGCCGGGCCAGGCGCGGCTTCGTGCCGATCGCGGGGCTCCACCATGCCTCGCCCGCCCACGCGGCGGGCTTCTGCGTCTTCAACGACTGCGGCGTGGTCGCCCACGAGCTCCGGCGGCGCTGGGGCCTGAAGCGCGTCGCCTACGTCGACATCGACGCCCACCACGGCGACGGCGTCTTCTACGCCTTCGAGGACGACCCGGACCTCGTCTTCGCCGACATCCACGAGGACGGCCGCTACCTCTATCCGGGCACCGGCGGGGCGGAGGAGACCGGTCGCGGCAAGGCCCAGGGCACGAAGCTCAACATCCCGCTGCCGCCGGGGGCGGGCGACGAGGCCTTCTGGCCGGCCTGGGAGCGGGTCGAGGCCTACCTCGAGGCGCGCCGGCCCGAGTTCATCGTGTTCCAATGCGGCGCCGACAGTCTGGAAGGCGACCCGATCACGCACCTGCGGTTCTCCGAGGAGGCGCACGCGCACGCCGCGGCGCGGCTCGCCGGCCTCGCCGACCGGTTCTGCGAGGGTCGCGTCCTCGGCCTCGGCGGCGGCGGCTACAACCGCCGCAACCTCGCCCGGGCCTGGTCGCGCGTCGTCAAGAGCTTCGTCGACCACGAGCGCTAGGCGTGGCGCGCGAGAACCGCGCTAACCGGCGCGAGTTTTCGCTAAAATCGCAAGTTCTGTGACCCGCCCCTGGGTCCCCCAGCCTGGAAGCCGCGCCCCATGTTCTCATCGACTATGACGATCGCTGGATTCGACCCGGAACTCGCCGCCGCCATCGACGGCGAGCGCCAGCGCCAGGAAGACCACATCGAGCTCATCGCGTCTGAGAACTACACGAGCCCGCGCGTGCTCGAGGCGCAGGGCTCGGTGCTGACCAACAAGTACGCCGAGGGCTACCCGGGCAAGCGCTACTACGGCGGCTGCGAGTTCGTCGACGTCGCCGAGCAGCTCGCGATCGACCGCGTCAAGCAGCTCTTCGGCGCGAGCTACGCGAACGTTCAGCCGCACTCGGGCTCGCAGGCGAACGCCGCGGTCTACTTCGCGCTGATGAACGCCGGCGACACGATGCTCGGCATGAGCCTCGACCACGGCGGGCACCTGACGCACGGCGCCAAGGTCAATCTGTCGGGCAAGGTGTTCAAGGCCTTCCAGTACGGCCTCAAGACCGACACCGGCGTCATCGACTACGACCAGGTCGAGAGCCTGGCCCGCGAGCACCGCCCGAAGCTGATCGTCGCGGGCTTCTCGGCCTACTCGCGGGTCATCGACTGGGCGCGGTTCCGCCAGATCGCCGACTCGGCCGGTGCGCTGTTCATGGTCGACATGGCGCACGTCGCGGGGCTGTGCGCGGTCAACGTCTACCCGAACCCGGTGCCGCACGCCCACGTCGTGACCTCGACGACCCACAAGACGCTGCGCGGCCCGCGCGGCGGCATCATCCTGTCGAACGCCGGCGAGGACGTCACCAAGAAGATCTCGTCGATGGTGTTCCCGGGCACGCAGGGCGGGCCGCTGATGCACGTGATCGCCGCCAAGGCGGTCGCGTTCAAGGAGGCACTCGGCCCCGAGTTCGCCGCCTACCAGCGCCAGGTGGTCGCGAACGCGCGCGCGATGGCCGCGGCGTTCACGAAGCGCGGCTACAAGATCGTCTCGGGCGGCACGGACAACCACCTCTTCCTGCTCGACCTGATCGCGCAGAAGGTGACGGGCAAGGACGCGGACGCCGCGCTCGGCGCCGCGCACATCACGGTCAACAAGAACGCGGTGCCGAACGACCCGCGTCCGCCGATGATCACGTCGGGGCTGCGCATCGGGACGCCGGCGGTCACGACGCGCGGCTTCAAGGAGGCCGAGGTCGTGGCGCTCGCCAACCAGATCTCCGACCTCCTCGACAACCTCGCCGCGCGCAGCCACCTCGGCAGCGCCGACGGCAAGGGCGGCGTGACGGCCGAGGAGTCCGTGATCGCGCGCGTCCGGGGCGAGGTCGAGGCGATCTGCCGCCGCTTCCCCGTCTACCGGCAGGCGTGACCTGACCGACCGCGGGCGCACGACGTGTACTGCCCGTTCTGCGGCCACGTCGAGACCAAGGTCACCGACTCGCGCCTCGCGGCCGAGGGGCAGCAGATCCGCCGCCGCCGCGAGTGCCTCGCCTGCGGCGAGCGCTTCACGACCTTCGAGACCGCGGAGCTCGTGATGCCGCAGGTCGTCAAGAGCGACCGCACGCGCGAGCCCTTCGCGGAGGCGAAGCTCCGCAGCGGCATGCAGAAGGCGCTCGAGAAGCGCCCGGTCGGCAACGAGGCGATCGATGCCGCGGTCGCGCACATCACCCACAAGCTCCGCAGCCTCGGCGAGCGCGAGGTGCCGGCGCGCCTGATCGGCGAGCTCGTCATGGAGGAGCTGCGGCACCTCGACGAGGTCGCGTACGTCCGCTTCGCGTCGGTGTACCGCAGCTTCCAGGACGTCGAGGCGTTCCACGACGAGATCGCGCGCCTCAGGCGGCGGCCGCGCCGCGACGAGCCGGCGGGCCAGCTGTCGTTCCTCGAGGCGGCCGCCGCGGCCGAGGCCAAGGCGGCCAAGAAGCGCGAGTCGTGAGCGCCTTCAGCGCCGACGACCACCGCCACATGGGCCGCGCGCTCGAGCTCGCCGCGCGCGGCCTCTACTCAACCGACCCGAATCCGCGCGTCGGCTGCGTGATCGCACGCGACGGGGCCGTCGTCGGCGAGGGCTTCCACGCCCGCGCCGGCGAGCCGCACGCCGAGGCGCTCGCGCTCGCCGCCGCCGGCGCCGCGGCGCGCGGCGCGACGGTGTACGTGACGCTCGAGCCCTGCGCGCACCAGGGCCGCACGCCACCCTGCGCGGACGCGCTGGTCGCCGCCGGCGTCGCGCGCGTGGTCTACGCGATCGGCGACCCGAACCCGCGGGTCGCGGGCGAGGGCGCGGCCCGGCTCGCACTTGCCGGCATCGGCGCCGAGGCCGGGCTCATGGCGCCGGCTGCGGAGGCCCTGAACCCCGGCTTCCTGTCGCGGCACCGCCGCGGCCGGCCGTGGCTGCGGGTCAAGCTCGGCGCGAGCCTCGACGGCCGCACCGGGCTCGCGAACGGCAAGAGCGAGTGGCTCACCTGCGAGGCCGCGCGGGCCGACGTGCAGCGCCTGCGCGCCCGTTCGAGCGCGATCCTGACGGGGGCGACCACCGTGCAGCGCGACGACCCGCGGCTCACGGTGCGCGACGAGACGCTCGAGCTGCGCGGCCGGACGCCGCTGCGGGTCATCCTCGACCCGCAGCTTGCGACGCCGCCCGGCGCGCGCCTCTTCCGGGAGCCGGGCCCGGTGCTGGTGCTCACCGGTGCCGACAACGCGACCGCGGCGGCCGCGCTCGCGGCGGCGGGCGCGGAAGTCGTCCGCCATCCGGGCGTCGCGACGCGCGACCTCGCCGCCGTGCTCGCCGAGCTCGCGCGCCGCGAGCAGAACGAGGTGCTGGTCGAGGCCGGCGCCCGGCTCGCGGGCGCGTTCGTCGAGGCCGGGCTCGTCGACGAGTTCGTGCTGTACGTCGCGCCGCACATGCTCGGCCACGACGCCGCGCCGCTCGCGATGCTGCCGATGCTCGACGATCTCGGCGAGCGCTGGGAGTTCCGATTCGCCGACGTGCGTCAGGTCGGCACCGACCTCAAGCTGACGCTCACACCGATCGCGCGCGAGGCAGGCTGATGTTCACGGGAATCGTCCAGGGGATCGGGACCGTCGTGGCGCTCCACGCGCGCGCCGGCGACGTCGAGCTCGTGATCGACGCGGGCGAGGTCGCGCTCGGCGACGCCGCGACCGGCGACAGCATCGCGATCGCCGGGGCGTGCCTCACCGCGACGCGGATCGACGGCCGGCGCGTCGCCTTCGACGTCTCGAACGAGACGCTCGGCAAGACCACGCTCGGCAGGCTCGTGCCCGGCGGTCGCGTCAACATCGAAAAGGCGCTCAGGGCCGGCGATGCGCTCGGCGGCCACTACGTCACCGGCCACGTCGACGGGCTCGCGCGCCTCGTCGCGGCGCACGACGACGGCCGCTCGCTGCGGCTCACGTTCGAGGTGCCGGCGGCGCTCGCGCGCTACGTCGCGCCGAAAGGATCGGTGACGCTCGCCGGCGTCAGCCTCACGGTCAACGAGGTGGACGGGCGGCGCTTCGGCGTCAACCTCATCCCGCACACGCGCGAGGTGACGACGCTCGGCGCGATCGTGCCGGGCGACGAGGTGAACTTTGAGATCGACGTCATCGCGCGGTACGTCGAGCGCATGCTCAACGCGCCGCAGGCCGACGCGGACGACGGCGGTGGGGAGCAGTCCCGGGGTGGCCCGGCCGCCGGGCGGGCCGATGGCTGACCGGCGGCGCCGGCGGTGCCTCGCGCTCGTGGCGTCGCTGCTCGCGGCGGTCGTCGGCGCGGCCGATTGGGGCCGCGCACCTTCCGACCCGTCCATGAGGAGCAGTGCATGTTGAATCGACGCCAGTTGCTCGCGATCGGAGCCGGCCTCGCCGCGGCGGGGACGAGCGCGCCGGCGCGCGTCGCCGAGCTCGGCGGTGACGATCCGGGCCCCTACGGCCGCGCCTTCGAGCTGCTCGACCGGTTCGTCGTCGAGTACCTGCACGGGCTCGGCGCGCCGGGCCTGACGCTCGCCCTCGCGGACCGCGACGGCGTGCGGCGCGTCGTTTCCTACGGCGTCGACGAGCTCGGCTGCGGCCGGCCGGTGCGCACCGACGAGCTCTTTGAGATCGGCTCGATCACGAAGTCGTTCGTCGCGCTGTCGCTGCTGCAGCTGCGCGACGAGGGCAAGCTCGATCTCGCGCGGCCGATCGCGAGCTACCTGCCGTGGATCCGCTTCGAGTCGACGCTCGGGCCGATCACCGTCCATCACCTGATGACGCACAGCGCGGGGTTGCCCGACGGGCCGCTGTTTCCGGCGGACCCCGCATTCGCGCACCGACCGAACAACCCGCCGGGCCGCGACTTCCACTACTGCAACATGGGGTGGGAGGCGCTCGGCCACCTGCTCGCGACGCTCGACGGCCGCCCGATGGCGGATTCGATCCGGGCGCGGATCTTCGCGCCGCTCGCCATGACCGCGTCCGAGCCCGTCACGACGTTCGACGTTCGCGAGCGGTTCGCGACCAGTTACGTCCCGATGCTCGGCGACCGGCCCTACCCGCGCCGCGGCCGCCTCGTCGTGGCGCCCTCGATCCTGACGACCAGCGGCGCCGGCTGCATCGCGGCGACGCCGCGCGACATGGGCCGCTACCTGCAGCTGCTCGCGCGTCGCGGCGCCGCGCCACGCGGGCGGCTGGTGTCGGAGGAGTCGTTCCGGCTGTTCTCGACGCCGCACATCGAGGCCGCGGAGTTCGGCAAGGATGCGCACTATGGCTACGGCATCGCGGTCGACCGGCTCGACGGCCACGCGCGCCTCAGGCACACCGGCGGCATGGTGTCGTTCGCGTCGGCGCTCGAGGTCGACCTCGACGACGGTGTCGGCGTGTTCGCCTCGGTGAACGCAATGCAGGGCGTGCGGCCGCGGCCGGTCGCCGAGTACGCGCTCCGGCTGATGCGCGCGTGCCGCAGCGGCGCGGCGCTGCCGGACGTGCCGGCGCCGGACGACCCGCTGCGCGTGCCGGCCGCGAAAGACTACGCCGGGCGCTACGAGGGATCGGCCGGGCGCGCGCTCGAGGTGCGCGCCGAGGGCGAGCGGCTCTCCCTGCTGGTCGGCGGCGAGCGCGTGCCGCTCGAGCCGGCCACCGAGCCCGCCGACGCCTTCCACGTCGCGCACCGCGACTTCGCGCATTTCCTGCTGCTCTTCACGCGCGCCGACGCGAAGGACCTCGCGAGCGCCGTCGTCGAGGTCGCCCACGGCGAGTCCTGGTACGCGCGCGAAGGCCATGCGCCGCCGCGCGACGCCGCGATGCCGGCCGAGTGGCGGGGGTACTGCGGCCACTACCGCAGTGAGGACCCGTGGGTCGGCAGCGCCCGTGTCGTCGCGCGGCGCGGGCGCCTGTGGCTCGACGGCGTCGTGCCGCTCGAGGCCGCGCCCGGCGGGATTTTCTACCTGCGCGACGAGGAGCGGAGCCCCGAGTGGGTGCGCTTCGCGGATGCCGCGGGCGGGCTTTCGATGCGCATGGTGCTTTCGGGCGCCGACCGCGCACGCGTGATGACGGCGTAGCGGCGCGCCGTCAGTCGCCGCCAGCGGGCGAGCGGACCGCGAGGTCGCGCTCGAGCCGCAGCGCGTCCTCGACGCCCTGGTAGTAGCCGCGGACCCAGCCGCGCTCGCGGTAGCCGAGCGCGGTGTAGAACGCGCGTGCCACGCGGTTCGAGGCACGCAGCTCGAGCCGGATCGTGAAGGTGCCCGCGACGCGCGCGGTCTCCTCGAGCCAGGTGACGAGCTGCCGGCCGATGCCCTGGCGCTGGTGCGCGGCCTCGACCGCGAGCAGGTTGAGGTGCGCGGCGTCGTCGCCGTACTGCATGATCGCGAAGCCGCCGATCGAGCCGGAGACGCGCGCCGTCAGGACGACGCTGTCCTCGTGGAGCCGGTGGCGCTCGATGCGCTCGGCTGTCCAGCAGGGCTCGAGACCGGCCTCGACGAGGCGCCGCGACATCGCCGCGAGCCGTGCCGAGTCGCCGCGCCGGGCCGGCGAGATCAGGATCGCTTCCATCGCAACATTCTCAACCGGCGCGGGCCGGCCGTCGAGCGGCGGCGCGCGGCCCGCTAGACTAGGCAACCATGAAGCCTGAGCGCCCGCCCGGAGCCGGTTCCCGGCTCGTGTACTCGACCGGTGCCGGGCGCCTCTGCCCGGACTGCGGGCAGCCGAAGGGCACCTGCCGCTGCGGCGCGCGCCGGGCGGTCCCGGCGGCGCCGGCCGGCCCGGTCCGGGTCGCCCGCGAGACGCAGGGCCGGGGCGGCAAGGGGGTCACGGTGATCACCGGGCTCGGGCTCGCGCCGCCGGAGCTCGAGGCGCTCGCCCGCGAGCTGAAGCAGCGCTGCGGCAGTGGCGGTCGCGCGATCGATGGGCGGATCGAGATCCAGGGCGAGCACCGCGACACGCTCGTCGCCGAGCTCGGCCGGCGCGGCATCGCCGCGAAGCGCGCCGGGGGCTGATCGGGGCCGCCCTGCTACACTAGTCAGTTACCGGCCTCACTTTCCAGGCGCAACCGCCATGACCGCCTTCGATCCGATCGACGACATCCTCATTGAGCTTCGCGGCGGCCGCATGGTCGTCATCATGGACGACGAGGACCGCGAGAACGAGGGCGACCTGCTGATGGCCGCCGAGTGCGTGCGGCCCGAGGACGTCAACTTCATGGCGCGCTACGGGCGCGGGCTCATCTGCCTCACGCTGACGCGCGAGCGCTGCCGCGAGCTCCGGCTGCCGCTGATGGTCAGCGGCACGAACGAGGAGCACCGCACGAACTTCACCGTCTCGATCGAGGCGGCCGAGGGCGTCACCACCGGCATCTCGGCCTACGACCGCGCCCACACGGTGCGCACCGCGGTCAAGAAGGGCGCCCGTCCCGAGGACCTGCGCCAGCCCGGGCACATCTTCCCGCTGATGGCGCAGCCGGGCGGCGTGCTGACGCGCGCCGGCCACACCGAGGCCGGCTGCGACCTGACGCGCCTCGCGGGCTTCGAGCCCGCGGCGGTCATCGTCGAGATCCTGAACGACGACGGCACGATGGCGCGGCGGCGCGACCTCGAGGGCTTCGCGCGCACTCACGGGCTCAAGATCGGCACGATCGCGGACCTGATCCGCTACCGGCTCAACAAGGAGCGCTCGGTCGAGCGCATCGAGGACCGGGCGATCGACACCGAGTTCGGCCGCTTCCGCCTCGTCTGCTACGAGGACCACGTCAACCGCACCGTGCACGTGGCGCTGGTGCGCGGCGCGCTCGATCCCGCCAAGCCGCCGCTCGTGCGCGTGCACCTCTCGGAGACCCTGCGCGACGTCGTCGGCGTGCGCGCGCCGCAGCTCGGCTGGCCGCTTCGCGATGCAATCAAGCGCGTCGCCGACGACGGCAACGGCATCGTCGTGTTCCTGCGGAACGAGGAGTCGCCGCTCGAGCTCATCGAGAGCGTCCGCGCCCTCGGCGGCGGCGCGCGGCCGCCGCCGGGCCACGTGCTCAGGACCTACGGCATCGGCGCGCAGATCCTGCAGGACCTCGGCGTGTCGCGCATGCGCGTGCTGTCGGCGCGCAAGCAGCTGCAGGGTCTCGCGGCTTTCGGGCTGACGATCACCGAGTACGTGGATGCGGGCGTCGAGCGCGAGCTCGGGCTGGAGGCGCACGGATGACGACGCTGAAGACCATCGAGGCGGACCTCCTGGCGCGGGACATCCGCGTCGCGATCGTCGCCGCCCGGTTCAACGACTTCGTGGTCTCGAAGCTGGTCGACGGCGCCGTCGACGCGCTGCTGCGCCACGGCGCCAGCGAGAAGAACCTCGAGCTCGTGCGCGTGCCCGGCGCCTTCGACATGCCGCTCGTCGTGCGTCGCCTCGCGCAATCGAAGCGCTACGACGCGATCGTGGCCCTCGGCGCGGTCATCAAGGGCGAGACGGCGCACTTCGACTTCGTGGCGGGCGAGTGCGCGTCCGGCGTCGCGCGCGCGGCCCTCGACTCGGGCGTGCCGGTCGGCTTCGGCGTCCTGACCTGCGAGACCTTCGAGCAGGCGATCGACCGCGCCGGCGGCAAGGCCGGCAACAAGGGCGCCGAGGCGGCGCTCGCGGCGCTCGAGATGAGCAACCTGCTCAAGCGCCTGGACGCCTGAGCGTGGCGCGCGAGAGCGACGTCCGCGCAATGTCGCGCGCCCGCCGCGCGGCGCGCAAGCTGCTGGCCCAGGGCCTCTACCAGCTGCAGATCGCCGGCCAGCCCTGGCAGGACATCTACCACCAGTACCTCGAGGATCCGGAGTCGGCCGGCGCCGACACGGATTTCTTCAAGGAACTCCTGATGCAGATCGCCGACTCGCGCCAGGCGCTCGACGCGACGCTGGCGCGGTTCTCGGACATCGAGCCTGCGCGGCTCGACCCGATCGAGCACGGCATCCTGTGGATGGGCCTCTACGAGCTGCAGCACCGCCTCGACGTGCCGTTCCGAGTCGCGATCAGCGAGGCCGTCGAGCTCGCCAAGCGCTTCGGCGCCACCGACGGCCACAAGTTCGTCAACGGCGTGCTCGACCGGGCCGCGGGCGAGCTGCGCCCCGGCGAGCGCGGCGCCTGAGGCGCGCCGCGGTGGACGAGTTCGAGCTGATCGAGCGGTATTTCGCGAAGGTCGGCCCGAGCCGCGGCGACGTGGTGCTCGGCGTCGGCGACGACGCGGCGCTGCTCAGCGTGCCGCCCGGCCACGAGCTCGTCGCCTGCACCGACACGCTGGTCGACGGCCGGCACTTCCCCGCCGGCACGCGCGCCGACGACGTCGGCTGGCGCGCGCTCGCGGTCAACCTCTCCGACCTCGCCGCGATGGGCGCGACGCCCGCGTGGGCGACGCTCGCGCTCACGCTGCCGGCGATCGACGAGGACTGGCTCGAGGGCTTCGCCACCGGTTTCGCCGCGCTCGCGACCGCCCACCAGGTGGCGCTGGTCGGCGGCGATACGACGCGCGGGCCGCTGACGATCACCGTCCAGGCGCTCGGCTTCGTGCCGGCGGGTACCGCGCTTCGCCGTCGCGGCGCGCGGCCCGGCGACCTCGTCTACGTCACCGGCTGGCCGGGCGACGCGGCCGCCGGGCTCGCGCTCATCGAGGGTCGGCTCGGGGGGCAGGGCGCGAACCGCGGCGCGCTCGAGGGCAAGTTCCGCCGGCCCGAGCCGCGCGTCGCGTTCGGGCAGCGCCTGCGGGGCGTCGCGAGCGCCTGCATCGACGTCTCCGACGGCCTCGCACAGGACCTCGGCCGGCTCGCCGCCGCGAGTGGCGTCGGCGCCACGATCCGCGCCGCGGAGCTGCCGCTGTCCCGCGCCCTGTACGCGCTCGCCGGCGAGTCGCGCGCGCGCGAATTCGCGCTCGGCGGCGGCGACGACTATGAGCTCCTGTTCACGGTGCCGCCGGCGGCGCGCCAGGCGCTCGCGGCGGTCGGCGGCGGCGCCGGCGCCCCCGCCTGCCACTGCATCGGCGAGGTCGGCGCCGGCCGCGGTGTGCGCGTCCTCGGCGAGCGCGGCGAGCTGCCCGTGCCGCGCGGCTGGGACCACTTCCGGGCGTGACGCCCGTCACGCTTTGACGCCTGACCGTAGAGCGCGATGCGCTTCACGGTCCGCCGCGGCCCGCGCCTCTATGCTGCCGAGCAATCCCGGAATACGTCCAGTCCGGGGCCCTGCGCGTGGAGTGCCGTCATTCGTAATCTCAGCCCATCGCCCAGCACGCGCAGCACCCGCCCAGTGCCCGAGCGCATCGGCAAGTACGAGATCATCAAGGAAGTCGGTCGCGGCAGCACCGGCTGCGTCTACCTGTCGCACGACCCGTACTACGGGCGCGACGTCGCGATCAAGGTCTACAACATCGAGGCCAACGACGACCCGGACAAGGCGCGCGTCGCGCGCAAGATGTTCCTGTCGGAGGCCCACATGGTCGGGATGCTGCAGCACCCGAACATCCTGCCGATCTACGACGCGGGCGAGGAGGGCGGCCACTACTACGTCGTCACCGAGTTCGTGCACGGCGCGCGGACGCTGTCGGCGTACTGCAAGCCCGACAACCTGCTCCGGATCGACGACGTCGTCGAGCTCGTCTACAAGTGCGCCAAGGCGCTCTCGTACGCGCACGGCCGCGGCGTCATCCACCGCGACATCAAGCCGTCGAACGTCATGCTGACGGTCGACAGCGACGTCCGCATCATCGACTTCGGCATCGCGATCGTCGCCGACTCCGAGATCTCGCGGATCGAGGGCATCGCCGGCAGCCCCTCGTACATGTCGCCCGAGCAGGTCCAGTCGCTCGAGATCACGAACCGCTCCGACCTCTACTCGCTCGGCGCGGTGATGTACGAGCTGCTGACCGGCTACCGGCCGTTCCGCGCCGGCAACCTCTCGAAGCTCCTGCACCAGATCGTCTACGCGACCCCGCCGCCGATCCACACGCTCCGCCAGGACATCCCCGAGGAGCTCGAGAGCGTCGTCGCGACCGCGATGCAGAAGGAGTCCGACAAGCGCTACCGCACGGGCCAGGAGTTCGCCGCGGACCTGACGCGCGTCCACCAGCGGCTCAGGGCCGAGGCGAACAAGATCGACCGCCACGAGCAGTTCGCGATGCTCCGGCGCCTCAAGTTCTTCCACGACTTCTCGCACGCCGAGATCTGGGAAGTGCTGCGCGCGAGCCAGTGGCAGGCGTACGCCGAGGGCGAGGAGATCGTCAAGGAAGGCGAGATCGACGACCGCTTCTACATCATCGTGTCGGGCTCGGTGCGAGTCGAGCGACTCGGCCGCTCGCTCGGCACGCTCGATTTCGGCGAGTGCTTCGGCGAGACCAGCTACGTCTACGGCGCGAAGCGCCTCGCGACGATCCGCGCGCACGGCAACGTCACCGTCATGAAGGTGAGCTCGACGCTGCTCGAGCAGGTGTCGGCCTCCTGCCAGCTGCGCTTCAACAAGGTGTTCCTGCGCTCGCTGATCGGCCGCCTGCAGGGCGGCGAGACGGCGCCGAGCTGACCGGCGCGCCCCCTCAACCCTCGGTGCGGTCCTTGTCGCGCTCGATCAGCGCGTAGGCCGAGTGGTTGTGGATCGACTCGAAGTTCTCCGACTCGACCACGTAGGCGCGGATCCGCTCGTCGGCGTTGAGGCGCACCGCCACGTCGCGAACCATGTCCTCGACGAACTTTGGGTTGTCGTAGGCGCGCTCGGTCACGTACTTCTCGTCCGGCCGCTTGAGGATGCCGTAGACCTCGCACGAGGCCTCCTGCTCGGCGACGTCGATCAGCTCCTCGATCCAGACGTGGCCGTCGATGCGCGCGGCGATCGTGACGTGCGAGCGCTGGTTGTGCGCGCCGTAGTCGGAGATCTTCTTGGAGCACGGGCACAGGCTCGTGACCGGCACGACGACCTTGAGCCAGGTGTCGGCGCGCTCCTTGCTGATCTCGCCTATCAGCGTCGCGCGGTAGTCGAGCAGGCTCTTGACCCCGGAGACCGGCGCCTTCTTCATGACGAAGTAGGGGAACGTCATCTCGATGTGGCCGGTCTCGGCGTCGAGCCGCTCGACCATCTCCTTGAGCATCGAGCGGAACGAGTCCACCGACAACTCGCGCTCGTTCATGTGCAGTATCTCGACGAACCGCGACATGTGCGTGCCCTTGAAGTTGTGGGGCAGGTACACGTACATGTTGAAGTTGGCGACGGTGTGCTGCTCGCCGCCCGAGCGGTCCTTGACCCGCACCGGGTGGAAGATGTCCTTGACGCCGACCTTGTCGATCGGGATGCGGCGCGTGTCGGCGCGGCCCTGCACGTCCTCGATCGGTAGCGCGGCCGGCTTCTTCGGGTCGGAGACGACGGTATCCATCTGGGGTCCTTCCTGCCGCGGCGCGGCGGCTCAATCAGTATCGCGCGATCGTACGAGCGGCGTCCGGCTCAGGCGCGACGCTGGCGTGGCTGCCACCACCGGTCGACCGCGAGCGCGAGGCCCGCCGCGTCGAGCCCGGCCGCGGCGAGGTTCTCGGTCCGCGAGCCGTGCTCGATGAAGCGGTCCGGGATGCCGAGCTGCAGCAGCGGCCGGCACTCGCCGCGGGCGCCGAGGAACTCCAGCACCGCGGCGCCGGCGCCACCGGCGACCGCGTTCTCCTCGACCGTCACGAGGTACTCGTTGCGGGCGGCGATCCGCAGCACCGTGTCCTCGTCGAGCGGCTTGACGAAACGCATGTTCACGAGGGTTGCATCCAGCCGCTCCGCGGTTGCGGCGATCGCGCTCACCATGGTGCCGAACGCGAAGATTGCAAGGCCCGACCGGCCTTCGCGGCGGATCTCGGCCTTGCCGACCGGCAGCGCCCGCATCTCGGCGGCCGGCACGACCCCCGGTCCCGGGCCGCGCGGGTAGCGCACGACCGCCGGGCCGTCCAGCATCACGCCCGTGTAGAGCATCTGGCGGCACTCGTCCTCGTCCGCCGGCGCCATGATCGTCAGGTTCGGCACGCAGCGCAGGAACGACAGGTCGAGCCAGCCCTGGTGCGTCGCGCCGTCGCCGCCGACGAGGCCCGCCCTGTCCAGTGCAAAGGTGACCGGCAGGTTCTGCAGCGCGACGTCGTGGATCAGCTGGTCGTAGCCGCGCTGCAGGAACGAGGAGTAGATCGCGACCACGGGCCGCAGGCCCTCGCAGGCGAGGCCGGCAGCGAGCGTCACCGCGTGCTGTTCGGCGATCGCGACGTCGAAGTAGCGGTCGGGAAAGCGCTTGGAGTACTCGACGAGGCCCGAGCCCTCGCGCATCGCCGGCGTGATGGCGACGATGCGCGGGTCGCGCTCGGCCATGTCGCACAGCCAGCTGCCGAACACCTGCGAGTAGCTGGGGCCCGAGGCCTTCTCCTTGAAGATCTCGCCCTTGGCCGGGTCGAACGGACCCGGGCCGTGCCACTTGATCGGGTCGGCCTCGGCTGGCGCATAGCCCTTGCCCTTGCGCGTGACGATGTGCAGGAACTGCGGTCCGTGGAAGCCGCGCAGGTTGCGCAGCGCCCGGACGAGGCCGAGCACGTCGTGGCCGTCGATGGGGCCGATGTAGTTGAATCCCATCTCCTCGAACATCGTGCCGGGCAGGACCATGCCCTTCATGTGTTCCTCGGACCGGCGGGCGAGCTCCCAGGCGGCCGGGATCCGGCGCAGCACTTTCTTGCTGCCCTCCTTGAGCCCCGAATAGAGCCGGCCGGAGAGCACGCGCGCGAAGTAGTTCGACAGCGCCCCGACGTTCTCCGAGATCGACATGTCGTTGTCGTTGAGGATCACCAGCAGGTCGATCTCGAGGCTGCCGGCGTGGTTCAGCGCCTCGAACGCGAGCCCGGCGGTCATCGCGCCGTCGCCGATCACGGCCACGTGGCGCCTGGCGCCGGGTGCCCGCGGCCCCTTGGTCAGGTGCTCGGCGATCGCCATGCCGAGCGCGGCGGAAATCGAGGTGCTCGAGTGGCCAACGCCGAAGGTGTCGTACTCGCTCTCGGTCCGGCTCGGGAACGGCGCGAGGCCGTCCTTCTGCTTGATCGTGTGCAACAGGTCCGCGCGGCCGGTCAGCACCTTGTGCGGATAGGCCTGGTGGCCGACGTCCCAGACCAGCCGGTCGTAAGGCGTGTCGTACACATAATGTAGAGCGAGGGTGAGCTCGACCGTGCCGAGGCCGGCGGCGAAATGCCCGCCCATCTGGCTGACCGTCTCGATCAGGAACTGGCGCAGCTCCGAGGCGACCGCCGGCAGCTCCTGTTCGGGCAGCGCGCGCAGGTCCGCTGGCGTGCCGGCGCGCGCGAGGTGGGGGTAGCGGTCAGAGGCGCCCATCCGAGCAGTGTACCCGTAACCGCCCGGCCGGCCGAGCGCCGGGCGCCCGGGTCAGGAGGAGCGCTCCACGATGTAGCTCGCCAGCCACTCGAGCGTCGCCGCGGCCGCCCCGAACGGCTCGATCGCCGCCCGGGCCTCGGCGTGCAGGACCGCCGCCCGGGCGCGGGCGGCCGCCATGCCGGCGGCGGCGGGGTAGGTCGGCTTGCCGCGCGCCTCGTCCGCGCCGACCGTCTTGCCGAGCAGCTTCGGGTCGCCCTCGACGTCCAGGATGTCGTCGACGATCTGGAAGGCGAGGCCGAGCGCTGCGGCGAAGCGCCCGAGCGCCGCGCGACGTTCGCTCGGGAGCTGGAGCGCGAGCGCCGCCGCGAGCCCGACGCTCGCCTCGATCAGGGCGCCGGTCTTGCGACGGTGCATCTGCTCGACCTCGGCGGCCGAGAGCGTGCGTCCGACGGCGCCCAGGTCGATCGCCTGGCCTCCCGCCATGCCCTGCGTGCCGCTCGCGTGCGCGAGCAGCCGGATCATCGCGACGCGTTCGGCCGGGCCGGCCGCCGCGTCGGCCAGCGCCTCGAACGCGAGCACCTGCAGCGCGTCGCCGGCGAGGATCGCGGTCGCCTCGTCGAACTGGCGGTGGCACGTCGGCCGCCCGCGGCGCAGGTCGTCGTCGTCCATCGCCGGCAGGTCGTCGTGGATCAGCGAATAGACGTGGATCATCTCGACAGCCGCGGCCGCGGCGTCGAGGGGCGCGAGCGCGACGCCGAGGAACTCGCCGGTCGCGTACACGAGCGCGGGACGGATGCGCTTGCCGCCGCCGAGCGCGCTGTAACGCATCGCCGCGTGCAGGCGCTCGGGCATCTCGGTCGCGGGCGGGAGGCGCGATTCGAGCGCGGCCTCGACGCGCGCCTGGTAGCTTGCGAGCCGCGACGCCGGGTCGGGCGGGGTCACGCCGGGTCTTCTTCTTCGGCGGCGCCGTCCTCGAAGGGCACGGCCGCGTGGCCGCCGTCGGGCCGCTCGAGCAGGATCTCGACCTTCTGTTCCGCCTGGGAGAGCGCCTCCTGGCAGGCGCGCGTCAGGGCGACGCCGCGCTCGAAGGCCTGGAGTGCCTCCTCGAGCGGCACGTCGCCCTGCTCGAGCCGCGCGACGACCGCCTCGAGGTCGGCCATCGCCCGCTCGAAGTCGAAGGGAGGCGCCGCAGGCGGTGCCGGCGGGGTGGCCTTGTGAGCGGGAGCGCGCGGCATGGGGCTGATCCTGGACAGTGCGCGGCAGAGTACCGGCGCGCTCGCGCGTGCGTCAACGCGCGCCACGCGGCCTTGGATTCTCCCAATTGACGCGCCCGATCGGCGGCGACTAGAGTTCCGTCTGGGGTACGCGCGGAGCGCTACTCCCGATCCGCAGAGTTCCGCCTCCAAGTGATGATGATTCAAGGAGATTTGTCGTGAACCTCAAGGGCAGCAGGACTGAGAAGAACCTCAAGGACGCGTTTGCGGGCGAGTCACAGGCGAACCGTCGATACCTCTACTTCGCAGCCAAGGCTGACGTGGAAGGCTTCAACGACGTGTCGGCGGTGTTCCGCTCGACGGCCGAGGGCGAAACCGGCCATGCGCACGGCCATCTCGAGTACCTCGAGGCAGTGGGCGACCCGGCCACCGGCCTGCCGATCGGTGCCACCTCCGACAACCTGAAGGCCGCGATCGCAGGCGAGACGCACGAGTACACCGACATGTACCCGGGCATGGCGAAGGCCGCGCGCGAGGAAGGCTTCGGCGAGATCGCCGACTGGTTCGAGACGCTCGCGAAGGCCGAGCGCTCGCACGCGAACCGCTTCCAGAAGGCCCTCGACGGCCTCTAGCCGACGCCGCGCGGTGCCCGCCGGCCGGGCGGGCACCGCGCCGATTTCGACGGTTCCAAAGGCGGCCCCCATGAACGAGACACCCCGGGCGGGCCCGCGCGAGGGCAGCCTCGAGGCGCCGACGCGCCACCCGATCGCCTGGAAGGGCCCCGAGTTCTACGACGAGGCGGCGCTCTTCAAGGAACTCGAGCGGGTCTTCGACATCTGCCACGGCTGCCGCCGCTGCTTCAGCCTGTGCCAGTCGTTCCCGACGCTGTTCGACGCCGTCGACGCCTCGCCGTCCGGCGAGCTCGAGGGTGTGTCGCACGAAGCCTACTGGCAGGTCGTCGACCACTGCTACCTGTGCGACCTGTGCTACATGACGAAGTGCCCGTACGTTCCGCCGCACGCGTTCAACGTCGACTTCCCGCACCTGATGCTGCGCGCCAAGGCGGTCAAGTACGCGACCGGCCACACGAGCTTTCGCGACCGGCTGCTGTCGTCGACCGACGCGGTCGGCGCCTTCGCCGGCATTCCGGTGGTCGCCGAGGTCGTCAACGCGGTCAACGCCACCGCGCTCGGGCGGCAGGTGCTGTCGCGGGCGCTCGGCGTCCACCCGGACGCGCCGCTGCCCAAATACCACTCGCGCAGCTTCCGCGCCGCCGAGGCGCGCCGCGCCCGCCCGCCCGCCCGGGCGGTGCCGACCGACGACACGCGCGGCCAGGTGGTGCTGTTCGCGACCTGCTACTGCAACCGCAACGAGCCGTCGATCGACGCCGATCTCGCGGCGGTGTTCGAGCACAACGGCGTTCCGGTGCGCCTCGCCTCCAAGGAGAAGTGCTGCGGCATGCCGAAGATGGAGCTCGGCGACCTCGCGGCCGTCGAGGAGCTCAAGGACGTCAACGTGCCGGTGCTCGCGGCGCTCGTCGACGAGGGCTACGACATCGTCGCCGCGATCCCGTCGTGCGTGCTGATGTTCAAGCAGGAATTGCCGCTGCTGTTCCCCGACGACGCGCTGGTGCGCAAGGTCGCCGCGCACATGTTCGACCCGTTCGAGTACCTGATGCTGCGCCACAAGGTGGGGCTGCTGCGCACGGACTTCCAGAAGCCGCTCGGCAAGGTCGCCTACCACGTGCCCTGCCACCTGCGCGTGCAGAACATCGGCCTGAAGACGCGCGACGTCCTGAAGCTCGTGCCGGGCACCACGCTCGACGTCATCGAGCGCTGTTCCGGCCACAACGGCACCTACGCCGTGAAGCAAGAGTTCCACGACGCCTCGGTCAAGATCGGCAAGCCGGTCGTCGGCCGTGTCGCCGGCGCCCACGCCGACTACCATTCGAGCGACTGCCCGATGGCGGGCGAGCAGATCTCGCACGGCCTCGAGGGCTCGCGGCCGCCGACCCACCCGCTGACGCTGCTGCGCATCGCCTACGGGATCGCCGATGGGTGAACCGACCGACAACGCCGCGACCGGGCGGCTCGCGCCCGGCGACCTCATGAGCCTCGAGCAGTACGCGCGCGCGCGCGCCGGGTTCAGGAGCCGCGTCATCGAGCACAAGCGGCGCCGCACCGTGGCGGTCGGGCCGCACACGACCTGGTGCTTCGAGGATCGGCTGACGGTGCAGTACCAGGTCCAGGAGATGCTGCGGGCCGAGCGGATCTTCGAGGCGGACGGCATCCAGGACGAGCTCGACGCCTACAACCCGCTGATACCGGACGGCGCTAACCTGAAGGCGACGCTGCTGATCGAGTACACCGACGCGCGCGAGCGCCAGGACGCCCTGAAGCGCCTGAAGGGCATCGAGGACCGTTGCTACGTCGCGGTGGGCGACGCGCGGGTGTATGCGATCGCCGACGAGGACCTCGAGCGCGAGAACGACGAGAAGACCTCGGCGGTGCATTTCCTGCGCTTCGAGCTCCCACCGGAGGCGCGGCGCTGGTTCCGCGACGGGGCCGCGGTGACCGTCGGCGTCGACCACCCCGCCTACACGCACGCGGTCCGGCTGGCGCCCGAGTTCCACGCGGCGCTCGGCGCCGACCTCAAGCCGTGAGTCCCCGCCGGCGCGGGGCGCGGCCGTGGGCCCCCC
>JBBINS010000006.1:29737-54773 GCA_037443765.1 Gammaproteobacteria bacterium
CCGCGGCGGGCCGATGCGGATTCCTTCCCGGTTTTCGAGTACCCTCGCGTCCGCGATGAGCCAGTCCTATACCGCTTCCGACATCGAGGTTCTGTCCGGTCTCGATCCCGTGCGCCGCCGGCCGGGGATGTACACCGACACGACCCGTCCCAACCACCTGGTCCACGAGGTCGTCGACAACAGCGTCGACGAGGCGCTCGCGGGGCACTGCAAAGAGATCAACGTCACCGTCTTCAAGGACGGGTCGGTCGAGGTCATCGACGACGGCCGCGGCATGCCGGTGGACGTGCACCCGAAGGAAAAGATCTCGGGCGTCGAGTTGATCCTGACGCGTCTGCACGCGGGCGGAAAGTTCTCCGACAAGACCTACCAGCAGTCCGGTGGCCTGCACGGCGTGGGCGTCTCGGTCGTCAACGCGCTGTCGGAGCGCCTCGAGTGCCGCGTCAAGCGCGACGGCAACGAGTACCTGATCACGTTCAAGGACGGCCGGCTCGACCAGAAGCTCAAGGTCGTCGGCAAGGTCGGCGCCCGCAACACCGGCACGGCGGTGCGCTTCTGGGCGAACCCGAAGTACTTCGACTCCGACAAGATCTCGCTCGGCAAGCTGCGCCACGTGCTGCGCGCCAAGGCCGTGCTCTGCCCCGGGCTGAAGGTGACGCTGCTCGCCGAGGCGACCGGCGAGCGCGACGAGTGGTTCTACACCGGCGGGCTCGGCAGCTACCTGGTCGAGCGGCTCGAGAAGGCCGCGGTCGTGCCCGAGGAGCCGTTCACGGCGAGCCTCAAGGGCGGCAACGAGGTCGCCGAGTGGGCCTTCGCGTGGCTCGCCGAGGAGGGCGTCGAGGTCGTCGGCGAGAGCTACGTCAACCTGATCCCGACCATCGAGGGCGGCACGCACGTCAACGGCCTTCGGGCCGGCATCACGGACGCGGTGCGCGAGTTCTGCGAGTTCCGCAACCTCGTGCCGCGCGGCATCAAGCTCGCGCCCGAGGACGTCTGGGACCGGCTCTGCTACGTGCTGTCGGTCAAGATGTCGGAGCCGCAGTTCGCCGGCCAGACGAAGGAGCGCCTCGCATCGCGCGAGTCGGCGGCCTTCGTCTCGGGCCTCGTCAAGGACGCGTTCGGCCTGTGGCTGTCGCAGCACCCGGAGGCCGGCGAGAAGATCGCCGCGTTCGCGATCGAGAAGGCGGCCGCGCGGCTCAGGGCGGCGCAGAAGGTCATCCGCAAGCGCGTCGTATCGGGGCCGGCGCTGCCCGGCAAGCTCGCCGACTGCACCTCGCAGGACCCCGAGCGCACCGAGCTGTTCCTGGTCGAGGGCGACTCGGCCGGCGGCAGCGCGAAGCAGGCGCGCGAGCGCGACTTCCAGGCGGTGATGCCGCTGCGCGGCAAGATCCTCAACACCTGGGAGGTCGACGCCGCCGGGATCCTGGCCTCGCAGGAAGTGCACGATATCTCGGTCGCGATCGGCGTCGAGCCGGCCTCGCCGCGGCTCGCGGACCTGCGCTACCACAAGATCTGCATCCTCGCCGACGCGGATTCCGACGGCGCGCACATCGCGACGCTGCTGTGCGCGCTGTTCCTCAGGCACTTCCGGCCGCTCGTGCTCGCGGGCCACGTCTACGTCGCGATGCCGCCGCTCTACCGCGTCGACGTGGGCAAGAACGTCTACTACGCGCTCGACGACGCCGAGCGTGCCGGCATTCTCGACCGCATCGCCGCCGAGGGCCAGCGCGGCAAGGTCACGGTGACGCGCTTCAAGGGCCTCGGCGAGATGAATCCGCTGCAGCTGCGGGAGACGACGATGGCGCCGGCGACCCGGCGGCTTCTGCAGCTGACGGTCGAGGCCGCGGACGACACCGACCAGCTGATCGACATGCTGCTCGCGAAGAAGCGCGCCGCGGACCGGCGTGACTGGCTCGAGGCCAAGGGCAACCTCGCCGAGGTGATCGTTTGAAGTCGCAGGAGCTCAACTTCGAGGGCATCGAGCGCCAGCCGCTCAAGACCTTCACAGAGAAGGCGTACCTCGACTACTCGATGTACGTGATCCTCGACCGCGCGCTGCCGCAGCTGGCGGACGGCCTCAAGCCGGTGCAGCGGCGCATCATCTACGCGATGAGCGAGCTCGGGCTGTCGGCCGCCTCCAAGCACAAGAAGAGCGCGCGCACCGTCGGCGACGTGATCGGCAAGTTCCACCCGCACGGCGACACGGCCTGCTACGAAGCCATGGTGCACATGGCGCAGGACTTCTCGTACCGCTACCCGATCATCGACGGCCAGGGCAACTTCGGCTCGACCGACGACCCGAAGTCGTTCGCCGCGATGCGCTACACCGAGTCGCGGCTCAGGCCCTACGCCGAGACGCTGCTCGCCGAGCTCGACCAGGGGACGGTCGACTGGACCCCCAACTTCGACGGCACGATGGACGAGCCGACGCTGATGCCGGCGCGGCTGCCGAACGTGCTGCTGAACGGCGCCACCGGCATCGCCGTCGGCATGGCGACCGACATCCCGCCGCACAACCTCAAGGAGGTCACGGCCGCCTGTATCCGCCTGCTCGACGAGCCGGACGTCAGCCTGCGCGAGCTGCTGAAGCTCGTGCCGGGGCCGGATTTCCCGACCGGCGGCGAGATCGTGACGCCGAAGTCGGAACTCCGTGGCATCTACGAGACCGGCAACGGCACGTTCCGCGCGCGCGCGATCTACGAGACCGGCGACGCCGAGGTGATCGTCACGGCGCTGCCGTACCAGGTGTCCGGCAGCAAGATCCAGGAGCAGGTGGCGGCGCAGATCCGCGCCAAGAAGCTGCCGATGGTCGAGAACGTGCGCGACGAGTCGGACCACGAGGACCCGACGCGGATCGTGCTCGAGCTGCGCTCGAACCGCGTCGACGTCGAGCAGCTGATGGCGCATCTCTTCGCAACCACCGACCTCGAGCGCACCTACCGCGTCAACATCAACGTGATCGCGCTCGACGGCCGGCCGCGCGTGCTGGGCCTCAGGGAGCTGCTGGTCGAGTGGCTGTCGTACCGGCAGCGCACCGTGACGCGCCGGCTCGAGCACCGGCTCGGCAAGGTCAACGCGCGGCTGCACATCCTCGACGGCCTGCTGATCGCGTACCTGAACCTCGACGAGGTGATCCGCATCGTCCGGCGCGAGGACGAGCCGAAGCCGGTGCTGATGAAGCGCTTCAAGCTGGCGAGCGAGCAGGCCGAGGCGATCCTCGAGACCAAGCTGCGCCACCTCGCGCGGCTCGAGGAGATGAAGATCAAGGGCGAGCAGGCCGAGCTCGCCGCCGAGCGCGACGACATCGACCGCACGCTGAAGAGCCCGGCGCGCCTCAAGCAGCTGATCCGCGAGGAGCTGGTCGCCGACTCGGAGAAGTACGGCGACAAGCGTCGCACGAAGATCGTCGAGCGCGAGGCGGCCAAGGCGATCGACGAGACCGAGCTCGTCGTCGCGGAACCCGTCACGGTGGTGCTGTCGACCGCTGGCTGGGTGCGCCAGGCGAAGGGCCACGAGATCGATCCGCGCGCGCTGTCGTACAAGACCGGCGACAGCTTCCAGGCGGCGGCGCGCGGCAAGAGCACGCAGCAGGCCGTGTTCCTCGACTCGACCGGCCGCACCTACAGCCTGCCGGCGCACACGCTGCCGTCGGCGCGCGGCCAGGGCGAGCCGCTGTCGGGGCGCGTCGACCCGCCGGACGGCGCGGCGTTCGCGAGCGTGATGCTCGGCGAGCCGGGCGACCGCTACGTCGTCGCGACCGATGCCGGCTACGGCTTCATCGCCAAGCTCGACGACCTCTACGCGCGCAACCGCGGCGGCAAGGCGGTGCTGTCGGTCGGCGACAACGCCAGGGCGATTCCGGCGGCGCTCGTGCCCGAGGACCCGGGTGCGCTGATCGCGGTCGCCGCGGCGAGCGACGGCATGGACGGGCGCCTGCTGGTGTTCCCGGTCAAGGATCTTCCCGAGCTCGCCAAGGGCCGCGGCAACAAGCTGTTCAACATTCCGACGGCGCGCGCCGAGAGCCGCGAGGAACTCATGGTCGCGGTGGCGGTGGTACCGCCGGGCGGCCGGCTGCGCGTGCTGTGCGGCGACCGCGCGATGACGCTGAGCTTCGCGGAGCTCAAGGACTACCGCGGCGAGCGCGCGCAGCGTGGCGCGATGCTGCCGAAGAACTACCGCCGCGTGACGGGGCTCGAGCTCGAGACGCCCGCCGCCTGAGGCGACCGCCCCAAAACGGTGCAATGGCGGGCGGCGGATGGCGCTGCAGCATGGTGAATCACCGGGCGACGGGTTATCTTGCGCCCCGCGCCGGTCCGGCGCGGCGACGGGGCGGATGGACGCGGTGACCGGTGACGCGACGCCACTGACGGGACGCGTGCTGCACGGGGGCAACGTGCGGGACGTGCTGCTCGACCGGCTGATCCGGCTGCTCGGCCGCGACCCCGAGACCGCGAAGTCCCGCGACATCTACGAGGCGCTCGCGACCGCGGTGCGCGAGGAACTCGCCGCGCGCTGGGTCGCGACGCAGCGGCGCGTCGGCCGCGCCCGCGTCAAGCGCGTCTGCTACCTGTCGGTCGAGTTCCTGCCCGGGCGCGCGCTGGTGCACGCGCTCGCGAGCCTCGACGACGAGTTGCTCGGCGCCGCGCGCGCCGCGCTCGAGGAACTCGGCTTCGACCTCGACGAGGTGGTCGCCGAGGAGCAGGACCCGGGCCTCGGCAACGGCGGCCTCGGCCGTCTCGCGGCCTGTTTCCTCGACTCGCTCGCGACGCTCAGGTACCCGGCGATCGGCTACGGAATCCGTTACGACTACGGGATCTTCACGCAGGTCATCGACGCCGACGGCGGCCAGCGGGAGCGCGCCAGCAGCTGGCTCAGGCTCCGCGACCCGTGGGAGATGCCGCGCCCGGAGGCGAGCTACCCGGTGCAGTTCGGCGGCCGCGTGACGGCCGAGCCGGACGCGACCGGCCGCATGCGCCACCACTGGACCGACACCTCGCGCGTGCTCGCCGTCGGCTTCGATCACCTCGTGCCCGGCAACCGCAGCCCCACCGTCAACCACCTGAGGCTCTGGTCGGGGCGCGCGCTGACGCCGTTCCAGATCGCCGCGTTCAACGCCGGCGACTACCCCGGCGCGGTCACCGACCAGATCGCCGCCAAGAACCTGTCGCGCGTGCTCTATCCCGACGACTCGACGCTGCAGGGCAAGAAGCTGCGCTTCAGCCAGCAGTACTTCTTCGTCAGCGCGAGCCTGCAGGACCTGCTGGCGACGCTGCTCGCCGAGGGCTGGACGGTCCGGGAGCTGCCGGAGGCGGTCGCGATCCAGCTCAACGACACGCACCCCGCGCTCGCGGTCGCCGAGCTCATGCGCCTGCTCGTCGACGAGCACGACCTCGCGTGGCCGGTCGCGCTCGACATCACGCGGCGCGTGTTCGGCTACACCAACCACACGCTGCTGCCGGAGGCGCTCGAGACCTGGCCAGTCAGCTTCTTCGAGCGCCTGCTGCCGCGGCACCTCGCCATCATCTACCAGCTCAACCGCGAGTTCCTCGACGAGGTGTCGGCGCACTTCCCCGGCGACCACGAGCGGCGCCGGCGGATGTCGATCATCGACGAGGACCACGGCCGGCGCGTGCGCATGGCGCACCTCGCCGTGGTCGGCAGTCGGCGGATCAACGGCGTCGCCGAGCTGCACTCGCGGTTGATGCGCGAGACGATCTTCGCCGACTTCGCCGCGCTCTGGTCGGACCGCTTCACGAACGTCACCAACGGCATCTCGGTGCGGCGCTGGCTCAAGGAGTCGAACGCCGGACTCTCGGCGCTGCTGACCGAGCGCCTCGGCCACTCGTGGGAGAACGACCTCGAGGAGCTCGAGCGGCTGCGCTACGCCGCCGACGACGCCGGATTCCGCAGCCAGTTCAGGGACCTCAAGCTCGCCAACAAGCTGCGCCTCGCCGCCACGATCCGCGCGCGGGCCGGGGTCGAGGTCGACGCCGGCTCGCTCTTCGACGTGCAGGTCAAGCGCATCCACGAGTACAAGCGCCAGCTCCTCAACCTGCTCCACGTCGTCGTCCGCTACAACCGGATCCGCGCCAACCCGGGCGCGGCGGTCGTGCCGCGCACCGTGATCTTCGCGGGCAAGGCCGCGCCCGGCTACCTGCTCGCGAAGGCGGTGATCCGCCTGATCAACAACGTCGCGCGCGTCGTCAATGCGGACCCCGCGGTCGGCGGGCGCCTCAAGGTCGTGTTCCTGCCGGACTACGACGTGTCGCTCGCCCAGAAGATCATGCCGGCTGCGGACCTGTCCGAGCAGATCTCGACCGCGGGCTTCGAGGCGTCGGGCACGGGCAACATGAAGCTGAGCCTCAACGGCGCGCTGACGATCGGCACGCTCGACGGCGCCAACATCGAGATTCGCGAGCAGGTGGGCGCGGAGCACATGTTCATCTTCGGCCTGACGGCGGCCGAGGTCGTCGCCGAGCGGGCCCGCGGCTACGTGCCGTCGCAGATCGCTGCCGCGGACGCCGAGCTCGGCGAGGCGCTCGCGATGATCGACGCGGGCTACTTCACGCCGGGCAACACCGACGACGCGAAGTCGATCGTCGACCGGCTGACCGGCGACGGCGAGCCGTACTTCGTGCTGCGGGACTTTCGCGCCTATGCCGAGGCGCAGGCGCGGGTCGACGCGCTGTATGCGCGGCCGGACGAGTGGAGCCGCCACGCCGTGGTCAACTGCCTCGGCATTGGCTTCTTCTCCAGTGACCGCAGCGTGCGCGAGTACGCCGAGCGGATCTGGAACATCCGGCCGGTGATCTGATGGCCGGCGCCCGCAAGCGCGGCCCGCGCCAGGCGCTCGCGGCCGCGGCGATCGAGTCGATCGTCGCGGCGACGCATCGCGAGCCGCGCTCGGTGCTCGGCTATCACGAGCTCGCGCGGCGCGACGAGCAGCCGCTGTGCCTCGTGCGGGTGCTCGAGCCGGATGCCGTCGAGGTCGCGGTGTTCTGGGAGGACGAGCCGGTGGCCGCGGCGCGGCCGCTGCGAAGGCTGCACGACGGCGGCTTCTACGAGGGCCGGGTGCCGTACCGGCGCCCCCTCGTCCCGTACCGGCTGCGCGTTCGCTATCGGGACGGCACCGAGCTCGTCAAGCACGACCCGTACTTCTTCGCGCCGCAGCTGTCCGACTACGACCTGCACCTCTTCGGCGAGGGCGTGCACCACCGCATCTGGGCGAAGCTCGGCGCCCATCCGGCCGTGCTCGAGGGGCTCGCCGGCACGCGCTTCGCGGTGTGGGCGCCGAACGCCGCGCGCGTCAGCGTCGTCGGGCCGTTCAACCTTTGGGACGGACGCAAGCACGCGATGCACGCGCGCGGCGGCAGCGGCGTGTGGGAGCTGTTCATCCCGGGCGTCGGTGCCGGTGCGCCCTACAAGTACGAGATCCGCACCGACTCCGGCGCGACGCGCCTGAAGTCCGATCCGTACGGATTCGCGATGGAGCTGCGCCCCGGGAACTGCTCGCGGGTGGCCGAGCTCGGCGACTTCGAGTGGCGCGACGGCGACTGGCTCGCGGCGCGCGGCCGCGCCGACCCGAAGCGCCGGCCGATCAACGTCTACGAGGTGCACCTCGGCTCCTGGCGCCGCGAACCCGGCCGCGAGCCGCCGTTCATGCACTGGCACGAGGCCGCAGAGCAGCTGATCCCATACGCGCTCGACCTCGGCTACACGCACCTCGAGCTCATGGGCGTCGCGGAGCACCCGTTCGACGGCTCGTGGGGCTACCAGGTGGCCGGCTACTACGCGCCGACGGCGCGCTTCGGCCCGCCGCGGGAATTCAAGGCCTTCGTCGACCGCTGCCACGCCGCGGGCCTCGGCGTGCTGATGGACTGGGTGCCGGGGCATTTCCCGAAGGATGAGCACGGGCTCGTCGAGTTCGACGGCACCGCGCTCTACGAGCATGCGGACCCGCGCCAGGGCGAGCACCGGGACTGGGGCACGAAGATCTTCAACTTCGGCCGCAACGAGGTCCGCAACTTCCTGGTCGCGAACGCGCTCTACTGGCTCAACGAGTTCCACATCGACGGCCTGCGGGTCGACGCGGTCGCCTCGATGCTGTACCTCGACTACAGCCGCGAGCCCGGACAGTGGGTGCCGAACCGCTACGGCGGCCGGGAGAACCTCGAGGCGATCGACTTCCTGCGCCACCTCAACTGGGCGGTCCAGGAGTACGCCCCGGGCGCGATGATGATCGCCGAGGAGTCGACGGCGTTCCCCGGGGTCACCCAGCCGACCCACCTGGGGGGCCTTGGCTTCACGTTCAAGTGGAACATGGGCTGGATGAACGACACGTTGCGGTACATGTCGCTCGACCCGGTGTTTCGCAGTCACGAGCACCGCCTGGTGACATTCTCGTTCATGTACGCCTGGTCGGAGCGCTTCATGCTGCCGATCTCTCACGACGAGGTCGTGCACGGCAAGCGCGCGCTGCTCGACAAGATGCCCGGCGACGAGTGGCAGAAGCGCGCCAATTACCGGCTGTTCCTCGCCTACATGGCGGCGCACCCGGGCAAGAAGCTGCTGTTCATGGGTTGCGAGTTCGGCCAGTGGCACGAATGGCGCGACGCCGAGGCCCTCGATTGGGGCCTCTTGGGCGACGTTCGCCACCAGGCGCTCAGGGACTACAACCGCGACCTCAACCGCCTGTACGCGGCCGCGCCGCAGCTCCACGGCAGCGACTGCGACCCGGACGGCTTCGCGTGGATCGACCTGCACAACGCCGCGCAGAGCGTGTTCGCGTTCGAGCGGCGCGCGACGGCGGGGGATTCCGGCGCGCCGCTCATCTGCGTCTTCAACGCGACGCCGGTGCCGCGCGACGACTACTGGATCGGCGTCGACGCGCCGGGGCGGTACCTGAAGCTGGTCGACTCCGACGACCCGCGCTACGGCGGCTCCGGCTACTGCCGGGCGACGGAATTCGACGCCGTCGACGCCGGCACGCAGGGCCGGTCGCATGCGCTGCGGCTCGCGCTGCCGCCGCTCGGCGCGCTGCTCCTGAGACGCGGCTGAGCGCCGCCGCGGCCCCCGGCATGTCGACGACCGACGAGCAGCAACAACTCGCCGCGGCGATCGAGCGCGGACAGCCGTCGCCGCTCGGCGCGGTCCCGACCGGTCGCGGCGTCAACTTCGCCGTGCATTCGTCGGTCGCGGAGGCCGTGGAGCTTTGCCTCTTCGACCGGGCGAGCGGCGCCGCGCGCGGCGCGGTTCGCCTGCCGGCGCGTACCGGCGACGTGTGGCACGGCCACCTGCCGGCACCGCTCGCGGCCGCCGGCGACCTGTACGCCTACCGCGTGCACGGCCCGTACGCACCCGCGCGCGGCCTGCGCTGCAACGGCCAGAAGCTCCTGATCGACCCGTGTGCGCGCGCGATCACGGGCGAGCCCCGCTTCGAGCGGTCGCTGTTCGACGCCGCCGGCGCCCTCGCGCTCGACAGCGCCGACGCGATGCCGCGCTGCCGGATCGTCGACGCCGCATTCGACTGGGGCGACGACCGCCCGCCGGGAACGCCGTGGAGCGACTCGGTGGTCTACGAGCTGCACGTCAAGGGCTTCACGGCGCGCCATCCGCTCGTGCCGGAGCGGCTGCGCGGCACGTACCTCGGCCTCGCGGAGCCCGCGGTCGTCGAGTGGCTGGCCGGGCTCGGCGTGACGGCGGTCGAGCTGATGCCGTGCCAGGCCTTCACGAGCGAGGGTTTCCTGCGCGAGCGCGGCCTCGTGAACTACTGGGGCTACAACCCGATCGCCTGGTCGGCGCCCGCGACGCAGTACGCGATCGCCTACCCGGTCGACGAGTTCCGGCGCATGGTCCGCGCGCTGCACGGCGCGGGCATCGAGGTGATCCTCGATGTCGTCTACAACCACACCGCCGAGGGCGGCGAGGGCGGGCCGACGCTCAGCCTGAAGGGCTTCGACAACGCCGCCTACTACCGACTGGACGCGGCCGACCCGAGCCGGTACGAGAACTGGACGGGCTGCGGCAACACGATCGACGCGGGGCACGCGGCGAGCCGGGAACTGATCCTCGATTCGCTGCGCTGGTGGGCCGAGGCGATGCACGTCGACGGCTTCCGCTTCGACCTCGCGACGGTGCTGGGGCGCGACGGCGCCGCCTTCCACCGCGACGCGCCGCTGTTCGCGGCGCTGCGCGCGGACCCCGCGCTCGCGTACCTGAAGCTCATCGCCGAGCCCTGGGACGTCGGTCCCGGCGGCTACCAGCTCGGACAGTTCCCCGCCGGATGGGCCGAGTGGAACGACCGCTATCGCGACACGATGCGCGCGTTCTGGCGCGGCGAGCGCCACGCGGTCGGCGCGTTCGCCGAGCGCTTCGCGGGCTCGAGCGACATCTTCCGGCACCGGGGCCGCAAGCCCGCGGCCAGCGTCAACTTCATCACCGCGCACGACGGCTTCACGCTCGCCGACCTCGTCAGCTACAACGACCGCCACAACGAGGCGAACCTCGAGCAGAACCGTGACGGCCACTCGGACAACCGCAGCTGGAACTGCGGCGTCGAGGGGCCGACCACGGACGCCGCGATCCGGGAGCTGCGACAGCGCCAGACGCGCAACTTCCTCGCGACGCTGATCCTGTCGCAGGGCGTGCCGATGCTGCAGGCCGGGGACGAGTGCGGCCGCTCACAGCGCGGCAACAACAACGCCTATTGCCAGGACAACGAGTTGAGCTGGATCGACTGGTCGCTGGCGGCCGCGGACCCGAGCCTCGCGGACTTCGTGCGCCGGCTGCTCGCGTTCCGGCGCCGGCGCCCGGAGCTGCGGCGCGACACCTTCCTGAAGGGCGGGCGCCGCACCGGACGGGCTCGCGACGTCGGCTGGCTGCGTCCGGACGGGCGCGAGATGCGCGAGGCGGACTGGGACGATCCACGCACCTCGGCGCTCGCCATCGCGCTCGCCGGCGCCGAGCAGGCTAGCATCGCCATCCTGGTGCTCGTCAACAGCGGCGCGGAGTCGATCGAGTTCCGCCTGCCGGCGGCCGCGGACGGGCGGCGCTGGACGCTGGTCGCCGACACCGCCGGCGCGGGCCCCAACGCCGCGTCCGAGGTCGGCGCGACGCGGCTGGTCGCGGGTCGCTCGCTTAAGGTGCTCGAGGGCGCCTGAGCGCCGCCCGCTACGGCCGCAGCAGGAATCCGAGCGGCTGATCGAGGCGCTCGCGCCAGGCCTGCTCGTTGTGCGTCGCGCCGGGAAACACTCGCGACTCCCAGTCGATCCCGTCGCGGTAACCGTGCTCCGCCATGATCCGGTCGACCTGCTCCTGGAACGGCCCGTAGAGGCCGTCGAGGAACACCGTGCCATGATCGAAGTAGATCCGGTGCCTGCCGGGCGCCGGCAGGTGGCCGCGCAGCCAGTCGATGTAGGCGGCCGCGATGCGCGTGACGCGCGGATCGGGCGGCGGCCCGAGCAGCGCCCGGTTCGTCGTCAGCACCCAGTGCGTCGACAGGCAGCCCGCGCCGCCGAACACCTCGGGATAGCGGCTGAGCGCGTACAGCGAGATCAGCCCGCCCATGCTCGAGCCCATCACGACGGTGTCCGCGCGGCCGGGCCGGGTGCGGAAGTGAGCGTCGACGAACGGCTTCAGCTCCTCGACCAGGAAGCGCAGGTAGTCCTCCGACACCGGCGGGCCGCCGCCGGCGTCGGTCACGAGCGCGCGCAGCTCCGGCTCGAGCGCCTCGATCGCCGCCGCCGGCGCGTACTCCCGCCAGCGCCCGGTGCCTGTGTTGGCGATGCCGACGACAATCGTCGGGCGGACCGTCTGCGCTCGCTCGAGCGCCGCGAGGTGGCGGTCGACCGCCCACGGCTCGTGGCCCATCGACGTCTCCGGGTCGAAGAGGTTCTGGCCGTCGTGCATGTAGAGCACCGCGTAGCGGCCGCGGTGCGAGTCGTAGCCCGGCGGCAGCCACACGACGACCTTGCGCGGCGCGACGTGCCGCGACTCGAAGTGCTCGTAGACGACGAAGCGGCCGTCCGCGTCGGCGCGTGCCGCCGTCGCCGCGCCGCCGCCGAGCGCGGACGCGAGGGCCAGCAGCGGCAGCAGCGTTCGTGGCATCGGTGACACTCGGGCGGCGCGCCGCGGCTCAGCGGATGTCGATCACGCGCGCCGAGCGCGGCGCGAGCGTCAGTTCATCGCCGAGCTCGACGCGCGCCCCGGTGAGCACGTCGCGTCCGACCGCGCCGTGCGCGAGGTTCTCGCGAAAGCGCCTGAGGTCGAGCGTGGTCGCGGCCGTCCCCTTGTTGAACGCCACCATGACGGTCTCGGCGCCCTGCGTGCGGAAGTAGACGTAGGCGCCGTTGACCGGCGCGTAGTGGTGCAGCGATCCGAGCTGCACGGCCTGCGAGGTCCTGCGCCAGGTGAGCAACGTGCGCAGGAATTCCTGCGCCGCCGCGACCCGCGGCTCGAGCCCGCGGCCGGTGAAGGCGTCGGCGGCGTCGCCCGGCCAGCCACCGGGGAAGTCGCGCCGCTTGTCGCCGTCGTCGCCGGGACGGTCGTTCGCCATCAGCAGCTCCGTGCCGTACAGGATCTGCGGGATGCCGCGGATCGTCGCCACGTGGACCATCGCCATCCGCCACAACGCTTCGTCGCGGCCGAGCGCGGCGTAGACCCGGTCGGTGTCGTGGTTGTCCGCGAAGACCACGAGGCTGCGCGGGTTCGGGTACAGGAAGTCGTCGCCGAGGCGCTCGTAGAGCGCCGGCAGGCCGTCGTTCCACGCATCGGCGTCCCTGAGCCCGCGCAGCAGCGCCGCCTGCAGCGGAAAGTCCATCAGGCTCGGCAGGTAGGACACGTAGCCGTCGGGGTTCACCTTGCCGGCCTGCCAGTAGGCCACGATCGCCGGATCCTCGCGCCACTCCTCGCCGACGATGTTGAGGCGGGGGTACTCGGCCATCACGCGGCGCGTGAATTCGGCCATGTAGCGCTTGTCGGTGTACGAGTACGTGTCCATGCGCAGGCCCGAGAGGTCGGCGTACTCGATCCACCAGATCGCGTTCTGGATCAGGTAGGTGCCGAGCAGCGGATTCATCGGGTGCAGGTCCGGCATCTCGGGCGAGAACCAGCCGTCGACGTAAAGCTTGCGGTCGATCTCGGTCGCGTAGGGGTCCTGCACCGTCGTGTGCATGTTGTTCGTCGGCGCGCGCGAGCCGCCGCCGCTCACCCAGTCGCTCGCCGGCAGGTCCGCCATCCACCAGTGGTGCGAGCCGACGTGATTGACGACGACGTCCGCGATGAGTCCGATGCCGCGGGCCCGCGCCGCGTGCGCCAGCGCCCGGTAGTCCTCGTTCGTGCCGTAGCGCGGATCGATCCGGTAGTGGTCGGTGATGGAGTAGCCGTGGTAGCTGAATTTCGGCTGCGCGTTCTCGACCACCGGCGTCAGCCAGAGCTGCGTGACGCCGAGGCGCTCGAGGTAGTCGAGGTGCGCGGCGATTCCCGCGAGGTCGCCGCCGTGGCGCGCATAGCCGTCGCTGCGGTCGACGTGATCGAGGGTCCCGGCCGGATGGTCGTTGGCGGGGTCGCCGTTCGCGAAGCGGTCGGGCATCACGAGGTAGATCACGTCGCTCGCGTCGAAGCCCTTGCGGTCGCGCGAGCCCGGGCGGCGCGCCTCGAGCGGGTAGTCGTGGCGGGCGACAATGCGGCCGTTGCGCCGGAAGACGATCGGGACGCGGCCGGGCGCGGCGTCCGCGCCGATGACGAGCTTGAGGAACAGGTAGTTCGGGCTCTCGGCGCGCGTCACCGCCGCGAGGCGCACGCCCGGATAGTCGAGCGACGGCACGAGGTCGGCGGCGCCGCGGCCGTGCACCATCAGCTGCAGCTCGGGCGCCGCGAAGCCGACCCACCACGACGGCGGATCGACGCGCTCGATCGGAGCGGCGGCGCCGGCGGGCGCGACGCCGCTGGCGAACGCGATCAGCAACGCGACGCCGAGCGCGGCGGCGCGACGCCCGTGGATGTGAATCACGTCCTCTCCCCGCGGTGCCGCGGCGCGCGGCCGCCGGAGTAAAGGGCATCGCGGGCCTCACGGTCAAGCGGCCGCGCGCGGCGCGCGGGATGGCACCGGGCACCCTCGTGCCGTCATACTGGCCGACTGAGGGGCGCGAGGCGGATCTCGCGGAGGACGGTTCAGTGCAGAGCACAACGGCGACCGCGACCGTGGCGGCGAGCTCGGCCGGGCTCGCCGACACGAAGCCGCGGCTCGGGCTCGCCGCGATCGGCAACCTGTCGTTCGGCTTCTTCGGCATCCAGATCGCCTTCGCGCTGCAGACCGCGAACGTCAGCCGCATCTTCCAGACGCTCGGGGCGTCGATCGACGCGCTGCCGATCCTGTGGATCGCGGGCCCGATGACCGGGCTCCTCGTGCAGCCGATCATCGGCTACCTGAGCGACCGGACCTGGGGCCGGTTCGGGCGGCGCCGGCCGTACTTCCTGGCCGGGGCCCTGTTGAGCGCGACCGCACTCGTGCTGCTGCCGAACGCGCCGTATCTCTGGCTCGCGGTGGTGGCGTTCTGGCTGCTCGACATCTCGCTCAACGTCTCGATGGAGCCGTTCCGTGCCTTCGTCGGCGACATGCTGCCGGACGATCAGCGCACGACCGGCTACGCGGTGCAGACGATCTTCATCGGCTTCGGCGCGCTCGCGGCGTCGGCCGCGCCGTGGGTGTTCACGAACGTCCTCGGCATGGCGGGCGACGCGCCGGCCGGCGTCGTGCCCGAGAACGTGCGGGTCGCGTTCTACGTGGGTGCCGCGGCGCTGTTCGTCGCGGTGCTCTGGACGGTGCTGTCGACGCGCGAGTACTCGCCGGCGGAGCTCGCGCGTTTCGCGGCCGCCGCCGGCGCGCCGGCGGCACCCGAGCAGGCGCACCCCCGCGTCCACCCGGTGCGCGAGCTCCTCGCCGATCTCGTCGCGATGCCGGCCGTCATGCGGCGCCTGGCCGTGATCCAGTTCTTCTCGTGGTGCGGCTTCTTCGTGCTGTGGATCTATGGCACGCCGGTGGTCGCGTTCCATCATTTCGCCGGCGCCGCGCCGGGCACGGCCGCGTACAACGCCGCCGGCAACCACGTCGGCAACCTGTTCGCGGTCTACAACGGCGTCGCGGCGGTGTACGCGTTCCTGCTCGCGCCGCTCGCGGCGCGCTTCGGGCGCGAGCGCGTGCATGCGGCCAACCTCGTCGCGGGCGCCGCCGGCTTCGCGGGCTTCTGCCTGACGCGCGACCCCGCGGCGCTGTACGCGTCGATGGTCGGCGTCGGCATGGCCTGGGCATCGGTGCTGACGATGCCGTACGCGCTTTTGTGCGGCGCGTTGCCGTACCGCAAGCTCGGCGTCTACATGGGCATCTTCAATTTCTTCATCGTGCTGCCGCAGCTCGTCGTCGCGGGCGTCATGGGTACGATCGTGCGGCTCGCCTTCCCCGGCGATCCGGCCGGCGTCATGGCGATCGCCGCCGCCGCGCTCGTGACGGCCGCGGCGCTCGCCTGGCGAAGGATCCGCGCATGACGGATTGGTGGCGCGGCGCGGTCATCTACCAGGTCTATCCGCGCAGCTTCGCCGACTCCAACGGCGACGGCATCGGCGACCTCCGGGGCCTGCACGACCGGCTCGACTACGTCGCCGGGCTTGGCGTCGACGCCGTCTGGATCTCGCCGTTCTTCACCTCGCCGATGCGGGACTACGGCTACGACGTCGCCGACTACTGCGGCGTCGACCCGATGTTCGGCACGCTCGCCGACTTCGACGCCGTCGTCGGCCGCGCACACGCGCTCGGCCTCAAGGTCGTCATCGACCAGGTCTATTCGCACACCTCGGACCAGCACCCCTGGTTCGCCGAGAGCCGCTCCGGCCGCACCGCGCCGCGCGCCGACTGGTACGTGTGGGCCGACGCCAGGCCCGACGGGTCGCCGCCGAACAACTGGCAATCGCTGTTCGTCGGGCCCGCGTGGACCTGGGACGCGCGCCGCGGGCAGTACTACCTGCACAACTTCCTGCGCGAGCAGCCGGACCTCAACCTGCTCAATCCGGCGGTGCAGCAGGCGCTGCTCGAGGTTGCGCGCTATTGGCTCGATCGCGGCGTCGACGGCTTCCGCGTCGACGCGGTATCGCACTTCACGCACGATCCGGCGCTCCGGGACAACCCGCCTCGGGACGGCGGGCCGCGGACCCGGCCGGTCGACTTCCAGACGCTGCTCTACAACTCCGACCGTCCCGAGACGCTGGTCTTCCTCGAGAAGCTGCGCGGCGTGCTCGACGAGTACCCGGACCGCTTTGCGCTCGGCGAGATCGGCGGCCCCGATTCGGCCGACCGCAGCTTCGCCGACTACCTCGGCAGCGATCGCCTGCATACCGCGTACAGCTTCCTGTTCCTGCGGGCCGACGCGCCGACGCCGGCGTTCGTCCAGGGCGCGGTGCTCGAGTGGGAGCGACTGCACGCCGCGGGCTGGCCGACCTGGGTGTTCAGCAACCACGACGCGCCGCGGGCGGTCAGCCGCTGGGGCGGCAGCGGGCCGCCGGACCGGTACGCGACGCTGCTGAACGCGCTGCTGCTCGCGCTGCGCGGCTCGGTGTGCCTCTACCAGGGCGAGGAGCTCGGCCTGCCGCAGGCGCACGTGCCGTTCGAGCGGCTGCGCGATCCGGAGGCGATCGCCAACTGGCCGCGGACGCTGGGACGGGATGGCGCGCGCACGCCGATCCCGTGGCGCGCCGATCTCGCGCACGGCGGGTTCTCGGATGCCGAACCGTGGCTGCCGCTCGATCCCGGGCACCTCGCGATGGCCGTCGACCGGCAGCGCGGCGTCGCCGGATCGGTGCTCGAGACGACGCGCCAGCTGCTGGGCGTGCGGCGCCTGCACGCCGCGCTCGTTCGCGGCGACATCGAGTTCCACGACGCGCCGCCGCCGGTGCTGGCCTTCCGCCGTCGCGCGCCGGGCGACGAGTGTTATTGCGCGTTCAACCTCGGCGCCGAGCCGCGGCGCGTCGCGCCACCCGACGGACGGCGCTGGCGCGCGCTCGCCGGCGCCGCGCCCGGGCCCGACGCCGGGCCGTTCGTGCTCGAGCCCTACGGCTTCGTGCTCGCGGTCCCGGTGCCCTGAAGGCGTCAGTGCGCCGGCGAAGCCGGCGCGGTGAGCGGGCTGAACTCCGCGCTGCGGCGCACGAACAGCCAGGCCGTCGCCGACACGCTGAGCGCGGCAGCGCCGATCACGAAGATCAGCCCCTTGTCGGCGACCCGGCTGACGAGCGAGCCGATGCCGAGGCTGACGAGCAGCTGCGGCAGTACGACCGATAGGTTGAACACGCCCATGTACAGCCCCATGCGCGACTGGTCGACGCGCTGCGACATGATCGCGAACGGCAGGCTGACGATCGCCGCCCAGCCCACGCCCATCAGCGCCATCAGCGCGTAGATGATCCAGGGCGCCGTGCCGAACAGGTACACGCCCGCGAACCCGAGCGCCATCGTCGCGAGGCAGGTCGCGTGCACGCCGATCTGGCCGTAGCGTCTGGTCAGCGGCTCGAGCACGAAGGCCGGCATCACGGCGCCGACCGCGCTCAGCACGCCGAAACTCGTCGACAGCACCGCGCCGGCACCGTCCGCGCTCAGCTCGGGGAACCGCTGCTGCACGAACGCGATCATGTACACGAACATCGTCTGCACGCCGATCCAGCTGAAGGAGTGCGCGGCGAGCACCTTGCGAAACTCGACGAGATCCTCGCGGACGAACTCGACGCCGCGGTCGCGGGCGGTCAGCGTGATCGCGAGCACGACCACGGTCGCGAGCGCGCACAGTCCCTCGAGCATCAGCCCGCGGTCCTCGACGCCGAGGAGTCGCAGCGCCATCGCGGCGACGTCGTAGGCGAGCACGCCCCACAGCGGCAGCAGGATCGTCAGCAGCCGCCCGAGTCCGGGGTGCGCGGAGCGGGCGGCCGCGGCGGCCGATGGCGCCGCGGCCGCGCCCAAGGTTCGCGGTTCCTCGATCAGCAGCGCCGGAACCACGGAGAACGCGACCACGAGCGCCGCGGCGATGTAGATCAGCGCGTAGTTGCCGAGCAGCGCGCCGATTCCGTAGGCGAGCACGCCGAACGTTCCGGAGACCGTCTGCATCCACGTGTAGCCCATCGTGCGGGTCGCGCCCTCGGCCGTGACGTCGGCGATGACCGAGCGCGTCGGGTTGAAGCTGACGTTGATCGACAGGTCGAGCGCGAGCGCGACCGCGATCGCGACGCCGAGGATCGCGTCGAGGCCGAGCGCCCGCGAGATGAGGCCGAGGTGCGGCAGCGCGAGCAGCATCAGCGCCGACAGCAGGCCGCCGACGACGATGAACGGCCGTCGCCGTCCGCCCCAGAACCAGACCCGGTCGCTGAGCAAGCCGATCAGCAGCTGCCCGGCGATCCCCGCCAGCGGTCCGGCCGCCCAGACGAGGCCGATCTCGTGGAGGTGCAGGCCGTACTTCGTCGTCAGGATCCAGCTGAGGGCCGAGATCTGCACCGACAGCGCGAAGCCCATCGCGGTCGACGGCAGGGCGAGCAGCACCAGGAACGGGCGCGACAGGCGTCGCTGCATCGAAAGCATCGGCTCCCCCTCAAGGACCAGCGGACCGGGCAGGCCCCGCCGACCGTTCGCAAATATTTGCGGACCGCGTGCCGCGACCAATACCACGGAGGCGGGTGGTCCGGCCACTTCGTCGATTTATTGGCTAAAAATCAGGATGCTGCGCCGCGGTGTGGCCAGGCCGACCGGGTGCCTCCGTAAGGCGCCGAATGCAAATCTATGCAAACAGACTTGCGCACAGGCCCCTTTCGGGTTCTAGAATCGCCCCCTCGCAGGAGTTGACCGGCCGGGGTGTGCAGTGGGTTCGCGTCGCGTCACGAGACTTGAGGACCTGGCCCGCCTGGCCGGCGTGTCCATCACGACCGTGTCGCGTGCACTCAACGACAGTGCCGCGGTCAACCAGCAGACCAAGCAGCGGATCTGGAAGCTCGCGCGCGAGCACGACTATCCGTTCCGCGGCTACATGCCGGCCGGTCCGACGACGGCGGCGGCGACGGTCGCGATCGTGGTGCCGCGGCCGCAGGGCCGCGAGGCGCGCCTGTCGGACCCCTTCGTGCTCGAACTCGTCGCCGGGATCGGCGAGGCCGCGCGCCAGCGCGGCTGCGACTTCGTCGTCTCGCACGTCGCGCCGACGGGCTACGAGGACCTCACGGAGCTGATGGCGACCAACCGCGTCAACGGCATCATCTTCCTCGGCCAGAGCTCGCTGCACGCGGCGTTCAACCGGCTCGCGGAGACCGAGACCCGCTTCTGCGTGTGGGGCGCGCAGCTGCCGACGCAGGCGTACTGCTCGGTCGGCAGCGACAACCCGCTCGGCGGCAAGCGCGCGACGCTGCACCTCGCGCGCCTCGGCCGCAAGCGCATCGTGTTCCTCGGCGACACCGAGGCGCCCGAGTCCATGCAGCGCTACCAGGGCTACCTCGAGGGTCTCGCGCAGGCCGGCCTCAGCGCAGATCCGCGCCTGCTGGTGCCGGCGCACTTCGAGATCGAGGCCGCCGAGGCGTCGGTCGACGCGCTGCTCGCGCGCCGCGTGAAGTTCGACGGCATCGTCGCGGCGAGCGACCTGATCGCGCTCGGCGCGATCCGCGCGCTGCTCCGCTCGGGCCATTCGGTGCCGGGCGACGTCTCGGTCGTGGGCTACGACGACGTCTCCTTCGCCCGCTACACGCGCCCGGCGCTGACGACGATCCGCCAGGACACCGCGCTCGCGGGCCGGTTGCTGCTCTCGAAGCTCCTGAATGCCGACGTGGGCGGGGAGCTGCGCTCGGAGCGCCTCGCGACCGACCTCGTCGTGCGCGAGAGCTGCGGCGGCTGAACCCGGGCGTCGCGGCGGCCGCCGTCCGGCGGCGCGCCGGAAACTGTTGGTTTTCGGGTACAAACGGCGGCAGATTTGCATTTATTTTCATAAATGCGTGTGGCGCTGCAAAAAGCCGGTCTTCCATGCAACATAAAAATAGTTCATATTACGTTGAATAATAACGAATTTTATTCGCGTCCTAGTGAGGCGCGTCAATTTCGCGACGACCCGCCTTGCGGTACTTGCAAAACGCAGCATTTTTTCGCACTATTTTGCAGCGACTCGACCAGCCCGATTCATGCGGCCGGCGACCATCGCCACCGGGCACGGGCCCGGCGTCGAGACGAACAATGACGAGGGGGCGTGCGCGAGCGGCAGGTTCGCGCGCATCGAGATCTCCCTCGATCGATTTGGCGGTGGCCCGGGCCGACCGGGTCGCTCTTAGAACGAATCGCGAGGGAGGTTCAGAACATGCCGACACTCAATATCCGCGCACTGGTTTCCCAGACGCTCCGTGCCGCGCAGCCCGGGAGCACGCGCCTCGGCTTGCAGGCGGGCAGCGCATTGCTGCTGGCCGCGTTCGCCGCCACGGCGGGTGCGCAGCAGGCTCCGGCCAACACGCAGGGTGCCGAGACGCTCGAGGAAGTGGTCGTGACGGGCGTCCGGCACGCGATCCAGGAGGCCGTCGAGGTCAAGCGCGACTCCGGCAGCATCGTCGAGGCGATCTCGGCGGAGGACATCGGCAAGCTCCCGGACATCAGCATCGCCGACTCGCTCGCGCGCCTGCCGGGCGTCACGGCGCAGCGCGCGGCGGGCCGCGCCTCGGCGATCAGCGTCCGCGGCACGGATCCGGCGTTCACCAACGCGCTCCTGAACGGCCGCGAGGTCGTCAGCACCGGCGACAACCGCGACGTCGAGTTCGACCAGTACCCGTCGGAGCTCTTCTCCGGCGTGGTCGTCCACAAGACGCCCGACGCGCAGCTGATCGGCCAGGGCCTCGCCGGCACGATCGACCTGCAGACGCAGCGTCCGCTCGAGTACGGCAAGCAGGCGCTCGTCTTCAACGCCCGCCAGGAGCGCAACTCGAACGGCGACCTCGGCGCGAACTCGGATGATGCGGGTTATCGCGTCAGCTTCTCGTACATCGACCAGTTCATCGACAACACGCTCGGCCTCACGATCGGCTATGCGCGCTTGAAGACCCCGCTCGCGACTCAAGGCGTTGGTGCCTACGGGCCCTGGCACACGGTTACGGCCTCGGACCCGCAGGGCGACTCCTCGCGCACCGGAGTCCCGGTCGGCATGTGGGTCACGGACGGCATGAAGGTCCGCGCCGACATGGGCGACGAGATCCGTGACGGCGCGATGGCGACCCTCGAGTGGCGCCCGAACCAAAACTTCACGAGCACGCTCGATGCGTACTACACGAAGTCGGATACGACCGACGACGCTCGCTCGCTCGAGTGGAACCTGAGCAACTATCCGGCAAACGAGACGTTCTCGGACCTCGTTGTCCGCGACAATTCGCTCGTCGGCGCCAACGTCACCAACGTCCGGCCGCTGGTGCGCAACTTCCAGTTCATCACCGACGACAAGATCCAGGCGCTCGGCTGGAACAACAAGTTCACGACAGGCGACTGGACGCTGATCGGCGATCTCAGCTGGTCAAAGGCGACGCGCGACCAGTTTCAGCCGGAGACGAATGCGCAGTATGGAAACTGCGCGTCGAACTCTGACCCGACCTGCCTGGACAGCGGCCAGTTCTTGCTGAGCTCGCAGCAGATGCCGTCGGCAAGTTTCGTCAAGAACTACGCGGACCCCACGCAGATCGCGTTCGGCCCGACGATCTACGGCGCCGGCTACGTCAAGCGGCCGCACGTCGAGGATCAGCTCAAGTCGGCGCGGATCGACCTCTCGCACACCGGCTACGGCTGGTTCCACGACTTCACGGCGAGCGTCAACTACTCCGATCGCACGAAGGACAAGGTCTCGCCCGAGAACAACCTGTTCACGATCAACTCGGGGGCAGTGTCGATCGGCTCGCAGTACTTGCTGAACTCGACGAATCTGAGTTACGCGGGCGCCGGCAACGTGCTGGCCTGGAACGTGCCGGCAGTGCTCGCCGCGTACTACAAGCCGATCACGTACCACGTCGCGACCGATCCCGGCTACGCGTACCTCGTCGGCAAGGCGTGGGGCGTCGAGGAAAAGGTCTCGACGACCTCGCTGCGTGGCACGCTCGACCACGCGTTCAGCAGCGATGTCGTGCTGAAGGGCAACGTCGGCGTGCAGATCATCGGCACCAACCAGGAGTCGAACGGCTTCTCGATCAACGAAACCCAGGGCGGTGCGGTGACGCCGGTGTCGGCGGGCAAGAAGTACTGGGACGTGCTGCCGCAATTGAACTTCGCGCTGATCCTGCCGGACGACCAGGTAGCCCGTCTCGGTCTCGCGAAGGAGATGGCGCGGCCGCGCATGGACCAGCTGAAGGATGCGTACGACGAGGGAATCTCCAACACCGGCGCGAACCCGCCCGGTGGCAGCGCCGGCAATCCGTTCCTGAACCCCTGGCGCGCCGACGCGATCGACCTGAGCTACGAGAAGTACTTCGCCCACAACAAGGGCTATTTCTCAGCCGCGGTGTTTTTCAAGAACCTGAAGTCCTACATCTACGACTCGACCAACGCGAACTACAACTTCTCGCAACTTCTCGCGAACGTGCCGCCGGGATACTTCCAAGGTCTGGCCGGGTGCCCAGACGCGACCGGGCACTACGCCGCGAACTGTCCGCCGATTCAGACGATTGGCTCCTTGAGCCAGCCGTTGAACGGCACCGGTGGCAAGCTGAAGGGCGTCGAGTTCTCGCTGTCGCTGCCGGGCGAGATGCTCGGCGAGACCCTGCGCGGCTGGGGCACGCTGCTGAGCCTGTCGCAGACCGCGAGCAACATCGAGATCAACGATCCGCCGGGAGGCAGCAATTCGCTGATCTCGACGAACGGCCTCGGCGTCATCCCGCTGCCGGGCCTGTCGAAGACGGTGTGGAACGCGACCGTGTACTACGAGAGCAATGGCTTCGCGGCGCGGCTCGCGACTAACGCGCGCTCGAAGTACATCGGGGAAATCACGAACTTCTCGAACGACCGGACGTTCCAGTACGTGAAGGGCAACCAGATCACCGACTTCCAGACCAGCTACGAGTGGCAGGAAGGGCGGATGAAGGGCTTCATGATCCTGTTCCAGATCAACAACCTGACGAACGAGCCGTACGTGTCGTACCAGCAGAGCGAGGCCCGGATCATCGACTACCAGACCTACGGCAAGCAGTTCCTGCTCGGGTTCAACTACAAGCACTGAGACGCACCGTCGTCGCTTGAACGCGCATCCGGTGGCCAAGCCACCGGATGCGGAGACCCCCGCGGCTCACGCCGGCGGGGGTCTTTTGTTTCTGGCGGTCGGCTCGCGTCGCGTTGCTGCGCTGCGGGCCTGCCGGGCGCGGAGCACCAGGCGTAGAGTTCGCCGGCCGTCCGGCCTCGGGGGTGGCTGCAGGTCCGGGCGGCACAACAACAAGCGGCGACATCACCCGAGGAGGGATCCATGAAGATGCTGATCGCCTTGACGGCGCTGATTCCGACGATCGCCTTGGCCCAGAGCCCGTTCGACGGCACGTGGAAGGCCCGGCTCGACTCGCTCAAGTTCGAGGGAAAGCCCGACGTCTGGGAGCTCAAGAACGGCAAGTTCACCTGCACGAGCTGCGTGCCCAGCTACACGATCAAGGCGGACGGCACCGACCAGGCCGTGCCCGAGCACACGACGGTGGACCACCAGATGGTCAAGGTCGTCAACGCGACGACGATCGAACGGACGTTCAAGAAGGCGGGCAAGGTAACCGGCACGAACTCGTATTCGGTGTCCGCCGACGGCACGAAGCTCGCCGGAAAGTTCGTCGACTACACCGGGAAGGTGCCCGTCAGCGGATCGTTCACCGAAAAGCGCGTCGCGCCGGCCGGCGCGGGAGCGCACGCGATCTCCGGATCCTGGATGAACGACGCGGTCCCGGAGGTCACCGAAGCAGCGCTCGTCGTCGCTTTCACCTCGACGCCGAATGGCCTGCGGATGTCGAACAACGGCCGGACCTACGATGCGAAGTTCGACGGCAAGGAATACCCGGTCACGGGCGACACGACGCAGACCACCGTGACCCTGCGTAAGGTCAGCGACCGCGTCATCGAGGAAAGCGACCATCAGGAAGGCAAGGTCTACGACATCGTCACGATGACCGTCGCCGCGGACGGAAAGACGATCACGAGCGTCGACGTGGACCCGGTACACGGCACCAAGACGACGGTGGTGTACGCGAAGCAGCCATAGTCCGCGGCGCGCACGCCGCGCACCGGCGGCCTGCGTGGGGTCGGAGAACCGCGGACAGGGAGCGGCTCGATGACGGGCCCGCTCGCCGGGGCGCCGACGAGCACGCGCACCACTCGCGACCGCTCGGTCGCGGGTGTGGGGCTCGGAGCGGCGCGACCAGCATTTGGCAGGTCGTGGGGACGGTGCCGAACGTCGACGCGAAGAATCCGCCATCGGGACCGGCCGTCATGCCGGTCTGGACCACGACCGGTGACGACGTCCGCGTTGTCCCCCGCCGCGTGACCCGCACCGCCCGCGTTCGTGCGGGCGTCGGGTCGCCGGGCGCCGCCCGCCGCTCGGGGGCGTGCGGCGGGCGATCGGGATCGGTTGATTTCGGTGCGGCGGGATCGGCGTCCAGCGCCGATCGCGCGGCGACGCGCAGGGGCCAGCACCGCCCGCCGACGGTTTTCACGGTCGCCGCACGACCGCTACCGCCGTAGGCTCGACCGGAGCCCCACCGGCGCCACCGACGCGGGGCCATGCCGCGGCGGTCGCACGGGAGTCACACGCCATGCCGAGTGAACGATCGGTCCGTCGCCGGATCGCAGGTACCGGCGCCGTCGCGGCGCTCTTCGCCTCCGTCGCACTCGGCCAGGCGCCGCCGCCGCCGGCCGCCGACGCGCGGGCGGCGGACGCCGAGCGCCGGATTACCGAGCTCGGCGACGAGGTCGCGGCGTTGAAGCGCGTGGTCGAGGAACTGCGGGCGCAGGTCGCGAAGCTCGCCCCCGCCCCGGGCGCTCCCGCCG
>JBBINS010000007.1:0-53432 GCA_037443765.1 Gammaproteobacteria bacterium
GACCCGGCCGCGTCCGCCACGCCCAGCCCGCCCGCCGCCGTGCGTACCGATGGCCAGCCCTGAGCTCGAACGCGAGCCGCTCGCCGAAGGGACGCTGATCTCGCATCTGCTGGAGCTGCGCACGCGGCTGCTGCGTGCGCTGGTCGTCGTGATCGTCGTGGCGATCCCCTGCATGATCTACGCGAACGACCTGTTCACGCTGATCTCGAGGCCGCTGCTCAAGGCGCTGCCGAAGGGCGCGACGATGATCTCGACGAGCGTCATCTCGCCGCTGACGACGCCGTTCAAGCTCGCGTTCTACATCGCGCTCGTGTTCGCGATGCCGTACGTGCTCTACCAGCTGTGGGCCTTCATCGCGCCAGGCCTCTACAAGCACGAGAAGCGCTTCGCTCTGCCGCTGCTGGTATCGAGCGTGCTGCTGTTCTACGCGGGCATCTCGTTCGCCTACTTCGTCGTGTTCCCGATCATCTTCTCGTTCTTCACGGCGACGGCACCGGTCGGCGTGACCGTGTTTCCGGACATGGCGCAGTACCTCGACACGGTGCTCGTGCTGTTTCTCGCCTTCGGCCTGTCGTTCGAGATCCCGGTGGCGATCGTGCTGCTCGTCTGGACGGGCGTCGTCAAACTCGAGACGCTGCGGCGCAACCGCGGCTACGTGCTGATCGGCGTGTTCATCCAGGCGGCCGTGATCGTGCCGCCCGACGTCATCTCGCAGACCGCGATGGCGGTGCCGATGTACCTGCTCTACGAGGTCGGCATCGTGATGGCGAAGATCCTCACCAAGCGCAAGCTCGAGGAGCGCGCCCGCGAGGAACGCGAGCGCGAGGCGGGCACCGCCTGAAGCCGGCCGTCGCCACGGACATTGCGACCGCAGCGCGGCATCCGTCACACTCCGCCAACTGCTGCATGCCCGGCTCAGGGCCCAGGGACCGTTCTAGATGAACAACAATAACGTGCCGGCCGGGGCGACCTTCCTCGGCCATCCGCGCGGTTTGGCGACCCTGTTCTTCACCGAGTTCTTCGAGCGCTTCAGCTACTACGGCCTGCGGGCGCTACTCGTCCTGTTCCTCACCGCAACCGCCGCCAAGGGTGGCTTCGGCATCGACGACAGGACCGCCGGCGCGATCTACGGGCTCTATGCAGGGTCCGTGTACCTGTTCTCGCTGCCGGGCGGCTGGATCGCCGACCGACTGATCGGCGCTCGCCGCAGCATCTGGTACGGCGGCATTCTGATCTCACTGGGTGACTTCCTGCTCGGCGTGCCGGCCGGGCCCGGACTCTTCTATGCCGGCCTGCTGGTCATCGCGCTCGGCACGGGGCTCCTCAAGCCGAACGTCAGCGCCGTGGTCGGCGACCTCTACATCGATCAGTCCGGGGCGCGCCGGGACTCAGCCTTCTCGATCTTCTACATGGGGATCAATCTCGGCGCGACACTCGCGCCGCTCGGGCCCGGTACGATCGGCGAGACCGTCGGTTATCGCTGGGGGTTCGTGACGGCCGGGGCCGCGATGCTGATCGGCCTGGCGCAGTTCCGGATGACGGAACACTACCTCGGTGAGGCGGGTCACGCACCAACGGGTGCCGCGCCGCAGGAGCGGCGGCGGGCCATCATTTGGCTCGGCGCCGGGCTTACGGTACTCGCCGCCGGCGTCGCAGCGTTCGCGCTCGGGCTCGTACGCGTCAGTATCGTCGCGCTCGCGGACTGGGTGCTGTGGTTCATGATCGCGCTCGCGGTCGCGTTCTTCGCGACCGTGTTCCTGCGCGGCAAGCTCGACGCCGTCGCAATGCGGCGCGTCGCGGTGATCGCCGTATTCTGCCTGTGCGCCGCGCTCTTCTTCGGCGGCTTCGAGCAGGCCGGATCGACGCTGAACCTGTTTGCACGCGACCTCACCGACCGCTCGCTGTTTGGAAGCTTCTTCACGGCGCACGAGCACCCGGCGAGTTGGTATCAGTCCGTCAATCCCGTGTACATCATCCTGCTGTCGCCGCTCTTCGCATGGTTTTGGATCGCGCTCGGGCGGCGGAACCTGGACCCATCGGCGCCGGTCAAGTTCGGCGTCGGGCTCGCGCTGCTCGGCCTCGGCTTCGCCGTGCTGATCTTCGCGGCCAAGCTGATCCTCGCGAACGGCGGCAAGGTCGGCCCGCAATGGCTGCTGTTGACGTATCTGCTCCACACGGCCGGCGAGCTTTGCCTGTCGCCGATCGGCCTGTCAAACGTCACCAAGCTGGCGCCGAAGGGCTTCGGCAGCCAAATGATGGGAACCTGGTTCCTCGGCACGGCCATCGGCAATAACCTCGCCGGCCGCATGGGCGGTGACATCGGCACGGACGTGACGTCGATGCCGGGTGCGTTCCTGCGCATGACGCTGGTCGGGGTCGGTGCCGGCGCCCTGCTGCTGCTCTTGGCGCCGCTCCTGAAGCGCTGGATGGGCGGCGTCCGCTGAACGCACGGTCCCGGGAGATCCTCCGATGAACGACACGCCCCAACTGTCGCTGCGCGCCGTGGTGCTGTCGGTGCTGCTCACCGTCGTGCTCGCGGCCGCCAACGCCTACCTCGGCCTGTTCGCGGGACTGACGGTCGCGACGGCGATTCCGGCCGCGGTCGTCTCGATGGGCGTGCTGCGCCTCCTCGGCCGCACCAGCATCCTCGAGAACAACATCGTCGCGACCGGCGCCTCGGCGGGCTCCTCGATCGCCGCCGGCACGGTGTTCACGATGCCGGCGCTGGTGATCCTCGGCCACTGGACGCGCTTCGACTACTGGTGGGTGTTCGCGATCATCGGCCTCGGCGGCCTGCTGGGCGTGCTCTTCTCCGTGCCGCTGCGTCGCACGCTGATCATCGACCAGCAGCTGCAGTTCCCCGAGGGCGTGGCGACCGCGGAGCTGCTGCGCGCCGGCAGCGGCGCGGCCGGCGGCGCGCGCCTGCTCGGCTTCGCGGCGCTCGCCGGCGCCCTGTTCAAGCTGATCATGTCGGGCTTTCGGTTCGTGCCGGAGTCGTTCACGCTGGCCCGCTACTTCGGCGAGCGCACGATCGCCTACGTCGGCGTCAACCTCTCGCCGGCGCTGCTCGGCGTCGGCTACATCGTCGGGGTCAACATCGGCCTCGTGATGGTCGCCGGCGGCCTGATCGCGTGGTGGCTGTTCATCCCGATCTACAACACCGTGCTGTTCAGCCACGATCCCGGCCTCGCGGCGCTGCTCGCCGGCGTCGACGCCGAGACGGCGGCGAACCTGATCTGGACCAAGAAGGTGCGCTACATCGGCGTCGGCGCGATGCTGATCGGCGGACTCTGGGCGCTGTGGACGCTGCGCTCGTCGCTGCTGTCCGGCGTCAGGAGCGGCCTCAGCGTCGGCGCGTCGCAGGGCGCGGTCGCCGACACCGAGCGCGACGTGCCGATGGGCTTCATCCTGGCAGGCATCGTGCTGTTCGTGCTGCCGCTGTTCGCGCTCTACCGCGCCGTGGTCGGCAGCTACGGCATCGCGGCCGCGATGGCCGTGATCATGATCGTCGCGGGATTCGTGTTCTCGTCGGTGAGCGGCTACATGGCGGGCCTCGTCGGCTCGTCCAACAATCCCGTCTCCGGCATCACGATCTCGACGATCCTGTTCGCCTCGCTCGTGCTGCTCGCGTTCCTCGGCTCCGGCAGCACGGTCGGGCCGGTCGCGGCGATCCTGATCGGCGCGGTCACGTGCAGCGCCGCGGCGGTCGCCGGCGACAACCTGCAGGACCTGAAGGCCGGCCGGCTGCTCGGCGCGACACCGTGGCGCCAGCAGGTCATGCTCGCGATCGGCGCGCTGGCCGGCGCCGCGATCATGGCGCCGGTGCTCAACCTGCTGCTCGAGGCCTACGGCATCGGGACGCCCGCGCACGCCGGCGTCAAGGCGCTCAACGCGCCGCAGGCGACGCTGATGGCCGCGGTCGCCAAGGGCATCTTCGCGCGCGACCTGCCGTGGAGCATGATCGGCCTCGGCGCCGCGGTCGGCGCCAGCGTCATCGCGTTCGACCTGTGGCTCGCCAAGCACGGCGGCCGCTGGCGCGCGCCGGTGCTCGCGGTCGCCGTCGGCATCTATCTGCCGCTCGAGTACACGAGCCCGATCTTCCTCGGTGGGCTGCTGTCGGAACTCGTCGACCGTTGGCATGCGAACCGGGGCGAGACCCGCGATCCCGAGGAGCGGCGCCGCAACGGGCTGCTGTTCTCTTCCGGACTGATCGCCGGCGAGGCGATCATCGGCGTACTGATCGCGATCCCGATCGTGCTGTCCGGCAACGTCGATGTACTGGCCCTCCCCGCGGGGCTGCGCCTCGGCCAGTGGCCCGGGCTCGCCGGGCTCGCGCTGATCGCATGGTGGCTCTACCGCAGCGCCGCACGCCCGCCCGCCACCGCCTGACCCGCGCCTGATCCCGGACGGACCGCCGCCTGCGGCCGCTTGTCGCCGCGACGCGACGCTCCGGCCGTAAACCCGGGCGGCCGCGCGGCGTTAGGGTACGCGTCCCAGGAGGAGGAGGCGTTCCATGCTTGCCAAGATTCTGTCAAATCTCCCGCGGTGGCTGGCGCCCGCGGTCTTTGCGCTCGGCCTCGCCGCCTGCGGCGGCGGCTCGTCCGGCGGGGCGTCGATGGGCCCGCAGGGCTGCAGCTCGGCGACCTGCGGCAACGCGGTCCTGACGCTGACCGACGCGCCGGGCGACTTCGCGAGCTACAAGGTCGGCGTCACGTCGATCCAGCTGACCAAGGCCGACGGCACGGTGGTCGAGACGCTGCCCGCCGCCACCATGGTCGACTTCACGCAACTCGTCGACGTCACCGAGCTCGTCGGCGCGACGGCGATCCCGCAAGGCGAGTACGTCGCGGCGACGATGACGCTCGATTACTCGAACGCGTCGATCTTCGTCTACACCGACAGTGCCGACACGCAGACGACGCAGGTCGGGTCGGTCGTCACGCAGGTGACGAATACGAGCGTCACGCCGCCGACGACGGCCACGCAGCAGCTGTGGCCGGCCCAGACGGGCGTGTCGTCGACGGTCCAGGTCACCGTGAAGCTCGACAGCGCCCACCACTTCTTCGTGAACCCCGGCAAGCTGTCGCGCCTCGCGCTCGACTTCAACCTCGCGAACTCGAATACGGTCGCGCTCACGAACCAGCAGTGGGTCGTGACGGTGCTGCCGACGCTGCTCGCGAGCGCCGTGCCGACCGACCAGAAGAGCATCCGCGTGCGCGGCAAGGTCGCGAGCGTCGATCTGACGAACAAGACCTACACGGTCACCGTCGCGCCGTTCGACGACCAGGACGGTAATGGCACGCAGGTGCTCGTCAACACGACGGCGACGACCAGCTTCGAGGTCGACGGCAAGTCGCTCAACCAGACCGACGGCCTGACCGCCCTCAGCACCGACGGCGCCGGCACCCTCGCGATCGCCTTCGGCACGCTCTCCACCAGCGACGGCTCGTTCACCGCGACCCAGGTGCTGGCGGGCACGAGCGTGCAGAACGCGAAGCTCGACCGGCTGCGTGGCGTCGTGATCGCGCGGCCCGCCTGCCCGACGGGCACGGCGAGCGGCGTCGTCTGCCTCGTCGTCCGCGGCGGCCACATCGAGGACCACGTCAGCGACGTCGACGCCTTCATGCCGCACGACGTCACGCTCGAGATCGGCAGCAACACGCTGCTCAGCGTCGCCGGCAACCCGACCGCGTCCCCGACGCTGGCGTCGCCGTCGGTCGGCAGCAAGATCACGGCGTTCGGCACCAAGATCGCCGCGACGTCGGCGACCGGCAGCGCGACTTTCGATGCGACCAGCGGCATGCTGCGCCTCGAGGTGACCGCGCTGTGGGGCGTCGTCGACGCCAGTGGCATCGGCAACGGCACGGTGACGCTCAACCTGCAGGCCATCGAGGGCCTCGGCGTCGGCGCGTTCGACTTCACCGGCACCGGCTCCGATCCGACGAAGTACGTCGTCGCGACCGGCGCGCTGCCGATGTCGAACACCGCGGCGGCCGCGACGCTGCGGTTCTTCGGGTTCGTGCAGCCCTTCGGCTCGGCGCCGCCGGACTTCAACGCCGACACGCTCGTGAACTTCACCGACACCTCGGCGGTGCTGGACGCCGGCTTCGGCATGGGCTCGACCGCGGCGCTGACGGTCAGCGGCACGACGATCACGCTCAACGTCGCCGACCCGGCGCTCGGCTGGATGCACTACATCCGGATCGGGCCGCAGGTGATCGACCTGACGAAGCTCAGCGGCAACGTCGCGATCGTTCCGGACACGGCCTCGACCGGGCCGTTCATGATCCGCAGCGGTATCAAGGCCATGGCGTCGAGCAGCAGCATGGGCTGGAACAGTGACGTCACGATCTACAACAGTGCCGCCGACTTCCTGGCCGCGCTCACCACCGACCTCGGGACGAGCGGCACGAAGGTCGAGCAGGTGCTCGCGGTCGGCCACTACGACGCGACCTCGAACACGCTGACGGCGGAGCAGGTGATCGTCAACCTCGATTAGGACGGCGGCGGAGATCCGCGGGCCGGGGCGTTTCGACGCCCCGGCCTTTATATTCGGTTCCGCTCCGATTCCCAAGGCGGGCGCGACTACCGGCCCGGGGAGCGTCTGCCGCACCGCCACTCGTTGCGGCCCCTCGAAACCGGGAAAGCGGGCCTTCTGAGCGTTCGTGCAACGGGCGGCGGACCTTCAGGCCGGCACGTCACCGTCTCCCTGCGACCTGACCTTCGTGGCGATGAAGTGAGTGCCGCCGTACGTGCGAAAGATGACGTGAATCACGCGACCATGCGCGTCCTTCACAAACGTGAGTTTCGTCGAATCCGGATCTCCTCCTTGGAATAGGAGCGCAAGCCCGTTGCGCCGGCGTCGTCCGTGCACCGGGCGGCGTGTCGGGCCTTGACCGCCTCGACGCCGTCCGCTGCACCTGCGCGAGGAGCCGCGCCGCCCGTCACTTGACTCTCGGCATCTCGTAGTCGATGCCGCGATCGCGGAAGATCGAGTACCGCACCGTTCCGGTCGCGTCGACCGGGAAGATCTGGCGCCAGCGCTGGCCCTTGCCGAAGAAGGTGTGGTCATCCTCGGCGAACATCTCCTCCGCATCCTGCCCGGTCGCACGAGCCATCAGGCGTTCGCCGTCGCGGTATACCTCGAGAAAGCCCTTCGGCGACCACTCGTAGACGCCGACGTAGCGATCGAGGACCGTGGCATCGACTTGGCTCACCGGCGGGTCTGCGGGCGTCGGCGGGATCCAGGTCTCGCCCTGCGCCACCAGCACCCAGCGGCCGGCGCGCCGCGCATAGGTCTCCATCTGCACGTTCCGTTCGATGATCGTCTTGCCGTTGTGCTGGTCGCGGCTTTCGGTCACGTAGGTCGCGACGGCGGCGGTGCCCGCTCGTCGCACCTGCAGTCCGGAAATCGTTACCGGCGGGTTCCCCGCCGAAGCGCCGACTAGCGAGCGCACTTGTGCCTTCGTCGCAACGTGGTCCGAATCCGCGGTCCAGATCGAATCGTCGGCAACCCCGCGTGACCAGGCGGCAAGGTCGCCACGTGCGGCGGCGTCGCGGCGCGCGAGGATCGCCGCGCGGATCTGCTCCTCGAGGCCCGGACCCTGCGGTGCAGCGTGTGCTGGTGCACCGATCGAAACCGCGATCACGACGGCGACGCAGATCGAGGCGATGGCGAGGGCGCGGGCCGGGGCTTTCATCGGCGTACTCCTGTACTCCTGACTGCTCGGCTGAGCCACCGGAGGGCAGGGCTGCTGTCGCGCGAATTTCCTGATGGCAACGCGCCGCGGCCCCCGTAAATCCACCGTAGCAGCTGGCCAACGGCCGTCAATATCGTGCGCACCGAGGGGGACGGCGGCGATCGCGACTCATTACGAAGGACTTCGGCGCGAAGCGGCGCCGCGAGGTCGCATGCGCGAGGGCCGCTTCACTCGCCTCGCCGCAGCCGGATCTATCCCCCGGAATTCAACGTGCTGCTTCGCTCGGGCTGGCGAGCTCCCGCTGCTCGAAGGTGGGGTGAAGTCGGAACTCGCGTGCGGATGCGTTTTGACCCGCACGGGTTGGTGACCGCGTCAATCCAATTGGCGCCGGCCATCGACCTTCAGGCTGACCCGAATCGGCTACACGCCGCCGCTTTGTGCGCCCCCGATCAGGTGCGACACTCGTTGGGCCGCCACCCGTTCGGGGCGGTGCCCCGGGACGGATGGCCCCTGCGAATCGTCTCACCTGGAACCGACCGCCGGCCCGAACCGGCTCCCGCCTCGCTCAGCGGCCATCGCCGGCCAGCGCGAGAAGGCCGCGGTGAGAGCCTTGTCTTCGCGAGCGGGCGCCAAGAGCCCGCCACCAGCACGATGCGGCGACAGAGCCTTCCTCTCGGTATGGTTGCTCGGGTCGCCAGCGTAGTAACGCCCTTGGCGCGCCGAAGCGCTTCACCAGGCCGACCGTGCCCGCCGGCGGCGGGCCGGCGCGCGGCGATCGATTACCAGCGGGCCGATGGGCCGCTCAGTACCTGCAGGCTCGGACCGGGGCGCTCGAGCGAGAGCTTCGAGCGGACGTCGAGCTCGCTCAGGCACTCGTGCGTGTAGAGGTGCGAGCCGACTGGCTGGTAGGTCCGGCAGTACAAGGCCTTGCCATCGTGGCGCTCGGGACGGAAGCCGAGCTCGAGCGCCTTGTCGAGGAACAGCCGGGCGCTGGGATCCGTCGCCTGCGCGGCGGCCGCGGCCAGCAGCAGAGCCAGGTAGGCGAGCGTGCGGAGGAGCTGCGTTGCCATGGGACGACTCCCGGGGCGGGCCTGCCAATATAGGCCCGCACCGCGGCCCGTGCCAGCGGCACCCCGCCGGAACCCCGGGCGCCATGTTGCGCCGCGGCGGGCGCGTGGCATGCTGGCGCGACCACCGCCCCGGCCCTGCGATGACCGCCGAACGTTCCTCGAAAACGCTGCTGCTCGCGTCGTTCGCGAGCGTCTACCTCGTCTGGGGCTCGAGCTTCGCGGCGACCAAGTTCATGGTCCACGAGCTGCCGCCGTACCTCGCGGGCGCCGCGCGCTTCACCGTGGCGGGACTGCTGCTCGCGCTGGTCGCGATGCTGCTCGGCCAGTCCGCGCCGCGCGCGCGAGCCGAGTGGCGGCACATCGCCGTCATGGGGATCGCGCAGGTGGTGCTGTCCTCGGGCCTCAACGCGCTCGCGATGCGCCACGTCGCCTCGAACCAGTCGGCGCTCCTCAACGCGAGCTCGGCGCTCTGGATCCCGCTGCTCGGCGCGATCGGCGTGCGCGGCCACCCGCTGACGGCGCGGGTCGCAACCGGCATCGCGATCGGCTTCGGCGGCCTCGCGCTGCTGCTCTGGCCGAAGAGCGGCTTCACGCTCGCCGACCTCGGCTGGCAGCTCGTCGTCGTCGGCGCCTGCTTCGCGTGGTCGCTCGGCACCCTGTACTACCGCGGCATCCGGACGACGACGCCGATGCTGATGTTCATGGGCCTCGAGATGGCGCTCGGCGGCGCGATGCTCGGAAGCATCGGCTTCGCCCTCGGCGAGGGCCCGCAGTGGCACTACGACGGGGCCGGGATCGCGGCGCTCGCGTTCCTGATGCTGTTCAGCTCGGGCCTCGCGTACACCGCGTTCGGCTACCTGATGGTGCACACGACGCCACCGCAGCTGTCGACCTACGCCTACGTGAACCCGGTGATCGCGGCGGCGATCGGCTGGTGGCTGCTCGGCGAGCGCATGAGCGCGGTCCAGCTCGGCGGCACCGCCGTGATCCTGCTCGGCGTCGTGATCGTGTCGCTGCCCGACGGCGCGCCGACGCGCACCGCGCCGCCGGCCGAGCCGCCCGGCTAGCGGCCGCCGTCACCGGCCCCGGGCGAGCGCCGCGCCGATCCAGCCGACGAGGCTGACGATGATCGCGGTGGCGAGTGCCGCCCCGAAGCCGTCGATCCGCATGCCCGGCATCAGCCACGCGACGAGGCCGACCATCGCGGCGTTGATCACGAGCAGGAACAGGCCGAGCGTCAGCAGCGTGATCGGCAGCGTCAGCACGACGAGCAGCGGCCTCAGGAACGCGTTGACGAGACCGAGCACGAGGCCCGCGATGATCAGCGTCGCGGGCCTTTCGAAATGCAGGCCGCCCACGAAGAACGTCGCGACCCAGAGGCCGATCGCGGCGAACGCACCGCGCAACAGGATGCCGTTCATGCTCCGCTCCTTGCTATCAGCGGTACCGCAGGCCGTGGCGAATGACGATCGCCACGTCCTCCAGCCGGTCGATGTGGCGCAGAAGGTCGCCGCGCACGGCGATGATATCCGCGTACTTGCCCGGCGTGATGCTGCCGGTGTCGTGTTCGACACCGAGGCTGCGCGCCGCGTCGAGCGTCGCGGCGCGGACCGCCTCGGCCGGCGTCAGGCCCCCCTCGAGCACCAGCGCCTCGATCTCCTGCCAGGTCGCGCGCCCGGTCACGTGCGCGGGCTCGCCGGCGTCGGAGCCGACCAGAAACCGCGCGCCGGCGGCCCTCGCGCTCCTGAGGCGCGCCGCGAGCGCGGCGCGCCGGAGCGCCGGCGTGTCGTAGGCGGCGAGCCCGGTGATGTCCCCGAGCGAATCGCGGATGTCTTCGGCGACGACGCGCGGCAGGCCCTCGCGCCAGCGCGGGTCGTCGAGCGGTTCGGGGTTCGTGCGCAGCCACTCGTAGTTGATCAGCGCCGACGCGCCCGCGGTCCAGGGCACCGCCTCGTCACGGGCCGCGCGCGCCCGGAGCTCCGCGAGCGCGGCGGCAGGCCAGCTGGGCTCGAGGCCCCCACCGAGACCGACGAGTCCGGCGGCCCCCGCCTCGAGCGCCCGCGCGACGTCGGCGTCGGTACGCACCTCCGCCTGCCACGGCACGCCGGTGGCGCGTGACACGGCGACGATCGCACCGAGTTCGGCGTCGCTCAGCTCGCTGACACCCGACACCAGCAGGAAGTCGACGCCGGCGTGCGCCAGCCGTTCCGCCTTCTGGCGGGCGTCCGCGGCCCCGGCCACCGGCCAGCGCCGCGCGTGCGTCGCGGCGGGCGGGTCGTGCTCGAGCGAGGGCCCGGACACGGCGAGCGACGGGCCGACGATGCGCTGCGCCCGGATGCGGTCGCGGATGGAGAGCGCTGCCTCGAGCGGCGAGCCGACGTCGCGCGCGGTCGTGACGCCGGCGAGCAGCAGGGACTCGGCCGCGGCCGGCATGACCACGCGCTCGGCGAGCGGCACGTAGACCTCCTCCCAGCGGCCGCGGTCGCCGTGGCCGAGCTCGGCGAGCCGGACCTGCAGGTCGATGAGCCCCGGCAGCACGGTCATTCCCTCGGTCGAGACGACCGCGGCCCCGGGCGGCACGACGAGCGTGCCGACCTGGCCGACGGCGGCGATGCGCTCGCCGTCGATCAGGATCACGCTGTTCGCGAGCGGCGGCCCGCCGGCGCCGTCGAGCAGCGTCCCGCCGACGAGCGCGCGCAGCTCCGCCGGCTGCGCGGTGCCGGCGACCAGGCCGGCCGCGAGCAGCAGCAGGCCCGCGACGCGGTTCACGCCTTGCCCTCCGGTGGCAGCCCGGCCTCGAGATGGCGCTTGAGGGCGTGCAGCCAGAAGGCCCAGCCGCGGCGCAGCGCCAGGAAGTGCGGATCCCATTCGCGCTCCCCCGGCACGCCGTTGCCCATGATGCGCACGACCGTGCGGCCGGACTTCACGTCGAAGAGCACGTCCTCGACGATCGGCCCTGTTGCCGAGGCCGGCAGCGTCGCGTCCGGCATGTAGATGAGCCTCAGCCGCCGCGCCGGCTCCCAGACGTCGATCGTCGCGTCGCGCACGCGCCCGTTGCCGAGCTTGACCCGCAGCCGGCCACCCTTGCGCGGCTCGATGCTTGCCTCGACCGCGTACCAGGCCTGCAGCGCCTGCGCATCCGCGAAGGCGGCGAAGACGCGCTCCGGGGGCTGGCGGATCTCGACGAACTGCGCGTAGCCGCGCGCCGGGTGGCTCATGGGACGATTGCTCTCACAGCAGTGTATTCTGCCCGCCGCGCGCCCCGCCCGGTAGGCCGCAGTCCACAACCACGACCGCCAGGGGGAAGATGCCATGAGCCTCGTCTACATCGTCATGGGCCTCGCGATGCTGCAGTACCTGTATTTCGGCTTCGCGGTCGGCGGCGCGCGCGGCCGCTACGGCGTCAAGGCGCCGGCGACCACCGGCAACCAGATCTTCGAGCGCTACTTCCGGGTGCAGATGAACACCCTCGAGCTCCTGGTCGTGCTGATCCCCGCGCTGCCGCTGTTTGCCTGGTATGTGAGTCCGCGCTGGGCGGCCGGCCTCGGCGGGGTCTACCTTGTCGGGCGCTTCCTGTACTTCTTCACCTACGTCAAGGATCCGGCGAAGCGCAGCGCCGGCTTCGGCCTGTCGTTCCTGCCGATCGTCGTGCTGCTGCTCGGTGGCATCGGCGGCGCGATCGCCGCGCTGCTGAAGAGCTGAGGCGCCCTCAGCCGCCGCCGGCGGCGCTCGCGACGCCGCCGGTCGCGGCGCGCCGGAGCTCGCGGTCGCGCTCGAGCCGGCGCTCCGCCGCGGCGATCAGCGCCGCCGCATCCTGGCCGTCGCGGGGCGAGGCGGCCCCGCCGATGCTGACCGCGCAGCGCACGTGGCGCGCGCCGGTGTCGAGCGTGGTCGCGTACACGGCGTGCCGGATCCGGTGCGCCACCGCCTGCGCGGCGGCCGCGTCGGCGCCGGGCAGCAGCACCGCGAATTCGTCGCCGCCCCAACGGGCCGCCAGGTCCGTCTCCCGCAGCGTGCGGCGAAGCGCTTCCGCGACGAGCCGCAGCGCCGCATTGCCGGCTTCCTGGCCGTGGAGCTCGTTGAGCCGCCGCAGGCCGTCGAGGTCGATCGCGAGCACCGCGGTCGGCAGGCCGCGGTGCGCGACGTCGCCGAGCTCGCGCTTGACCGCCTCAAGCAGCACGTTGCGCGTCGCGAGGCCCGTCAACGCATCGCCGTCGATGAGCGCCGCGGCGCGGCGCCGCGCCGCGAGCACGGCCGTGCCGAGCTGCGAGGTCAGCCAGGCGACGATCAGCAGCGGCCCGACGGCCGCGAGCACCCGGCCGGCGAACGCGCCGCTCAGCACCGACACGCCCGGACCGAGCGCGGCGACGCTGACGTAGGCCGCGGCGATCGCCGCGAGCAGGCCGACGAGCCGCAGCGTCGGCAGCACAAGCGACGCGAGCACGATGGGCAGCAGGTACAGGCTCTGCAGCGGGCTGTCCGCGCCGCCGGTCCGCCAGATCACGAAGCTGATGAACACGGCCATCGCCCAGGTCTCGAGCTCGAGCCGCGCGGTGGCGCCGGTCACCGGCAGCCACGGCATGCGCAGCAGCACGCTGACCGCGGCGAACACGCCGATCGCGGCCGCGATCGGGACGCTGAGGCCGCCGCGTGCGGCGACCATCTGGTGCAGCAGCACGACCGCGAGCACGAGCCAGTCGGCGAGCGCGACGTGGCGGACGAGCCCGTCGAGGTCCTCTGCGGGAGGAGCGGGATGTGCGCGACGCTCTTGCACTCGGCGACCTCGGGGCGGGTCGGCCCGCTCAGCCGGTCAGGCGCGGAACGTCGGAGCCGAGGTCGATGTCGGTGCCGATCGTGCCGTCGCCGGCGGCGACCAGCTCGTAGAGCGACAGGTCCTGCAGCACCTCCGCGAGCGGCACCGGCTTGCCGATCGCGAAGCCCTGGCCGTAGTCGACGCCGAGGTTCGCCATGCGGATGCGGATGTCGTCGGTCTCGACGTACTCGGCGACCGTCGTGATGCCCATCGCGCGCGCCAGCTGCGCGACGGCCTTGACCATCGAGTCGGAGCGGCCGTTCAGCAGCGCGTCGCGCACGAAGCTGCCGTCGATCTTGAGGACCGAGACGGGCAGGCTCTTCAGGTACGCGAGCGACGAGGCGCCGGTGCCGAAGTCGTCGAGCGCGAACTCGCAGCCGATGTTCTTCAGGCGCTCCATGAACGCCACGGCGCGCTCGAGGTGCGTCACCGCCGCCGTCTCGGTGAGCTCGAAGCAGATGATGTCCGCCGGGATACCCGACGCGCCGATCTGCGCCTCGATGAACTGCGCGCATTCGGGGTCGCCGACCGACTGGCCGGACAGGTTGATCGCGAAGCGCGCGATGCGGCCCTTCAGCGCCGCGGCGTGCTTGGTCAGCTCCTTGAGCGAGTTCTCGACGACCCAGCGGTCGATCGCCGGCATCAGCTGGTAGCTCTCCGCGGCCGGCAGGAACTTCGCGGGCGGCAGCAGCTCGCCGTCCTCGGTGAGCATGCGGATCAGGATCTCGAAGCGCGGCTCGGAGGGGCCGGCCGACAGCGGCAGGATCGGCTGCGCGTAGAGCCGGAAGCGCCCGGTCGCGATCGCCTCGCGCAGGCCGGCGACGATCTGTACCTCGCCGTGGCGCCGGACCATGCTCATGTCGCTGTTGTCGAATTTCTCGACGCGGTCGCGGCCGTGGTCCTTGGCCGCCTTGCTGGCGATCTCGGCGATCGCGAGCGCGTGCGACAGCGGGTGCTTGGAGTTCGCGGGCAGCAGCGCGACGCCCGCGCTCAGGCTGACCCGGAGCACGCCTTCGGCGCGCTGCTGCGTCAGCTCGCCGACGCTCTCGCGGATCGCCTCGGCGGCCTTGGCCGCGGCGTCGGCATTGGCCCCGGCGAGGAACAGCGCGAAGCGGTCGCCCGAGATGCGCGCGCACAGCGCGCCGCTCGGCGCCCGCCGCCGCACGATCTCGGCCACGCGCGCGATCGTCTCGTCGCCGACGTGCATGCCGAAGTTCTCGTTGATCACGTGCATCTGGTCGATGTCGAGATACACGACCGAGTCCGTGCCGTGTTCGGTGCGGCCCGCGAGCAGCGTGTCGACCTGCTGCTCGAACGAGCCGCGCGCGAGGAGCCCGGTCGCCGCGTCGTAGCTCGTCAGCAGGATCGAGGTGACCTTGCGCGCCAGCAGCTCCGCGAGGCGCGTGTGCCTGAGCTCGAAGTCCGAGGCGTCGGCGTGATTGAACAGCGCAAGGAAGCCGATGACGCGGTTCGACAGGTGGCGCACCGGCACCGACAGGATCTTGAACGGCGGCACCTTGTCCGAGCCGGCCGTGACCTTGTTGACGATCATCGTGCGCCGCTGCAGCTGCGCCCAGGTCAGCAGGTGGCGGTGCGTGCGGGTCACGATGCCGGCCTCGTCGCCGCGGGTCTGGTCGCGCTGCGTGCGCACGATCGCGACCGAGCGCTCGGGGATGATCAGCGTGCCGATCGTGCAGCCGAGGTGGTCGACCGCCGCCTGCACCAGCCGGCTGAGTTCGTCGGCGTCGCGCGGCGTGTCGGCGCGCTCGACCGACGCGTCGAGCAGCAGCTCGAGGTCGCGGTCGCGGGACGACAGGTCGCGCGTCATCGCGCCGAGCGAGGCCCGCAGCGCGAGGTCGCGCTGCAGGCACTCGAGCGCCGGGCGCAGCAGTCCGAGCACCAGCGACATCGGCCTCGCCTCGCCGCCCTCGCGGGCGAGCAGCGTCACGACCGCGAGCGGCAGGCCCTGCTCGTCGCGCATCAGGAAGGCGTAGGCGTTGGCGCCGTCGAAGGCGCGGGTCGTGCCGTCGATGTCGTTCGGTGTCCGGGCGTTGCGCTCGGACAGCAGCTCCTCGGCGAGGCGGTGCATGTCCGGGTCGTCCTGGCCGCTCGCGACCCACAGCGGCGGGCCGCCCATGCCGTAGACGGCGATCGACTGCGCCCGCGGGAACAGCATCTTGATCAGCTGCCCGTACGGGTCGAGGCTCGGCAGGCCGGCGTTCGGTTTTTGGGCTACGGCAACCATCGTTTACCTGCTAGGGGTCCGCGCGTAAGGCCGGCGGATGACGCCCGATTCAGGGTTACCAAGTTGACCTAATGTGGGAGCCGAATCCTTGAGCCAATCCGCACTTCCGTAGCGCGGCCGGGCGGCGCTGTGCGTGCCGTCACGATCCGCGCGGCCCGCAATTTCAGGGCCGGGGGGCCCCCTTCAGCCAGGCCCTCGGATCGAGCGGGCGGGCTCCCTGGCGGATCTCGAAGTAGAGCTCCGGGCGGGCGCCGCCGTCACCGAAGCTGGCCGCGATGACGTCGCCCGGCCGGACCCGGTCGCCGACCGCCTTGTAGAGTTTCTCGTTGTAGCCGTAGAGGCTGAGATAGCCGCCGCCGTGGTCGAGGATCATCAGCAGCCCGAGGCCCGGCAGCCAGTCGGCGTAGACGACCCGGCCGAAGTACGGGGCGCGGATCTCGCCGGCGTGGCGGGTCTCGAGCAGCAGGCCCTGCCACTTGAGGCCGGCGGCCCGCGGCTCGCCGAACTGGGCGAGCAGCTTGCCGTGAGCCGGCCAGGGCAGGCGTCCGTGCACGTCCGTGAAAGGCCGGCCGGCGGACCCGGCGAACTCGGCGCTGTCGAAGTCCTCGAGCGCGGCCCGCAGGCGCGCCAGCAGGTCCTCGAGCGAGGCCGCGTTCGCCTTCAGGTCCTTGAGCTCGGCCGAGCGGCTCGCGATGCGCGCCTGCAGCTCGCCGAGCGCGCGCTGCCGGTTGCCGCGCGCGGCGTCGTAGGCGGACGCCTCGTGCCGGCGCTCGTCCTCGAGCGCGGCGAGGCGCGCCGTCTCGGTGGCGAGCGCCTCGTCGAGCGCCTCGAGGCGCGCCGCGCGCGCGCGGATCCGGTCGGCGCGCGCGCGGCCGAGGTAGGAGTAGTAGGCGAGCATCCGCCCGAGCGTCGCCGGTTCGCCGGCGTTCAGCAGCACCTTGAGTTCCTCGTCGCGGCCGCCGACATAGGCGCTGCGCAGCTGCCCGGCGAGCGCCTCGCGCTCGGCCGCGAGCTCGCGCGCGGCGCGCTCCTCGTCGGCCTTGAGCTCGCCGTGCCGCGCCTCGCTCGCCGCACGGCGGGCGCGGACGTCCTCGAGGCGCTTCTTGGCGGCCGCGAGCGCCTCGTCGGCGACCTTGAGGTCGTGGGCGACGCCGTCACGGCGCGACACGTCGCCCTGCACCGCCTCGGTCACCTCGCGGATCCGCGTCCGGACGCGGCCGAGCGCCGCCTCGGTGTCGGCGGGGCTCGTGGCGGCGAGCGAGGGCGAGGCGGCCAGCAGCGCGAGGGCGAGGGTCGGGAGCAGCCGGCGCGGCGAAGGGCATTTCACGGCGGCTACTCTAGCCGAGCCTAGCCGTCGGCGGCCGGCTGCTATAATGGCGGGCCCGCTGCCGCCCAAGGTGGCAGAAGTATCTGAACATGCAGCAGTTTCTCCAATACGTCGCCAACCACTATTGGCTCGTCGCCGCCACGGCGGTGATGGCCGTGCTCGCGATCGTGCACGAGTTCCGCGCGCGCACGGCGGCGTTCGGCTCGATCTCCCCGACCGAGGCCGTCCGCCTCGTCAACGGCGGCGCGGTGCTGGTCGACATCCGGGCGCGCGAGGCGTTCGAGGCGGGCCACATCGCCGGCGCGAAGCACGTCCCGGGCGCGGCGATCGCCGACGGCGCCAAGCCGCTCGAGCGCTTCAAGGAGAAGGCCGTCATCGCCTACTGCGACAGCGGCACGACCGCCGGCGCGGCAGCGCGGCACCTCGGCCGGCTCGGTTTCACCAAGGCGTACAACCTGCGGGGCGGCCTCGCGGCCTGGCGCCAGGAGAACCTGCCGGTGGTGAAGGACTGAGTGGGGCCCGCGGTGACGACGCGTGCGATCACCATGTACGCCACGGGCTGGTGCCCGTACTGCGCCCGCGCGCGCGCCCTGCTCGAGCGCAAGGGCGTGGCGTGGACCGAGATCGACGTCGAGGCCGAGCCTGCGCGCCGCGCCGAGATGATCGCGCGGAGCGGTCGGCGCACGGTACCGCAGATCTTCATCGGCGACCGCCCGGTCGGCGGCTCGGATGATTTGCACGAGCTCGACCGGAACGGCGAACTCGACGCGCTGCTCCGGGCGGGTACCGGCTGACGGGCACCCGCCGCCGGCGTCGTCGCCTCCTGATCCCTTCGCTCATCGTTCAAAACAGGATTCCACCATGGCAGACCAGATTCCGACCGGTACCGCGCCGGGCACCGAGCAGACCGCCCAGGAGCTCGTGCTGCAGAACATCTACGTCAAGGACGCCTCCTTCGAGGCGCCGACCGGTCCGAACATCCAGGCGACCGAGTGGAACCCGCAGTTCAACCTCAATATGAACACGTCCGCCTCCGCGTTGGCCGAGACGGTGCACGAGGTGGTGCTGACGATCACGCTCGAGGCCAAGATCGCGGACAAGGCCGCGTACCTCGTCGAGGTCAAGCAGGCCGGCCTCTTTACGATCCGCGGCTACTCCGACGAGGAGACGCGCCGCGTGGTGGGGGCGTTCTGCCCGGGCGTGCTGTTCCCGTATGCGCGCCAGGCCGTCTCGGACCTGATCCTGCGCGGCGGCTTCCCGCCGTTCCTGCTGCCGCCGGTGAACTTCGACGGGCTGTTCCAGCAGTCGCTCGAGCAGGCCGCCCGCCAGGCGACGCAGCCCGCGGTCAACTGAAGACCGCGCCGGCGAACCGACATGCCAGGCGAACGCGGCGCGGCTCTGACCCCGGCGCCGATCGCCGTGCTCGGCGCCGGCTCCTGGGGCACGGCGCTCGCCATCCAGTTCGCGCGCGCCGGGCGGCCGACGTTCCTGTGGGGCCGCGACCCCGCCGCGCTCGCACGGCTCGCCGCGCAGCGCACGAACGCGCGCTACCTGCCCGACGCCGCCTTCCCGGCCGGACTCGACGTCGAGCCTGACTTCGAGCGCGCGGTCGGCGGCGCACTCGACATCCTGGTCGCCGTGCCGAGCCACGCGCTGCGCGACACGCTCGCGCGGCTCGCCCCGCGGCTGCGGCCCGGCCAGCGCGTGGCGTGGGCGACCAAGGGCTTCGAGCTCGCCACCGGCCTGCTGCCGCACCAGGTGGCCCGCGAGGTCCTCGGGCCCGACGTGCCGATCGCGGTGCTGTCCGGCCCGACCTTCGCGCGCGAGGTCGGCCAGGGGCTGCCGACGGCGATGACGGTCGCCTCGCCCGACGAGCGCTTTGCGGCGGAGCTCGCGCAGTCGCTGTCCGGCCGAAACTTCCGCGCCTACACCTCGCCCGACATCGTCGGCGTCGAGGTCGGCGGCGCCGTCAAGAACGTGCTCGCGATCGGCACCGGGATCGCCGACGGCATGGGCTTCGGCGCCAACACGCGCATCGCGCTGATCACGCGCGGGCTCGCCGAGATGACCCGGCTCGGGCTCGCGCTCGGCGCGCGCCAGGAAACGTTCATGGGGCTCGCGGCGCTCGGCGACCTCGTGCTCACCTGCACCGACGACCTGTCCCGGAACCGCCGCTTCGGGCTCGCGATCGCGGCCGGGCGCACGCCCGCCGAGGCGCAGCGCGAGATCGGCCAGGTCGTCGAGGGCGTGCAGGCGGCGCGCGCGGTCCGCGCGGTCGCGGCGAAGGCGCACGTCGAGATGCCGATCACCGAGCAGGTCTACCGCGTGCTCCACGAACGGGGCGATGTCCGTGCCGCGGTCCGGTCGCTGATGGGCCGCGAGCTCAAGCGCGAATAGGGCTGGATCCAGGGGGGCCGAGATGCCGACGAATCCGTACTCGCAGGGACTCGGGCGGCGGCCTGCCAATTTCGTCGCGCTGACGCCGCTCGCGTTCCTCGAGCGCAGCGCGCGCGTCTATCCGCGCCGGGCCGCGATCGTGCACGGCGCGCGGCGCCAGACCTGGGCCGAGACCTACGCGCGCTGCCGGCGTCTCGCCTCGGCGCTCGCGCAGCGCGGCATCGGCCGCGGCGACACGGTGGCCGTGATGCTCGCCAACACGCCCGAGATGATCGAGGCGCACTTCGGCGTGCCGATGGCGGGCGCGGTGCTCAATACGCTCAACACGCGCCTCGACGCGGAATCGATCGCCTTCATGCTCGAGTTCGGCGAGGCGCGGATCCTGATCACCGATCGCGAGTTCGCGCCGGTGGTCCGGCAGGCGCTCCGGCTCCTCGCCCGCCCACCGTTCGTGGTCGACGTCGACGATCCCGAGTACACCGGCCCCGGCGAGCGCCTCGGCACGCACGACTACGAGGCGCTGCTCGCCTCGGGCGACCCCGAGTTCGAGTGGCTGCGCCCGGAGGACGAGTGGGACGCGATCTCGCTCAACTACACCTCCGGCACGACGGGCGACCCCAAGGGCGTCGTCTACCACCATCGCGGCGCGTACCTGAACGCGCTGTGCAACCTCGCGACCTGGGGCGTGCCGCAGCACTCGGTGTACCTGTGGACGCTGCCGCTCTTTCACTGCAACGGCTGGTGCTTCGCGTGGAGCATGGCGGCGAACGCCGGCACCAACGTCTGCCTGCGCAAGGTCGACGCGGCGACGATCTTCCAGCTGATCAGCGCCGAGCGCGTCACGCACTACTGCGGCGCGCCGATCGTGCACATGCTGCTCGCCGGCGCGCCGGCGGAATGGCGCGCGGGCATCGCGCACCGCGTGCACGCGATGGTCGCGGGCGCGGCGCCGCCGGAGGCGATGATCGAGGGCATGGAGAAGATCGGCTTCGAGCTGACGCACGTCTACGGCCTCACCGAGACCTATGGCCCGGCGGCGGTCTGCGCCAGGCAGCCCGAATGGGACGCCCTCGACCTCGCGGCGCGCGCCGAGCGCAATGGCCGCCAGGGCGTCGCCTACCTGCTGCAGGAGGCGATGGCGGTGCTCGATCCGCAGACGCTCGCGCCGGTGCCGGCCGACGGCGTCACGATGGGCGAGATCATGTTCCGCGGCAACATCATGATGAAGGGTTACCTCAAGAACGAACGCGCAACCGAAGCGGCGTTCGCCGGCGGCTGGTTCCGCAGCGGTGACCTCGCGGTGGTGCAGCCGGACGGCTACGTCAAGATCCGCGACCGCTCCAAGGACATCATCATCTCGGGTGGCGAGAACATCTCGTCGCTCGAGGTCGAGGACGTGCTCTACCGCCACCCCGCGGTGCAGGCGTGCGCGGTCGTCGCGCGGCCCGACCCGAAGTGGGGCGAGACGCCGTGTGCGTACGTCGAGCTCCGCCCCGGCAGTGACGCGACGGCCGCCGAGCTCATCGCCCACTGCCGCGCGCAGCTTGCCCACTTCAAGGTGCCGAAGGCGGTCGAGTTCGTGACGCTGCCGAAGACCTCGACCGGCAAGATCCAGAAGGCGCAGCTCAGGGCCCAGGCCCGCGGCGACGTGACGCCGCGCTAGCGGCGGCGCTCGACGCGGCGCGTCAGCCACTCGCCGGCGGCGAGCACCGCGAGGATCGCGGCGGCGCTCGCGAGCCGCGGCGTCGGCGGCAGGCCGAGCGAGCGGCCGAGCAGCTCGAAGCCGGCGAGCGCCGCCAGCAGCACGGCGAGCCCCCACAGGCAGCTGCGCGGCCAGGCGAAGACCGCCAGGCCGAGACCGAGCGCCGCGGCGATCGCGAGCCGGGCGGGCAGCGCCACCCGGGCGCCGATCGGCGAGCCGTCGGCGACGAGCAGCACGAGCGGGCGGGCGGCGATCAGCCAGCCGGCGCCGAGCCGCACCAGCGCCATCACCCACGTACCGAGCCGGACGCGCGGCGGCGCGTCGGCGTCGTCCGCGCCGGTCACGGCCCGTCCACCCGGAAATCGTTCTGCCGCCAGGCCTCGTAGACGACCAGCGCCACCGCGTTGGAGAGGTTGACGCTGCGGTTGCCGGGGCGCATCGGGATGCTGACGACCGAGCCCTCCGGCAGCGCCGCCGTGACCGCGGCCGGCAGGCCGCTCGTCTCGCGGCCGAACAGGAACGCGTCGCCGGGCTGGTAGCGGACGTCGCTGTAGCGGCGGCTGCCGCCGGTCTCGACCGCGTAGAGCCGCGCCGGCGCCAGCGCGCGCAGGCAGGCGGCGAGGTCGGGATAGTCCCGGACGCGCGCCATCTCGTGGTAGTCGAGCCCGGCGCGGCGCACCTGGGCGTCGTCGATCGAGAAGCCGAGCGGGTGCACGAGGTGCAGCCGGCAGCCGGTGTTGGCGGCCAGGCGGATCGCATTGCCGGTGTTCGGCGGAATCTCGGGCTCGAGCAGGATGATGTCGAACATGCGGCCGTGGTCCAGGGATCCGCCGGCTATAATCCTCGCATGCCCGACGTACGTGAAGCCCCGCCCGCGTCCCTCGCGACGACGTTCTGCGGCCTCGAGTTCGCCTCGCCGATCGTGCTGCTGTCGGGCTGCGTCGGCTTCGGCGAGGAATACACGCGCGTCGCCGGCTTCTCCAACCGCGATTGCGGGGCGGTGGTGCTCAAGGGCACGACGCTCAAGCCGCGCCTCGGCAACCCGGCGCACCGCGTCTACGAGACGGCGACCGGCATGCTGAACGCGATCGGGCTGCAGAACCCGGGCGCGGCGCACGTCGTCGAACACATCCTGCCGGGACTCGACTTCGAGGAGACGCGCTTCATCGCCAACGTCTCCGGCGGCACGATCGACGAGTACGTCGAGGTCGTGCGCCGCTTCGACGACTCGCCGATCGACGCGATGGAGATCAACATCTCCTGCCCGAACGTCAAGGAAGGCGGCGTGCAGTTTGGCAACTACCCCGACATGAGCGCGCGCGTCGTCGCCGCGTGCCGCGCCGCCACCCGCAAGCCGCTGATCACGAAGCTGTCGCCGAACCAGACCGACATCCGCGAGAATGCGCGGCTGTGCATCGAGGCCGGCACGAACGGCCTCGCGGTCATCAACACCGTCATGGGCATGGCCATCGACTCGCGCACGCGGCGGCCGGTGATCGGCAACATCCAGGGCGGCCTGTCGGGGCCGGCGATCAAGCCGATCGCGCTGCTGAAGGTCCACCAGGTCTACGACGTCGCGAAGCGCCACGGCGTGCCGATCATCGGCCAGGGCGGCATCGTCAGCGCCACCGACGCGCTCGAGTTCCTGATCGCCGGCGCGAGCGCCGTCGGCGTCGGCACCGCGCTCTTCTACGACCCGCACGTCTGCCGGCGCATCAACGACGGGATCGCCGCCTATCTCGCCGCACAGGGCCTCGCGAGCGTCGCGGCGCTGACCGGCACGCTCGATACCTCGCAGCCGGCGGCGCGCTGAGCTAGACCGGCGGCGCGAGCCGGATGCCGCGGCGCTCGAGCTCCGCGGCGATCGCGAGGTGGATCGCCTGCTGCACGTCGAGGAACAGCGTGTAGTCGTCGCTGCCGACCACGAACGAGACCTCGAACTCGGCGCCGCGCGGCACGAATCCGACCAGGTGCGCCCGCTCGAATCGGCCGCGCGACTGCGCATCGACCGCGGCGCGGACGATCTGCGGCACCGTGGCGAGCGCCGCGGCCGTGGTGCCGAGCGCGATCACGAAACGGAACACCGAGCGGCGCTCGGCGAGCCGGCCGTAGTTGCGGATCCGCGCCTTCACGAGCTCCGCGTTGGCGACGATGATCTGCTCGCCGGTCGTGCTCCGCAGGCGCGTGCTCTTGATGCCGACGGCCTCGACGGTGCCGGTGTAGCCCGAGTCGAGGGTCAGCGAGTCGCCGACCTCGAACGGCTTGTCGAGCGCGATCGACACCGACGCGAACAGGTCGCCGAGCACATTCTGGACCGCGAGCGCGACCGCGATGCCGCCGATGCCGAGGCCGGCGATCAGCGTCTTGACCTGGAAGCCCAGGTTGTCGAGCGCGAGCAGCACGACCAGCGACCAGATCGCGAGGTTGGCGACGAATTGCGCGATCGTCACCATCGCCTGCGACTTCTGGCGGCCGACGGCCTCCGCCTGCTCCTCGAGGTAGAAGCGCACGGCGACGGATGCCCAGAGGCCGAGCTGCAGCGCCACCAGCACCACGATCACGCCAGTCGTCAGCCGCTCGGCGCGCGGCCCGAGGTCCAGGTACTTGGAGCCGACCAGCAGCGAGACGGCGAGCAGCGGCGAGACCTTGGTGCTGCGTTGGAGCCGCAGCAGCAGCCTGAAGCCCGGCGGCAGCTCGCTCCCGCCGAAGCGCCGCGTGCGCGCGGCGATCTGGCGGTGCACGAACAGCAGCGTGAGGAAGGTGACGACGCCGAGCCCGAGCGCGTAGATCCAGTCGCTCAGCGGGTTGCCGAACAGGAGGCGGTCGGCGTCGAGGCCGACGCGGTGCAGCAGGTCGTACATGGGCGGCAATTATAGGCATCGCCGGCGCCGCCGCGGCCGCGGCCGCGCGCATGCCAGAATGCGCCGCCACCCCGGGGGGCTGGAGGCGCCGATGGACCCGATCTGGCTGAGGAGTTACCCGCGCGCGGTCGATCCCGCCCCGGCGATCCCGGACGGCTCCGTGGCCGAGCTGATCGCGGTCCATTGCGGCCGCTACGCCGACCGCGAGGCGTTCTGGTCGATGGGCCGGTCGATGTCGTTCGGCGAGTGCTTCGAGCTCGCAGCGGCCTTCGCGGGCTGGCTCGCGCGGCAGGGGATCCCGGCCGGCGAGCGCATCGCGGTCATGCTGCCGAACGTGCTCGCCTTCCCGGTCGTCACCTACGGCGCGCTGGCCGGCGGCCACGTGCTGGTCAACGTCAACCCCTCGTACACGGTGCGCGAGCTCGTGCACCAGCTCACCGACGCGGGCGCGCGCACGCTCGTCGTCTGGGAGCCGGCGCTGCCGGTGGTCGAGAGCGCGCTCGCCGCGCTCGGGCTGGAGCGGATCGTCACGGTCGCGATGGATGCGCTGCTCGGCGCCGGCACCGACGCGCGCCGCGTGCCGCCAGCCGCCAACGGCACGCCGGCCCGCTGGTCGCTCGAGGCGACGCTCGCGGCCGGCGCCGGCCATCCGCCCGCGCCGGCAGCCATCGGGCCGTCGAGCCCGGCGTTCCTGCAGTACACCGGCGGCACGACCGGCGTGTCCAAGGGCGCGGTGCTGACCCAGCGCAACGTGCTCGCCGATCTCGCGCAGCAGCACGCGTGGAGCGCGCCGTTCATCCCGGCCGACCGCGCGCCGCACCGCGCGATCACGGCGCTGCCGCTCTATCACATCGCCGCGCTGATGGCCGGCATGTTCCGCAACCTCCTGCACGGCGGCTCTTGCATCCTGATCGCGAACCCGCGCGACCTCGACGGTCTCGTCGACACGATGATCGGGCAGCGCTTCACGTCGATGGGCGGCGTCAATACGCTCTATGCCGCGCTCCTCAACCACCCGCGGATCCGCGACGTCGATTTCTCCGAGTGCTGGGTCTCCGGCGCCGGCGCGACGGCGACCCAGCAGGCGATCGTCGACGGCTGGCACGCGCTCACGGGGATGAGCATCGTCGAGGGCTACGGCATGACCGAGACCTGCTGCTACATCAGCCAGCAGCCGCTCGACGGACGGCCATTCAACGGCTCGGCCGGGCTGCCGTATCCCCTGACCGACATCTCGATCCGCGACCTCGGCAACCGCGAGCTCGGCGCCGGTGAGACGGGCGAGGTCTGCATCCGCGGCCCGCAGGTCATGGCGGGCTACTGGAACCGGCCGGAGGCGACCGCCGAGGTGATGACCGAGGACGGCTACCTCAGGAGCGGCGACATCGGCAGCATCGACGCCGACGGCTTCCTGCGGATCTCGGACCGCAAGAAGGACATGATCCTGGTGTCGGGCTTCAACGTCTACCCGAACGAGGTCGAGGCGGTGCTGCTCACGCACCCGAAGGTCCTCGAGGCGGCCGTCGTTTCGGCGCCCGACGGCCACTCGGGCGAGGCGCCGGCGGCGTTCGTCGTGCGGCGCGACCCGACGCTGACGGAGGCCGAGCTGCGCGCGTTCTGCGCCGAGCAGCTGACGGCCTACAAGCGCCCGAAGCGGATCGAGTTCCGTGAGGCGCTGCCGAAGACGCCGGTCGGTAAGATCCTGCGGCGCGCACTGCGCGACGAAGCGCACCGCCCGAGGGGCAGCTAGGCGCGGGCTCGGACGGTCGGCAAGGGGGGTTCCGTGGAACCGTTCTGGATCCAAAGCTATCCGCGGGCGGTCGAGACCCGGCCCGCGGTCTCGCATCAGAGCGTCGCGGCGCTGATTCGCGAGCATTGCGAGCGCTACGCCGATCGCGAGGCCTACTGGTCGCTCGGCCGCTCGATGAGCTTCGGTGAGTGTCACGCCCACGCCCGTGCCGTCGCGGCGTGGCTGCAGCGCCAGGGGATCGCGCCCGGCGAGCGCGTCGCGATCCTGCTGCCGAACGTGCTCGCGTTCCCGATCGCCACCTTCGGCGCGCTGCTCGGCGGCTACGTGGTCGTCACGGCGAACCCGCTCTACACGCCCCGCGAGCTCGCGCACCAGCTGCGCGACGCGTGCGCGCGCACGCTGATCGCGTGGGAGCCGGCGGTGCCGGTGGTCGACAAGGCGATGGCCGAGTGCGCGCTCGAGCTCGACCGGCTCGTGCTCGTCGCGCCGACGAGCCTGCTCGGCGCCGGCGGCGCGCCGGTGCGCGCTGCCTCCGGTTCGCGACCGGCACGCCACGCGCTCGAGTCGGTGCTCGCCGAGGGCGCCGCGGCAACGGTCGAGCCGGTCGCGGTCGCCCCGGGCGACCCGGCGTTCCTGCTCTTCACCGGCGGCACGACCGGCGTCGCGAAGGGCGCGGTGCTGACGCACCGCAATGTGCTCGCGCAGCAGGCGCAGCAGCGGGCCTGGTTCGGCCCGTTCCTCGACGACCGCGACGCCCCGCACCGGACGGCGGTTCCGCTGCCCCTGTATCACGCCGGCGCGCTGATGGTCGGCCTGTTCCGCGGCCTCGACCAGGGCAGCGCGGTGCTGCTGATCGCGGACCCGCGCAACGTCGACGCGTTCGTCGCGACGCTCGCCAGCCAGCGCTTCACCGCGCTCGGCGGCACCAACACGCTCTACAACGCGCTGCTGCATCACTCGCGGATCCGCGAGGTCGACTTCTCGCACTGCCGCGTCGCATTGTCGGGCGCCGCGGCGACCCAGAGCGTCGTCGCCGAGCGTTGGCGCGCGCTCTCCGGCGTCGAGATCAGCGAGATCTACGGCCTCACCGAGGCGAGCGGCATCGTGACCATGCAGGCGCTCGACGGCCGGCCGTTCGATGGCAGCGTCGGATTGCCGCTGCCGCTCGCCGAGCTCTCGATCCGCGACCTCGACGGCCGCGAGCTCGCAGTCGGCGAAGCGGGCGAGATCTGCGTGCGCGGCCCGCAGGTGATGGCCGGCTACTGGCAGCGCCCGGACGAGACGGCGACCGTCATGACCGAGGACGGTTACCTGCGCACCGGCGACGTCGGCAGCCTCGACGGGCGCGGCTACCTGCGGGTCTCCGACCGCAAGAAGGACATGATCCTGGTGTCGGGCTTCAACGTGTTCCCGAACGAGGTGGAGGCGGTGCTGCTCGCGCACCCGAAGGTGCTGGAGGCCGCGGTCGTGGCAACGCCCGATGGCCGCTCCGGCGAGGTGCCGGCGGCGTTCGTCGTGGCGAGCGACCCGTCGCTGACCGAGGCGGAGCTGCGCGCGTTCTGCGGCGAGCGGCTCGCGGCGTACAAGCGCCCGAGGTCCTTCGAGTTCCGCGACGCGCTGCCGAAGACGCCGGTCGGCAAGATCCTCCGGCGCACGCTGCGGGACGAGGCCGGGCGCCTCGCGGGCGGCTGACTCGCCTCAGGCGGCCGTCGGCGCCTCGTCGCCGCCGTCCATGCCGAGCTCGCGCATCTTGCGGGTCAGCGTATTGCGGCCCCAGCCGAGCACCTTGGCCGCATCCTGCCGCCGGCCCTCGGAGCGCGCGAGCGCGACGCGGATCAGCGTGCGCTCGAACTCGGGCAGCGCCGCGTCGAGCAGCGGCTGGCCGCCCTCGCGCGCCCGCCCCCGCGCCCACTGCTCGAGCGCGCGCGCCCAGTCGTCCTGCAACTCGCCGCGCGCGGGCCCACCGAGCTCAGCGGGCAGGTCCTCGGGGCGGATCTCGCTGCCCGGCGCCGCGACCATCAGGCGCCGGCACACGTTGACGAGCTGGCGGACATTGCCCGGCCAGTCGGCGGCGACAAGCGTCCGCTCCGCGGCCGGCGTCAGGGCCTTCGGGTCGGCGCCGAGCTCGCGCGCCGCCGCGAGCAGGTAGTGGCGCAGCAGCTCCGGGACGTCCTCGCGCCGCGAGCGCAGCGGCGGCAGCGCGATGCGGATCACGTTCAGGCGGTGCAGCAGGTCCTCGCGGAACTGGCCGTTCTTCACGCGCGCCTCGAGATCCTGGTGGGTCGCCGCGATCACGCGCACGTCGACGCGGATCGGCGTGTTGCCGCCGACGCGGTAGAACTCGCCCTCGGCGAGCACGCGGAGCAGCCGCGTCTGCAGCGCCTTCGACATGTCGCCGATCTCGTCGAGGAACAGCGTGCCGCCGTCGGCCTGCTCGAAGCGCCCGCGGCGCAGGCTGTCGGCGCCGGTGAACGCGCCCTTCTCGTGGCCAAAGAGTTCCGACTCGAGGAGGTCCGGCGTGAAGGCCGAGGTGTTGAGCGCGATGAAGGGCTTCGCGGACCGCGGGCTGTGGCGGTGCAGCGCGCGCGCGACGAGTTCCTTGCCGGTGCCCGACTCGCCGTTGATCAGCACCGTGATGCTCGAGCGCGACAGCCGGCCGATCGCGCGGAACACTTCCTGCATCGCCGGCGCGTGGCCGAGCAGCTCCGGGATCTGGCCGTCCTCGGCCGGTTCCTCGGCCGCGGCCGCGGGCTCGTGCGCGGCGCGGCGCACGAGCGCGACCGCCTCGTCGATGTCGAACGGCTTCGGCAGGTACTCGAACGCGCCGCCCTGGTAGGCGGCGACCGCGGCGTCGAGGTCGGTGTGCGCGGTCATCACGATCACCGGCAGCCGCGGATGCGAGGCCTGCACCTCGTCGAGCAGCTTCAGACCGCTCTTGCCGGGCATGCGGATGTCGGTGATCAGCACGTCGGGCTCGCCGCTCGCGAGCGCCGTCAAGGCGCCCTGCGCCTCCTCGAAGGCCCGCGGCGCCATGCCACTCGCCTTGAGCGCGCGCTCGAGCACCCAGCGGATCGAGGCATCGTCGTCGACGAGCCAGACAGAGAGCGGTTCAGCCATCGGATGCTTCCTCGAACGGCAAGAGCAGCGTGAATACGGTGTGCCCGGGTCGGCTCTCGAACTCGATCAGCCCGCCGTGGCGGGTCACGAGATCCTGCGCGACGGCGAGGCCGAGCCCGGTGCCGCCCGGGCGGCTGGTCACGAGCGGATAGAAGATCGTGTCGGCGATCTCCGGCGGGACGCCGGCGCCGTTGTCCTCGAACTCGATGCTGGCGACGACGCGGTGGCGGCGCGTGCCGATCGTCGCGTTGACGATCGCGCGCGTCCTGAGCGTCAGGCGGCCGTAGTCGCCGAGCGCCTGCACGGCATTGCGGCCGAGGTTCAGCATCGCCTGGATCATCTGGTCGCGGTCGGCGAACACGGCCGGCAGGCTCGGGTCGTAGTCCCTGAGGATCGCGACGCCGCCGGGCGCCTCGCTGCGGAGCAGCTGGTAGACGTGCTGCAGCATCTCGTGCGGGTTGATCGAAATCTTGTTCGGCGGCGCGCCGGGCCCGAGCAGGTTGTCGACGAGCTTCCGCAGCCGGTCGGCCTCGCGGATGATCAGGCGCGTGTAGTCCTTGAGCGGCTCGGCCGGTAGCTCGCGCTCGAGCAGCTGCGCGGCGCCGCGCAGCCCGCCGAGCGGATTCTTGATCTCGTGCGCCAGCTGCCGGACCATCTGGCGGCTGCCATCGAGCTGCGCGAGCAGCGCGGTGTCGCGGCTGATGCGCTGCTGGCGGGTGGTGTCCGAGATCTCGAGCAGCACCCGCTCGCCGTCGATCGGCGAGGCCGTGCAGTCGACCACGAAGTGGCTGTCGCCGCGGGTCATCGGCGCGATCCTGAGCTCGCGGTGCAGGATCGGCTCGGAGCCGGTGCGGGCGCGGGCGACGATTGCCTCCAGCGGCACCGGCTCGCGCACGAGCTCGCCGAGCGGACGGCCGCGCGCCTGGTTGAGGCCGACCGCGAGCAGGGTCTGCGCCGCCGAGTTCAGGTAGTCGACGACGCCCTGCCCGTCGACGATCGCGATCGCGGTCGTCAGCGCGTCGAGCAGGCTGTCGTAGCGCTCGCCGGGCGCGGCGAGGCGGGCTTCACGGGGCACGGCGCGCTCCGGCGCCGCGCGGCGCTGTCAGTTCTTGGGCTTGACCTTCGGCAGCAGCGGGCCTTCCGGCGGCTGTGCGATCGAGGTCTGCCGGACGACGAAGCTGATTGGCGCGGACACGATCAGCTCGTTGCCGTTGGCGTCGGTCACCGACGCCGAGGCCGTGTGCGAGCCGCGCACCACGTCGACCGACAAGTTGCCGTCGGGGCCGACCTGCTGCGACTTGCCGTCGAGGACGATCCATAGCTGGTGGCCGTCTACCAGGCCCGGCTCGAGTGTCGCGCCGATGTTGAGGTGACCGCCGGTGTTCCAGAGGACGGCGCCGTCCTCGGGGCTCGTGATCTCGAGCCGCTTGTAGCTGGTGCTGGCGGCTGCAGTGGTCGGCCGAGCGCTGGCGGCGGCCGCCGGGCGGGTGTCGCCCTTGTAGGTCTGCGCCGAGGCGATCCTGACCTTCTGGGCGCCGGGCTCCGGGCGGTCCGAATAGTGCGTGACGCCGTCGGCGTCGACCCACTTGTAGAGCGTTGCGCCGCCGCACGCGGCGAAGGCGACGCACCAAAGCGCCGCGCCGAGACACAGCCGGCCGAGGGTTGAACGCCTGGAGCGCATGAAGTCAGCATAGCCCTTCGCCTCCGGTGTGACAAAGAACCCCCCGCGCCCGCGACCCCGTCGGTCGCTCGGATCGCGCACCGCGTCACAGATGGACGGGCCGGGGGGCGGCGCGCAGCCACCCCCCGTCCCGGGAGCCATCAGGAGCTGTAGTACATGTCGAACTCGACCGGATGCGTCGTCATCCGCAGGCGCGTGACCTCCTGCATCTTGAGGCCGATGTACGCGTCGATGACGTCGTCGGTGAACACCCCGCCCTTCTTCAGGAACTCGCGGTCCTTGTCGAGGCACTCGAGCGCCATGTCGAGCGAGTGGCACACGGTCGGGATGTGCTTCGCCTCCTCGGGCTCCAGGTCGTAAAGATCCTTGTCCGCCGGATCGCCCGGGTGGATCTTGTTCTGGATGCCGTCGAGGCCGGCCATCATCATCGCCGCGAACGCGAAGTACGGGTTCGCGCACGAGTCGGGGAAGCGCACCTCGATGCGGCGCGCCTTCGGGCTCGACACCCAGGGCACCCGGATCGACGCCGAGCGGTTGCGCGCCGAGTAGGCGAGCATCACCGGCGCCTCGAAGCCCGGCACGAGCCGCTTGTAGCTGTTGGTACCCGGGTTCGTGAAGGCGTTCAGCGCACGCGCGTGCTTGATGATGCCGCCGATGTAGTAGAGGCAGGTCTCGGACAGGCCCGCGTACTTGTCGCCGGCGAAGATGTTCTTGCCGTCCTTCGACAGCGACTGGTGCACGTGCATGCCGCTGCCGTTGTCGCCGACCAGCGGCTTCGGCATGAAGGTCGCCGTCTTGCCGTAGCCGTGCGCGACGTTGAGGATCGCGTACTTGAGGATCTGCACCTCATCGGCCTTCTTCACCAGCGTGTTGGCGCCGACGCCGATTTCGCACTGGCCGCCGGTCGCGACCTCATGGTGGTGCACCTCGACCTTGAGGCCCATCTCCTCGAGCGCGCCGCACATGGCGCTGCGGATGTCCTGGAAGGCGTCGACCGGCGGCACCGGGAAGTAGCCGCCCTTCACGCCCGGCCGGTGGCCGCGGTTGCCGTCGGCGAGCTCGCTGCCGGAATTCCAGGCGCCCTGGACCGAGTTGATGGCGTACGACGCCGCGTGCATTTCGGCGCCCCACTTGACGTCGTCGAAGATGAAGAACTCGTTTTCGGGGCCGAACAGCGCCGAGTCGGCGATGCCGGTGCTCTTGAGGTAGGCCTCGGCACGCTTGCCGAGCGAGCGCGGGTCGCGCTCGTAGCCCTGCATCGTCGCCGGCTCGATGATGTCGCAGCGGATGTTGACCGTCGTCTCTTCGAAGAACGGATCGAGGATCGCGGTCGACGGATCCGGCATCAGGATCATGTCCGACTCGTTGATGCCCTTCCAACCGGCGATGGACGAGCCGTCGAACATCTTGCCGTCGACGAAGAACTCCTCGTTCACGTATCGCGACGGGATCGTGACGTGCTGTTCCTTGCCGCGCGTGTCCGTGAACCGGAGATCGGCGTACTTGACCTCACGGTCTTTGATCAGCTTCACCACATCGGCGGGAGTCGTCATCGCAAACCTCCAGATAGCGGGACATTGGCTGGGAACCGAGGCCCCGGAGAGTGCAGGATCCGTGCCGGTGCACCCTGATGGAGCAGAATCAGTCGGTTAGGCGCGGTTGGATTCGGCGAACTGTTGATTATCGCACCATTATGGTGCGATTTCATCCTGTTGCGCACCACAATGGGGCGCTCGCCGACGCCCGAAGCGGGGGACCGGGGGCGCGGTCAGGCGCCCGGCGCGGCCGGAAACTGGGCGCGAAGCTTCTTCTTGTCGAGTTTGCCGGTGGCGCCGAGCGGCATCTCGGCGACGAACACGACGTCGTCCGGCATCCACCACTTGGCGATCTTGCCGTCGAGGAAACCGAGGAACTCGTCGCCGGTCGCGCTCTGGCCGGGCTTGAGCTTGACGACCAGCAGCGGGCGCTCGCGCCATTTCGGGTGCGGCACGGCGATGACGGCGGCCATCAGGGCCTTGGGGTGGCTGGCGGCGATGTTCTCGACCTCGACGGAGCTGATCCACTCGCCGCCCGACTTGATCAGGTCCTTGGCGCGGTCGGTGATCTGCAGGTAGCCATCGCGGTCGATCGAGCCGATGTCACCGGTGTCGAAGAAGCCCTCGGCGTCGAGGACGTCGTGGTCCTCGCCGAAGTACCGGGCGACGATCGCGGGCCCTGCGACCTTGAGGTAGCCGGTGCGTGCACCATCGTGGGGCAGCCGCCCGCCGCCCTCGTCGGTGATCTTCATGTCGACGCCGAACGGCACCCGGCCCTGCTTGAGCGTGTAGGCGAGCTGGGCGTCGGCGTCGAGCGCGGCGACCGCCGCGTTCGGGCGGCCGGAGACCGTGCCGATCGGCGACATCTCGGTCATGCCCCAGCCGTGCAGCACCTCGACGCCGTGGTCGTCGCGAAACGCGCGCAGCACGCCCTCCGGGCAGGCGCTGCCGCCGATCAGCGCGCGCTTGAGCGTCGAGAGCCGCAGGTGCCGCGCCTTCAGGTAGTCGAGCAGCAGCTGCCAGACGGTCGGCACGCCGCCGGAGAACGTGACCTGCTCCTGCTCGAGGAGCTCGTACAACGATGCCGGATCCAGCTTCGCGCCCGGCAGCACGAGCTTGGCGCCGGCCGCCGCGGCGGCGAACGGCAGGCCCCAGGCGTTGGCGTGGAACATCGGCACGATCATCAGCAGCGCGTCGCGCGCCGAGAGCGCGAGCGCGTCCTGCTGCGCCACGATCAGCGCGTGCAGCATCTGCGAGCGGTGCGAGTACAGCACGCCCTTGGGGTTGCCGGTGGTACCGGAGGTGTAGCAGAGCGCCGCCGCGGTGTGCTCGTCGAAGCCGCCCCAGCGGGCCTCGGCCGGCTGCGCGGCGATCAGGCTCTCGAAGTCCGCCGCGCCGCCGTCCGGCAGCTCCGCCCGGTCGCAGAGATAGACGATGCGCTCGAGCGTCGGGCAGTACGGCCGCAGCCGCTCGACGAGCGGCGCGAACTGCGGGTCGGCGAGCAGCCAGCGGTCCTTGGCGTGGTTGATGATGTAGATCAGCTGCTCGTCGAACAGCCGCGGGTTCAGCGTGTGGCAGACCGCGCCGATGCCCATCGTGCCGAACCACGCCTCGAGGTGGCGGCTGACGTTCATCGACAGCGTCGCGACGCGGGTCCCCGGGCCGACGCCGCCGGCGAGCAGCGCCGCCGACGCCTGTCGCGCGCGGCGCTCGATGTCGCTCCAGGTCGTGCGGCTGATCGCGCCGTCGGCGCCGCGCGTCACGACCTCGGTCGCGCCGTGCCAGCGCGCGGCGTGCACGATGAAGCGGTCGACCGTCATCTGCCAGTGCTGCATCAGGTCGGCGACGTCTGCCGCGTCGTTCACGCTCATCCGGATCCCCCTGCCGCCGAACTCGTGCGGCGCGTCGGGCCAACGATACCGGAACGGGGCACGCCCCGTGCTCCGCTATAATCGCGCCTTTCGCGCTGCCGGGCCGCCGGCGACAGTCGCTCGAGGCAACCGATGGCCCGCCCAGGGATCCGCCCCCGTACCTTCCAGGACCTGATCCTCGCGCTGCAGCGCTACTGGGCGGAGCAGGGCTGCGTGCTCGTGCAGCCGTACGACATGGAGGTCGGGGCGGGGACGTTCCACACGGCGACGTTCCTGCGCGCCGTCGGCCCCGAGCCCTGGAGCGCCGCCTACGTGCAGCCCTCGCGCCGCCCGACCGACGGTCGCTACGGCGAGAACCCGTTCCGGCTGCAGCACTACTACCAGTTCCAGGTCGTCATCAAGCCGTCGCCGCCGAACTTCATCGATCTGTACCTCGGATCGCTCACCGCGCTCGGCTTCGACACGCTGACCCACGACATCCGGCTCGTCGAGGACAACTGGGAGTCGCCGACCCTCGGCGCGTGGGGCCTCGGCTGGGAGATCTGGCTGAACGGCATGGAGATCACGCAGTTCACCTACTTCCAGCAGGTCGGCGGCCTCGACTGCCGGCCCGTGATGGGCGAGATCACCTACGGCCTCGAGCGCCTCGCGATGTACCTGCAGGGCGTCGAGAGCGTCTATGACCTCACCTGGGCGGACGGCCCGCTCGGCCGGGTCAGCTACGGCGACGTCTACCACCAAAACGAGGTCGAGCAGTCGAAGTACAACTTCGAGTACGCCGACACCGAGGAGCTGTTCCGGCAGTTCGACGCGCACGAGCGCGAGTGCCAGCGGATGCTCGCGGTGCCGCTCGCGCTGCCCGCGTACGAGCGGATGCTGAAGACCTCGCACACGTTCAACCTGCTCGACGCGCGGCGCGCGATCTCCGTGACCGAGCGGCAGCGCTACATCCTGCGCGTCCGGCAGCTGGCGCGCGGCGTCGCCGAGGCCTACTACAAGAGCCGCGAGGCGCTCGGCTTCCCGATGCTGAGGACCGTCGTGCCGCGCGTCGACTCGCCGCTTCCCGGCGCCGCGCCCGGCGACGGCGGGAGGCTCGCGTGAGCACGCGCGACCTGCTCGTCGAGATCGGCACCGAGGAGCTGCCGCCCAAATCGCTGCAGGCGTTGTCGCAGGCCTTCGGCGACGGCGTGGTCGCGGGGCTCGTCGCCGCCGGGATCGCCCACGGCCGGGTGCAGCTCTATGCCGCGCCGCGCCGCCTCGCGGTGCTGGTGCGCCGGGTCGCCGAGCGCCAGCCCGACCAGGACGTGAAGCGCCGCGGCCCGCCGGTCAGCGCCGCGTTCGGCGCGGACGGTGCGCCGACCCGCGCCGCGGCCGCGTTCGCGGAGTCGTGCGGCACGACGGTCGCCGCGCTCGGCCGAATCACCGAGCCGAAGGGCGAGTTCCTCTACCACACCGGCGTCAAGGCCGGCGCCGCGACCACGACGCTGCTCGAGGGCATCGTCGCGGGCTCGCTCGAGCGGCTGCCGATCGCCAAGCGCATGCGCTGGGGCAGCGGCACCGCCGAGTTCGTCCGTCCGGTGCACTGGGTCGTGCTGCTCTACGGCCGCGAGGTCGTGCCGGCGCGGATCCTCGGCATCGTCGCCGGCAACCGCAGCCGCGGCCACCGGTTCATGGCGCCGCGCGAGATCGTGCTCCGCAGCCCCGCGAGCTACGCGGCGCGCCTCGAGAAGGCGGGCAAGGTCATCGCCGACTTCGCCGTCCGGCGCGAGCGGATCCGCAGCGGCGTCCTCGCCCTCGCCGCCGAGCACGGAGCCGAGGCGGTGATGAGCGACGCGCTGCTCGACGAGGTCACGGCGCTCGTCGAGTGGCCGGCGCCGATTGCCGGCCGCTTCGAGGAGCGCTTCCTCGAGCTGCCGCCCGAGGTGCTGATCGCGACGCTGCAGGACCACCAGCGCTACTTCCCGGTGCGCGAGCCGGGGGGTCGGCTGGTGGCGCGCTTCATCACGGTCGCGAACATCGCGAGCCGCGCGCCCGAGGAAGTGCGCGCCGGCAACGAGCGCGTCGTGCGGCCGCGGCTCGCCGACGCCATGTTCTTCTGGGACCAGGACCGCCGCCAGTCGCTCGCCGCGCGGCGCGAGGCCCTGAAGGCCGTGACCTTCCAGGCGCAGCTCGGCTCGTACTACCAGAAGAGCGAGCGCGTGCAGAAGCTCGCCGTGGCGCTCGCGGCCACGGTCGGGGCGGACCCTCAGGAGTGCGGCCGCGCCGCGCAGCTCGCGAAGTGCGACCTGCTGACCGGGCTCGTCGGCGAGTTCCCGGAGCTGCAGGGCACGATGGGCGCGTACTACGCGCGCCACGACGGCGAGCCGGCCGACGTCGCCACGGCGATGGCGGAGCAGTATCTGCCGCGCTTCGCCGGCGACGCGCTCCCGGCGACCGGGGTCGGCACGACACTGGCGCTCGCCGACAAGCTCGACACGATCGTCGGCATCTTCGCGATCGGCCAGAAGCCCTCGGGCACGAAGGACCCGTTCGCGCTGCGACGGCTCGCGCTCGGCGTGCTCAGAATCGTGCTCGAGAAGCGCCTCGAGCTCGACCTCGCGGCGCTCGCCGCCGAGGCGCTGTCGCTCGCGCGCGCCGACATCGCCGCCGTGGCCGCGGGCCGTGCCGAGGCCGGCAAGGCAGCGGCGGCCGCGGCGACCGGGCCGGTCGCGGCCGAGGTGTACGACTACGTGTTCGAGCGGCTGCGCGCCTACTACCTCGACAGCGGCGCCGGCATCACGACCGAGATGTTCGATGCGGTACTCGACCGCCGTCCGCCCTCGCCGCTCGACTTCGACGCGCGGCTGCGCGCGCTCGGCGCATTCCTGCAGCTGCCGGACGCCGCGGCGCTCGCGAGCGCCAACAAGCGCATCGCCAACATCCTGCGCAAGGCCGAGGGCGGCGCCGCACCGACGCTCGAGGCGGGCCTGCTCGCGCTCGCGGAGGAGCGCGCGCTCGCCGGCGCGCTCCAGGCGATGACGCCGCCGGTCGAAGCGCTGCTCGCGCAGCGCGACTACCGGGGTGCGCTGCAGAGGCTCGCGACGCTGCGGCCGGAGGTCGACGCGTTTTTCGACAAGGTGATGGTCATGGCCGAGGACCGCGCGGTGCGCGCCAACCGGCTGCACCTCCTCGCCGCCGTGCAGCGACTGTTCCTCGAGGTGGCGGACCTGTCGCGACTGCCGGGCTGAGCGCGTTACTGCGCGGCGCCGGCCTTGGCGGCGCGCGCGGCCGCCCGCGCCGCCGCGCGGTCGGCGTTCAGGCGCCTGACGTCGAGCGGCCGGATCTCGGTGATCGGGCAGCGGTCCTGGCGGCCCGGAAACAGCGACTCGAAGCGGCTCACCGTCTGCACCGTCGAGCTGACACCGAGATACTCGGTGAAGTCGAGCTCGACGCACGGCGGCATCACGGTCACGAGATAGGCCTGGCCGGGATCGGTCCACAGCACGACCCGGTCCTCGCCGGCGCGCTGCCAGTCGTAGAGCCGGAAGAAATGGAAGTCGTCGACCGGCGCGCCCGCGTACGGCAGGTACTCGTCGCGCGGTGCCCCGCCCGACGGGACGGAGGTCGCGCACCCGGCGAGCAGTGCACAGATTACGAGCGCGGCGGTTTTCATGACGGCACCTCGGGACGACCCGGCACCACGGGCATAGAACGGCCCGGCCGTGGCCGGGTTGACGCGGATTACCGTACACTCGTCGGACGATGCCGTGGCTGCGTTCGCTCCTCCTGACGACGTTCATGTTCGCCTCGACGATGGTGTTCGCGGTCCTCGTGCTGGCGAGCTTCTGGCTGCCGTACGAGCGCCGCTACGCCGTCGTCCGCGGCTGGGCGCGCGTGGAGCTCGGCGCTGCGAGCGCGATCTGCGGCCTCGACTACGTCGTCGAGGGCCGCGAGCACATCCCGGCCGGCAGCCACATCTCGATGTGGCGCCACTCCTCCGCCTGGGAGACGGTCGCGCAGGCGTTGATCTTCCCGCCGCAGTCGTGGGTCCTGAAGCGCGAGATCCTCTGGATCCCGGTCATCGGCTGGGCCACCTGGCTGATGCGGCCGATCGCGATCGACCGGTCGGCGCACAGCGTCGCGCGCAACCAGGTCGTGACGCTGGGTCGCCAGTGCCTCGAGGCCGGGCGCTGGATCCTGATCTATCCGGAAGGCACGCGCGTCGCCGTCGGCGAGCGGCGGCGCTACGGCCTCAGCGGCGCGCTGCTCGGCGCGGCGGCCGGCTGCAAGATCGTGCCGGTGGCGCACGACGCGGGCCGCTACTGGGCGCGGCGCGGGCTGCTGAAGCGCCGGGGCACGATCCGGGTCGTGATCGGCCCGCCGATCGAGTGCGCGGGTCGCGAGCCGCGCGAGATCATCGAGGACGTGCGCGCCTGGATCGACGGCAAGACCGCCGAGCTCGGCGGCTGAGCGGCGCGTTCAGTGCAGCTTGATCTGCGGCTCGGTGCGCCGCGTGATCAGCCGCACCAGCGTGTCGAGGAAGACCTTCGCCGGGCCGTGCAGCGCGAGCTCGTGCATCTTGTAGAGCGACAGGTACATCAGCCGCGCGAAGTAGCCCTCGACCATCAGGCTGCCGCGCGTGATGGAATCCATCAGGCTCCCGACGGTGCTGTAGCGTCCGAGCGAGACCAGCGAGCCGAAGTCGCGGTAACGCCAGGCCTCGACGCTGCGGCCGGCCAGCAGCCGCGGTAGCGCGCGCGCGAGGTGGCTCGCCTGCTGGTGCGCCGCCTGCGCGCGCGGCGGCACGTTGCCGCCCTTGCCGGGCCAGGCGCAGGCGGCGCAGTCGCCGAGCGCGAAGATCGCCGGATCGCGCGTGGTCTGCAGCGTGGGCGTCACCACCAGCTGGTTCTGGCGGTTGGTCTCGAGGCCGTCGAGCTCGCGCAGGAAGTCCGGCGCCTTCACCCCGGCCGCCCAGACGACGATCGCCGCCGGCACGTCGCGGCCACTCGCGGTCCGCACGCCGTCGGCACCCACCTCGACCACGCGCTCGCCGGTGAGCACGTCGACGTGCAGCTTGCCGAGCAGGCGCAGCGTCGCGGCGGCCAGCCGGTCCGGCAGCGCCGGCAGGATCCGCGGCGCGGCCTCGACGATCGTGATCCGCAGGTCGCGTTCCGGGTCGATGCGGTCGAGGCCGTAGGCGACGAGCTCGCGCACGACCTTGTGCAGCTCCGCCGAGAGCTCCACGCCCGTCGCGCCCGCGCCGATGATGACGATGCCGAGCGCGCCCGGCGCCGGCGGCACGGGCTCGAGGTCGGCCTTGAGGCAGCTGTTGAGGAGCCGTGCGTGGAAGCGCGCCGCCTGCTCGGCCGAGTCCAGCGAGATCGCATGCGCCGCGGCGCCCGGCGTGCCGAAGTCGTTCGTCTGGCTGCCGATCGCGACGACCAGCGTGTCGTAGGGCACGGCGCGCGCGGGCACCACCACCGCGCCATCGGCGTCGACGACGGGCGCGAGCCGCACGCGGCGGCCGGCGCGGTCGAGGCCGACCATCTCGCCCTGCTGGTAGCGGAAGCCGTGCCAGTGGGCCTGCGCGAAGTAGTTGAGCTCGTGGTCGCCTGGATCCATCGTGCCGGCCGCGACCTTGTGCAGCAGCGGCTTCCAGACGTGGGTGCGGCTGCGGTCGATCAGCGTCACCGCGGCGCGGCGGCGCCGGCCGAGCCGGTCGCCGAGCCGGGTCGCGAGCTCGAGGCCGCCCGCGCCGCCGCCGACGATCACGATCCGGTGCAGGCCCTCGTCGCGCGTCATCGGATGGCGCCCGCGCTCATGGGGTGCGCGTGCTCGCCGCGGTCTGGCCGAAGAGGACCTTCTTGGCCTCCTCCGTCAGGGTCGCGGGGCGCGTGAACTCGCCGGCGCGCGCGTAGGCGCGCACCGTGGCCGGCCGCAACGCGACCGACTCGAACCAGCGCTTCAGGTTCGGGAAGTCGCTGATGTCCTGCTTCTGCAGCTCCCACGGCACGATCCACGGATAGATCGCCATGTCGGCGATCGAGTAGTCGGCGCCGGCGACGAAGGCGCGGCCGCCGAGGCGCCGGTCGAGCACGCCGTACAGCCGGTTCGTCTCCTTCGTGTAGCGGTCGATCGCGTACGGGATCGGCTCCGGAGCGTAGCGGTTGAAGTGGTGGTTCTGGCCGGCCATCGGGCCGAGCCCGCCGACCTGCCAGCAGAGCCACTCGAGCACGGCCGCGCGCGGCCGCGTCGCCGTCGGCAGGAAGCGGCCGGTCTTCTCGGCGAGGTAGACGAGGATCGCGCCCGATTCGAACACCGGCACCGGCGCGCCGCCGTCCGCCGGCGAATGGTCGACGATGGCCGGCATGCGGTTGTTCGGGGCGATCGCGAGGAACGCCGGCTTGAACTGGTCGCCGGCGCCGATGTCGACCCGCGTCAGGCGGTAGTCGAGGCCGGTCTCCTCGAGGAACATCGTGATCTTGTGGCCGTTGGGCGTCGGCCAGTAGAAGAGTTCGATCATGGCGGCATCCCGGCGTCGGGCTCGCGATTATCTCACCCGGCCGGGCGCATGGGGCGCCCGCCGGATCGGGGTGCGCCCTGCGGCTTGCCGATGGCGCACGTCCGGCCGCGCGGCTCAGACGTCGAGGTTCGCGACCGACAGCGCGTTCTTCTCGATGAACTCCCGTCGCGGCTCGACCTGGTCGCCCATCAGGGTCGTGAACAGGTCGTCCGCGGCGACCGCGTCCTCGATCCGGACCTGGATCAGGCGGCGCGTCGCGGGATTGATCGTCGTGTCCCAGAGCTGCTCCGGGTTCATCTCGCCGAGGCCCTTGTAGCGCTGGATGCCCTGGCCCTTCTTGGCCTGCTCCATCAGCCAGCTCATGGCTTCCTTGAAGTTCGCGATGTCGATGCGGTCGTCGCCCTTGGTGGCGAACGCGCCCGGCCGCAGCAGTCCGTCGATCGCGCGCGTCAGCTCCGCGATGCGCCTGTACTCGGCGGAGTCGAAGAACTCGCGCTGCACGTGCTTCTCGGTGGTGAGCCCGTGCTCGGTCCGGAACACGTTGAAGCGCACCGGCACGCCGCCGGCGTTGACCTGCAGCTCGACGCGATAGGTGCGCGACTGCTGCACGGTGCCGTTCAACCGCTCCTCGAGCTGGCGCGCCCACGTCGTGAGTAGCGCCGCGTTGGCGAGGTCCTCGTGGCGCACCACCGGCAGGTTGAGCAGCTGCTCGAGCAGCTTCGGATCGTAGCGACGGGCCCACTTGGCGAAGATCGCCTGCACGTCGACGTATTGCTTGGCGAGCGTCTCGAGCTCGCCGCCGCTGATGACGCGCGCGGCCGCGTCGCCGACCGGGCCCGCGTGGACCGCGGCCTCGTCGAGCGCGTTCTTGAGCAGCACCGCGTTCAGCTCGGCGTCGTCCTTGACGTACTGCTCGCTCTTGCCGCGCTTGACCTTGTAGAGCGGCGGCTGCGCGATGTAGATGTGGCCGCGCTCGATGAGCTCGGGCATCTGCCGGTAGAAGAACGTCAGCAGCAGCGTGCGGATGTGCGAGCCGTCGACGTCGGCGTCGGTGTTGTGGCAGCAGATGCCGCCCATGCCGGCGACGAAGTTCTCGTCGCCCTCGACGGAGAAGTCGTAGACGTAGCCGCTCGTCGGCGCGACCTCGTCGATCACGACGATCGGCAGCGCGATCAGGTCGCCGTCGATCGGCTCGAACGGGCGGTCGATGCCGGCCCGCGCGGGCGACTCGAGCCGCTCGCGGACCGACGCGGCGCCCGCGTGGTCGCGCCAGGCCGGCTCGAGCTTGGCGAGGTCGTCGCGGGCAACGATGCTGATCGACCAATGCTTGTGCCGCGTGACGCACGCCGCGCCGCGGATCTCGCGCGCGACACCGTCGGGGGCGCGCTCGCTCAGGGAGGCCACGATGCCGAGCGAGCCGAGGCAGTACAGGAGGCCGCTCGCAAGGTCGTAGGACGACGTCGCGAGCACGATGCGGCCGGCGGATGCCGTGCCGTCGCCGAGCAGGTAGCCGCGCAGGAACGCGAGCCTGAGCGGCTCGGCGACGTTGAACACGAGATCCGGGATCCGCTTCGTGCAGGAATCCGCGCCGGCGAAGCCGAACAGGTGCTGCCAGGCGAGCGCAGCGACGCGGTTGACGAGGCGCAGTTCGGCGACGCGGTCGACCGACTCGTAGACGACCGGCGACTGGCCGAACAGCCGTGCCAGGCGGTCGGCCATCTCGGCGGCAAAGCGGCCGTTGCCGGCTCCGATCGAGAAGCGCACGCCGTTGCGGTCGGAGCTCGAGCCCTCGGCGAAGTAGAACCCGAGCAGCGTCAGCAGGTCCTCGTCGACGGCGAGGTAGCGCGGCAGGCCCGTGCCGCTGTAGTGCTCGGGCGTGAGCTCGAGGTCCTCGCGCGAGGCGAACCAGGCGAGGTCCTCGGCGTCGAGGTCGGACAGGCGCACGAGGTCGCTGACCGCGTTGCGGCCGGACGCGCGGTACTGCTCGGACCACGTGCGCTCGAGGCGGCTCGGCGCGAGGCGCGCCGGGCTCATGACCGCATCGGCGTCGGCGCCGACGGCCTGCAGGGAGGCGCGGAAGTTCTGCAGCGTCGGGCGCGACTCGCCTTGTTCCCAGACGTCGGACGTCACGGGCTGGCGTACGCCGACCGCGGCGCACAGCGCCTGGTTCGTGACGCCGCTGGCGCGGCGGCGCGCGGCGAGCTCGCGGCCGAGCGGCGCCGGAATCTCGACGCGCGCGCCCGTCAGCTCGGGTTTGGGCGCGTGCCGTGCACGGACCCGGGACTTGCCCCACGCCTCGACGGCCGCGCCCCGCACCCAGATCTGGCTCGCGGCGTCGGGTAGGCGCCACAGCCGCTGCAGCAGGTCGATGCGCCGCGATGCAGTCTCGGGCAGGCGGATCCGCGAGGGCGCGACCAGCCGGTCGTCGACCTTGAGCTGGTCGCCGCGCTTGAGCTTGATGGCGCCGTCCTCGTGGACGAACACGCTGTGGCTCTCGGTCACGCGGACCGAGCGGCCGTAGGCGGTGCGCACGGCGTAGAGCTTGTCCTTGAGGGGGTGCCGCAGCACTGCCTTGATCGGCCGGAAGCGCACCGCGTGGGAATCGACGCCGAAGCACAGTACGTCGCCGAGCGGCGTGCCCGTCAGCTTCTCGCAGTGTCCGCTCGCGTCGCGGCTCACGGCCGGCGCGTGCGCGGCGAGCGTGGCGTCGATGAAGGCGCCGATCCGGACCATGCGCACGCCCTGCTCCCAGTCGCGCACGAAGACATGGTCGTCGCCGTCGACGCTCATGATGATGATGCGGTGGTAGCGGAGCTTGGCGACGTCGAACTCGTTGCGTCCGATTCCGCAGCCGAGCGCCGTGATCAGCGTGCCGACCTCGACGCTCGAGAGCATCTTGTCGAAGCGCGCCTTCTCGACGTTGAGGATCTTGCCCTTGAGCGGCAGCACCGCCTGCGTGCGCCGGTCGCGGCCCTGCTTCGCGGAGCCGCCGGCGGAGTCGCCCTCGACGAGGAACATCTCGCAGAGCGCCGGGTCCTTCTCCTGGCAGTCGGCGAGCTTGCCCGGCAGGCCCGCGATGTCGAGCACGCCCTTGCGGCGCGTCATGTCGCGCGCCTTGCGCGCGGCCTCGCGGGCGCGCGCGGCGTCGATGATCTTGGCGACGATCGCCTTGGCCTCGGCGGGCTTCTCGAGCAGGAAGGCCTCGAGCCGCTCGGCGACCGCGCTCTCGACGATGCTGCGGATCTCGCTCGAGACCAGCTTGTCCTTGGTCTGCGACGAGAACTTCGGGTCCGGCATCTTGACCGACAGGATCGCGGTGAGGCCCTCGCGGACGTCGTCGCCGGTCATGTCGATCTTTTCTTTCTTGGCCTCGCTCTCGATGTAGTCGGAGAGCTTGCGCGTCAGCGCGGCCCGGAAGCCCTGCAGGTGCGTGCCGCCGTCCTTCTGCGGGATGTTGTTCGTGTAGCAGAACATCGACTCGGCGTACGAGTCGTTCCACTGCGCGGCGACCTCGACCGTCACCGGGCCCTGCATGTCGCGGAAGTAGAACACCGTCTCGTGCATCGCGGTCTTGCCGCGGTTCAGGTACTTCACGAAGGCCGCGATGCCACCCTCGTACTCGAACACGTCGTGCTTCTCGTCGCGCTCGTCCACCAGTTCGATTCTGATACCGGAATTCAGGAACGAAAGTTCGCGTAAGCGGCGCGCGAGGATCTCGTACGCGAAGCGGATGTGCGTGAACGTCTCGGCGCTCGGCTTGAAGTAGATCGTCGTGCCGCGCTCGGTGGTCTGGCCGATCACCGCGAGCGGCGCGACGGGCTCCCCATGGCGGAAGTCCTGGCGATGGAGCTTGCCCTCGCGGGAGATGCTCAGTTGCAGGTGCTCGGACAGGGCGTTGACGACCGATACGCCGACGCCGTGGAGGCCGCCGGAGACCTTGTAGGAGCTGTCGTCGAACTTTCCGCCCGAATGCAGCACGGTCATGATCACTTCGGCGGCGGACACCCCTTCCTCGGGGTGGATATCCACAGGTATTCCACGGCCGTTGTCGGTGACGGTGATCGACTCGTCGGCGTGGATCGTGACCACGATTCGGTTGCAATGGCCGGCCAACGCCTCGTCGATGGCGTTGTCCACGATCTCGAAAACCATGTGGTGGAGTCCGGTGCCGTCATCGGTATCGCCGATGTACATGCCGGGGCGTTTCCGCACCGCATCCAGACCCTTCAAGACCTTGATTTTGCTCGAATCGTAAACGTCGTTATCAGACATGCAGGACCCTTACCGGAGCAACGCCGAAGTATACCATTCAAGGGCTTAGAACGCCTCGGCCGAGCATCCGCCGAGCCTCGGTCATGCGCGCCGCCCGGATGCCCGTACGAGCCGCGGTCTTTCGCGCAAGCTTCGCGGGCCACGATCGGATCGGGCGCGCCTCAAGAGGTTATCCACAGATTCGCGGGGCTTCAGCCGGCTTCGACACGCCCCTGTTCCACGTGGAACAGCGCGCCAGGATTTCCAAGGCCCTGGAGGTCCGGGCGCAGCGCGGTGACGAACAGCTGCACGTGCAGGTCGCGAACGACCTCAAGCAGCCGGCCGAGGTTGCCGGCGTCCAGCTCGGCGGCCGGATCGTCGAGCAGTAGCGCTCCGCTGCCCGGCGTCCTCGCCTCCTGCACGGCGAGCTGCGCCAGCGTCAGCGCCGCCGCCAGAAGCTTCTGCTGGCCCCGCGAGACGCGCTCACGCGCGACGTGCCCGTCCACCCGGGCGGTGACGTCGGCGCGGTGCGGCCCCACGTGCGTAATTCCGTAGCGACGGTCCCGGTCCGTGCTTCGGTCGAGGGCCTGTGCGAGCGACTCGCCCGCCGCCCAGCCGGAGTGGTACGCGAGCGAAACCGGGAGGCCGAGCAGCCTGCGTCCGAACGCCTGAAGCGTCGGCTCCAGGAGCGCCAGATAGGCGCGGCGGATTTCGTCGAGCCGGTTCCCCGCGGCCAGGATCTCCGGGTCCCAGGCGCGAGCGGCCACCGGGTCTGTTCCGGGCTTCAGGGCCGCGTTTCGCTGCCGAAGCGCCCGATGGTACCGCTGCCAGGTCTCCAGGAAGCTCTGTTCCACGTGGAACACGCCCCAGTCCAGGAAGCGCCGCCGCCGATGCGGGCCTTCCTCCAGCAGCTTATGGGTCTCCGGGTCGATGATCTGCGGCGGGAAATGAGCCGCAAGCTCGCCCGCCCCCGTCGCTGGCGCCCCTCCGATCCGGATCGCCGTCGACTTGCGGTCGCCGCCGACCCCCAGGACGGTCGTCCGCCCGCCCGTCTCGATCCAGCCGACGATCCGGAACGCATCCTGCCCCTGCCGGACGAGTCGATCGAGGCGCCGGGTGCGGAACGATCGGCCGCGGCCCAGGAAGAAGATCGCCTCGAGCAGCGAGGTCTTGCCGGACGCATTCGGTCCGACGAACAGGTTGTATCTGGCGTCGAGCGCCAGGCTGACACGCTCGAGGCAGCGGAACTCGTCGATCTCGATCCGCGCGAGCGTCATCCCCGCCTAGAGGCGCATCGGCATCACGACGTAGCGGCTCTGCCCGCCACCCGGTGCCCGGACCAGGCAACTGCTGTTGGCGTCCGTGAGGCCGACCTCGACCTCGGCGCCGTCGATCGCCGCCAGCGCGTCGAGGAGGTAGTTGACGTTGAAGCCGACCTCGAACTCCTCGCCCTGATAGTTGACCTCGACCTCTTCCTCCGCCTCTTCCTGCTCGGGATTGTGGGCGGTCAGGAGCACCATGTTCTGGCGCAGCGCGAGGCGGATGCCGCGATATTTTTCGTTCGCGAGGATCGACGTACGCTGCAACGCGCGCCGAAGCGCCTCGCGGTCGGCCCGGACGGTCCGCGGGGGAGCGGCCGGGATCACGCGTCCATATTCCGGGAAACGGCCGTCAACGAGCTTCGAAGTGAAGCGAATGTCGCCGATCGTGACGCGGATGTGATTGCTGCCGACCTCAACGGATACGGAGCCCTCGGAACCGATCAGGCGCTGCAGCTCGAGGACGCCCTTTCGCGGCACAATGACCTGGTGCTGGCCCGATTTGGTCACCAGCTCCATTTCGCACAAAGCCAGACGATGGCCGTCAGTCGCGACCGTTCGCAGCAACTTTCCGTCAGATTCCAGCAACATGCCGTTGAGGTAATAGCGAACGTCCTGCTGCGCCATCGAGAAATGGGTCTTGTCGATCAGCCGCTTGAGAGACGCCTGGTCGACCTGGAAGCTGAGCTGCGGATTGATCTCCTCGATCGCCGGGAACTCGCCCGCCGGCAGCGTCGTGAGCGTGAAGCGGCTCTTGCCCGCCCGCACCACGGCCTTCTCGCCCTCGACCGCGAACGTCACGTTCGCCTTGTCCGGCAGCGCGCGAATGATGTCGAGGAGCTTGCGTCCCGGCACGGTGACGTCGCCCGCCTGCTGCACGGTCACTTCCCCGCCCGCCACGAGTTCCACCTCGAGGTCTGTCGCCGTCACCGCCAGTCGGCCGTTCTTCGCCGACAGCAGGACGTTCGCCAGGATCGGCATCGTCTGGCGTCGCTCGACGACGCCGATGACCGCCTGCAGGGGTTCCAGGATGCGCTCGCGCTCGCTCGTGAATTTCATCTCTAGCACCTTCGCGGGCGGCGCCGTCGGGCGCGCCCCTCTAATTCTGTATTTCTTTCTTGAGTCCGGAACTTAGATAACTGCTATAGCAGTTAAGGAAGCACTTTCGCGTGGATAACCGTGAAAACCCGAGCCCTCGCGCCCGCTTGCGCTCGTTGAAACCCTCTGCATGGATCGCCCGGAGGCCGCGGACACGTTGTGGGGCACGTGTGGATATCTTGCCACGGTTTTCGGCCCGCGCGGCGCTCCACAAGTTGTCCACATCAACCGGTCAGGGTTCTCAACAGGTTTGAGAAATCCTCCCCGAGGCGCCGTTCCGATTCGCGCAATTCCTTGACCCGCTTGCAGGCGTGCATGACGGTCGTGTGGTCGCGGCCGCCGAACGCGTCGCCGATCTCCGGAAGCGAGTGCGTCGTCAGCTCCTTGGCGAGCGCCATCGCGACCTGCCGCGGCCGCGCGATCGAACGGCTGCGCCGCTTCGACAGGAGGTCGGCGACGCGGATCTTGTAATACTCCGCCACGGTCTTCTGGATGTTCTCGACCGTGACCAGCTTCTCCTGCAGTGCCAGCAGGTCCCGCAGCGCTTCCTTCGCGAAATCGAGCGTAATCGGCCGTCCCGTGAACTGCGCGTTTGCCGCGACGCGCCGGAGCGCGCCCTCGAGCTCGCGGACGTTGGAGCGGATGCGCTTGGCGATGAAGAACGCCACTTCCTCGGGCAAATCCACCTGGGCGCTGTGCGCCTTGCTCATCAGGATCGCCACGCAGGTCTCGAGCTCCGGCGGCTCGATCGACACCGTGAGCCCCCAGCCGAAGCGCGACTTCAGCCGCTCCTCGAGCCCGTGCACTTCCTTGGGATAACGGTCGCAAGTCAGGATCACCTGCTGCTGGCCCTCCAGCAGCGCGTTGAACGTGTGGAAGAACTCCTCCTGCGAGCGCTCCTTGCCGGCGAAGAACTGGATGTCGTCGATGAGCAGCGCATCGAGCGTGCGGTAGGCCTGCTTGAAGTCGGCGATCGTGTTGTGCTGGAGCGCGCGCACCATGTCGCCGACGAAGCGCTCCGAGTGCACGTAGGCGACCCGCGCCTCCGGCCGCTTGGCCTTCATCGCGTTCGCGACCGCGTGCATCAGGTGGGTCTTGCCGAGGCCGACGCCGCCGTAGATGAACAGCGGGTTGTACGCGCGCCCCGGGTTGTCGGCGACCTGGCGCGCGGCCGCCTTGGCGAGCTGGTTGCTCTTGCCCTCGACGAAGGTGTCGAAGGTGAACTCCGGGTTGATGCGCCCGCCGCTGACGAGCGGCGCCGCGCGTGCCGGCCGCGCCCCCGGGACGGCCGGTGCCGGGGTGGCCGCCTCGACGGCCACGACCGGCCGCGTGCCGACCTCGACCACCACCTGCGGGGCGCTGCCGTTCGCATCGCCGCGCACGATCTCGCCGATGCGCTCGTAGAGGTTCTGGCGGATCCAGTCGACGACGAAGCGGTTCGGGGCGAGCAGCCTCAGCTGTCCGTCGCCCTCGACCGCCTGCAGCGGGCGTACCCAGACGTTGAACAGCTGTTCGGGCACTTCGGCTTCAAGCTGGCGGAGGCAGCGGTTCCACAATGTCGCCTGGCTTTGCATCCGCTACCCGTAGAGCCGAGGTCAGAAAAAAGGGGGAGGGAGTCTATACCGCGGGTCGGCGAGGACCAACGCCCGCTCGCGCAGCGCCGCCGTTGACAACGCCCGACCTCCAACGTACAGTGCGCGGCTCTCGCCGCTCTGGCAATTGCTTGTTTTTCGGACGATTTTCATGAAGCGCACCTACCAGCCGAGCAAGGTCAAACGCGCCCGTACGCACGGCTTCCGTGCGCGCATGGCGGACAAGAAGGGTCGACAGGTCCTCGCCCGTCGCCGCGCGAAGGGCCGCAAGCGCCTGATTCCCTGAGCGCCGACGCTGACCGCCGGCGTGCGGCGCACCCTCCCGCGTCGCCGTGACTCGACCCTACAGCTTCCGTCCCAGCCACCGGCTGCGCAGCGCAGCCGACTTCGAGCGCGTGTACCGTAGCGGCAAGCGCGCCGGCGACGGCCTGTTCGCCGTCAACGCGCTCGCCAACGAGCGCGGCTTCGCGCGGCTCGGGATGTCGGTCAGCACCCGTACGGTCGGCAACGCCGTGCGCCGCAACCGCGTCCGGCGGATCATTCGCGAGCTGTTCCGCCTGCGGCAGGCGACGCTGGCACCGCTCGACTTCGTGGTCACGAGCCGCCCCGGCGCCCGCGGCGCGGACCGGCCGGCGATCGAGACGAGCCTCGAGCGGCTGTTCGCGGAAGCGGCGCGCAAGCTCGCCGCGGCCTCCGCGCCGCGGCACTGACGACTGACGGGGGAACGATGCACGACCGCGAGAAGCCACCCAACGATCACCGCCGCTCGCCGCTCGCCGTCGTCGCCCGCGCGCTGATCCTCGCCTACCGCTACGCCGTCAGTCCGCTGCTCGGGCCGCGTTGCCGTTTCTATCCGAGCTGCTCGGCCTACGCGCTCGAGGCGATCGAGCGCCACGGCGCGCTCCGCGGCCTGTGGCTCGGCCTCACCCGCTTCGGCCGTTGCCATCCGTGGCACCCGGGCGGCTACGATCCCGTGCCCGAGCCCGAGCGCGCCGACCGCTGCCGGGAACCCGACTGCAAGAGCTCGCTCCATGGATAACCAACGTCTGTTCCTCTGGACCGGGCTCGCGCTCGTCCTGTTTCTGAATTACCAGGCGTGGCAGCACGACTACGCCCCGGCGCCCGAGACTCCCGCGACGGTGGGCGCCGCGCAGCCGAAGGCCGCGGCGCAGGCCCCGGGCGCGTCGCTCTCGGACGCGCTGCCCACGGTCGGCACGCCGCCCTCCGGCGGCGGCACGGCGGCGACACCGCCGCTCGACGCGGCCGTCGACCCGGCCTCGACGCCGGCGGCGCCGTCCATCCATGTGCGCACCGACGTGCTCGACCTCGTGATCAGCACCCAAGGCGGCGAGATCCGCGAGGCGTCGCTGCTGAAGTACCCGCGCGAGAAGGACACGCCGAACGAGCCGGTGACGCTGCTCACGACCGAAGGTCCCGACTCGCCGTCCGTGCTGCAGTGGGGCCTCACCGGCGGCGGCGACGGCGCCGAGCCCAACCACAAGGCGCTGTTGACGGCGGCCGCGACGTCGTACTCGCTCGCAGACGGCCAGAGCGAACTCGACGTGCCGCTGACCTGGAGCGACGGCGCGGGCGTCACCGTCACGCGCACGCTCCGCCTGAAGCGCGGCAGCTATGCGATCGAACTCGACCAGCACGTCGCGAACGCGGGCACCGCGCCGTGGCACGGCCGGGCCTACGCGCAGATCCTGCGCCACTGGCAGAAGGCCGAGCGCTCGATGTGGAACCCGGCGACGTCCTCGTTCCGCGGCCCGGCGATCTACAACGGCAAGAAGTACCAGAAGCTCGACGTCGAGAAGCCGGACCCGAGCCTCTTGAAGTCGCCGATCAGCGGCGGCTGGGCGGCGGCGATGCAGCACCACTTCGTCGCGGCGATCGTGCCGGACCCGACGGCGCCCGCCGACTACGCGCTCGACGTCAAGGACAAGGACTTCCGGCTGCGCGTGGCGGGGCCGGCGAAGGAAGCGGCCCCCGGCGGCACGGCCGACTTCAAGGACACGGTGTTCATCGGGCCGAAGCTGCAGGACCAGCTGGCGGCGACCGCGCCCGAACTCGACCGCACGGCCGACTACGGCGCGCTGACGATCCTCGCGCGACCGCTGTTCTGGACGCTCGCGCAGGTGCACCGCATCGTCGGCAACTGGGGCTTCACGATCATCATCGTGACGTTCCTGATCAAGCTCTGCTTCTACCCGCTCGCGCAGACCAGCGGCCGCTCGATGGCGCGGATGCGCAGCCTCGCGCCGCGCATGAAGGCGATCCAGGACCGCTACAAGGACGACCGCGAGCAGCTCGGCAAGCAGATGATGGAGCTGTACAAGCGCGAGAAGGTCAATCCGCTCGCCGGCTGCCTGCCGATCGTCGTGCAGATCCCGGTGTTCATCGCCTTCTACTGGGTGCTGCTCGAGAGCGTCGAGATGCGCCAGGCACCGTTCCTGCTGTGGATCCAGGACCTGTCGACGAAGGACCCGTACTTCGTGCTGCCCGCGATCATGGGCGCGGCGATGTTCGGCCAGTACAAGCTGAACCCGGCGCCGGCCGATCCGATGCAGGCGAAGGTGTTCATGTTCATGCCGCTCGTCATGACCGTCATGATGGCGTTCTTCCCGGCGGGCCTCGTGCTCTACTGGATCACGAACACCGGACTGTCGATCGCGCAGCAGTGGCGCATCAACAAGCTGGTCGAGGCCGAGGACAAGAAGCGCGACTGACGCCGGCGGCGCACGCCGGTGCGCTCACACGACGTGCAGCGGCTGGCGCGGCTTCCTGAAGGCGTGCAGCGCATAGCCGAGCGTGTCTCGGCCATGGCGCCAGTAGGCCTGATACCAGCGCTCGGCCCGCTCGCGCAGCGCCGCCGCGGCGCCGAGGTCGGCATCGAGCGCGGCGCGTCGGAGGCTCGCCCGGTAGGCGGCGCTCTCGTGCGCATCCCACTCCGACTCGCTGAGCACCGCCGTCAGCGTCAGCTCGAAGCCGACCGCGACGACGGTGTGCGCACTGACGCCCGGCATACGCAGGCCCTCGCCGGCCGAGCCGAGCAGCTCGCGATAGGCCGGGACCGGCCGGCGCCGCAGGAAGGCCTCGCCGTAGACGAACAGCCCCCCGGTCCGCAGCCAGTCGAGGCAGCGCCCGGCGGCATCCTCGAGCGCGCCGGCGGGGCGGCCGAGGCCGCCGACCCCGAGCACCGCGTCGACGCGCCGCGCCGGCGCGAACTCGGCGGCGGGCGTGGCGCGGAACTCGATCCGGTCGCCGAGGCCCTCGCGCTCAGCGACGGAACGCGCCGCCGAGGCTGCGGACTCGCTGCCGACCAGGCCCACGCCGTGGCAGGCGTTGACCGCGACGACGTCGAGCAGCAGGCCGGCGGGGCCTTCGCCGAGGTCGAGCACCGAGCCGCCCGGCGCGACGTCGAGCAGCTCCGCCACTGCGAGCGCGCGGCGTGCCGAGACCGGCGCCGGGTAGCGCCGCTCGTCCGCGGCCTCGACAGGGGCGTGGACCGGGTGCATCGCGCCGAGTGTATCTTCGGGGCCCGGCGCCGGCCATCGAGCGCCGCAACCGACCGGAGCCCGACGCCGCCGTGAAGCCGACCGACACCATCGTCGCGATTGCGACGCCGCCGGGCCGGGGCGGCATCGGCGTGGTGCGCGTCTCCGGCCCGGCCGCTGGCGCGATCGGCGACGGCCTCCTCGGCCCGATGCCGCCGCCGCGCCAGGCGGCCGCGCGGCGGTTCCGGGACGGCGACGGCGCGGCGATCGACGCCGGACTCGCGCTCTGGTTCCCGGCGCCGCACTCGTTCACCGGCGAGGACGTCCTCGAGCTGCACGCCCACGGCGGCCCCGTCGTGCTCGACCTCCTCGTCGCGCGCTGCATCGCCCTCGGCGCCCGCCCGGCGCGGCCGGGCGAGTTCTCGGAACGCGCGTTCCTGAACGACAAGCTCGATCTCGCGCAGGCGGAGGCGGTCGCCGCGCTGATCGACGCGGGCTCCGCGGCCGCCGCGCGCGCGGCGCTGCGCTCGCTCGCCGGTGAGATCTCGGCGCGCGTGCACGCGCTCGAGGCCGGGCTCGTGGAACTGCGGGTCTACGTCGAGGCCGCGATCGACTTCGGCGAGGAGGACATCGAGCTGCTCGCGACCGGCGGCGTCGGCGAGCGTCTCGCGGCGCTCGCGCGCGAGCTCGAGGCGCTCGCGACGAGCGCCGAGCAGGGGCGACTGCTGCAGGAAGGCTGCACGGTGGTGATCGCGGGCCGGCCGAACGCCGGCAAGTCGAGCCTGCTGAACGCGCTCGCCGGCCACGAGGCCGCCATCGTCACCGAGATCCCCGGCACGACCCGCGACGTGCTGCGCGAGCGGATCGACCTCGAGGGCCTGCCGCTGTTGCTGCTCGACACGGCGGGACTCCGTGACCGCCCGGAACGCATCGAGGCCGAGGGCATCCGCCGCGCGCGCGCCGAGCTCGCGCGCGCCGATCACGTGCTGTACGTCGTCGACGCCGCCGACGCCGCGGCGCGCGCGGCGCTGCCCGCCGAGCTCGCGGCACTCGCGCCCGGCGTGCCGGTCACGGTCGTCTACAACAAGGCGGATCTCGCGGCGC
>JBBINS010000008.1:0-49900 GCA_037443765.1 Gammaproteobacteria bacterium
GGTCATGGTAGCGGGGCATGGGGGCGAGGGCTGGGCAGCGCTCGCCGGGGCGTCTTGGGCCGGTCGCCCGCCGCGGGCTTCGGCGCCGCCCGGGCGCCCCGGCTAGCCATCGGCCGGGGTCCTCAGCGCCGGCGGCTGCCTCGACGGGCCGTGCGGGCGTTGAGGGGGGGGCGTCAGGGGGAGTCGGCCGCGCATAAGTCTCCGGAATCCGGACCTATTCTAGGGCCGCCGGGTGGCCGGATGCGGCCCGTCTGGCCTCAAGTCGCCGCCCGGGCGGCCGACACAGAAAACGGGGCTCCCGACGAATCCGGCCAGGCCCCGGCCGGGGGGCGCGTACCGTCCGTATGAAGAAGAAATGGGGCATCACTGCCAAGCTGCTGCTCATCCCGGTCAGCAGCGTCGCGCTGCTCGCCGCGGCACTCGCGTTCACCGCCTATACGCAGGCGCGCTACGACTCGGTCGCGCGGCAGGGGGTCTCGCGGCGCATCGAGGAGGCGCGCCGTTACGCCGGCATCCTGAACGCGGCGCACAAGCTGCACTCGCAGTACCTCGATCTCGCGACCGCCCGCCTCGCCCGCTCGATCGGCCCTAAGGAGCAACGTGGTTTCAACGCCCTGCTCGGCGCGACGATGGACCTCAACGCCGAGGTCGACGATCTCGCCCGCGACGGCCCGGCGGCCGGGGCGATCGTGTCGCAGCTCGGCTCGGCCTCGCAGGCGCTGACCGACTTCCAGGACGCGCTCGCGCATCTCAGTGTCGAGGGCTCGCCGGAACAGGTGCGCTCCGACGTCATCGCCTCCAACGAGGAGTTCCGCCGCCTGACCGTCGCGCTGACGGCGCTGATCGCGAACGCCGAGAGCCGCGGCGACGAGTCCTTCTCCCAGCTGGAGGGCTACGTCAGCCGCTCGCTCGCGATTCTCGCGGTCGTGATGCTGGTCGCCGGACTGCTGGCGCTCGCGATGACGATCTGGGCCCGTCGTGCCGTGGCCCGGCCGCTGCGCGCCGTCGCCGCGGCGATGCGCCGTTTTCACGACGACCCGTCCGCGACGCTGCCCGTCGCCGCGCACTCGTCTGACGAGGTCGGCCAGATCGTCGACGGCTTCAACCAGCTGGTCTCGTCGATCGGGGAACGAGAGCGGGCGCTCGAGGAGTCGACCCGCCAGCTGCGCGACAGCAACGTCGCGCTGCAGAACGAGGTCCGGGATCGGCGTACCGCACAGACCGAGCTGCTGCATTCGCGCGAGTTCCTCGAGGTCGCCCAGTCGGCCGGCGGCATCGGCGTGTTCGACCTCGACCTCGCCACCCACATGATCCAGGGCTCCGGCTCGTTCTTCGCACTGCAGGGCGTCGAAGCGCGCGTCGGCGCGATCAGCCAGGACCAATGGCTCGCGTTCGTGCATCCCGACGACCTCGAGTCGCTGGTGAGCGCGTTCAGCGCCGCCGTCGAGTCCGGCGGCGGCTATCGAGCCGAGTACCGGATCAAGCGGCTCGACCGCTCGGTGCGCTGGGTCAGCAGCGCCGGCCGGGTGATGTCGGATCCGAGCGGAGCGCGGCGAATCGTCGGCTCGATGATGGACATCACCGAGCGCAAGCAGGCGGAACTCGCGCTGCAGGAGACGGAGGCACGACTCGAGCGTGCGGTTCGCGGCACGAGCGACGGCCTCGTCGAGCTCAACCTCGGCACCGGTCAGCTGTGGTTCGCGCCGCGGGTCGCCGATCTCCTCGGCTACGCCGTCGACGCACTGCCCACGACCGTGCGCCGCTTCGCCCGCCTGCTCTACCCGGGCGACTTCGCCCGGCTCGTCGCGACGACCCGAGAGCACCTGCGAAGCGCCGCGCCGCACGACGTCGAGTTCCGGATCCGCGACGGCAGCGGCGGCTGGCAGTGGCTGCGGAGCCGGGCGCAGGCGAACCTCGACGCCGGCACCGGCGCGATGATTCTGTCGGGCTCGCTGCAGCTGGTCACCGACCGGCGCCTGCAGGCGGCCGAGCTCGAGCGGGCGCGCACCGCCGCAGAGCAGGCCAACCGCTCCAAGAGCGACTTCCTCGCGAACATGAGCCACGAGATCCGCACGCCGATCAACGGCGTGATCGGCATGACCCACGTGCTGCTCGACACGCCCCTGTCGGAGTCCCAGCGCGAGTGCGTCGAGATCGTGCGCTCGAGCGGCGAGGCGCTCCTGGCGCTGGTCAACGACATCCTCGACTTCTCGAAGATCGAGGCCGGCAAGATGGAGCTGGAGCGCATCGACTTCGACGTGCGCTCGGTGGTCGACGACGCGCTCGGCTCGGTCGCGCTCGCCGCGCTCGGCAAGGACCTCGAGCTCGCCGCCGACGTCGGAAATGACGTGCCGACGATCGTCCGCGGCGATCCCGGCCGGCTGCGCCAGTGCCTGATCAACCTGCTGTCGAACGCAGTGAAGTTCACGGCACAGGGCCACGTCGCGGTGGAGGTGACGCAGGTGGCGCTCACCGCCGCCGGCGCACAGCTGCGCTTCACCGTCAGCGACACCGGCATCGGCATCCCGGCCGATCGGCTCGACCGCCTGTTCCGCGAGTTCAGCCAGGTCGACTCGTCGACCACGCGCCACTACGGCGGCTCGGGACTCGGCCTGTCGATCGTCAAGCGCCTCGCGGGCCTGATGGGCGGCGCCGTCGGCGTCGAGAGCCGGCCCGACGCCGGCTCGCGCTTCTGGTTCACGATCGAGCTGGCCGTACCGGCCGCGACGGGGTCCGGCGACGCGCGCGCGCTCGGCGCCCGCGTGCTCGTGCTCGACGGCCATCCGGTCGCGGCACGTTCGCTCGGCCGGCAGCTCGAGGCGCTCGGCTGCGAGGTCGAGATGTGCGCCGAGGAAGCATCGTTCATCGCCGCGCTCGCGGCCGTGCCGCCACCCGGCGTCGCGATGATCGACGTTCGGCTGCTCACGGGTCCGCTGACCGCCGCGCTCAGCCGCGCCCGGGCGCGACCGGCGGTGCCGCGCTTCGTGCTGCTCGCGCCGCTCGGGCTCGCGGCGGCGCCGCCGGCCGGCTTCGACGCGATCCTGTCGAAGCCGGTGCGCCGGCAGCAGCTCTACACCTGCGTGAGCGGACTCGTCGAGGCACCGCCGGCACCACTGCCGGCAGCCGGCGGCCCGCACGCCGAGGTCGCCGGCCGCCGCGTGCTCCTGGTCGAGGACAACGCCGTCAACCGTCGCGTCGCCGAGCATCAACTGCACAAGCTCGGCTGCGTCGTGTCGATCGCCTGCAACGGCGTCGAAGCGGTCACCGCCACGCTCGGCGACGACGTCGACCTCGTGCTGATGGATTGCCAGATGCCGCTGCTCGACGGCTTCGATGCGACCCGCCAGATCCGCCAGCGGGAGGCCGGCGGCCCGCGGCGGCTGCCGATCATCGCGCTCACCGCGAATGCGCTGTCCGGCGACCGGGAGGCCTGCCTCGCGGCCGGCATGGACGACTACCTGGCGAAGCCGCTGGAGCCCGCCGCGCTCGCCTCGTGCATCGAGCGTTGGGCGCCGCGCGCCGGGCGGCCGCCGGTCACGGACGACGAGCCGACCATCGACCTGCTGGCGCTCGGCGAGGTGACCGACGGCGACGCGGACTTCGAGCGCGAGCTCATGGAAGTGTTCGTCGCGAGCGGCGACACGGCGCTCGCCGCATTGATCGAGTGTTTGGGTGCCGCGGACCTCGCGGCCGTTCGGCGTCACGCACACGCGCTCAAGGGGGCGAGCGCGAACCTGCGCGCCCGCCCGCTCGCGGCGCGCGCCCAGGCGCTCGAGACGGCGGCCACGGCCGGCGATCTCGGGCTCTGCCGGACGGCCTTCAGCGAGCTGGAACGGGACTACCGGCGCACGACCGAGTTCATCGCGGTCCGTACGGGCTGAACCGGCCGGCGCGGCGCGTGGCGTCGCGGCCCCTTGCGTCTACGGGTTCGCGACGAGCTCGCCGGTAACCCGGTCTCGGCCCTGCTTCTTGCTGAGGTAGAGGCACAGGTCCGCCTGCGTCAGCAGCGTCTCGGCGACCGGGCCTTCGGGCCACGGCTCGCCGACGCTGGCCACGCCGAAGCTCGAAGTCACGCCGAGCACGTGGCCGTCATGGCGCACCTCGAGCGCGGCGGTGGCGATGCGCAGGCGCTCGGCGACCAGCATCGCGCCCGGAAGGTCCGTCTCCGGCAGCACGATGACGAACTCCTCGCCGCCGAAGCGGGCGATCCAGTCGACGTCGACGCGCAGCTTGTCGGCGAGCATCGCCGCGAAGCCGCGCAGCACCTCGTCGCCGGCCGGGTGACCGTAGGTGTCGTTGACGCGCTTGAAGTGGTCGATGTCGCACATGATCACCGACAGTGACCGGTTGAAGCGGCGCGCGCGCGTGACTTCCGCCGGCAGCGTGTCGCCGAGGAAGCGGCGGTTGTTCACGCCGGTGAGGGCGTCCGTCAGCGACAGTTTCACCGCTTCCTCGCGCGCGGCGCGCAGCCGCAGTTCCAGCTCGGCGATGCGCCAGCCGGTCTTCATCCGCGCGAGCAGCTCGGCCTCGTGGACCGGTTTGGTGAGGTAGTCGTCGGCGCCGGCCTCGAGACCGGTGACCACCGATTCGTGCGAATCCCGCCCGGTGAGCAGAATCGTGAAGATGTAGCCCGGCCACTCGCCGCCGCGCACCGCGGCAACGACGCCAAGGCCGTCGAGCACCGGCATCTCCCAGTCGGTCAGTACCACCGGGAAGTAGCTCGCGCGCAGCGCCTCGAGCGCGGCGCCGCCGTCGGCGACCGCAACCACCTCGTAGCCCGCCTTCTTGAGCAGGCGCGCCGTCAGCATCCGGGCAACCGGGTCATCCTCGGCCAGCAGGACCCGGCGCGGCTCGCGCACCGCGTCGGGCGGAGGTGGTTTCGGCGATGGCGCGGCGGGGTTCACGGCTGGAGGGCGCCTGGAATCGGATCAGGACACCCCCATTGTTTCGGCCGCCGTTCGGCCCTCTTGAGCCGGATTCAGGCGGAAGCCGCTGCCGAGCCGCTGCCGGACGATCATTTTTTGCTGCAGAGCGTCACCTCGCCGCTCTTGGTGTCGATGCGGACGTGCGCCGTTCCAGCGCCCTCCTTGAAATTGAGCCGGGAGCCAGGCCCGTAGCCCTCATGCGAGGGCTTGGGGCCGAAGCAGGCGGACAGGTCGCCGCTGAAGCTCTGCAACTCGTAGGCCGCCGGTGGCACGCCGCCGGCGAAGTCGATCCGGAAGTCGCCGCTGACCGACTCGGCCTCGAAGCGGCCGTCGGCGGCAAGGCCGGCGGTGACGGTGAAGTCTCCGGATACCGTATTCACCTGGGCGCGGGTCAGCGTTCCGAGCGACAGCGTGCCGTCGCCGCTGACGGTCTTGATCTTGAGCTCGCCGGCGCCCCCCGACACGGTCAGGTCGCCGCTCACGGTCCTGACGTCCACCAGCCGCGACTCGGGTCCGGCGGTCAGCCGCACGTCGCCGCTGACCGTCACGACGCGCACGTCACGCTGCGCGCTCAGCTTGACGTCACCGCTGACCGCGTTCACCTCCTGGTTGCCGGCGATACCCGCGACGCTGAGGTCGGCGCTGACGAGCGACGCCGTGAGGCTGCTGCCACTCGGGACGTGCACGACCAGGTTCGCGTCGCCGCCGCTGTGCCAGCCGATATTGATGCCGTGTGATCCGTGCATGACGACGTGCACCGCGGTGCGCGAGCCGGCGCTCGTGATGTCGAGCCGCTCGACGTCCGCGCCGAGCGTGCCGGTGACCGCGACCTCGGGCTTGTCCCAGCCGATCACCTCGACGCGGCCGGCGACGTTCTGGATCTCGACCTGGCCGTTCGCGTCGGCCGGCCGGTGCTCGTCGACGGGACGGGTCGCCGCGGCGGCGCTGGTGGCGCACGCGAGCGCCGCGAGCAGGGCGCCCGTACCGGCGACGAATCGGAGCGAGCGAGGCGGAGTCATCATGTGCGTGTCCTCGGTGCGAATGGCTCGGTGTTCCGGCCGACGGTGGAATAGAGACTGAATTCCTGCTCGGTCGTGCTCTGCAGCAGCTGCAGCAGCACCCGACTGCCCGGGTCGCGCGCCAGTGCGGCGCGGATGTCCTCGTGGGCGCGCTGGATGAGCGCGAGGTCCTCCTCGATGCGGACCCGCGTGTCGGGCGCGAGCAGCGCGAGCCGCTCGCGGTACGTCTTCTCGAGCGACGCGCGCGTCGCCAGATAGTCGGCGTCCTCGGCCCCCTTCTGCCGCGCCGCCACCAGCACGTTGTCCGCCGGACCGAGCGCGACCGGGGCCGGCGCGACGTCCCGGCCCAGCCGCACGCCGAGCACGACGCCGAGCGCCGCGACGATGAGGCCCGCGGCGAGGGCGATCGGCCAGCGGCGCCGGGCGGCCTCGCCGCGCGCGAGCGCCGCATCGATTCCGGGCCACAGGTCGCGCGCCGGCGGCAGGTCGCGCGGCAGCGCGCCGAGCTGCGCGTCGAGACCCCTGGGATCGGTTTGATGGTGTTCGCTCATGTGTCCTCCGCGGCCAGCCCCAAGCGCGACGCGAGCAGCTGCCGCGCGCGATGGAGCTGCGCCTTGCTGGTGCCGACGGCGATGCCGAGCTCGCTTGCGGCTTCCTCGTGACTGAATCCGTAGAGGCCCACCAGCACGAGCACGTGCCGGGCCCCGTCTGGCAGCGCGGCGATCGCCGCCTCGAGGTCGATCGCCGGCGTGTCCTCGACCGACCGCCGGTCGAGCAGGTCCGGGTCGTCGCCCGCCAGGCTCTCCAGCCGCGCCGCGAGCCCGCGGTGCCGCGCGAGCACGGTGTTGACCGCGATCCGGTGCAGCCAGGTCGAGAACCGGCTGCGCGACTGGAAGGTCGGAAGGGCGCGCCAGGCGCTGACGAACGCCTCCTGGACGCAGTCTTCGGCGGTCTCGCGGTGCCCCGACAGCCTCAGGCAGAGCGCGTGAACCCGCCCGGCGTGGCGCCGGTAGAGCCGCTCGAAGGCGCGCCGGTCTCCGCGGGCGGCCGCCTCGACGGCGCGCGCGTCCTCGAAGGCCTCGCGGGCCTCGGTTTCGGGGAAATCCCGCACCTCCGCCACCGCCGCCGCCGCCTGCATGCCTGCCCCCATCCGGATCGTACCCGGATTGGAGGCAGCGACGGCCGCAAAGGTTTAGACGGGGGGACTCAGCCGACGGCGGCGAGCACCGGCGCCCGCGCGGCCAGCGGCGGAATCGACGCCGCCGGCACCGGCCGGCCGAGGTAGTAGCCCTGGACGTAGTCGGAGCCCGCCACCTCGAGGAAATGCAGGGCCGCCGCGGACTCGACGCCCTCGGTGCACACCTTGAGGCCGAGATTGTGCGCGAGGTCCACGAGCGAGCGGACGATCGTGCGGGCCTCGCCGCTCTGGTGCAGCTCCATGCCGAGCGACTTGTCGACCTTCAGCTCGTTGAACGGCATCCGGTACAGCTGCGTCAGCGACGAGAAGCCCGTGCCGAAGTCGTCGAGCGACAGGCCGAAGCTCTTGACGCGCAGCCGCGTCAGGATGTCGCGGGTGCGCGCCGGGTCCTCGAGGGCTGCCGTCTCGGTGATCTCGAGCGTCAGGCGCGAGTTGTCGAGCGCGTGCCTGCCCATCAGCTCCGACAGCCGGTCGGGGAAATCGAGTTCCCGCACCAGGTGCGGCGACAGGTTGACCGACAGGTCGAGCTCGGTGCCCTGCTCGCGCCACAGGCCGAGCTGGCGGATGCCCTCCTGCAGCACGAAATCGGTCAGCGCCGCGATCAGGCCGGTCTTCTCGGACAGCGGGATGAACGCGTCCGGATAGACGAGACCGAGCTCCGGGTGGTCCCAACGGATCAGGCCCTCGACGCCGACGACGGCCCAGCGGCCGTCCGTCAGCGCGCACTTGGGCTGGTAGTGGACGAGCAGCTGGGCGCGGTCGATCGCCCGGCGCAGCTCGCCGTCGGTGGGCGTGCGCGGCACCCGCAGGTGCTGACCGAGGATCGCCTCGAGGTCGGCGAGCATGATCGGCTTCTGCAGGAAGCCCGCCATCTTGAGGCCGTGCGCGACGCCGAGCTGCTCGGCGCTCTGCAGCACGCGCTGGTCCATGCCGCTCGAGATCAGGATCGTGGCGCGGGTCCCGAGCGCGCCGAGCTCCCGGATCAGCTCGATGCCGTCCGTCTGCGGCATCTGCAGGTCGAGGATCATCAGCGACGGCCGGAAGGACCGCACCGCCTCGCGGAACTGCTTCGCGTCGTTCGCGAGTCGCACCTCGTAGCCGACCGATTCGCCGACCTGGCCGACGAAGTCGAGAATGTCCGGCTGGTCGTCGACGACCAAGAGCCGGTTCGCGTTAGTTTCCATGCGTCGTCTCCCTGTCGAGCACGGTGCGCACCCTGCGCGCCAGCTCGCCAATGGCATAAGGCTTGTGCAAGAGATCGGTGCCGGCCGGAGCGGACAGCTCCCGCAGGCCCGGCTGCGAGAAAGCCGACGTGTGCAGCACCTTCAGCGGCGAGCTCACGCCGAGCGCGCGTGCCGCGAGTTCCGCGCCGGGCATGCCGCCCGGCAGGATCAGGTCCGCGAGCAGCAGTGCCACGTCCGGCTCGCGCGCGAGCGTCGTCAGCGCCGCGTGACCATTGCCGGCCTCGAGCACGCGGTAGCCGAGCACCCTCAGCGCCGAGGCGGCGGTGGCACGCACGTCGGCGTCGTCGTCGACCACCAGCACCGTCTCGGTGCCGGTCGGCAGCTCGCCGGCGTCGCCGTCCCCGTCGCTGACGACGGCGCCCGGCATCTGCGAGCGCGGGAAGAACATGCGTACCGTCGTTCCGCGCCCGAGTGCGCTGTCGATCGTCGCCACGCCGCCCGACTGCTCGGCGAAGCCGTAGACCATCGACAGCCCGAGGCCGGTGCCCTTGCCGGTCTCCTTGGTCGTGTAGAACGGCTCGAAGGCGCGCTTGGCGACGTCCGGCGTCATGCCGAGGCCGGTATCGCTGACGCTGATCTCGACGTAGTCGCCGGGCGGAAGCTTCGGATGCCGGTCCGGATCGTCCTCGGCGAAACTGCGGTTGCGTGTCGCGAGCGTCAGCAGTCCACCGGCAGGCATCGCGTCGCGCGCGTTGATCGCAAGGTTGAGAACTGACGACTCGAGCTGCGCGGCGTCGGCGTAGATCGGCCAGGTCTCCGGCCGCAGCTCGCTGCCGACCTCGATCGCCGGCCCGAGCGTGCGCCGGATCAGGTCCTCGGTGCCCGACACCGCGCGGGCCGCGCTGATGACGCGCGGCTCCAGGACCTGCTGCCGCGCGAAGGCGAGCAGCCGGCGCGTGAGTTCCGCGCCGCGCAGCGCCGCGCGCAGCGCCGTCGTGATGTGGCCGCCGAGGCGCGCGTCGCCCTTGAGCGGCCGCTCGAGCAGCTGCAGGTTGCCGATGACGACCGACAGCAGGTTGTTGAAGTCGTGCGCGATGCCGCCGGTGAGCTGGCCGATCGCCTCGAGCTTCTGCGCATGGCGCAGCTCCTGCTCGAGGCGACGCTCGACGGTGACGTCCTGCACGACGGAGAAGAATCCGGCGACCTCGTCGTTGACGCGGTGTGGCAGGTACGTCACCGCGAGGTCGTGCTCGTCGTCGCCGCGGCGGCTGCGCGCCAGGTACTCCACCGTGCTGCCGGACAGCACGCTCTCGATGCGGGGCGCCATCTGCCGGTAGCTGTCGGGGGTCGTCATCTCCTCGAGCCGCCGCCCCTGCATCGCCGCGAGCGGCAGCTGGAACCACTCCTCGTAGCCGCGGTTGGCATACACGAACTCGCGCCTTCGGTTGACGTAGGCGATGTTGAGCGGCAGCGAATCGAGGATCAGCTCGAAGAATTCCTTGGTCGCGCGCGCGGCACCGTGCGCCCTCTCGAGCTCGGTGATGTCCCTGTGCGTCACGATCGCGCCGCGCCGCCCGTCGACGTCGAGCGGCCGCACCGACATCTGCAGCGTGCGCTCGCCGTCGTCGGCACTGATCCGGTAGTCGAGCTCAAATTCGGCGCTGCGGCCGAGGATGACGTCGTCGACGCCGCCGGCCGCGAGCGGCCCCGCGTTGCAGCGCTCGACCGCCTCGCGGCACAGGCGCGCGTAGTTCTCGCCGAACCCGTAGCGCAGGCCGATCAGCGCGCGGTCGCCGGCGAACTCGCGCCAGGCCCGGTTGATCTCGACCAGTTCGCCGTTCGCGTTCAGCACGCCGACCGAAAACGACAGGCCGTCGAGGGTCCGGCGCAGCGACTCCTCCGACCGGCGCACGCTCTCGATGGCGCGACGCTCGGCCGTGATGTCCTCGATGCGGCCGGACAGGTAAACCGGACGCCCCGACGGGTCGCGGGTCGCGGCGCCGCACAGCCGGTGCCAGCGGTACTCGCCGTCCGGGCGGCGGATCCTGAGCTGGAGGTCGAACGGGCCGCGCTGCTCGATGTGCAGCCTGAGCGCCTGCAGCAGCAGCGGGCGCTCGTCGTCGTGGATCAGCGCCTGCAGCGCCGCGAACGTGTCGTTGAGATCGTCCGGACCGTAGCCGAGCAGCGCCTTGAGGCGCGGCTCGTACCAGACGCGGCCAGCGGCCAGGTCCCAGTGCCAGTGGCCGGCGCCCGAGGCGACGGCCGCGCGCTTCAGCCATTCGCTCTCGTCGTCGTCATCCGCCTCGACGGCGCGATCCTCCGACTCGCGGACGATCAGCAGGAACCATGGCCCTTCGCCGCCGAACTCGTGGCGCGTCGCCACGACCTCGGCCGCGAGCACTGATCCGCCGTCGCGGTAGGCGACGCGACGACGCAGCGGTGCGCCGCCGTCGCAGTCCGACGCCGCCTCGGTGAGCGCCGGTCCGAGTGCACCGGCGTCGCCGAGGGCGGCTCCCCACAGCGCGCCGGCGTCGACGCCGGTCTGGGCTGCGAACGAGTCGTTCGCATAGGCGACGCGCAGCGCGCCGTCGCGGCCGTCCACGACGAGGTGGCCGGCGACCGCGTCGCCGGTCGCGGCGGCGAGGATCGTCAGCAGCTCTGTGGCCAGAGCGGGCCTGGACGCTGTTGCTCGGTCGGGAGTCGCCCGCATGACGCCGTCGGTAGAGGGACGCGAAGGGTGCTCTTCGCGCCCCCTTTATCGTCCGGCGGCGACCCTGACTTGATCGGGACCGTGCGAGTGCAGGGAATCCCTCACAGCCGGCACCCGAATGTCGGAGCGTCAGGCGGGACCCGCTTCCCGTCCTGAGAACCAGTTCACAGCATATTGGACCAGCTGCGATCCCGTCGCGAGATTGAGCTTGCGCTTGATCCGCTGGCGGTGGGACTCGACGGTCTTGATCGACAGATTGAGCGCCTCGGCCGCCTGTCGCGTCGACAGGCCGCGGCCGATCATGTGCAGGATCTGCAGCTCGCGGTTCGACAGCCGGTCGATCGGGTTCGCCGAGATGTAGGCGCCGCCCGACGCGAACTTCTGGATCATGCTGTTGCCGACGACTTCGCTGACGTAGATGCCGCCCTCGAGCACGCGCCGCAGGGCGACGAGGAACTGGTCGCTCGCGGCCTGCTTCATGATGTAGCCGTTGGCCCCCGCCGAGAGCATGCGCTCGGCGTAGATCGTCTCGTCGTGCATCGACAGCACCAGGATCGGCAGGCTCGCGTAGTGTGCGCGCGCGTCCTTGACGAGCTCGATGCCGTCGCCCTGCTTGAGCGAGATGTCGACGATCACGACGTCGGGCTTGAGCTCCCGGATGGCGCCCTTGGCCTCGCGCGTGCTCTCCGCCTCGCCGCAGACGATCAGGTCCTCCTCCTGGTCGATCAGGCGCCGCAGCCCCTGGCGCACGATCGGGTGGTCGTCGACGATCAGCACGCGGTGTCGCGTCCGGGTCGTCCCGGCTGCGCCGTCCTTGCGGGGAAGCGTCGGCGTCGTCATGGGAATCTCCTTTCCATCGTCAATGCGCTCGAGGTCTGGTCGCGCGGCCGCCGGACGCGGTCGCGGAGTGTTCGCCGTCAGGCACGGTCGCGCTCCCGGGAGAGCGCCTCCGCGGGCGCCGGATCGGGCTGCGTCACGACGCACGCGACCCGCGTGCCCTTGCCGCTCGGGCGCGGGCCGATCAGCAGGTCGCCGCCGAGCATGTTCGCGCGGTAACGCATGATCTTGAGGCCGACGCCATTGGAGGCGCCGGGCGCGAGGCCGCGCCCGTCGTCGCTGACCGCGAGCGCGACCCGTCGGCCGCGCACATTGAGCTGCACGAGCACCGTGTGCGCGGACGCGTGCCGGGCCGCGTTCGTGAGCGACTCCTGGGCGATCCGGTAGAGGTGGCCCGACGCGGCGGCATCGAGCGTCACGCGCGGACTGACGCGGCTTCGGAACTGGACGTTGAGCCCGTACATCTCGCGGACCCGCGCCACGAGCGCACGCAGCGCGTGCACGAGGCCGCCGCCGTCGAGCGCCACCGGCGACAGGCCGCGGGCCAGCGTGCGCGTCTGCTCGATCGCGCCGCTGACGAGTGCCGTCAGCTCGCGCAGCTCGCCGGCCTTCGGCATCGTGCCGCGGCGGACGCTCTGCGTCAGGCCGCCGAGCATGAGCGCGATGCCGGTGAGTTCCTGCCCGAGGCCGTCGTGCAGGTCGCTGCCGATGCGGCGCTGCTCGCGGTTCGAGATCTCGAGGATCTCGCGCTCGAGCGCGCGGCGTTCGGTGATGTCGGTCGAGTAGACGATCACGCCAGCGACCTGCCCGGCGTCGACCACCGGGCCGAGACGGTGCTCGTACACGGTGTCGCCGCCGTCCCCGCGCGGGCCGCGCGACTCGAAGCGCAACTGCCGCCCGGTGGCGAGCACCTCGTGCAGCCGCTCGGCGAACTCGTCGGGGTCGGTGGCGTAGTCGGCCGCCGGCCGCCCGACGATCCGCTCGGGCGGCTCGCCGCGCAGCGACCGGTTCACGAACCGGACCTGGAGGTCCCGGTCGACGATCGCGATGAAGTCCGGCGAGCTGTCCGCGACCGAGCGCAACATCGCCTCCGAAGCCCGCAGGGCGTCCTCGCTGACGCGGCGCGCGGTGATGTCGAAGGTCGTGCCGATGACGATCGGGCCCTCCGCCGTCATCGCCCGGATGAACCGCGTGCGTATCCAGCGCCTGGCGTGCCCGGAGTCGACCGCGCGGAGCTCGCACTCGATCGGCTCCCCGGTCTCGACCGTGGTCCGGACGGCGCCCCACAGGCGCTGACGGTCTTCCGGCACGACGCTCTTGAGATCCTCCTCCAGCGTCTCGGCGAAGGTGACGCGCGGGTCGAAGCCCGCACCGCGGTAATCGACGATCAGGCGGTCGTCGCGCGGATCCCAGCGCCAGGCCGCGAGCTGGCCGGCGTCGATCGCGAGGCGGAGCCAGTCGCCCTGCTCACGAAGCTTGGCCTCGCCGCGCTTGAGTGCGTCGATGTCCTGGAAGGCGCCGTACAGGCGCACGGTCCGGCCCTCGGCAACCTCGGCGCGGCCGCTCGTTCGGAGCCAGCGGCGCTCGCCGTCGCGGCCCACGATCTCGACGTCGAGGTGGTAGCCTTCGCCGGTCGCCAGCGCCCGCTCGATCGCCGCGCGCAGCGCCGGGGCGCTCTCGGGCGCGATGTAGCCGAACAGGGACGACAGGTCGCCGGGCCAGCCATCGGGCAGCGCGCCGGCGACGCGCAGCGCCTCGTCGCTGTAGGTGAGCTCGCCGCTCGTGACGTCGAGCTCCCACGAGCCGACGTGCGCCAGCGCCTCCGCCTCGCGCAGCAGCCGTTCGGCGTGGCGCACGCGCGAGATGTCGATCGTGCAGCCGACGACGCGAATCGCGATACCACGGTCATCACGCACGACCACCGCGCGGTCGAACACGTCGACGTAGTAGCCCTGCGCGTGCCGGATCCGGTACTCGGAGTTCACGAGCCGTTCGTCGGCCGCGAAGTTCTCCGCCGCCGTGTAGTGGGCCAGGTCGTCCGGGTGGACGCGCTCGCGCCACCAGTCGGCGCTCTGCAGCTGCGCCTCCGCCCCGAGGCCGAACAGGTCGCTGATGTTGCCCGAGCAGCTGACCATGCCGGTGGCGGTATCGCGCTCGTAGATGACACCCTGCACGGCGGTCGTCGCGAGCCGGAATCGCTCTTCGCTGGCCCGCAGCAACTCCTCGGCGTGCTTGCGCGCCGTGATGTCGTACAGCGTCCCCATCGACGACAGCACGCGGCCGGTTTCGGGCTCCTGCAGCGGGAACAGCGTGACGTCGAACCACAACCACTGTCCGGACTTGGACAGCAGGCGCGTATCGCCGTGCGCCGGTTCGCCGCGGAACACCCGCGTCTTGCGTTCGGCGGCGGCGGCCCGGTGATCGGGATGGACCATCCACGCCCAGCCACCGCGCTCGTTCAGTTCCGCGACGGTCCAGCCGAGCAGGCGCGTGAACCCCTCGCTCGCCCACTGCATCAGCATGCGGTTGTCCGACGTCAGCACGCTCTCGTGCACGAAGCCCGGCGTCATCGCGATGATCGTGCGGTAGCGCGCCTCGCTGTGGATCAGGCCGCGCTCTGCGCGCTTGCGGCGGTCGACGTCCAGCAGCACGCCGGCGATCCGGACCGCGCGCCCGGCCGCGTCGCGCTCGAGCACGTGGCCACGCTGCTGGATCCACATCCAGTCGCCACTCGCGGTGGTCAGGCGGTACTCGGCGTCCCAGTCGTCGCCCGGGCCGCGGATCACGCGCTCGAGCTCGGCGTGGGTTCCGGTGCGGTCCTCCGGGTGGATCGTGCGAAACGCCTCGGGCCCGGCCACGATCCGGTCTGCCGGCGGCTTGAGACCGCGCATCCGGTAGCAGCCACTGCTCACCTCGAACCGGTCGTTGAGGGCGTCGTAGTCGAAGAAGCCCATCCGGGCGCTTTCCGCGGCGAGATGCAACCGGTCGCGAACGCGCGCGGCCGAGCGCTCTTCCAGCCGCCGCTCGGTCTCGTCGTGTTCCTCGGCGAGCAGGCAGCCGATCGCCGGGTCGGCGAGCAGGTTGGTGCCGCGAATGCGCACCTGGCGCCACGAGCCGTCCGCATGACGGAGGCGCAGTTCGAGGTCCGCCACGGCAGTGCCGCGCGGGGTCGACGCGAGGCGGGCGAGCCAGTCGCGCGCCCGCGACTGGTCCTGCGGGTCCGCGTGTTCGAACAGGTCCCGGCCGACGCGTTCGGACGGGCCGTAGCCGGACACGCCGCAGCACCCGTATTGGGCACGGATCGTGCCGTCCGGCGCGACCAGGCTCACGAGGTTCGTCAGGTGCGCGGCCACGGCCTCGAGACGGCCCGCCGGGTCGGGGGGCGCGGTCACGGCAGCGGCTGGCAGCTGGCGGTTCGTGGCGTCCATGCGGGAGCGATTGTTCACTCCGGCCCTTCAACGGCCTACCGGGGAATCCCTTAATAGGCCCTGAGAAGGTACCGCCTTTTCCAGGCGCGTCAACGGGCTCCGCGTTCCGGCCGCGGCGGCGTGCCGCGCGGGCGCCGGCGCGGGTCCCGCCGCACCGCGCCAGGCCCTCAGGTCGCGTCGGTGAAGGTCGCGCTCATGACTCGCCTTACGTAACCCGGCTGGCCATAGCTGCCGGTCGTCGCGGTCGCGACGACCGCGTAGGAGTGCGCGGTGGCCGAGCCGTTGGTGAACGCGGTCGAGGCACAGGTCACGACAACCGTGAAGCCGTTGAGCGCCGTCTCGGTGAGCGCCAGCGTCGTGGTCGGCGTGCAGAGGTTGCTCCCCGAACGGGCCTGGTACGCCGCCCATTCGACGCCCGCACGCGCCGCGGCGAGTGCCCGCGCCTGCATCAGGGCCATGGTCACGGTCTGTTGCTGGCCGACCCCGACGCGCACGCCGACGACCGCCAGCAGGCCGAGCACCACCATCAGGAACAGCGCCGGCACGAGCGCGAAGCCCGGCGCGCCCGCGCTGACCGCCGACGGTCGGCCGCGCGCGGTCATGGGGTGTTGACCATCTGCACCTGGTGCAGCAGTTCGACCGTCTCGCTGCTGCGCGTCAGCTGCAGCGTCAGCGTCGCGAGGGCGTTGCGCTGCGCCGTGCCCGACGCGTAGGAGAACTGGCAAGCCGCCACGTCCGTCGCGAGCGTGCCGCCGGTCGCGCCGGCCGCCAGCAGGCTCGCGGCCGACGCGGGCTGGAGCGTCGCGATCGTGTAGCCGGAGTAGCGCTTCAGCGTGCCCGCGGTGCTGTCGCAGAGATAGGTCACCGGGCCGCTGACCAGGTAGACGCGGCGCCCGGGCGAGCCCCACGCGAACTTGAAGGCCGGGCTCAGCGTGACGAGGTTCTGGTTGGCGGAGGCGCCGGCGCTGATCGTGATCGTCGTGCCCGCGGGGGTGATGACGTTGGCGAGCTCGTAGGCGTTGGCGCCCGGCACGCCGACGTTGTAAATCGCGAGGTAGGACGACTTCGAGGTCCACGGCAACGTCAGCTGCGTGAACGGCACGGTGGTCGCGAACGCGCCGTCGGCCTGCGTGAAGTCGAGCGCGAGCGCGGGATTGGCGAGCGGGCCGCCGTCCTGGTAACGGGCGCCGTCGACCGTCGCCAGCAGCTCGAGCGCCGTGAGCGTGCCGCTCGTCGTCACGCGGACGCTGTTCGGCAGCGCCGAACGCAGGTCGCGCGCCATGAACCGAAGCGCCCCGTCCGCCTCGTCGACAAGATCGGCGCGACGCGTCTGGGCGCTGTAGGCGTTCATCGGGCCGACGATGAACAACGCCATGAATGCGACGACGACGGAGCTGACCGCGATCGTGATCACGAGCTCGACCAGCGTCATGCCGCGGGCAGGGCGCACGGCGATCGCCGGCGGGTGGCGGCGGCTCATATCAGTAGTTCGTCCGGTAGCCGGTCAGCACGACTGTCACGTTCGGCGCGTGGGTCACCGTGACGTCGATGCGCCGTGCCGCCGAGCTCGTGATCCCGCCAAGGGCCGCGGAGGCCGTGACCGCCACGTTGACGGTATAGCCCGAGAGCGCCGCGATCGCGTTGCCGTACTGGTCGTGGGCGCCGACGTCGACGAGCCCGTTGTACTCGTCGACGGTGTCCCAGCTGCCGCGGCCGGTATTGGCCGGCGAACCGTTCGGATCGACGACCGAGCGCTGCAGGATCTCGTCGAGATAGGCCTGCGCGATCGAGATCGCCTGCTGCTGCACCATGGCATCGGCGCTGCGGCTCGCGATCACCGAGATCGCACCGAGCACGCCGCCGACCGCGATCGCGACGACCGTGATCGCGACGACCAGCTCGATGAGGGTCACGCCGCGCTGCCGGTGCATGGCTATTGCACCTGGACGAAGCCGGTGGCGGCGTCGATGGCGATTGTGCGACCGCCGATCGCGAGGCTGGTCGCCGGGCTCGACGTGAGCCGGCCCTGCGAATCGAACAGGAAGGTGCCGGTCGGGCGCGCGGTGGTACCGGACGGCGCGCTGCCGGCGATCGCCGTGCCGTCGCTGCCGACGACCGTGGTCGCCCAGGTCGTGTCGGCGGCGCTGCAGGTGTTGTTGCTCGCCGCCTGCTGGCTGGCGGCGTAGCTGGCGGCGGCGAGCACGAGGCGCGCCGGGCAGCCGGTGATGACGGCGGCCTTCTGGGTGCCGCGCAGCGCGGCCGCGAGCTCGTCGGCATAGCCGCGCTGCGCGAAGGTCTGCTGGTCGAAGAAGCGCGGCGCCGCGAACGTCGCCAGGAGGCCGCCGATCACGATGACGACGACGAGCTCGATGAGCGTGTAGCCCAGCGAGCTCGCCCGCGCCCTGCGGTTCCGGTCCGTACGGCGCATTCGTCGAATCCCTGCGGGCCCCGCCCGCCGCACCGAGGTCGGCTAGTGGATTAGCACTTGCTGACGTCGACCGAGACCTGGGGTGGCGCCGTCGCAGTGGCCGGCAAGTACTTGACCGCGCAATTCGCCGGGGTCGGGGCACCAACCTTCGTCCACGTCGAGACCGTCGTCGCCGTTCCGGCCGTGAAGGCCCAGTCGTTCGTGTTGTCCGAGTAGACCGCCAGCGCGATCGTCGTCGAGTCCGGGTAGTAGTTGTTGAGGGTGATCGTCTGGCCTTCCATCGTCACGGTGCCGGAAGCCCCAGCGGAATTCGCCATCGCGAGGCCGCGCGCGAGGGACGCGGCGCTCTTGACGCTGCCGGCGAGGCCGTTGACCGTCGCGGCGCGGGCCTGCGTGTCGAGGGCGATGAACCGGGGCACCGCGAACGCGGCGAGGATTCCGAGGATGGTGATGACCACAACCAGTTCGATCAGCGTGAAGCCACGCTCGAGAGACGCCTTCATTTGCAGCTCCAAGGCGCGTTCGCGCCAGAAATAAGTGTGAAACAGTCTGCGCGACCGTCTCGCGCTCGCATGATGTGAAATCGGCTCGCCGCAGGCGTTCTTTAAGGGAATCTCCGGCGTTGTGACGCGGATCACTAGGGGCCGCCCCTACGCGCCGTGACCGATCTTGCCGATCATGTTCCACATCGGCAGGAACACGCCGAGCGCGAGGATCAGCACCATGCCGCCGACCAGTACGATCAGGAACGGCTCGAGCATCGCCGTGAGGTTGCGCAGGCGGTAGTCGACCTCGCGCTGGTAGAAGCCGGAGACCTCGTCGAGCAGCCGCGTCAGCTCGCCGGTCTCCTCGCCCACGGCCAGCATCTGCAGCACCAGCGGCGGGAAGATCCCCGCGGTGGTCGCGGCGCGGCTCAGCCCGTCGCCCCGCTCCACCGCGTCGCGCAGCTGCAGCAGCCGCTCCGCGAGGTAGGCGTTGCCCGCGGAGCGCGACAATAGCGTCAGCGCCTGGATCATCGGCAGGCCGGCGTCGAGCGAGATCGACAGCGATCGCGTGACGCGCGACAGCACCGCCTGGTGCAGCAGCTCGCCGAGCACCGGCACCCGCAGCTTCAGGCGGTCCCACCGGTAGCGACCCGACTCGGTGGCCAGATAGCGCTTCAGGACGAAGATGCCGGCCGCGATGCCGCCCAGCAACGCGACGCCGTGCGCCCGCACGAAAGCCGACGTGCCCATGATGATCCGCGTCGGCATCGGGATGTCGTCGCCGAGGACCTTGAACAGCGGCGCGAAATTCGGGATCACGAACACGGTGATCACCGTGACCGCGATCGCGATGACGACGACGACGATCAGCGGGTAGCGCACCGCGGACCGGACGCGGTCCTGGACGTCCTGGTCCTGGCTCAGGTACTCGCACAGCCGCGAGAACGCGTTGTCGAGCGTGCCCGTCGACTCGCCCACCCGCACCATGCTGAGGAACAGCGGCGGGAAGATGTCCGGATGGCGGGCCAGCGAGGTCGCGAAATCGCGCCCGGACTCGAGGCTTTGCAGCACGTCGTGCAGGGCGTTGCGCAGAATCACGTTGTGGGTCGACTGCGCCAGGCCCTTGAGCCCGCGCAGCAGCGGCAGCCCCGCCTTGGTGATCGAGTACATCTGGCGCGCGAACAGGACGAGGTCGGCGCTGGTCGGCCGGCCGGCGCCGAGCCGCTGCAGCAGCTCGCTGACCGACGTCGTCTCGACGCCGTCCGCCGCGATGTCGAGCGGCGTGATCCCGAGACTCAGCAGGCGCGCCGCCGCGGCGTCGACGCTCTCCGCGTCGAGCCGGCCGGTGATCGTCTCGCCGCGGCCCGAGCGGCCCCGGTACTTGAAGTTCGACATCGGCTAGGCCCGCCGCTCCAGCAGCGTCTCCACCGAGGCGTCCGCCAGCGCCGCCGGCGCCTCGACGTCGGTCAGCTCCTCGAGCCCGCTGCCGACGGCCATCGCCTCGGCGACCGAGGTCACGCCGGCGATCGCCAGATCGATCGCGCCCTGCGCGAGCGGTACGTAGCTGTCGAGCGCGCGCGCGGCGCGCGCGAAGCCCTCGAGGTCGCCGCGACGCACCTCGTCCGCGAGGCTGCGGTCGAGCTCGAGCAGCTCGTACACCGCGACGCGGCCGCGGTAGCCGGTCAGGTTGCAGTAGGTGCAGCCGGCGCCGGCGACGAAGCGCTGCCGGTCGAGCGCGAGCCCCGGTCGGCAGGCGGCGAGCCAGACGAGCTCGTTCGGCGTCGGTGCCGCCGGGTGCGCGCAGTCGGTGCAGACGCGGCGCACGAGGCGCTGGGCGACGACGCCGTTGACGGCCGCCGCGATCATGTAGCCCGGCGCGCCCATGTCGAGCAGCCGGTTGACGGTCGCGACGGCGTTGATCGTGTGCAGCGTCGAGAACACGAAGTGTCCGGTCATCGCGCCGCGCAGGCCGATGTCGACGGTCTCGCGATCGCGCATTTCGCCGACCAGCAGGATGTCCGGGTCCTGCCGCAGCGCGGTGCGCAGCACGCGCGCGAAGTCGAGTCCGATCTTCGGCGCGACCTGCACCTGGGTGATGCGGTCGAGGCGGTACTCGACCGGGTCCTCGACGGTGATGATCTTGACGTCGGCGCGGTTCAGGTAGTTGAGCGCCGCGTAGAGCGTCGTGGTCTTGCCGCTGCCGGTCGGCCCGGTCACGAGCACCATCCCGGAGCTTCGCTCGACCAGGCCCCGGAAGCGCGCCTCGGTCGCCTCGGGCATGCCGAGCTGCTCGAGCGACAGCAGCGCCGTCGACTGGTTGAGGAGGCGCATCACGACCGACTCGCCGAACGTCGTCGGCATGGTCGCGAGCCGCACGTCGACGCCGCCGTCGAGCACGCGGACCGAGAACCGGCCGTCCTGCGGCAGGCGCTTCTCGGCGATGTCGAGGCCGCACATGAGCTTGAGCCGTGTCACCAGCGCCGCGGCAACGCGCTTGCCCTCGATCAGCTGCTCCTGCAGCGCGCCGTCGACGCGCAGCCGGATCCGCAGGCGGTCCTCGCCGGGCTCGATGTGGATGTCGGAGGCGCGCGCCTTGACCGCATCGTGGAACATCGTCTGCAGCAGGCGCACGACCGGGGCGTCCGGCGAGCCCTCCTCCGCCGACAGGCTCTCGATGTCGACGTCGCCGTCGTTGAGCTCGTCGCGGACCGCCTCCGCGAGCGTCGCGATCTCGTCGGTCTGGCGGTAGACGGCGTCGAGCGTCTTCAGGAAGTCGGCCTCGCCGACCAGCGCAACGCGCAGCGGCTGGCGGAGCTTCGCCTGCAACTCGTCGTAGGCGTGCAGGTCGGAGGGATCCGCCATGCCGACCAGCAGGCCGCGGTTGTCCTGCTGCAGCACCAGCGCGCGGTAGCGCCGGGCGAGTGGCTCCGGCAGCAGCTTGATCGCCTCGCGGTCGATGCGGATTTGCTTGAGATCGACGAACGGCACCTGCAGGTGCCTGGCGAGGAACTCGTGCAGCGCGGACTCCGACATGAGGCCGAGGTCGCCGAGCACGCGACCGAGCTTGCGGCCGGTGCGCTTCTGCTCGGTCAACGCTGCCGCGAGCTGCTCCTCGGTGATGGCGCCCTGCTGGACCAGCAGTTCGCCGAGGCGGATTCTGCGCCGTACGCTCATGGGGTCACCTGCGGCTCAGCGCGCGCCGTCCGCCGCCTTGGGGTCGATGCCGGTCGCCCGCGCCATCGAGTCGTCGGTCAGGCCCTTCCACTGCTCGTCGCTGTCGACGACCACCGGGCGGAGCAGGATCACGAGCTCGGAGCGCACGTTGGTGCGCTGCTGGCTCTTGAACAGGTTGCCGACCACCGGGATGTCGCCGAGCACCGGCACGCGGTAGTCCTGCGTCGTGTGCGTCGTGCGCATCAGGCCGCCGATGACGATCAGCTGGCCGCTCTTCGCCTTGACGATGCTGTCGGACTCGCGCACCTGGCTGTACGCGAGCGGTAGCGAGTCGGTCGTGCTGTTGGCGGTCAGCACCTTGATCTTCTCGCTGACGTCGCTGACCGTCGGGTGGATGTGCAGGATCACCTCGCCGTCGGCGGCGATCTGCGGCGTGACGTCGAGCGCCACGCCGGAGAAGAACGGCGTCAGATCGACGTTGTTGTTCGCCGCCGGCGACGACGCCGTATAGACGGTGTTGCTCGAGATCCCCGTCACGAAGAACTCGTCGGAACCGGCCTTGATGACCGCCTTCTGGTTGTTGAGCGTCGAGACCCGCGGGCTCGACAGCACCCGCGTCGTGCCCTGCGTCCCGAGCAGCTCGATGTAGGAGGCGAAGTCCGCGGCGTTGGTCGCGAGCGTCATGGCGCCGCCGAGCGTGTTCGTGACCGTGCTCGTGATCGGGTTGCCGGGGCCGAGCGTGACCGGGGTCGACGACGCCGCGGGCAGGCTGCCGACGGCGTTGGGGTTGAAGCCCTGCTGCGGGCCGGTCTGGAAGGCGGAGAAGGTCTGGCCGCCGTTGTGGCCCAAGAGCGCCCAGTTGATGCCGGCCTGGAAGCCGTCCGAGAGCTCGACCTCGAGGATCCGCGCCTCGAGCACCACCTGGCGCGTGGCGACGCTCTGGATCTTCTGCAGGAACTCGGTGACCTCCCGCAGCTCGCGCGGCGACCCGCGCACGGCGATCACGCCGGACTGCGGGTTGATCACGATGCCGCGCCCGCCCTCGACGCTCACGAGCAGCCGCAGGCTCGTCTCGAGGTCGTGCCAGAAGTCGGATGACGACCGCGTCGAGATGCTGGTGCCGGTGATGTCGGCCACGCCGCCGGCACGGCCGTCGGCGCTCTTGCCGAATACCGGGCCCGGCGGCTCGCTGAGCCCGGACTGCTGCACCGTCCCGCCCGTCGACGTGCCGCCCTGCGTGCTCGCCGCCTGCTGCGGTGCGCCGCCCTGGCTGATCTGCCCGGAGGTCACGCGGGTGCGCGACGTGCCGCGGCGTTCGACGTCGAGGTAGTTGATCTGGAAGATGCGCGTCTGCAGCGACGGCGGCACGACGACGAACCCCGTCGCCATCTTGCGGTAGTCGTAGCCGTAGGCGTCGCGCACCGCGTCCAGCACTTCGCCGACCGTGACGTTCTTGAGCTTCAGGGTCAGCGTCCCGGTGACGCCGGGCTCGAGCATGATGTTGTACGGCGTGCCGTCGACGAGTCCCTCGAAGAAGGCCCGCGCCGGGGTGTCCGCGACGTTGACGTCGAAGCGCGGCTCGTCGGCGAACGCCGCGGGCACCGCGAGCGCGAGCGCGAGCGCGAGCGCGAGCAGCGCGAGGATGCCGGCGAGCGGCAGGAATGTCTTGGCATGCATGGTCACTGGCCTCCGATGGCCCCCCGCGCCGGACCGGCCGCGGGCTTTTTGACGGGATCCGCCGGGTGCGGCAGGTGCAGGTCGCGCACGGTTCCGGCATGGCGATAGCGCACGCCGTCCGCGAGCACGTCCACGATCAGGTACGCGCCGACGACGTCGCCGGCCTTGACGAGCCGGCCGTTGACGATCGCGCTGCGGCGCTCGCCCGCGGAGAACACCGCAGTCAGTACGGGGACGGCCTCCTCGACCTTGGCGCGCGCGCCGGCGGCCTGCGGCGGCCGGGTCGGGTCGCGCAACGGCTCGGCCTGAGCGGCCGCGAGGGCCAGGATCGCGACGAGCGGCGGCAGCGTCCTCATACGGCCATCCAGTCGCGCGACAGGCTGAGCGCGCCGATGACGATCCGCACGCGGTTGCTCGGGTAGTCGCCGGCGAGCAGCTCGAGCCGCTGCCAGTGGATCCGCCACGGCAGCTTCTCGAGCTCGTGCAGGTAGCTGACGATGCTGAGGTAGTCGCCCTCGACGACGACCTCGACCGGGTGCAGGAACGGGCCGCGGTCGGCGGGCGTGCCGGCGCCGGCCGCGGGCGCCGTCTCCTCGCCCGGCACCGCGGGCCGCGACAGGCTCTCGGCGGGAAGGTTGCGCAGGCTGACGAGCCGCAGGCCCTGCTGGCCGGCCAGGAGGCCGCGCACGAGCTCGGTCATCTTCTCGGGCGCCACGTAGCCCTGCGCCGCGGACGCGAGTTCGGCGTCGACGTCGTGCAAACGCCCGGCGAGCGCGCGGTTGCGGTTGGCGGCGGCGACCGCCGGATCCTGCGAGGCGGCGAGGCCGGCCTCGTCGGCCACCTGTCCGCGGCGCCGCACCTCGACGAGGCGCTGCTCGGCGGCGCGGGCCCGGGCCGTCACCGGATCCATCAGCAGCGTCTGCCAGGCGACGTAGATCAGCGCGACGCCGCCGCCGAAGATCAGCGCCCGCTCGCGCAGCGACAACTGGTCGATGCGCTCGATGAGCGGCTTGAGCTTCAGCGACAGCGTGGTCATGGGAGTCACTTGCGGGTCTCCGCGGCGGGCAGCGCAAGCCCCGGGGCGCCGAGCTCGAAGACCGTCTGCGCCGGGGCCTCGTCCGGCTTGGCACGACGCATCACGAGGTGGTCGAAGCGCGCGCCGTCGAGCGCGCGCTCTTCGGTGAGCGCCGCGAGATAGGCAGGCACGAGGCGCGGATCGGTCGCTGCGCCCTCGAAGGCGAGGCGGCTGTCACCGGCCGAGACGACGATCTTCTTGAGCCACAGGCCGTCCACCTGACGGCGGGCCAGCGACTCGAGGCGGGCGGCGAAGCCTGCGCCGGGCGTCGCGACGCCCTTGCGGACCAGGTTGAGCGCGAGTTCGCGCGCGGCGATCTCGGCGGTGAGGCCGCGCGCTGCGGCGTCGAGCTCCGCAACGCTCTCCTTCGGGCGGATCGCGGCCGCGGCGCGCTCGGCCAGCGCCAGCTGCGCGGTCTGCTGCTTCTCGAGCGCGGCGATGGCACGCTCGACGCGCGCGGCGCGCCAGCCCGAGTAGCCGGCAAGCGCGGCCAGCGACACCGCGAGCATCGCGAGACCGACGCCGATCGCACGCGCCGAGAACAGGCGCTTCTCGGCACCGAGGATCGGTTGGTAGAGATTGACCTGCTGTTCCATGGCGGGCGCTCAGAGCGAGCGGTGCTCCTCCCGGAGCGCCGCGCCGACCGCGAGCAGGCAGGCGGCCTGGGTCGCAGGCGCCACCGGCGTCGGGCACCGCAACAGCGCGTTGAGATCGAGCGGCTCGACCTCGAGGCCGGTTTCCTGGCGGAGGTCCGCGGCGAGCATCTCGGCGCGCGGGCCGGCCGGCGCGATCGCAATGCGGGTGATCGGCGGCTGGTCGAAGTGGCGCTCGTAGTAGTCGAGCGACCGCTGCAGTTCAAGCACGACGCCGGTCGGGTCGACGCGGCCCTCGACCGGTCTGGGCTCGTTCAGGTTGTAGCGCAGCGTCGCCTGCAGGTCCATCTGGCGCGCGAAGTAGAAGGTCCGGCCGCGCACCAGCACGACCGTAGCGGCGGTCTCGCCGAGGTGCAGCAGCGCGACGCCGCGATCGGCGGTCGGCACCAGCGCGGCGAGGTTGCGAAGGCAGAGCTCGGGGACGTCGACGACGTCGAAGGCGGCAACCTCCTCGAGCTGCGCGGCGTGGCGCTCGACGGCGGTGCGGCGTGCCGCCACCGCGTAGAGCATCCGGCTCTGGCCACTGCGGCCCTGACTCGGCACGTCGATGACGTCGATGACCGCGTCTTCCACTCGGAAGTCGATCGCGTCGCGGAGCCGCCAGCGCATCGCGGCGCGCAGCTCCGCGGGCGGGACATCCGGCGCCTCGACCAGCGCGAGCTGGTAGTCCTCGGTCCGGAGCACGGTGCTCGCCGGCAGGCGCGGCAACGCGAGCGCCTGCAGCAGGTGCGCGACCGCCCCGGGCGACGTGGTGCGGTCGTACGCCACCGTCTCGCAACGGTCGAGGACGGGGGGGCCGCCGGGTTCCCGGCGAACGATGGCCACCGCCGCGAGGTCGCGGCCGAAGGCAACGCCGACGCGACCCTTGGCCGCGACAGCTTTCTTGAGCAGTCCGAACACGCGACACTCCATGCCGGACCGGCCGCGCTTTCCGGCCAGTCATTGCCTTGGGTAGCGGTGTCGGATGGAGGATCTTTAACAGAACGGCGCCGAATTGGTCGTCGTCGACCCGGTCGGGACCCGAAACGTGAGGCCGATCACGGCGCGGCGCGGGCGCGTCGAGACGGCCCTTAAGGCCGCCGACCGCACCGGACGGTCGGCGCCGGGCGTCGTCCGGGGCGTTGGCCCGCTACCGGCCCGTCAAGGGCCCCGGGTCGGACCGTCGCCCTCGGACGCCCACTGCACCGCGTAGCGGACGAGATCCGCGGCCGAGGCGAGGCCCAGCTTCTCGCGCATGTTGCGGCGATGGGAGTCGACGGTCTTGGCGCTCATGCCGAGCGCGACGGCGATGTCCTGGGTGCTCTGGCCGCGGGCGATCTGCCGGAGCACCTCGCGTTCCCGCTGCGTCAGCGCATCGGTCGGCTGCGAGGCGTCGCGCATGCGGGTCATGCGCGCGTAGAGGCGCCCCGCCAGCGCGGCGCTGACGTAGTGCTCGCCGGCGATCACCTTGCGCAGCGCCGTCAGGATGACCTGCGACGCCTCCTGCTTCATGACATAACCGCGCACGCCCATCGCGAGCAGCCGCTCGCCGTAGACCGCCTCGTCGTGCATCGACAGCACCAGGATCGGCAGCGCCGGCCAGCGCTGGCGCAGCGTCCCGACCAGCGCGACGCCGTCGTCGGAGCCGAGCGTCAGGTCGAGCACGATAACCTCGGGGTGCAAGAGCTCGATCGCTTTGAGGGCGCCAGCCGCCGAGTCCGCCTCGCCGCAGACCTCGAGATCCGGTTCCGCGGCGAAGAGCTCGTTCAACCCTTCCCGCATCAGCGGATGGTCATCGACGATCAGTATCTTCGCCATCGTCCGTTGCCACCCTGCGCGATTTCGTCGGTCGTCCGTGTGGTCCGTGCCGGCCGGATCCGTGGCCGATCGCCATTCTATGCGGTGCGCCGGCCCTCGACGCAATTGCCGGCGGTGCGGCATGTGTCGGACGTCACGTCCGCCGGCACAGGGCGCGCTTCGGCCGCGGCCGCCCCGGGCGTGATGAAGGCGACGAAGCCAGCCGATTCGACGCCCCCGCCCTGCCGCGGAAGCAGATTCAATTCAAACGCGTGGCGGCGGCCGCCGCGCTCGAGCTCGACGGCGACGCACGCGGATTCGCCGCCGAGCGCCCGGGACACGGCATCGGCCACCAGCAGCGGACCGTCGGGACCCAGCACGCCGGCGATGTCCGCTTCGCCGACGCCCTGCCGGCTACCGAGCAGCTCGGCGAGCGCGCGGTTGCACCGAACGAGGCGGCGGTCGCCGTCGCAGGTCGCGACCGGCACCGGCGCCCCCTCGAGCAACGCGTCGTGGAACGCCAGCAGCTCCGCGGCGTGGCGCACCGCATTCGCCTCGACGGCGCGGTCCACCAGCACGGCGACGAACTCGCCGTGCTGTGGGTCGACCATCGCCGCGCTCAGCAGGACCGGCATGCGTGCGCCATCGCCACGCACGTACTGAGTGGCCAGCGGCCCCGCGACGCCGTGCGTCTCGAGCGCGACGCGCAGCCCCCGGTGCAGCTGCCGCTGGTCCGACGGGATCACCTTCTCGAGGGGCACCGGCAGCTCGGATGGCCTGAGCCCGAAGAGCTCGATCAGCGCGGGATTCGCCTCCTCGAGCGTGCCACGCCGCAGGTTGCCGACCAGCATGCCGACCGCGCTCGCGTCGAACAGCCTGCGGAAGCGCCGCTCCATCGAGCGTCGCTGGCTCTCCGCGAGGCGCTCCCGGGTGAGATCGAGGATTGTCCCCTCGAACAACGCGACCTCGCCAGCGTCGTCCCAGATGGCCTGCACCTTCGCGAGCACGGTCACCGTCAGGCCGTCGAAACGGCGCAGCCGCATTTCGAGGTTCTCGAGGGCGCCCTGCGCGCGGGCGCGCAGCAACACCGCCTCGAAGGTGCCCGGCCCGACGTACGCCTGCTGGGCGAAATCGGCGGCGATGAGCTCGACCTCGGAGCCGTAGCCGAGCAGCGTGCACAGCCCGCGGTTCGCGCTGACGAGGCGGCCTCCGGCCTCGGCGCGGAAGACCCCGACCGTGGCGCTGTCGTGCAGCCGGTAGTAGCGGCGCTCCCACTCGGCGCGGGCCCGCAGCGCCTCGCGAAGCTCACGGCCGAGCGCGCGCAGATGCAGGCGCGCGAGGCCCGCCGCGGCGAGCCCGACCGCGCCGACCGCGGCGGCCAGCCAGGCCTTCGCGACGAGCGCGGCGCCGACGGTCAGCGCCGCGAGCCACGCCGACACACGCACGGCGGAATGGAGTGCCGGCAAGCGCGGGAATGGCGTTCCCTGCGCCCCGGCTCGCGGCCGTGGCGGGCGAGGGACCATCGATCTCCGCCGCATACGCCAAGGCGGGTGCCGGGCGTTATGTAGGCTACCGGGAGATCGGCCGGAGCCGCCTGCTCTTGAGGCCGCCGGACGACGGCCGGCCGCGTCCCGTCAGGGTACGGCGGGCTTCGCGACGGGCTTGCCGGCGGGCGGCTTGGCGGGCGTCGACGCGGGACCTGCCACGAGCGTCAGGTGCACGACGACCTCCACCTTGCGCCCGACGGTGCTCTCGTCGGCCCAGTCGCCGGCGCCGAGACCGAAGTCGAGGCGGTCGAGCGTGACGCGAGCATCGAGCGTGGCCCCGGTGCCGGCCGGCTTCCAGGTGAACGGGAATGCGATGCGTTTCGTGTGGCCCTTGATCGTGAGATCCGCGTCGCCGACCGGGCCCGTCGGAGTCGCGCGGATCGCGACCGTGCGGAAGGTCGCGGTCGGGAACTTCGCGAAGTCGAACCAGTCCGCGGTCGCGAGCGCCTGGTCGCGGTCGGGGCTCTTCGTATCCATCGATTTGACGCCGATCGTGACGTCGAGCCGGGAGGTGGCGAGATCGTCCGCCGCGTACGCGATGCGGGCGTCGAAGTCGCGGATCGCGCCGGTGAACTTCTCGCCCTGCTGCGTGCCGACGAAGTTGAGCGAGCTTTGCGCCGGCACGACCACGTACGACGGCGCGGCGATGGCGGACGTCGCGACCAGGGCGGCCACGCCGGGAACGGCGAACGATTTCCAACGACTGCTGGCATTCATCATGGCTGGCCTCCGGCCCGCGACACCATCGCGAGCAGCGTGCGGTCGCGGTCGACGAAGTGATGCTTGAACGCGGCCGCGGCGTGCAGCGCCACGATCGCGATCAGGGTGACGACGCCCGCGACGTGGACCTGCTTGGCGAGCACCTTGAGACCGGGGTCGGCCGAGGCCAGTGCCGGCAGGTTCACGACGTGGAACCACTGCAGCGGAAATCCCGCGGCCGAGTTGTAGAGCCAGCCCGATAGCGGGATCACGAACATGAGCACGTACAGCAGGACGTGCGTCGCCACGGCGGCCCGCTCCTGCCAGGCGGGCATCGGCGGCGACACCGGGCGCCGCTCGCTGAGCCGCCACAGGAGGCGCAGGACCGCGAGTCCGAGCAAGGTCAGTCCGATCGACTTGTGCAGCGCGTAGATCTTCAGCTTCTTCGGACCCAGCGGCAGGTCGGTCATGTAGAAGCCGACGGAGACGATGCCGACGAACAGCAGCAGCATTCCCCAGTGGAAGAGGCGCGTCACCGCGCCCCAGTCGGTCGGCGTCGATCGAACCGGCATGGGCTCAGCCCTTGGGCGGCACGTACGACTCGACCTCGATCCGGATCACGACGTCGTCGGCCACCGCCGGCACGTACGCGGCCACACCGAACTCCGAGCGATGGACGATCGTCGTCGCAGTGAAGCCGGCAGCCTGCGTCTTGCGCATCGGATGCTCGCCGACCTTGTTGACGGTCAGGTCCAGGATGACCGGCTTGGTCACGCCCTTGATCGTCAGGTCGCCGTACACCTTGCCGTGGGTCGCGTCGATCTTCTCGACCTTCTTGCTGACGAAGGTGATCTGCGGGTACTTCGCCGATTCGAGGAAGTCGGGGCTCAGGATGTGCGTATTCCACTTGACGTCGCCGAGCTCGAGCGTCGCCACGGGGATCTGCGCGTCGACCTTGGACTTCGACCAGTCGTCCGCGTCGAAGGTGAAGGTGCCGTCGCCGAGCTTGAACTCGCCGACCGAGTTCGAGAAGCCGAAGTGGTTGACGTAGAACGTGACGCGCGAGTGCGTCGTGTCGAAGGTGTAGGTGACCGGCGCAGCCGATGCGGCGAACGCCGCGAGGCCGAGGGCGGCAGTGACGAGGAGGTTCTGGACGAGTTTCATGGGGGCTCCGAGCGGGTGCATGGCAGGCAAAAGGGGTAACGGGGTCCGGTTCCGGCTCCACGAGATATGGGCAGTGTAGCGACGCGCCGCCGCGCACCCCAGATCTCCTGGCGCTGGCGGACTATTCTCCCGGTATTGCCGCCTGCGGGCGAGCCGGGGAACGATCAACACCGCGTTTCCCGGCCGCGAACGACTTGGGGCTCAGCGGCGCTCGGCCAGCTCCCATGGCGGGCGCGGCCGCATCGCCGCCACGAGATGCTCGACGATCGCCCGGATACGGGGGGAGCCGTGGCGGTCGCGCGGATAGAGCGCGTGCAGCGCCGTCGGCACCGGCCGGCAGCCCGGCAGCACCCGGGCCAGAGTGCCCGAGCGAAGCGCGTCGGCGACGATGAACTCCGGCACCATCAACAGGCCCAAACCGGCGACCGCGGCACCGCGCATCAGCTCGCCGTTGTTGGCGACGAAGCGGCTCTTCACGCGGATCGAGCGGACTTCGTTCGAGCCGCGACCCGGCTGGAACTGCCAGACCTGGCCGGCCGCGAGGTGCGCGTAGCCGACGCAATCGTGGTCGGGTAGCTCCTCGAGCGACGCCGGAGTCCCGGCGCTCGCGAGGTACTTCGGGCTCGCGCACAGCACCCGCGGAATGTCGGCGAGCTTGCGGCCGATCAGCGAGGAGTCCGCGAGCGCGCCGATGCGGATCCCGAGGTCGTAGCCGGAGCCGAGCAGATCGACCGCGCGGTCGTCGAGATCGATCGCCACTTCGAGGGCCCGGTGCTCGCGCAGCAGCGGCCACAGGAGCTCCCCGAGGTACATCGTGCCGAAGGTCATGGGGGCGGCGATGCGCATCAGGCCCCGCAGCTCGCCTTCCTCCTCGCGCACGGCCATCGCCGCCTCGTCGAGCGCCGCCATGATCGCGCGGGCACGCTCGTAGAACGTCCGGCCACGGTCGGTGAGCATGACGCTGCGCGGCGAGCGCTTGAGGAGCGTCGCACCGAGGCCGCGCTCGAGCTCGGTGACGCGCTTGCTGACGACCGACTTCGCGACCCCGAGCCGCCGCGCGGCCGCCGAGACGCTGCTGGTCTCGACGACGGCGGCGAACGCGACGATGTCATCGAACTTCATCGGCATCGTTCGCACTCCGTGAACGCCAAGTCCGTCAGTATAGGGGTCGCGGGACGACGCCGGCTGGACTAGGCTGGCCGAGGCGTCACTGCCCGAACACCGACCGGGAGCCCATCCCATGAGTAAGGAAGTCGTCCGCGGCAAGTCCGCCGTCATCGAATTCGACGCCAGCCGGTGCGTCCACTCCCGCCACTGCGTGCTGGACCGCCCCGACGTATTCGTGCCGAACGTCGAGGGCGACTGGATCCATCCGGACGCCGCGAGCGCCGGCGAACTCGTCGCGCTGGCGCGCAATTGCCCGTCCGGCGCGATCGTCACGCGGCGCACCGACGGCGGCGCCGGCGAGTCGGCGCCGATCGTCAACACGGTGCGGGTGCTGGAGAACGGCCCGCTCGCGGTGCGTGCGGAGCTGTCGGTGCGCGGCGCGGCGGCAGGACTTCGCGCGACCCTGTGCCGCTGTGGCCAGTCCAAGAACAAGCCGTACTGCGACGGCTCGCACGCCAGCGCCGGGTTCTCCGCGACCGGCGAGCCGCCGGCCAGGGGGTCCGCGCCGCTCCCGACGCGGTCCGGGCTCGTAGAGGTCACGCCGTTACCGAACGGGCCACTGAAGCTCAAGGGCCCGATGGAGGTCGTCAGCGGCACGGGCCACACGATCAACCGCGCCGCCGAGCTCTACTTCTGCCGCTGCGGGCACTCGAAGACGAAGCCGTACTGCGACGGCACGCACACGGCGCTCGGCTTCGTCGCCGATTGACGCCCGTTCGGTGGAGGCTGGCGCCCGGCCGGCCGGGCCGTGGCGCACCGCACCATCGGCCGGATCGCTGCACTGCAGCGTTCAAACGACTTCAAAACCACCATGCGCGTCGCGCGCCCGCCATGCTAGCGTGGAACGGTAGGTGGGGCGGGGCCACGGAGCGCACGGCACCGCAGGCGATGCGGGGCGCCGGCAAGCGAGGTCGAAAGCGATGGATACCGCGATCGTGCAGGAACCCTTGGAACTCCACGTCCTCCCGGATGCCGAGATCGAACGCCTCGAACTGCTGGAACTCGCGCTGGCGGAGCTGATCGCGCACGCCGAGCGGCTCGAGGAACTCGAGCGTGGGCCCTGCGGAGAACGGCGCGCCGCCTGAGGGCCGCGGCGTTCCCGTGCCGGCCGCCGGTCCGCCACCGGCGGCCACCACTCCGCTACTTCTTGACCCGGTGCCAGCTGAGCGCGCGCGTGAACTGCTTGCCGTCCGGCGTCGTGCCCTTGCTGGACGAGTGCAGCATCTTGCCGTCCTTCGACACCTCGATCGTCGTGACGCCGACGACCTTGCCGCCGCGCCGCTCCGTACGGATCACCGTGTTGCGGTCGACGCTGACGAGGTCCGCGCTGTCGAAGTACGTGTTGCCGCTGACCGGTACCGCCACGCCGTCGTACTTGTAGTTCGATTCGTAGTGGATCGCGGCGCCGTTCGCCGGCATGAGGTCGACGACGGACTTGTGAGCGCTCTTGGTCGCCGTGATCGAGACGTGACCGCTCTTGAACGCCGCCTGGCCGTTGACCATCGACGACGCGACGTCGAGCTCCCAGTTGCCCACCATCGGGTCCCTGCCCGCCGGCGCGGCGGTCGAGACCGAAGCGCCGACGCAAAGCGCGGCGACCGTCAGCAGCACGCGTCTCCAGATTCCCTTCTTCATTGGATGCTCCTCGCTTGAGTTGTTGGTATGGAGGGCTGCCGCGGCGCCGTCGTCGCGACCCGCCCCGGCGTCCCTCGTACAGGCCGACCTCGATGCCGCGCCTCTTTCCCGTCGGCGACGCGAGCGGGGTCCGGCCTCTACTCGATCCTTATTAGCACGAATCGGCGCGCACGCCGCCCAACATCGCCGGCGCGCCGGTTGGTGCGACGCAGCATCCGAGCGTCAGCCCAGCCGCGGCATCGCGCGGCGATCGAGGGCCTCGGTCGCGGCTCGGTAACCCTCGAGGATCGCCGCGTCGGTGTGCGAACTCGCCGCGGCGTCGGAGTTGGCGATCGAGATGAGCCCGTAGGGCCGGCGGGCGATCACGTTCGGCCGCTCGTCGCTTGAGGTGAAGACCCACTCGAGCGGGTCGTAGAGGCTGTTGTAGGAATAGGCATAGCCATGCGGCCAGCGATTGACCGTGATGGCGACGATGTCGCGCGCGGCGTCGAAGCCGCCCCCGCCGAGCACTCGTTGCATCTGCTCGCGGATCGACCGCTCGATCGTCTCGAACGGCGTCGACAGCAGCTCCGCGCGCCCTAGGCGGTGCTGCTCACGGATCGGGCGGCCCGGCGCGCACGGCGTGCGCTCGAGGTGCACGACGACCGGCTCGTCCGGCGACTGCGGGTGCCGCAGGTCGCCGAGGCTGACCGCTTCGGCCAGCGACACCTCGGTGTGGTACATGCCGGGCGTGTTGATGTGGTGGAGCCCGAGCTTCGCGAAGGACCGCCAGTTCCGGATGGCAACGCTCGTGTACACGATCGGGCGCTTGACGTTGTAGGCGAGCGCCTCCTTCTGCGCGGCGGGCAGCTCCGGCACGAGGTAGGGGATGAACATGTTCCAGCACGCCATCACGCACCCTCGGGCGGTGACGCGGTAGGCGTGGTCGTCGCGCACGTAGTGGACGGCGACTGCGGAGGCACGGCCAGGATCGCCGACGTGAGCGACGTGCACCGCCGTGCTGTTGAGCCGGATACGCGCCGGCTGGTCGGGGCGGTCGAGCCGCGCGTAGTCGACGTGCGCGGCACCGACGTCCTCCATCGTCCGCCCCGGCACCGCCGCGGGAACGAGCGAACGGACCAGCAGCCGCGCCACCGTCGCGTTGCCGTCGGGAAAGTGGATCTCGCCGCCACCGCCCTCGCTGCGCTGCCGGCCGTGCTGGCCGCCCGGCAGGTCCGCGAGCACGCCGTCCGGCGTCGGCTCGAGCCCGAGGCCGTCGAACCCGGGCAAGCCGTCGTTCCAGGCGAACAGCGCCGGCACCGCGTCGGGTCCCACGCAGTACCAGCCCTGGCTCATCGGGAAGAAGAACCACATCAGGCTCGGGTCGATGCGCGCGAATTCGAGCAGGTACTGCCGGTAGCTCATGCGCGCGAGCCTGAGCTTCTTCTCGGCGGAGCTGAGGCCGGGCAGGTAATCGGGCTGGCGCGGGTCGTAGAGCCGCCGGAGGTCGGCGCGCGCCGCGGCGCCGAGCGGGCTCGCAGCGAGAAACCGCTCCGGAAAGCCGCCGCCCGTGTCGTCCGGCGCGCCGGGGATCAGCTGGTCGCGACCCCAGCTCTCACGGTCGAAGAAGTACCCTTCGCCGAGACCGAGCGAGGCATAGAGACGCGCATTCGGCGCGTTGGACCTCTGGAAGCGCTCGAGGTCGATACCGATGTCGGCCAGCAATTCCTTGGCCGGGGCGTTGTAGCGGAGCGGCGACTCGATATTGAGAGTGCCCCCGTTGAGCGCCAGCAGCCTGCCGTCGTGGACGAATTCGTTGCGCTTCGCGTGGCCGCCGAAATCGTCGTGGTTGTCGAGGATCAGGACACGGCCGCGCCCGCCGAGCGACTTCAGGAAGAAGTGCGCGGTGGCGAGTCCGCTGATACCGCCGCCGACGACGACGAGGTCGTACTCCTCGCCGGTCGCGACCGCGCCCGACAGATCCCAGGTTCTATCGTCCCGCAGCCGGTGCGCGGACTCGAAGGCGCCGACGTGGCTGCCCCGCAGACCGGTACGCCGCGGCGGGTACGGATCGAGACCGGCGGCGGCGGCGCCCGGCACGGCGAGCGCCGCCTCGAAGGGCATCAGCGCACCGGCAAGCGCGACGCTCGCGCCATTGACGAAGTCGCGGCGCGAGATGCGGCAGTGCATGCCAAGGGCTCGATCGGTTGGGCTCACGAGTCGGACTCCTGTTCGCGGCAGCCGGGCTGTCCTCACTATAACGGTGCGGTCCGCGCCGGATGCCCCCCGGCGACCGGGATCAGAAAGGATAGTTGATGCCGCTGAACACCGACGCCTTCTCGTGGCCGTAGCCGATGTCGACGTAGCCGACGACGAAGGGGCTCGCGACGCCACGTATCCCGAGGCCATAGCCACGATGCAGCCGCGACAACGGGGTACCGTCGGCATCCGCATAGACCTTGCCGACGTCGATGAACGGCGCGAACTCGACGGCGAGGTGCGTGCCGAAGGCGTCGAAATGCAGTACCCGGGTGCGCAGCTCGACGCCGGCCGCGAACAGGTTGGGGTCGATGAAGCGATCGTCGCCGTAGGCACGCAGCAGCTCGCGCTCGCCGAGCACGCTCCGGTCGCCGCCCAGGCTCGACAGCGCCCAGAACGGCGCGCCGCGTGCCGACGGCATGTAGCGCAGCGTCGCGTGCCAGGCGAGCGTGTTGTCCGCGTCGAGCCGCGAATACTGTCGCAGGTCGACCCCGGCCGACGTGTCGGCGAACGAGCTGCCGAGCGCTCGGCTCGCGAAGCCGCCGTACAGCACGTAACGCGCGCCGCTGCGCGGTACCGTCAGCGAGTCGCGCGTGTCGTAGCTGAGGAGCAGCCGCTGGTCGACCTCACGCAGCGTACCGAGGCCCTGCACGCCCGGGAACCTGACCTCGATCGACGGCAGCCCTGCCAGCACTCCCGGCAGCACGCTGACGGTGCGCAGCCGCAGCGCATAGCCGAGTTGCACCGCCCCCGATAGGTTGTAGCCGATGCCGGCGTCGATTCGCCCCTGGTTGTCGATGTACGAGGTCTCGTCCGACTTCTGCGAATCGTTGCCGAAGCCGAAGAAGCGCGGGATGCCGCTGCGGTCGTAGATCGCCTCGACCGACCACGTGAACGGCCGATCGCGCGTCTGGCCGGCTGCGTAGCGTGCGTCGAACTCGCGCTCGACGCGCTGCTTCAGGCCGCCGACGACCGACCACTGCGTGTCCTCGGACGGGTACTCGTAGATGCGGACGCGGCTGCCCCAGCCGAAGTACTGGCTGCGGATGATGTCCGGCGCGACGATCTGGTCGAGTTCGCCGCGCTCATTGTTCGACAGCATCGTCGGGATGACCCCGAGCGTCAGCCCGCTGTGCGGCGAGGTGTCGATTTCCGGGATCGGAATGAACGGCGCGGTCGTCGGGTCGAGCCAGCGCTGTACGCGGCCCGGTTCCGGCGGCACCGCGGCCGCTGGCTCCTCCTCCGCCATGGCGCCGCAGGCGAACACGAGCACCGCCGCGCCGGCGGCGAGGGCCTCGCGGCGTGCGCGCGGCGGCGGACGCCGTTCTAGCGCGGGCCGCTCCACCGGTAGGTGCCCTCGATCGCGAACGTCCGGCGCTCGCCTGGGATCTGCCACGCGATCGTCGGCATCGGCGCGAACGGCGCGGTGATCGTGCCGCCCGTATAGGCGTAGTACTTGTCGGCGAGGTTACGGCCGACGACCGCCAGCTCCCAAGCGTGCGAACGACTCTCGAGGGCAACGCGCGCGTTCGCCGTACCGTACGCCGGCTGGTAGTTGAAGTCATTGACGACGTTGAACTGGACCTTGTCCTGCCACGAGTAGTCTGCGTAGATGCGGATGTCGCCGATCGGCGTCGGCACCCCGTAGGCCGCGGCGAGCGAGGCCTGCACGCGTGGCGTCTGGTAGAAGTCGTTGCCCGACAGGTCCTGCACGGGCCCGCCCTCGAGCGGCTGGAACAGGAACGTCTGGTAGCGCGCGTCGGTGTAGCCCATCGAGGCGTGCAGCGACGCCTGCCGCGTGACGTGCCAGACGGCTTCGAACTCGGCGCCGCTGATCCGCGCGCGGCCGGCGTTGATGACCTGGGTCGTCGGCGTGCCGCCGACGAGACGCGCGAGCAGCCGCTGCATGTCGTCGTACTGGCCGTAGAACACGTCGCCGTTCAGCCCGAGCGCGCCGCCGAACAGGTCCGCCTTGAGCCCGACTTCGTAGTCGGTCAGCTGCTCGGGCCGGAATGGCTGGTCCTGCAGCGTTGCGAGCGGCGCGTTCCAGCCGCCGGAGCGCTGGCTGCGGCCGATGCGCGCATAGGCGTTCAGGCCGTCGGCCAGGTGGTAGTGGCTCGAGAGCTCCCACGACCAGTAGCCGTAGCTGACGCTCTTGTGGGTCGGCGGACAGGGCGGGGCCGGCGCCGGCGACGGCAGCGCCGTCGTATCGATGATCGTGCAGCTTTCGCCGAAGCCCGGAATGACGACGAAGCTGTTTTCGTCGAGCTCGCGGCTGTCGCCGGTGCGGCGCACGCCGGCCGCGACGGCCCAGTCCGGCGTCAGCTTGTATTCGCCGTGCACGAATGCCGCGACCGACCGGTTGACGACCGAGTTCTGCTCGTACACGGGCAGCGGCGAGAACAGCTGGGTCAGGTCGAGCTGACCGCCGGTCGCCTGCATCACCGCCGGGTTGATCGCATTGATCGCCGCGAGGAAGTCCGGCGAGGCCGGTGACTGCACCGACGGCGCACTACCGTTGTCACGGAACCAATAGAGCCCCCCGACCCAGTCGAGCCGGTCGGCGAGCGTCTTGCCGGACAGCTGGAGCTCGGCGGTCTTCTGGTTCGACGTGTTGTACAGCGTCGAATCGGCGAGCGGCAGCGTCGAGGCATCGACGTCCAGCGCCGTGCGGGAATCGAGATGGCGGTAGCCGAGAATCAGCTTGGCTGCGAGGCCGTCCGCTAAGCTCTGCGTCACCGTCAGGTGCAGCGCATCGGTCTTGGCGACGTCGAATGCCGGAAAGCCGCCGTCCGTCTGGTAGGGATTGGCGGGAAAAGACACCGTCGGCAGGCCCGGCACCGGGAATTGCGCAAACAGCCCGCCGAGCTGCGAGACGAGCGTACCGTTCGGCCCGGTGAGCGGGTGCAGCAGTGCGCCTGTCTCGTTCGCCTCGAAATGCTCATACGTGAGGTAGGCGTCGGTGTGCTCGGTCGGCGTCCAGAGCGCGCCGATACGCGCTTCCTGGCGGTGCTGGTTCTCGAAGTTGCCCTGGCCGCTGCCGATGCTCGAGCCGAAGCCGCTGCGCGAGTTGTCCTGGTAGGCGAGGCGGACCGCGAAGGTGTCGCCGGCCGGCAGATTCAGGATCGCGCGGCCCATGAAGGAGTCGTAGTCGCCGGCCGAGGCCGCGACCTCCGCCGAGTACCGGCCGAGCTCCGGACGATGAGTGTACAGCGAGATCGAACCGCCGGTGTTGTTGCGGCCGAACAATGTGCCCTGCGAGCCGCGCACGACCTCGACGTCGTCGATGTCGAGCAGCGTGCCCATCGCACCCTGCCCGTTCGCCACGTAGACGCCGTCGACGTACAGCCCGACCGCGGGATCGAACACGATCGCCGAGCGGTTGACCGTCTGGCCGCGCATCGTGACGTCGAGCGCGGAGACCGACTGCGGCGAGCTCACCATGCGCACGTTCGGCACGTCGCGCCCGATGTCCTCGAACAGCACGGCCGACTGCTGGTGCAACTCCTCGCCGCTGACGACGCTGATCGCGAGCGGCGCGTCGGCGAGGCGCTCGTCGCGCCGCCGGGCGTGGACGATGACTTCCTCGAGCTGCGTCGCACCCGCGACGGTGTCGTCGGCCGCGGCGGGTGCGGCGGCGTCGGCGCAGACGGCCGTCAGGCAGGCGGCGGCGAGCCAGGCGGCGGCGAGGACCGGTGGAGTCGTGCGGCCAAGGGAATGCCCGCGCGTCCGTGTGCTCTTGGCGTCCAGGGTCGATCCTCCCGGGCCGAATTCGAATCGGCACGCCGGGGATTTTACATTTTCAGGACCGGGGCTGCTCGCGGGGCTGGCCACGCGCCAGAGCCCGGCCCACGCCGCGCGACCGCGCGCCGCGGGCCGGGCCTCGCCGTCCGCCCGCCCGACTGTGTATCGTGTCGCGGCGCCGGCCGGTCGCGTCGCCAGTGCGCGAGCGACCGATCGGCCGCTTTCTCGGGAGCGCGCACCCGTGTCCGACTCCGCATTCCGCGATTCACTCCGCCTCCTCGGCACGAAGCGCTTCGGCACGTTCTGGTTCGCGAGCCTCCTGTCCAACATCGGCACATGGGCGCAGCAAGTGGCGCAGCCGTGGTTGCTGCTCAGCCTCGGCGCGTCGTCGTTCCTGCTCGGCGTCGACGCGTTCGCGATGGGCGCACCGGTCCTGGCGCTGACCCTGGTCGGCGGCTTGCTCGCGGATCGTGCGGACCGCCGGCGCGTCATCACGGTCTTCCAGTCGATCCAGATGCTGTGCCCGACGCTGATCGTCGTCTTGTTGGTCGCCGGCACGGTTCGGCCATGGATGATCATCGTGCTGTCGCTGATCGTCGGTATCACCGACGCGCTGTCGATGCCGTCGTTCCAGTCAATCGTGCCCTCGATCGTCGAGCGCGGCCAGATCCCGGCCGGCATCGCGCTCAATTCGACCCAGTTCAATCTTTCGCGGATCCTCGGCCCGGCGGTCGCGGGAGTCCTGATGGCCGGCGTGGGCGCCTCCGGCGCCTTCGCCGTCAGCGCCGCCTCGTACCTGCCCTTCATCCTCGTCGCGCTCTGGGTCCTGCCGCACGGAATTGCGGCGCGAGTCGAGCGCGGCGGCTTCGGCCGACGCGAGCTCGTCATCGGCGCGCGCGAGATCGCGCGCGACCCCGCGCTGCGCGGTGGACTGCTGACCGTCCTCGCGACCAGCCTGCTGTGCGCCCCCCTCGTGACGTTCTGCCCGGTACTCGTGAAGCAGGCATTCCAGGGAAGCGTTGAGTCCTTCAGCCTCGCGGTCGGGGCCTTCGGTGCCGGCGGCCTGATCGGCGCCACGGGGCTGCTGGCCGTCGACGCCGGCAGCGACCGGCGGCCGATCAGCTCGTGGTTCGGAGCCGCCTACGGCCTGGTCGTCGTGCTCGCGTCGCTCGATCCGTGGTTCTGGGGCCTGCCGGTGCTGCTGGCCGCCGCCGGCATCGCGATGACGGTCAGCAACGCCTCCGCGAACGCGCTGCTGCAGTCCGCAGCGCCGACGCGGATCCGTGGCCAGACCGTGAGCCTGTTCATGCTCGCGACGCGCGGCGGGGCGTCGCTCGGCGGCCTGCTGACCGGCTTGAGCGTCAACCAGCTCGGCGTGCGGGACGCGCTGCTCGTGAACGGCGGCCTCGCGGTCCTCGCGCACGTGGCGATCGGTCGCGCCTGGTTGCGCACCGATCCGCCAATGCCGATCGCATGAGCGGGCCCGCCGCACGGTCCGCCGCCCGCGGGGCTGACGCCCGGCGCCGGGGTCGGGTACGCTCGCGCAATCCGCCGCCAACAGGCCATGGCGATGATCTTCCGACAGCTGTTTGACCCGACGTCCTCGACCTACACCTACGTGCTGGGCGACCCGGTGTCGGGCGAGGCCGTGGTCGTCGACCCGGTGCTCGAGCATCGGCAGCGCGATGCGGCGCTGCTACACGAACTCGAGCTCACGCCGGTGGCGACGATCGAGACGCACGTGCACGCCGACCACGTCACGAGTGCCTGGTGGCTGAAGCGCGAGTTCGGCTGCGCGATCGCGCTGTCCGCCGCGAGCGGCGCGGACGGCGCGGATCGGCTGCTGGCGCACGGCGACCGGGTCGCCTTCGGGCGCAGGCACCTGCAGGTCCGCGCGACGCCCGGTCACACGCACGGCTGCATCACGCTCGTGCTCGACGACGCGAGCCTCGCGCTGACCGGCGATTGCCTGTTGATCCGCGGCACCGGCCGCACCGACTTCCAGCAGGGCGATGCGCACGCCATGTTTCGCTCGATCCGCGAGCAGATCCTGACGCTGCCGGGCGAGTGCGTGCTCTATCCGGCCCACGACTACCGCGGCCTGACCGCGACCAGCGTCGCCGAGGAGCACCGCTGCAACCCGCGGATCGCCGACGCGGTCGGCGAGGACGACTTCGTCGGCTACATGCGCAACCTCAACCTGCCGCATCCGAAGCTGCTCGACGTCGCCGTACCGGCGAACCTGCGCGTCGGGCGGCCTGAGGCCGGGGCTGAGCACGGCGGCGGCCAGGACTGGGCGCCGCTGCGCTTCACCGTCGCCGGGATCTGGGAAATCGAACCCGCCGGTCTCGCGGAGCTGCGGCGCGAGGTGCAGCTCGTCGACGTTCGCGCGGTCGACGAGTACACAGGTCCGCTCGGGCACATCCGCGGCGCGCGGTCGATCCCGCTCGAGCAGATCAGCGACCGCGCCGCCGAGCTGTCGCGCGACGTGCCGGTCGTCACCATATGCCGAAGCGGCGCCCGCTCCGCACAGGCGGTCGTATTGCTGCAGAAGGCCGGCCTGCGGCAGGTCGCGAACCTGGCGGGCGGCATGCTGCGATGGGTGGCCGAGCGCCATCCCGTCCAGACCTGAGCTCCCGGCGAGGCCGCGGGATTACAATGGCGGCGTAAAGGCCCGCCGTCGGGCTCCGGGCGACGAGCGATGAAGCGTCTTCTGACAGTTCTCCTGCTGTGCGCGCTCGGCGCGGCCGCGACCGCGAGCGCCGGCACGCCGGGCGAGGTCGCGGTCGGCCAGGCGTTGCGCGAGGCGACCATCACCGGCCTCAATGGCCCGCCGCGAAAGCTGTCCGCGTTCCGCGGCAAGCCGCTGATCATCAACGTCTGGGCGAGCTGGTGCGAGCCGTGCCGCGAGGAGATGGCGTCGCTCGACCGGCTTGCCTGGCTCGACGTCGCTCACGACTTCAACATCATCGGCATCTCGACGGACGACTACCCGGACCGCGCGCAGGCCTGGCTCAAGGACTCGCACGCGACCATCAGCCAGTTCATCGACGCTCGCCTGCAGATGGAAAACATGCTGGGGGCGTCGCGGCTGCCGCTCACCGTGCTGGTCGGCGCGGACGGTCGCGTCCTCGAGAAGATCTACGGCTCGCGCGCGTGGGACAGCCCCGACTCCCTGCGCCTGATCCGCCGGACCTTCCGCATCGCCGAACGCGGGGCGCCCTCCGCTCACTAGGGCCGCGGTGCCGTCCGGCGCCCCTGCGGCCCGCCGGACGCCCCCGGAAAGGGCGGCACCGGATCGCGGGCTCGGCTAGAATGCGCCGGTTGGGGACCGTCCCGGACGCTCCCCGCACTCCCTAGATCGAACAGTCGCCGCCACGGGCCTGCGCACGATCGTTGCCCTGCACGGCTCCCGTCGGGTGTGAACCCTGTCGGTGCGGCCGCGGGCACTTCCGGGCGGGCCGCTCTTTCACGTTTGACCGGACTCCGATGCTCTCTACTTCCAACGTCTCCATCCAGTTCGGCGCCAAGCCGCTCTTCGAACAGGTCACGGTCAAGTTCGCCGACGGCAACCGCTACGGGCTGATCGGCGCGAACGGCTGCGGCAAGTCGACGCTGATGAAGATCCTCGGCGGCGACCTCGAGCAGAGCGGCGGCGACGTCATGCTGCAGGCCGGGATGCGGCTCGGCAAGCTGAACCAGAACCAGTTCGCCTACGAGGACGAGCGCGTCCTCGACGTCGTGATGCAGGGCCACATCGAGATGTGGCAGGCGATGCAGGAGCGCGACCGCATCTACGCGGACGCGAACGCGACCGACGACGATTACATGCGGGCGGCCGAGCTCGAGAGCAAGTTCGCCGAGTACGGCGGCTACAACGCCGAGGCGCGCGCCGCGAGTCTGCTGTCCGAGGCCGGTATCCCGGAGGGCCACCACAACGCGCTGATGCGCGAGGTTGCACCGGCGATGAAGCTGCGCGTGCTGCTCGTGCAGGCGCTCTTCTCGCGGCCCGACGTGCTGCTGCTCGACGAGCCGACCAACAACCTCGACATCAACTCGATCCGCTGGCTCGAGGGCGTACTCAACGACTACGACGCCACGATGATCATCATCAGCCACGATCGGCACTTCCTCAACCAGGTCTGCACGCACGTCGCGGACCTGGACTTCCAGCAGCTGCGGATCTACCCGGGCAATTACGACGACTTCATGCTGGCCTCCGTGCAGGCGCGCCAGCGCGTCGAGGCGGCGAATGCCAAGGCCAAGGACCGCATCTCGGACCTGCAGGAGTTCATCCGGCGGTTCTCGGCCAATGCCTCCAAGGCGCGCCAGGCCACGTCCCGGCGCCGGCAGCTCGAGAAGATCAAGATCGAGGAGATCAAGCCCTCCTCCCGACAGAACCCGTACATCCGCTTCGAGCAGGCGAAGAAGCTGTATCGCTCGGCGGTCACCATCGAGAAGCTCAGCTTCAGGTACCCGGGATCCGCCACCGACGTGCTGCGCGACCTGAGCTTCAAGGTCGAGGCGGGCGACCGGCTCGCGATCATCGGCCCGAACGGCATCGGCAAGACGACGCTGATGCGCTGCCTCGCCGGCGAACTCACGCCGACCGCGGGCCACATCACGTGGGTCGAGAACGCCGAGGCCGGCTACATGCCGCAGGACCCGCAGGCCGAATTCGCCGAGAAGGTCGACCTGTTCACCTGGATGTCGACGTGGACCGGCAAGGCGGACGACGACCAGATCGTGCGCGCGACGCTCGGCCGGCTGCTGTTCTCGGGCGACGAGATCAAGAAGTCGGTCAAGGTGCTGTCGGGCGGCGAGAAGGGCCGCATGATCTACGGCAAGCTGATGTTGACGCGCCCGAACGTGCTGCTCATGGACGAGCCGACGAACCACATGGACATGGAGACGATCGAGTCGCTGCAGATCGGCCTCGAGAAGTATCCCGGCACGCTGGTGTTCGTGTCGCACGACCGGGAGTTCGTCGGCAGCCTCGCGACGCGCATCATCGAGCTGCGGCCCGACGGCACGATCGCCGACTTTAGCGGCAGTTACGACGAGTACCTGCACTCGCAGGGAATCGAGATCTGACCGCCGGCCCGGTGGCGGGGTGCGGGCCGCGGGCGGTGGTGACGGAGGCGGCGCTTGGTGGAGAAGGGAACGCGCAGGATCCTGCTCGTGTACGGGGGGCACCCCGGGGGCCGGACTGATCGGTTGCGAGACGCCGTCGAGGCGGGCGTGCGCGACGCGGGCGAGGACGTCGCGGTCACCGCACGGCGGGCGCTCGAGTGCGGGCCCCAGGAGCTGCTCGCCGCTCACGGCCTGCTGCTCGGCACCCCGGAGCATTTCGGGTACATGTCCGGCGCACTCAAGGACTTCTTCGACCGGACCTTCTACCCCACCGAGGGCCGCACCGCGGGTCTTCCGTATGCGCTCTTCGTCAGCGCCGGCACGGACGGGACCGGCACCGTGCGCGCCGTCGAGCGGATCGCGCTCGGCTACGGCTGGTCGGCGGTCGCCCAGCCGCTGATCGTCATCGGCGATCCGGACGCGGCCGCGCTCGACCGGGCGCGGGAACTCGGCGCGACCGTCGCGGCCGGCGTCGCGGCGGGCATCTTTTGAGCGCTGCCTCGGACCGCCGACGGCCGCACGCATGATCTGGCTCGCGGCCTTCGCGATCGCGGGCGCGTTCGTGGGGCTCCTGTCCGGCCTCCTCGGAATCGGCGGTGGCATGACGCTGGTGCCGATTCTCGCCGCGCTGTTCGACGCCCAGGCGCTGTCGCGCGACCACGGCGTGCACCTCGCGCTCGGGACCGCCATGGCATCGGCGATCCTGACCGCGAGTGCGAGCGTCCGCGCGCATCACGTGCGCGGCGCGGTCGACTGGCGCGTCGCCGCGCACCTCGCCCCCGGCATGGTGGCCGGTTCGATGCTGTCATCTGTGGCGAGCGGCTGGATCGACCAACGCCACCTCGCGCTCGCGTTCGCGCTGATCGTGTACGGCGGCGCGACCCAGATGCTGCTGCGCCGACAGCACGCGACCGTCGTGGCATTGCCTGGCCGCACCGTCACGCTGCTGGTGGGCCTCGCCATCGGAATCGTCTGCGGCCTCGTGTCGGCGGGCGGCACGTTCCTGACGGTACCGTGGATGCTGCACTGCGGCGTGCCGATGCTGACGGCGATCGGCACCGGCGCGGCGATCGCGATCCCGGTCGTGTTCGTCGGGACGATCGGCTACGTCATCACGGGCTGGCACGCCCCCGACCTGCCGCCGCACTCGATCGGCTTCGTCTACCTGCCCGCACTCCTCGCCCTCGTGCTCGCCAGCGGCCCGCTGGCGACTGCCGGCGCGCGCATCGCGCACCGGCTGCCGGTCGTCGTCCTGAAGCGGATCTTCGCGCTGCTGCTGTATGCGCTCGCGACGCGCATGGTCGTGCACTACTGGTGAGCGCCGTCCGCGCGGCCTGGCCACGTGGAGGCCGGCATCGACGGCGTGGCGCCGCTCCTCGCCGCCGCCACTCTCGTGCGCTGATCCTCTATTTGGCCTGCGCCACGCACGTCACCGCGGCGTAAGGGAACGCCAACCGAGCGACGCCGACGGGCGGGGCGGCAAACCATGACGCTCCGCCGACACCCGCGGGGCGCACGCGGCTCTCTGATAGACTCGGGCCGACGCTTCCGTACACCTAATTATTCTGAAGCGGAAGGGTGCGCCACCGTGTCGTCGATGGACTGCGTCAAGCAGCAGAAGCGCGCCATGATCGCGCGGTACGCCGAGTCGTGCGACGTCACGGGCGCAGCCCAGGTGACCACCACGCTGGCCCTCCTCGTGCTGCTCTGGGTCGCCGCCATCCTCGGGGCGCGGGTGTCGCTCTGGCTGGCCGCCGTCGCCACGCTGCCGATGGCGGCGCTGACGCTCCGCGCCTTCGCGCTCATGCACGACTGCGGCCACGGCAGCCTGTTTCGCAGCCGCGGACTGAACCGTACGGTCGGCTTCTGCCTCGGCGTCGTGGCCGGTATGCCTCAGTACGTCTGGTCGCAGCACCACAATTTCCACCACGCGCACAACGGCAACTGGGACCGGTACCGCGGTCCCTACACGACGCTGTCGACCGATGAATACGCCGCGATGACCGGAGCGCAGCAGCGCATGTACCGTCGCAAGTGCAGCGTCGGGACCGCTCCCCTCGCGGGCTTCATCTACCTGGTCTTCAACCCGCGGTTCACCTGGGCGAAGGGGAGCCTCGGCTTGCTCGCACACATCGCGAAGGGGAAGCTCGCACATCCGAACGTGTCGACGCGGCAACACGCCGCGAGCTTCGAGACCCGCTACTGGAAGTCCCGCACCGAGTACTGGCAGATGTGCGGGAACAACGTGGTGCTGCTCGGCCTCTGGGCCTTCATGTGCTGGGCGTTCGGCGCGGCGCTGTTCTTCCCGATCTACCTGACGAGCGTGTCGATCGCCGGCGGTGCCGGCATCCTCCTGTTCACGGTGCAGCACAACTTCGAGCACTCGTACGCGAGCGGCAACGAGGGCTGGGACTACGACGCCGCTGCGATCGAAGGCACCAGCTTTCTGACGCTGCCGGGCTGGCTCAACTGGGTGACGGCCGACATCGGCTACCACCACGTCCATCACCTGTCCGCGCACATTCCGAACTACCGCCTGGCCGCTTGCCACGAAGAGTTCCGGCACCTGTTCCCGACGGTCACCCGCGTCAAGCTGTCGGAGGTCTACGGCGCCTCGAAGTGCATCCTCTGGGACAAGCGGGCCCGTCGGATCATCACGGTCGCGGAGTACCAACGGCAGCGTTGAGAGCGGGTGGGAGCACGGGCGGCACAGCCGCTGTCCAGCGACGCCCCCAGCCCCGCGCCGCCCCGAACCCTGGCCGCGAGAACCGCTGCCCCGCCGCCTGGCCGCACCACGGCCGGAATTCGTGCACACAACGGGCACGGGCAAACGAGACCTACTTCGCAGCGCCGGAGCGACCTTCTTGCCAGCGCGGCGCGCGGCCCGCATGTTTCGCTGAAGTGCCGGGCGACATAAGGCCCACGGTCGGGTCGGCCGTGCGGCCGGGGTAGGGGTCAAGGTGCCGGGAGTGGGCGCGAGCGTGGATTCCGCAGCAACGTCCCGCGCGACGGCGCCGCCGCCGTGGGTCGACAGGTTCTGTATTGGCCTGGTCGCCTACGTCCTCGTCTGCGTCGCCTGGATGCTGACTGGCCTCGGCGGCGAGCGGGTCCGACACTACGTCGGCCTGCTCGCCGACACGCCGGCGTGCCTCGCCGCGCTGTTCGTCACCGTCGCCGCGACGCGTCGTATGGCGCCTGGCACGTCGAGAACGGCGTGGCGCTGCCTGTCCGCGGCGCTGGCGCTCTATTTCGTCGGCACGACGATCGGCGTCAATTCGTGGCTGCACGGCCGGGACCCCTTCCCCGGCGTCGCCGACCTCTTCTACCTCGCGTTCTATCCGTTCTTCTTCGCCGCGGTCGGGCTCATGATCCGGGCGGCGGCGGTGAAAGTGCGCTGGACGCAGTTCACGCTCGACGCGATCATCCTGGTGGCGGGCTTCGGCGCGTTCTTCTGGTTCCTGATCATCCGCCCGGCCGCGTCGAGCACGGAACTCGACGCGCTCAAGAACGCCTTGAGCCAGACCTACATCGCGCTCAACTGCATCCTGGTGCTGACGCTCGGCGTGCTGCTGCTCGCGGGCGTCGACAACACCGGTGCGCGCCGCGTCTCGCTGCTGCTGTCGGTCGGTTTCGCGACGATGCTGCTCGGCGACGTGGCTTGGTCGGTCGCGAAGATCACCGGCCACTACCTGTCCGGCGACCTTCAGGACGTGCTGTACGTCGCCTGCTACGTGCCGCTCGCCGCCGCTGCCCGCGAACAGATGCGCGGCGGCGCGACGGAAGCGGAGTCACGCCTGTCGAAGGCGCTCGCCGAGTCCCTGCCGTACGCCGCGATGCTGGCCGCGTTCCTCGTCCTCGTGACGCAGACCCGCGGCGATGTCGGCAGCCCGACGACGGTGATGACGATCGTCGTGTTCGCGCTCACGCTGCTCGTCATGGTGCGGCAGGCGTTGGTCCTTCGCGAGGATGCCGTGACCCGCGAGCAGCGGGCGGCGCGCATGGTCGAGGACCGCTATGCCTCGCTGATCGCGAACGCCTCCGACGTCATCATGATCGTCGCCGTGGACGGCGCACTGCGATTCGCCTCGCCCGCGTCCGAGCGAACGCTCGGCCTGCGCCCGGAGGACGTCGGCGGCAGGAACTTGCTGGACCTCTGGACGGGCGACGATTCCGAACGCCTCAAGGCCTTCCTCGGCGAGGTCGCGGCGACGTCGGGCGAGGCGGTCGGCCCTGTCGAGATGCGAATCGAGCGCGGCCACAATCGGTACGTGCTGGAGATCGTGGGCAGCAACCTGACGGCCGACCGGGCCGTGCAGGGCCTCGCCCTGAATTTCCGCGACATCACCGAGCGCAAGGCGCTCGAGGAACAGCTCCGGCAGCTGGCGTTCCACGACTCGCTGACCTTGCTCGCGAACCGCAGCCTGTTCCGCGACCGCGTGCAGCATTCGCTGACGCTCGCACAGCGCGGGCGGCACCAGGTCGCCGTCATGTTCCTCGACCTCGACAACTTCAAGGTCGTCAACGACTCGAGGGGCCACGACGCCGGGGATCGTCTCCTGCAGGCGGTCGCCCAGCGTCTCGTGAAGTCGACGCGCACTTCGGACACCGTCGCACGCCTCGGTGGTGACGAGTTTGCCATCCTCGTCGAGGGCTTCTCGACGACGTCGGAGGTGGAGCGGCTGGCGGCCTCGCTGGTCGAAAAGCTGGAGCTGCCGTTCACGATCAACTCGACCGAGGTACGCGTGTCCGCCAGCATCGGCATCGCGTTCTCCGGCCTGGAGACGGGGGCGGACTCGCTGCTGAGCAAGGCCGATATCGCGATGTACCACGCGAAGTCCGGCGGCAAAAACCGCTTCGTGGCGTTCCAGGCGCCGATGCAGGAGATGCTGCAGGAGCGGATGCGGCTCGAATCCGACATCGCCCGCGCGATCGCCGACGAGGAGTTCGTCATCGAGTACCAGCCGATCGTCGATCTCGGCACGCGCAGCCTGCTCGGCGTCGAGGCGCTGGTTCGCTGGAAGCATCCGCAACTCGGCATACTGATGCCACGCCGCTTCATCCAGATCGCCGAGGAATGCGGTCAGATCGTCAAGCTCGGCCGCTGGGTGCTGTCGCGAGCGTGCCGCGAGGTGCACGCCTGGCGGCAGTCGATCGCCGGTGGCTCCGGAATCAGGGTCGCCGTCAACATCTCCGGCCGCCACCTCCAGCACGGCGACCTGGTGCAGGACGTCGCCCACGCACTTCAGGAGTCGGGGCTCGAGCCCGGCAATCTCGTGATCGAGCTGACCGAGAGCACGATCATGCACAACACCGAGGCAAATCTCGCGCGGCTGCTGCAGCTGAAGGCGCTCGGCGTCAGGCTCGCGATCGACGACTTCGGCACCGGCTACTCCTCACTCTCGTACCTGCACCGCTTCCCGATCGACATCCTCAAGATCGACCGGTCGTTCGTCAGCCGGCTGACCAACACCATCAACGGCCCGGAGCTTGCGCGCGCGGTGATCACGCTCGGCGAGACACTGGGCCTCGACACGGTGGCCGAGGGCATCGAGCTCGAACCGCAGGTCGATGCGCTGCTCGCACTCGGCTGCGTCGCCGGGCAGGGCTTCCTGTTCGCGGCCGCGGGCTCGCTCGAGGACCTGTCGAAGAGCTCGTTCGTCGAGAGGCGCAACGCACTGTGGACGGCCGCGTCCGGCGACGAGGACCTCTCGCCGACCGGCCGGTTCGAGGCGTTGAAGGGGATCGGCGGCGCCGCGTAGGCACTTCACGGGCGGGCCACGCGTGCTATCGAGCGCCCGCGCGCGGCGGCTCCGCGTCTCGCCCCGGCACGCCGGCGGCACGCCTCGTCCCGGCGGCGACGGCCGGCGCGGCACGCGCCCCCGGTTCAACGGGTCGCCGATGCCCGCTGGCGGTGACCGGCGGAATTCCCCGTGAGGAGGGACCTCAGGCCCAATGGCGCTTACTTAGCGCGTAACCAGTTGGGCAGATGAGCGGGGCGGTGTCG
>JBBINS010000009.1:0-48463 GCA_037443765.1 Gammaproteobacteria bacterium
GCTGGAGCACCAAAGTTCATATGGTTGCCGCGAGTGCTCGATGCGCCATAGGGTTCTCGCTCTCCCCAGGACAGGCCGGCGATGCCCCGGAGGGCCGCGCGCTGTTGCACTCGATCCAGGGGGCCCCGGAGCTGCCGGCCTCTTGCCACCTGCTGATGGACTGCGCGTATGAAGGCAACGAGACGCGCCAGCTCGCCTTCGACTTGGGCTTCATCCCCGTTGTACCGCCGCATCCGCAGCGCGCGCAGCCTTGGCAGCTTAAGAAGGCTTGGTACCGGCACCGTAACGAGATCGAGCGGCTGTTCCGGCGGCTCAAAGGCTTCCGCCGCATCTTCAGTCGCTTCGACAAGCTCGATCTCGTATTCATCGCCTTCATCTACTTCGCACTCATCGTGGAAGCACTACGAGAGTAGTGTTAACACGCCCTAGCGCGCGGCCGCGGCGATGTAGTCGACGGCGTTGGCGACGGACTGGTCGGCGAGGTCGGGTCGCCCGCCCTTCGCCGGCATGACACCCGACTTGCCGGTCAGCCCCGCGAGCGCATGCTGCCTCAGCACCGCGACGCCCTGCGCGAGGCGCGGCGCCCACGCCGCGTGGTCGCCGTACTTCGGCGCGCCGCCGACACCGGTCGCATGACACGCCGAGCAGGTGGCCTTGTAGACCTCCTCGCCGCCGAGCACCGTCGTCGACACCGCCGCCGCGCGCACCGGTGCCGCCTCCGCGGTGCCGACGATCGCGAGCGCCGAGTTGTCGCGCCCGGCGATCGCGAGCCTGCCGACGGGCGCGATCCGCTCGCGGACCTCGCGCACGTAGTCGGGGTCGTCGACGCGCGCGCCCGTACTGCTGCCGATGTCGCGCGCGAGGACGAAGAGGCCGACCGCGAGGCCGATCAGGCCGCCGATCACGACGCTGACCATGGTGATGAACTGGTTGTCGTGCTTCTTGCTCACGTCACGGCCCTCCGTCGGATAGTGCTGTCACCGCGCCGGACCCGGATCAGTGGACGAACGCGGCGAGGCGCGTCGCGAACGTGTAGTCGCCCTCGATCGCCATCAGCCCGATCAGGATCAGGAGGCACAGCGGTGGCACGAGGATCGCGAGCTTGAGCGCGAGCCGCTCCCAGCGCATGTGCATGAAGATCGCGACGATCAGCCCGGCCTTCACGACCATGAACAGCAGGATCAGCGTCCAGCGCAGCGCGCCGTGCAGGTGGAAGTAGTCGACGAGGTAGGAGAACGTGCTGACGATGAACAGCAGCGCCCAGACGTACATGTAGATGGCGACCGGGTGCTGCTGGCCTTCGGCGTGGGTCGTCGCGGTGGCGGTGTGGTCCATGGCGGCCTACCAGAGGTAGAACAGGGCGAAGATGAACACCCAGACGAGGTCGACGAAGTGCCAGTACAGGCCGGCGATCTCGACGGTCTCGTAGGACCCCTTGCGGTCGTAGAACCCGTTCCAGACGCGCAGCGCGATGACGGTCAGGTAGATCACGCCGGCCGACACGTGCAGCCCGTGGAACCCCGTGATCATGAAGAACGAGGCGCCGAACTGCTCGGCGCCGAGCGGGCTGCCCCAGGGCCGCACGCCCTCCTGCAGGATCAGCTTGCTCCACTCGAACGCCTGCATGCCGACGAAGGTCGCGCCGAAGCCGGCGGTGACCAGCATCAGCGCGGTCGTGTAGGCGCGGTTGCGCCGGTAGCCGTAGTTGACCGCCATCGCCATCGTGCCGCTCGACGTGATCAGCACCATCGTCATGATCGCGATCAGCAGCAGCGGGACCGAGGTATTGCCGACGTTGAGCCCGAACACCTCGCTCGGGTTCGGCCACTTCACCGTGGTCGAGATCCGCACGTTCATGTACGAGGTCAGGAAGCACGAGAAGATGAACGTGTCGCTGAGCAGGAAGATCCACATCATCAGCTTGCCCCACGGCACGGGGAACGCCTGCTTGTCTGCGGCGAGGTCCGCCGCGGCCCCGTGCAGGCCGTCGAGCGTGGCGTTGGTCGTCAGAGCATCTGCGGCCATAGGCTTGGCATCCTTGAGGTCACGTGGACAGCAACAGCCCGAACAGGACCAGCCAGACGAGCAGCAGGTAGTGCCAGTAGAGGGTGCAGAGCCCGACGGTCAGCCGCGACTCGAGCGGCTTTACGCCCGGCAGCGACAACCGCCGGAGCGTCCAGCCCCAGACGGCCAGGCCGCCGACGAGGTGCAGGCCGTGCACCGCCGTGAGCAGGTAGAAGAACGCGATCGCCGGGTTGCCGGCGCCGAAGTACTCGGTGCCGCGGACCTCGCGCCACGCGAGCAGCTGGCCGGCGAGGAAGGCGAGCGTCAGCACGCCGCCGGCCGTGAGCCGCATGCGCAGCGCATCGCCGTCGCCGCGCTCGACCGCGGCGCGCGCCCACTGCATCGCGCCGCTGGCGAGCAGCAGCGCGGCGGTGTTCGCCCACAGCAGCGCCGGCACCGGGAAGTGGCGCCAGTCGCCGTGCTGCATGCCGTCCATCATGCGCATGTGGTACGCGGCGATGAAGAGCCCGAACAGCGAGGTTACGACGGCGAGGAACACGACGAGCCCGATCTTGGCGGGCGGCAGTTCGGTCGCGCCGCCCTCGCGGAGCGCGCCGACCGCCCCCTTCGTCTGCCACGGCTTGGCGCGCAGGCGGCTGACGAGCGCCGCCCATATGACGACGCCTGCGCCGAGCGCCGCGTAGGCGGTGGTCAGCGTCACGCGTGCGGCTCGTGGGCCATCGCCGGCGCTCCGGGGCCCGGCGGCACGTTCTGCGGGATGAAGTCCTCCGTCGCGCCGGGCACGCTGTAGTCGTAGGCCCAGCGGTAGACGACCGGCAGCTTGGCGCCCCAGTTGCCGTGCTTGGGCGGCGTGTCGGGCGTCTGCCACTCGAGCGTCGTCGCACGCCACGGGTTCCCGCCGGCGGGCTTGCCGTGTCGGAGCGACCAGAAGAGGTTGAACAGGAAGAACAGCTGCGCGAACGCTACGATCAGCGCCGCCACCGTGATCGAGGCGTTCAGCGACTGCACCGACGGCGGGAAGTCCGCGGTCGTGTAGGCGAAGTAGCGGCGCGGCACGCCGAGGATGCCGAGGTAGTGCATCGGCAGGTAGATCGCGTACACGCCGAGGAACGTGACCCAGAAGTGGATCCGGCCGAGCGTGTCGTTCAGCATCCGGCCGGTCATCTTCGGGTACCAGTGATAGATTGCGCCGAACACGACCATGATCGGCGACACTCCCATCACCATGTGGAAGTGCGCGACCACGAAGTAGGTCGCCGACAGCGGCACGTCGACGGTCACGTTGCCGAGGAACAGCCCCGTCAGGCCGCCGTGCGTGAACGTGAAGATGAACCCGATCGCGAACAGCATCGGCACCGTCAGGTGGATGTCGCCGCGCCACAGCGTCAGCACCCAGTTGTAGACCTTGAGGGCCGTCGGCACCGCGATGATCAGCGTGGTGGTCGCGAAGAAGAACCCGAAGTACGGGTTCATGCCGCTGACGTACATGTGGTGCGCCCAGACGACGAAGCTCAGGCAGCCGATCGCGAGGATCGCCCAGACCATCATCCGGTAGCCGAAGATGTGCCGCCGCGCGTGCGTGCTGAGCAGGTCCGAGACGATGCCGAACGCCGGCAGCGCGACGATGTACACCTCCGGGTGCCCGAAGAACCAGAACAGGTGCTGGAACAGCAGCGGGCTGCCGCCGTGGTGCGTCGGCGTCTGGCCCATCGACACGACCGCCGGCATGAAGAAGCTCGTGCCGATGGTGGCGTCGAGCGTCATCATGATCGCCGACACGAACAGCGCGGGAAACGCCAGCAGGCCGAGGATCGTCGCCATGAAGATGCCCCAGACCGACAGCGGCATCCGCATCAGCGTCATGCCGCGGCAGCGCGCCTGCAGCACGGTGGTCACGTAGTTGAGGCCGCCCATCGTGAACGCGACGATGAAGATCGCGAGCGACACGAGCATGCAGATGATGCCCCAGGTCGCGCCCGGCGTGCCGGTCGAGATCGCCTGCGGCGGGTACAGCGTCCAGCCCGCGCCGGTCGGCCCGCCGGGCAGGAAGAACCCCGCGACCAGCACCAGCACCGCGAGCAGGTAGACCCAGTAGCTCAGCATGTTCATGTAGGGGAACACCATGTCCCGCGCGCCGCACATCAGCGGGATCAGGTAGTTGCCGAAGCCGCCGAGGAACAGCGCGGTCAGCAGGTAGATCACCATGATCATGCCGTGCATCGTCACGGCCTGGTAATACTCGTTCGGCGCGATCAGCGAGAAGGTGTGCGGGAAGCCGAGCTGCAGCCGCATCACGATCGACAGCACGAGCGCCACGAGCCCGATCGCGATCGCGGTGAGCGCGTACTGGATCGCGATGACCTTGTGGTCCTGGCTCCAGACGTACTTGGTGACGAAGGTCTGCGGGTCGTGGAGCGCGTGATCGCGATCCGCCACGGCTACGTAGGCCATCAGCTTCTCCTTGTCCGCTGTTGCACCGTCATCGCCGCCCGCGGCGTCACCGGAGCGCGGCCGCGTAGGCCACCACGTCGTCGACCGAGCGCTCGTCGCGCAACGCCGCCGCGAGCTGCGCCATCTGCGCACCCGCGAAATCCTCGGCGTGCGCGCCGCGCACGCCGTGCTGGAAGTTGCCGAGCTGGCGCGCTAGGTACCAGTCGCTCATGCCGGCGAGGCGCGGCGCGTTGGTCGCCCACACGCCCTGGCCGCCGGTGCCGTGGCAGGCGGCGCAGGTCGTGTACAGCGCGTGCCCGCGCGCCGCGTCGCCGTGCACGGTCGCCGGCGCCGGCGCGTCCGGCAGCGTCGCGATGTAGGCGACGACGTTGCGGATCGCGGCGTCGTCGGCGAGCGTCGCCGCCATCGGGCTCATCTGCCGGCCGTAAACGTCGCGGCCGTCGGCGCCGCGCAGTCCCGCCTTGAAGTTCCGCAGCTGCCGCACCAGGTACCAGCCGGCCTGGTGGGCGAGCTTCGGCGCGTTCATCGCCGGGTTGCCCTCGCCACGCGCGCCGTGGCAGGCGCTGCAGACGGCGTAGAGCGCTTCGCCCGCGACCGGATCGCCCGCGACCTCGGCGCGCGTGCTGGCGAAGGTCGGCTGGCTCGCGAGCCACGCCTGGTAGGTGGCCTCGTCGTCGACGACCACGCGGCCGCGCATCGCGAAGTGCGCGACGCCACACAACTGCTCGCACAGCACGTTGTAGGAGCCCACGCGCGTCGGCGTGAACCAGAAGTACGTGACCATGCCCGGGACCATGTCCATCTTGACGCGGAACTGCGGCACCGCGAACTGGTGGGTCACGTCGCGCGAGCGCAGCAGGATCTTGACGGGCTTGCCGACCGGCAGGTGCAGTTCGGGGCTCGAGACCAGCACGTCGTCCTGTCCGTGCGGGTCCTCCGGGTCGAGGCCGAAGGGGTTGTCGGCCGTGATCAGCGTGGCGTCGGACTCGCCGAGCTTGCCGTCCTTGCCCGGGAAGCGGTAGCTCCAGTTCCACTGCTGGCCGACCACCTCGACATCGGTGGCGTCGGCCGGCACCGTGACGAACTTCGCCCAGACGAACAGGCCCGGCGTCAGCAGCAGCGCGACGCCCACGGTCGTCGCGATCGTCAGGCTCCACTCGAGCTTGTTGTCCTCCGGCTCGTAGAGCGCCGTGTGCGCCTTGCGGTGCCGGAACTTCACGATCGCGTAGGCCATGAACAGGTTCACGGCCACGAACACGACGCCCGTCACCCAGAACGTGAGCTTGACGGTGTCGTCCATCATCGACCAGTTCGAGGCGATCGGCGTGAACCACCACGGGCTCAGGACGTGGAACGCCACCGTCGCCACGACCAGCACGACCAGCACGACCGCGAGCGGCACGGCTCAACCCTTCTGCAGCGCTTTGGCGCCGGCCGGGCCCTCGTCGGGTGGGCGCGAGACGCGACTGAAGGGATTGAGGAAGTAGCGGTCGACCGCGACCAGCTCGGCCTCGCGATGCTTCTCGGCCATCAGCGCACGGACCTTGTCGGCCAGCTCCTTGCGCGCGTAGATCAGCAGCAGGTAGCGCCCGGCGTCGAGCTCGTCGTGGAAGCGCTCGAGCTTCTTGTTCTCGGCGCCGATGCCGATCAGCCCGCCCTCCCAGGCGCCGAACATCGTGGCGACGAAGACGATCGCGGCGTAGACCATGTTCGGCACGCCGGGACCGAACGGCTCGAAGTACCGCAGCAGCTCGACGCCGACGAGGCCTGCGGTGAAGCCGAAGAACGCGCCGAGCAGGCCGACCCGGATGACGTCGAGCGTCTCGAGGTAGTTCGACGAGTGGATGTGGTGCTGTCGCAGGCCGGACTCGTCCCTGGAGACGACGTGGATGTAGAAGTCCTTGATGCCGACCGTGTGCAGATCGTCGGAGATCTGCTCGGTGCTCGCGAGCGTCGGTGACAGGTAGTAGAAACACTTCATGCTGCACCCCTCGGAGCTCGGGGACTGGCGCCGGGGCCAGTTCGGCGAGCCGCTAATTGGTCCGGGACTTGTCTCGCTGTGGGTCTCCGCTGGACTTCGGCATCACATCCGTCGATCGGTGGCCGCGCTCCGGCCGCTCCGGGAAATCGCGGCTGGCGGCGGCGCAGACGGCGGCGTCGCGCTCGGGAACGGTCGGACGGCGCGAGACTGCGGTCAGTCTCGGGCGGACGCCTCGGTCGTACCTCGCGCTTGCCTGCGCCGTCTGCTGTCACCACCTCCGGAACCGTCGTACCCCGGTTGCCGGCGTTGGCCGCCGCGCAACGGCGCGACGGCCCAGTTGTCACTGTCCAGATCCGGACTTTCTTCGGTCGTCAGCGATCGCGTCCCCACCACCACGCGAGCCCGCCGAAGAAGAACAGCGTCAGCGCGACGCACGCGAACGGCAGGGCGGGGAGCCAGGGCGGGATCTGGTGCAGGCCGAGGGCCGGGGCACTGGCGGCGGCGAGACCCGCGAACGCGAGGCCGATCGCGACCCCGATCGCAAACTCCGCGCGATTGCGCAGCGCCGCGACCCCGAGCGCGATCAGAAGGACACCCCCTGCCAACAGCGCCAACATAAGCACCCTCAACGTCGACTTGAGCGGGCCCGTGTTCTGGCGACCTGGAGCGCGACCCGCGAAGCGCGCGTACGGAAATTGATCCCGCAACGCACCAATTCGTCGATCCGCTCCAGTCGAATGGGAATCATTCAACTATGCGGCGCGCGAGAATGCAACAGTTACCGTTACAGTCGCCGCAACCTGCGGTGCCGCTGGCGATTTCTGAAGGGCGTGCGGCGAGCGTCCGCGACCGGATCAGGCGAGGGCGAGGGCGACCGCCTCGGCCACGTGCAGTTCGACGGTGTCGAACATCGGCACGGCGGGCCGGTCCGTCTGGCTGATCAACAGCGGGATCTCGGTGCAGCCGAGGATCACGCCCTCTGCGCCGCGGGCCATCATCCCGTCGACGCACGCGAGGTAGCGTGCCTTGGACTCGGGCGGGAAGCGACCGCGGCAGAGCTCGTCGAAGATGATCCGGTCGACGACGTCCTGGTCGGCCGGCGGCGGCACGCGCACGTCGATGCCGAAGCGTTCGGCGTAGCGGCGCTTCAGGTAGTCCGTCGCCATCACGGGCTTCGTGCCGAGGAGTCCGACCCGCGTGAAGCCCGCTGCGCGGATCGCGGCGGCGGTCGGATCGACGATATGGAGGAACGGGATCCGGAGCCGTGCCGTGAATGCGTCGGCGACACGGTGCAGCGTGTTCGACACGCAGAGCAGGAGCTCCGCCCCCGCACCCTCGAGTGCCTCGGCCCGGCCGGTGAGATATTGCGCCGCAGCATCCCAGTCGCCCTGGCGGACCCAGGCCTCCGCCTGCGCAAAGTTCATCGAACTAATGAGCAATTCGGCGGTGTTCCATCCACCGAGCCGCCGGTTGACCTCCTGGTTCAGGCGCCGGTAGTACTCTGCCGTCGCCTGGTCGCTCGATCCGCCGAGGATGCCGATTCTTTTCACGATAGAAGATGCCGCCTTTTGAACGGTCCGGGTCCAGATATATTGTATGTTAGCGTTGTCGGATGACGGGTACCCGGCTCGCGCGGGTATGCTGCTCGGCTGTTTCCAAGGGGGTTTTCCAGTGTCCAGCATCGACGCTAAAGAGCGCGCGGCCGTCGAGTCGGCCATTCAGCGCTTCGGCCAGGAGCCGGGTCCCCTGCTCGTCGTGCTGCATGCCGTCCAGGACGCGCTCGGCTACATTCCGCCGTCGGCGATCCCGGAAATCGCCTCCGGCCTCAACCTGTCGCGCGCCGAGGTCCACGGCGTCGTGACGTTCTACCACTATTTTCGCACCTCGCCGCACGGTCGCCACGTCGTGCAGGTCTGCCGGGCCGAGGCCTGCCAGGCCCGCGGCGGCGCGGCGCTCGAGGCGCATGCCCAGAAGTGCCTCGGCGTCGGCTTCGACGAGACCACCGCGGACGGCGGCATGACCCTCGAGGCCGTGTACTGCCTGGGGAACTGTGCCACCGGCCCGTCGGTCCGAATCGACGGGCGGATGTACAGCAACGTGACCCCGGAGCGCTTCGACGCGCTGACCGGCCGGCGGGGGCCGCAGTGATGGCGACGAAGCTCTACCTGCCGAAGGACGCGACCGCGGTCTCGCTCGGCGCGGACGAGGTTGCTGCAGCAGTTGCTGCGCACGCCGGCGCTCAGGTCGAGGTCGTGCGCACCGGCTCGCGCGGCCTGTTCTGGCTCGAGCCGCTGATCGAGGTCGCGACCCCGGCCGGCCGGGTCGGCTACGGGCCGGTGACCGCGGCCGACGTGCCCGGCCTCCTGGCCGCGGGCCTGCTCGAGGGCGGCGCGCACCGGCTGCGCGTCGGCCTCGTCGAGGAACTGCCCTACCTCAAGAGCCAGCAGCGGCTGACGTTCGCGCGCGTCGGCATCGTCGACCCCACGTCGGTCGCCGACTACGTCGCCCACGGCGGCTACCGCGGCCTCGAGCGTGCGCTCGCAATGAGCCCCGCGGACATCGTCAAGGCCGTGACCGACTCGGGCCTGCGCGGTCGCGGCGGCGCCGCCTTCCCGACCGGTATCAAGTGGCAGACGGTGCTCGGCCAGGCCGCGCCCCAGAAGTACGTGACCTGCAACGCCGACGAGGGCGACTCGGGCACCTTCGCCGACCGGATCCTGATGGAGGGCGACCCGCTGACCCTGATCGAGGGCATGACGATCGCAGGCCTCGCGGTCGGCGCGACCCACGGCTACGTCTACTGCCGCGTCGAGTATCCCGAGGCCATCGAGGCGATCAGAACCGCGATCGCCGCGGCGCAGGCGGCCGGCTACCTCGGCGGCAACATCCGGGGCAGCGGCAAGCGCTTCGACCTCGGCATCCGCGTCGGCGCCGGCGCCTACATCTGCGGCGAGGAGACCTCGATGCTCGAGAGCCTCGAGGGCCGCCGCGGCGAGGTGCGCGTGCGCCCACCGCTGCCGGCGATCAAGGGCCTCTTCGGCGCGCCGACGGTCGTCAACAACGTCATCTCGTTCGCCAGCGTGCCGGTGATCCTCGAGCGCGGCGCGGACTACTACAAGCACTTCGGCGTCGGCCGCTCGCTCGGCACGATTCCGCTGCAGCTGGCGGGCAACCTGAAGCGCGGCGGGCTCGTCGAGCGCGCCTTCGGCGTCAGCCTGCGCGAGATCCTCGAGGACTACGGCGGCGGCTCGGCGACGGGCCGGCCGATCCGCGCGGTGCAGATCGGCGGGCCGCTCGGCGCCTACGTTCCGGCGTCGCAGTTCGACACGCCGCTCGACTACGAGTCGCTGGCGGCGATCGGCGCCCTGCTCGGCCACGGCGGCATCGTCGCCTTCGACGATACCGTCGACATGGCGCGCATGGCCCGCTACGCGTTCGAGTTCTGCGCGATCGAGTCCTGTGGCAAGTGCACGCCGTGCCGCATCGGCTCGACCCGCGGCGTCAACGTGATCGACAACCTGCTCGCCGGCCAGCAGCCGGCCGAGCAGCGGCGCCTGCTCGAAGAATTGTGCGAGACGATGATCCAGGGATCCCTGTGCGGGCTCGGCGGCATGGCGCCGTTCCCCGTGCAGAGCGCCCTCAAGCATTTCCCGGAAGATTTCGCGCCGCGCGGCAGGCACTGAGCCGCACCGGCACACGAGGGACGCACCGCATGTACTCCATCGACCACCACGACCTTGGCACCCCGGCCTCCGACGCGACCCCGATGGTCCGCATCGAGATCGACGGCCGTGCCCTCTCGGTGCCGGACGGTACCTCCGTGATGCGCGCGGCGGCGCTCGCGGGCGTCAGCGTCCCGAAGCTGTGCGCCACCGACAGCCTCAAGGCGTTCGGCTCGTGCCGGCTGTGCCTCGTCGAGATCGAGGGCCGCAAGGGCTACCCGGCCTCGTGCACGACGCTGGTCGCCGAGGGCATGAAGATCCGCACCGAGAGCGAGAAGCTGCACCAGCTGCGCAAGGGCGTGGTGGAGCTGTACGTCTCCGAGCACCCGCTCGAGTGCGAGGGCTGCCCGGCCGAGAACCACTGCGAACTGCAGGACATGGCCGCGCTCCACGGCGTGACCGCGAGCCCGTACCTGCACAGCGACCGCCGTCCGCCCGCGGTCACGCACGCCGCGGCCGCCATCGAGTTCAGGCAGGACGCCACGAGCCCGTACTTCAACTTCAACCCCGAGCTCTGCATCGTCTGCTCGCGCTGCGTGCGCGCCTGCGACGAGACGCAGGGCACGCTCGCGCTGACCGTCTCCGGCCGCGGCCTCGCCTCGCAGATCGCGGCGAGCCAGGCCGAGTCCTTCGTCGATTCCGAGTGCGTCTCGTGCGGCGCCTGCGTCGAGGCCTGCCCGACCGCGGCGCTCTCGGAGAAATCGCTGCTCGCGGCGCCGCAGCCGCAGCAGGCGATCACGACGACCTGCGCGTACTGCGGCGTCGGCTGCTCGCTGAAGGCCGAGGTCGCCGACGGCAAGGTCGCGCGCATGGTGCCCAACCGCGACGGTCACGCGAACCAGGGTCACGCCTGCGTCAAGGGCCGCTTCGCCTACGGCTACGCGACCCATCCCGACCGGATCACGAAACCGATGATCCGCGCCAAGATCTCCGACCCCTGGCGCGAGGTCAGCTGGGACGAGGCGATCGGCCACGCCGCGCGCGAGTTCAAGCGCATCCAGGCGAAGTACGGCCGCGACTCGATCGGCGGCATCACCTCCTCGCGCTGCACCAACGAGGAGACGTTCCTCGTCCAGAAGCTGGTGCGCGCGGCGTTCGGCAACAACAACGTCGACACCTGCGCGCGGGTCTGCCATTCGCCGACCGGCTACGGCCTCAAGGCCACGCTCGGCGAGTCCGCGGGCACCCAGGCGTTCACGTCGGTGATGAAGGCCGACGTCGTGCTGCTGATCGGCGCGAGCCCGACCGACGCCCACCCGGTGTTCGCCTCGCAGCTGAAGCGGCGCCTGCGGCAGGGTGCGAAGCTGATCGTCGTCGACCCGCGCGTGATCCCGCTGGTGCGCACGCCGCACATCGAGGCCGCCGCTCACCTGCAGCTGCGGCCCGGCACCAACGTCGCGTTGATCAACGCGCTCGCGCACGTGATCGTGACCGAGGGCCTCGTCAAGGAGGACTTCGTCGCCGCGCGCTGCGAGGGCGACTCTTTCGAGAAGTGGAAGGCGTTCGTCGCCGACCCGAAGAACTCGCCGGAGGCGACCGAGTCGATCACCGGCGTGCCGGCGACGACGCTCCGGATCGCGGCGCGCATCTACGCGACCGCGCCGAACGGCGCGATCTACTACGGCCTCGGCGTCACCGAACACAGCCAGGGCTCGACGACGGTGCTCGGCATCGCGAACCTCGCGATGGCGACCGGCAACGTCGGCCGCGAGGGCGTCGGCGTCAACCCGCTGCGCGGCCAGAACAACGTTCAGGGCTCGTGCGACATGGGCTCGTTCCCGCACGAGTTCCCGGGCTACCGGCACGTGTCGGACGGCGCGGTGCGCTCGAGCTTCGAGACCGAGTGGGGCGTGACGCTCCGGGCCGAGCAGGGGCTGCGGATCCCGAACATGTTCGAGGCGGCGCTCGACGGCACCTTCCGCGCGCTCTACGTGCAGGGCGAGGACATCGCGCAGTCCGACCCCAATACGCAGCACGTGGTCGACGCGCTGACGTCGCTCGAGTGCCTCGTGGTGCAGGACATCTTCATGTGCGAGACCGCGAAGTTCGCGCACGTGCTGCTGCCGGGCTCCTCGTTCCTCGAGAAGGACGGCACCTTCACCAACGCGGAGCGGCGCATCTCGCGGGTGCGCAAGGTCATCGAGCCGCTCGCCGGCCTCGCCGACTGGGAGGTCACCGTCAAGCTCTCGAACGCGCTTGGCTATCCGATGCAGTACAACCACCCGTCCGAGATCATGGACGAGATCGCGCGCCTGACGCCGACCTTCACCGGCGTAAGCTTCGAGAAGCTCGACCGCCTCGGCAGCATCCAGTGGCCGTGCAACGCGCAGGCCCCGGAGGGCACGCCGACGATGCACATCGGCGAGTTCGTGCGCGGCAAGGGCAGGTTCTACGTCACCCAGTACGTGCCGACCCGCGAGCGCACCGGCGCGCGGTTCCCGCTCCTGCTGACGACCGGCCGCATCCTCAGCCAGTACAACGTCGGCGCGCAGACCCGCCGCACGCAGAACGTGGTCTGGCACAGCGAGGACCGCCTCGAGATCCACCCGCACGACGCCGAGCACCGCGGCATCGAGGACGGAGACTGGGTCGGCATCACGAGCCGCGCCGGCGAGACGGTGCTGCGCGCGGTCGTGACGGAGCGCGTGCAGCCGGGCGTCGTCTACACGACGTTCCATTTCCCGGAGTCGGGCGCCAACGTCGTGACGACGGAGAACTCCGACTGGGCCACGAACTGCCCCGAGTACAAGGTCACGGCCGTGCAGATCGTCAAGGTCGACAAGCCGCTCGACTGGCAGGAGCGCTACCGGAAGGACCGCGACGCGCGCCTGCCGTCGCACAAGCCCGCGTCGACGCCCGCCTGAGAACGACGGAGAGCGACCCCGAATGGATGCCGAGCACCTCGTCGACATGGTCAATGACATCGCGGACTTCTTCGCACCGTCGGCCGGCGCGCAGCAGGCGCCCGCCGAGGTCGCGTCGCACCTGAAGCGCTTCTGGGAACCGCGCATGCTGCGCCAGATCGTCGAGGTCTGGCGTGGCGGCCACGCCGAGTTCAGCGAGGTCGGGCGGGCGGCGGTCGCGCTGATCGCGAAGGAAGCGGCCGCCAAGGGGTAGCGGCGGCGGCGCGAAAGCGCGACACTCGCAGCGCCCGCCGGCGGGCCCCTCTCGGACGCGAATCGTTCACGATGTCGAATTCCATGGGCTGGTTCCGCGGCGCGGCTCGGCTCGGCGCCGTGCTCGCGCTGATCGTCGTGGTCGTCGGCGCCTGGGTGCGCCTCACGGACGCGGGCCTCGGTTGCCCCGACTGGCCCGGCTGCTACGGCCACGTGCATCCGGCGCAGGTCGAGGGCAGCCTCGCGAGCGCGAGCGCGGCCTACCCCGCGCGGCCGTTCAATTACCAGAAGGCGCTGCACGAGATGGTGCACCGCTACATCGCGGGCGCGCTGCTGCTCGTGGTCGTCGGCCTCGCCGCGTTCGCGTTCTGGAACCGGCGCGACCCGGCGCAGCCGCGCGTGCTGCCCTTCGTCGCGCTCGGCGTGGTCCTGCTGCAGGCCGCGCTCGGCGCGTTCACGGTGACGCTGCTCGTCGTACCGCTGGTCGTGACGCTGCACCTCGTCGGCGGCCTCACGACGCTGACGCTGCTCTGGTGGCTGTCGCTCGCACCCGCGCGCCGCGACGTCAAGGCGGCCGAACGGCCGGTGCGGCGCCTGGCGCTTGCGGCGCTCGCGGCGCTCGTGCTGCAGATCCTGCTCGGCGGCTGGACGAGCTCGAACTACGCGGCGGTCGCGTGCCCCGACTTCCCGACCTGCCAGGGCAGCTACCTCCCGCGCACGGACTTCCGCGACGCGTTCGTGCTGTGGCGCGGACTCGGGCGCGACTACGAGGGCGGCGTGCTCGCCACCCCGGCGCGCACCGCGATCCACTACGCTCACCGCCTCGGCGCCGTGCTCGCGGGTCTGCTGCTCGTCGCGGTCGCGGTCAGCGGCTGGCGCCGGGCCCAGACGCGGGGCGTGCGGCTCGCGGCCGCTGCGGTCGCGGTCGCGGTCGCGCTGCAGTGGCTGATCGGCATGAACTTAATCTGGCAGGGCTTTCCGCTCGCGCTCGGCACGGCCCACAACGCCGGGGCGGCGCTCCTGCTGCTCGCGACCGTGACCCTGGTGCGCCAGCTGTGGCCGGCGGGCCCGGCGATCAGCTTCACGACCGCGGGCGGGCGCCGCACGTCGCTGCCGCCCCGGGCGAGCTGACCCGCCGCCGGTCATGGTAGTCTGCGCGCCCCCGGCCCCGCGGCCGGGCGAGGTCCCCGGATAGAGCCCATGGCGTCCCGCACCGACACCCAATCTGCACCGATCGCCGGCTGGCGCGACTACTACGAGCTGACGAAGCCGAGGGTCGTGCTGCTGATCGCGTTCACCGCGGTCGTCGGCGTGTTCCTCGCCGCGCCCGGGATGCCGCCGCTCGACAAGCTGCTGCTCGGGACGCTCGGCGTGTGGCTCGCAGCCGCGTCGGCGGCCGCGGTCAACCATGTGATCGACCAGCGCATCGACAGCGAGATGGCGCGCACCAAGCACCGGCCGCTGCCGACCGGACACATCAGCGAGGCGCAGGCGCTCGCATTCGCGTTCGTGCTCGCCGCGATGTCGATGCTGATACTGGTCGTGTTCGTCAACCCGCTGACCGCGCTGCTGACGTTCAGCTCGCTGATCGGCTACGCGATCGTCTACACCGTGTGGCTGAAGCGCGCGACGCCGCAGAACATCGTCATCGGCGGCGCCGCCGGCGCGGCGCCGCCGGTGCTCGGCTGGGTCGCGGTCACCAACAGCGTCGATCCGAACGCGCTGCTCTTGTTCCTGATCATCTTCGCGTGGACGCCGCCGCACTTCTGGGCGCTCGCGATCGCGCGGCGCGAGGAGTACGCGAAGGTCGGCGTGCCGATGCTGCCGGTCGCCTATGGCGTCGAGCTGACGCGCCTCCACATCCTGCTGTACACGGTGGTGCTCGCGATCGTGACGATGCTGCCGTGGCTGACCGGCATGAGCGGGCTCATCTACGTGCTCGCGGCACTCGGGCTGAACGCCGTGTTCCTCGGCTATGCGTGGCGGCTGTACCGGACCGGGCGCAGCGACCTGCCGATGCGGACCTTCCGCTGGTCGATCAGCTACCTCGGCTTCCTGTTCGCGGCGCTGCTCGTCGACCACTACTGGCGCATCGGCGCCTGAGCGGCGCGCGGCATCGGATTGGAGTGCCGGCCGTGGCCGGCGCCGGCCCGCTCAGGGGACGGCGAGAGAGACCGGGCGGAAGTCGCCCGAGGACACGGTCAGCGTGTCGCCGCTGTGGAACGCCCAGCCCTGCTTCTCGGACAACTCCGCCGCACTGTCGGGCGGGATGGTCAGCTCGAGGCGGCCATACTCGCCGGTGCGCGCCCGGCGCGGCTCGACCGTGAGGCGGATCGTCGCTGTCGACGTGTTGTCGAAGTGCGCGACGAACCCGGTGCCCGGATCGCCGACGTGGAAGGTGACCTCGACCGGCAGGGTCCTGAGCGCGCTCGCGAGCGCGGTCTTCATCGTCGCGACTTCCTGCTCGAGCGCGCGGATGCGGCCTTTCGCCTGCGCGAGCTCGGCGCCCGCCTGCTCGGCGCTGGCCGTCGCCGACGCCAGGGCATTCGCGCGCTGGCTCGACTGGTAAAAGAAGAATCCCGCGCACGCGAGCGCGAGCGCGGACGCGGCCGCCAGCGCTGGGACCAGCGGCAGCGGCTTCTTGAGGGCGGACGCAGGCAGGACCATGGTGTCTTCCATGGGCGCTAGGATGCCGCGACTCGGTGCCACCATCCGTGACCCGCGCACGCGCGCCCGCGGCGCGAGTGCGAGCGCGTTCACAAAGTTGCGCGACAGGAATGTGTCAGCCGCCGCGGACCGCTGCGTCGGAGACGTACGGGTTCGCGCGACGCTCGTCGCCGAACGACGACAAGGGCCCGTGGCCGGGCAGAAAACGTACATCGTCGCCGAGCGGGAACAGCTTGCCGCGGATCGACCGGATCAGCGTCGCGTGGTCGCCGCCCGGAAAATCGGTGCGGCCGATCGAGCCCTGGAACAGCACGTCGCCGACGATCGCGAAGCGGCTCGGCGCGTGGAAGAAGACCACGTGTCCGGGGGTGTGACCCGGGCAGTGGCGCACCTCGAGCTCGAGGCCGCCGAGCGGGACGCGGTCGCCGTCGTCGAGCCAGCGGTCCGGCTCGAACGCGCCCTCGCTGCGGATGCCGAACATCCGCCCCTGCTCCGCGAGCCCGTCGATCCAGAACCGGTCGCCCTCGTGGGGCCCCTCGATCGGCAGGCCGGTGCGGCGTTTCAGTTCGGCGGTCGCGCCGGCGTGGTCGATGTGCGCATGCGTCAGCAGGATCTTCTCGAGGGTGATGCCCTCGCGCGCGACCACCGCCAGCACCTGGTCGAGGTCGCCGCCCGGATCGACGATCGCGCCCTTCATCGTCGCCGGGTCCCACAGGACCGAGCAGTTCTGCTGGAAGGGCGTCACCGGGACGACGGCGACGCGCAGGGTCGGGGCGGTGGCTGGCGGCATGGGCCGGGACGATGCCCGAATCTATCGGGAAGCGGAAGCGTCGCCGCGGTCGCGCTCGGCGAAGAAGCTCTTGACGTGCGGCAGCAGCGGCCCGACGAGCGGCCAGAGCGCGAGCGCCTTCAGCGCGAGGCGCACGATGCGGCGCGGCTTGCCGAAGAACACGAGTGCGGCGGCGCCCGCGAGCAGCAGGCGGCCGGAGTCCGAGCGCGCCACCGTGACCAGCCGGTCGGCGATCCGGAACCGGACGCCGAGCGCGCCGGCGTCGTCGGCGAGCTCGCTGCGCAGCCGCGCGCTGCGAGCGCACAGCACCTCGCGCCGGGCGGCGAGCTGACGGCGGCGCCGGATCATGATCGGGCGTCCCCGAGTTCGGCGGCGTCGCGCTCGAGCTCACCGACCGTCGCGGCGAGGAAGCGCGGCCGCGTCCGCAAACGCCGTCGGACCACGAGGCCGGCGCCGACGGCGACCAGTGCGAAGGTCGTCGTCACGAGCGATGCGGCCAGCAACCGGTGCTCGTCCCAGAACGCGATCACGACCGTGAACGCGAGCAGCAGCACCGTCAGCGACGCGAAGAAGATCGCCGCGATCGACCAGAGCAGCACCGAGGCGGCGTGCTCGATCTGCTCCTCGATCTCGACGCTGATGAGCTCGAGGCGCGTCTGGACGAGCGTGATCAGCGTCGCCAGCATCCGCCGCAGCGACGCGAACAGCCCGTTCTCGGCCGGCGGCTCGCCCACGGCTCAGCGCCGCCCGAGGATCAGCCCGATCACCACGCCGACCGCCGCGGCGATGCCGATCGACTGCCACGGGTTGTCCTTGACGTAGCGGCCGGCGTCGTCGGCGGCGGCCTTGGCCCGCGCCCGGAGTTCCTCCTCGAGCTCCTCGAGCCGCTTGCGGGCCTGCTCCACGGAGCCCGTGGCCCGCTGGCGCGCGTCGCGCGCCTTCTCGCTGGCGTCGTGCGCGGTGGCCGACAGCAGCGCCTCGGCGTCGGAAACGACGGTCCTGAGGTCTTCCATCAGTTTGCGGGTACTGGCTTCGCTCATGGCACTGCTCCGGTAGCCCCCGGGGGGGGACCGACGCCCCGATGCTAACGCCGCGGCCGGTGCGCGGCATCCGCAGATGCCGCTCCGACCCGCCGTATCGACATTTACAGGGGTTTCTGGCGCGCCAGCCAGGGCGTGAGCCGCGCGACCGCCCGCTCGACCTCGGCCGGGCGGAGCGCGAAGGAGAGCCGCAGGAAGCACGACCCGTGCACGGTGTCGAAATCGACGCCCGGCGCGGTCGCGACGCCGGTCTCCTCGAGTAGCCGCCGGCAGAACTCGAAGCTGTCGCGGGTCAGGTGGCCGACGTCGGCGTACAGGTAGAACGCGCCGTCGGGCGGCGCGATCCGGGTGATGCCCGCGGCGGCGAGCTCCGCCAGCAGCAGGTCGCGGTTCGCGCGGTAGCCGGCGACCACGCGGGCGAGTTCGGCGGGATCGTCGAACGCGGCGAGCGCCGCGTACTGCGCGATCGTCGGCGGCGTCAGGAAGAAGTTGACGACGTAGGCCGACAGCCGCGCCGCGATCGACGCCGGCACGACCAGCCAGCCGAGACGCCAGCCCGGCATCCGGTAGAGCTTCGAGAAGCTGTTGACGACGATCGCCGCGGGATCGACCTCGAGCGCCGACACCGCGCGCGCGCCGAAACTGATGCCGTGGTAGATCTCGTCGGAAATCAGCGTGATCGCGCGCTCGCGGCACACGGTCGCGAGCGCCGCGAGTTCGGGTCCGCCCAGCATCGCGCCGGTGGGATTCGCCGGGCTCGCGACGACGACGCCGTGCAGCGGACCCTCGGCCGCGCGCAGCGCCGCCGCCGTCAGCCGGTAGCCCGCCGCCGGGTCGCAGTCGATCTCGACGGCGGTGCGGCCGAGCGCCTTGAGCGCGTTGCGATAGGCGGGATAGCCCGGCCGGCCGAGCGCGACGCGATCCCCCGGTGCGAACAGCGCCGCGAACAGCGCGACCAGCCCGGCGCTCGCGCCGGCCGTCAGCAGGATCCGCTCGGGCGCGACCTCGACGCCGTACGCCTCGCGGTAGTGGCGCGCGATGCGCGCGATGAGCTCGCGCGACTCGACGTAGCCGACCGGGTCCGCCTCGAGCGCCGCGAGCGCCGCGGCGCGCGCCGGTGCGGGCGTGCCGGCGCTCGGCTGGCCGAAGTGCATCGGAATGATCTCGCGCCCGCTGCGCGCGAGCTCGCCGGCCCGGCGAGCGATCAGGCTCGTGTGGAACGGCGGCACGTCGGCGCCGCGCAGCGCGGCGCCGCTGCCCGCCCCTCCCGCCGGTGGTGGCGCGCGCGTGCTCATCGCGCGGTGAGCGGCCGGCGCTCGACGTCGATGCACAGCCACAGCGCCGCGCTCGCGAGCGCGAAGCCGACTCCGGTCGCGAACGCCGCCTCCCAGTTGTGCGCCTGGGTGAGCGCGGCGACGATCACCGTGCCGATCATCCCGCCGATGTTGCCGCCCATGTTGAGGACTCCGGTCGCGGCACTGGCGCGCTCGCGCGCCACCCAGAAGGCCGCGGCCCAGAACGGCGCCTCGGTCATCTGCGCGCAGCCGAAGCACGCCGCGAGCGCCGCGACCGCCGCGTACGGGTTGTCGGCGTGCACCGCGACCATCAGCATCGCCGCCGAAACCGGCAGCACGATCAGCGGCAGGAGCCGGAAGCCCCAGCGCGCGCCGAAGCGCGCGCATGCCGCGTCGCAACCGAGGCCGCCGACCGAGGCGCACAGCGCGCCGACCAAGAGCGGGATCGCCGCCAGCCAGCCGCTCTTCAGCAAGGTCAGGTGCCGCTCCTGCACGAGGTACAGGAAACTCCAGTTCATGAAGAAATAGAAGACGTAGTTCATCAGCAGATAGCCGAGCGACAGGAGCTGCACATTGCGGTTGCCGAGCACGAGGCGCACTTCGGCCCAGCTGAAGCGCGGCGCGACCGTCGTGCGCGGCTCCGGCTCGATCTCCGCGAGCTCGGCCGGCACCACGGCCCGGTGCGCGCGCGGGGTGTCGCGCACGTAGGCCCACCACAGCGCGCACAGCACCAGGGTCGGCACGCAGGTCGCGTAGAGCGCCATGCGCCAGCCGAACGCCGCCATGACGGCGGCGACGATCGGCGGCGTGGCGGCCGCGCCGAGGCTGAGGCCGGTGACCTGCAGGCCCTGCAGGAACGCCCAGCGACGCGGCGGGAACCAGGCCTGCACGAGGCCCGCGTTGGACGGGAACAGCGGCCCCTGGCCGACGCCGGTCAGCGCGCGCGCCGCGGCGAGCGCGACGATCAGCACGGCGCCGGTCGCGAGGCCCGGCACGAACGCGGTGGCCGCGGTGCCGAGCGTCGACAGCACGAGGCACGCCAGGGTCGTGCGGTGCGACCCGAAGCGCTGGGCGAACAGGCCGCCCGGGAACTGCATCAGCGTGTAGGTGAAGAGGAAGGCGTTGAACAGGTAGCCGAGCTGCACCTGGGAGAGGCCGACCTCGGGGATCATCCGCGCCGCGACCACCGACATCGCGCTGCGCTCGAGGTAGGCGGTGAACGCCGCGGCGAAGATGCCGGCGAAGATCAGCCAGCGGACGCGCAGCGCCGGAGGCCTCGGCTCGGACGCGGCGGTCGGCATGCAGGGGGGCCACTCTCGGACGGCCTCAGCCGGCCGGGTCGCGCTACCTTAAGCGAGAGCGCCGCCCAGCGGAAGCGAACGTGCGGCGGGCGTCCGTGCCCGCCGCGCCGCGATTCACTCGACGTCGAACTTCACGCCCTGCGCGAGCGGCAGCGTCGATGAATAGTTGACGGTCTGCGTCTGGCGCCGCATGTAGGCCTTCCAGGCGTCGGAACCCGACTCGCGGCCGCCGCCGGTCTCCTTCTCGCCGCCGAACGCGCCGCCGATCTCGGCGCCGCTCGGGCCGATGTTGATGTTGGCGATGCCGCAGTCGCTGCCCTCGGCCGACAGGAACAGCTCCGCCTCCGACAGGTTCTGCGTGATCAGGCTCGACGACAGGCCCTGGGCGACGCCGTTGTTGCCGGCGATCGCTTCGTCGACCGCGCGGTAGCGGAACACGTACAGGATCGGCGCGAAGGTCTCGCGCGCCGAGGCCTCGATCGGCGCCCGCAGCTCGACGATCGCCGGCCGCACGTAGTAGCCCGCCTCGGCGCCCGCGACCGCGACGCGCTCGCCGCCATGGACGATGCCGCCGGCGGCGCGCGCCGCGGCGAGGGTCGCCTGCATCGCGTCGAAGGCCGCCCGGTCGACGAGCGGGCCGACCAGCGTGTCGGCGGCGAGCGGGCTGCCGACGCGCAGGCTGCCGAACGCGCGCTTCAGGCGCGCCAGGATCGCGTCGTAGCGCGACTCGTGCACGTAGAGGCGCCTGAGCGTCGTGCAGCGCTGCCCGGCCGTGCCGGCCGCGGCGAAGGTGATCGCGCGCACGGCGAGATCCTCGGCCGCCGACGGCGCGACGATCATCGCGTTGTTGCCGCCGAGCTCGAGCAGCGAGCGGCCGAACCGGCCCGCGACGCGGACGCCGACCTCGCGGCCCATGCGGGTGCTGCCGGTGGCGCTGACCAGCGGGATGCGGGCGTCGTCCGCGAGCCACTCGCCGACCGGGCGTCCGCCCGGCACGAGCGCCGACAGGCCCGCCGGCGCCTCGGAAAAGTCCGCGAGTACCGACTCGAGCAACCGGTGCAGCGCGAGCGCCGTGAGCGGCGTCTTCTCGGACGGCTTCCACAGCACCGGGTTGCCGCAGACGAGCGCGAGCGTCGCGTTCCACGACCAGACGGCCATCGGGAAGTTGAACGCGGTGATGACCGCGACCGGGCCGAGCGGGTGCCAGCGCTCGAGCATGTGGTGGTGCTTGCGCTCGGAGGCGATCGTGAGACCGTACAGCTGGCGCGACAGCCCGACCGCGAAGTCGCAGATGTCGATGACCTCCTGGACTTCGCCCGCGGCCTCGCTCGCGATCTTGCCGGCTTCGAGCGTGATCAGCTCCGCGAGCGCCGGCTTGTGGCGGCGCACCGCCTCGCCGAACAGGCGCACCAGCTCGCCGCGGCGCGGCGCCGGCACCGCGCGCCAGGCCGCGAAGGCCGCGACCGAGCGCCCGAGCGTCGCGTCGTAGTCGGCGCGCGAGGTGCCGGCCAGGCGGCCGAGCAGCCGGCCGTCGATCGGCGAGCGGCTCTCGAGGTCGCCGGTCGTCAGGCGCGCGAGGTCAAAGCCCACCGCCGCGAGGCTCCCCATCGCGGTTGCCGGCACGGCCACGGCGCTCATGACGCCGCCCGCAGCGCGACCGCCTCGGCGGCGGTCGTGCCGGTGTCGCTCGCGTAGGCGCGGCCGAAGCGGTTCGCGAGGAACTCGTCGAGGCGGATGTCCTCCTGGCGCACGAAGCCCTTCTGCGGCAGCCGGCCCGCGACCAGCAGGTCGAGCACCGCGCACACCGACGAGGCGGTCGTCGTCTGGATCGCGGTCCACTCCTTGCCGGCCAGCACCTGCGGATAGACGCTGTGGGCGTAGGACTCCTGCCAGACGCGCCCGCCACGCAGGCCGGTCGCGGTCACGAAGATCACGACCTGGTCCTGGCGCGTGCCCGGAATGGCGTACTCGAGGACGTCGGCGAGCACCGCCGGCCGCTCGCCGAGCCGGAGGTCCTGCAGCAGCAGCTTCATGACGTCGCGGTGGCCGGGATAGCGGATCGTGCGGTAGTTGAGGTTCCGGACCCGGCCGTCGAGCGTCTCGCACAGCGTGCCGAGCCCGCCGGAGGTGTTGAAGGCCTCGTACTGGATGCCGTCGAGCGCGAAGTGCTCGAGCTCCTCGAGCGGCGGGACGTTGGTGCGCTTGCCGGCCAGGATCGCCTCGCACGGCTGGCAGTACTCGTTGATGACGCCGGCCGTGCTCCAGGTGAGGTTGTAGCCGAGCGCGTTCGACGGGAACTGCGGCAGCGCGCCGACGCGGAGCCTGAGCGTGTCGAGCTGCTCGAAGCGGCGCGCGAGGTCCATGCCGACGATCGAGATGAACCCCGGCGCGAGGCCGCACTGCGGGATCAGCGCGTGGGTCGCGGTCTTGGCGAGCTCCTTGACGGTACGCGTCGTCGCGACGTCCTCGGTGAGGTCCAGGTAGTGGATGCCGGCGGCGTGGGCCGCCTCGGCGATCGCCGCGGTGACCGAATAGGGGGCGGCGCTGACGACCGCGTAACGGCCGCGCATCGCCTCGACGAGCCGGACGCGGTCGGTCACGGACAGCGCGAGCGTCTCGAGCTGCGGGCGCTTCGGCACCGCCGCGAGCGCGGGCTCGGACTGGTCGACGACGGTGACGCGATAGTCGCCGGTGCTGACGAGCAGCTCGGCGATCATCGAGCCGATGTGGCCGGCGCCGGCGACGAGGATGTTCTTCATGGGACGAGGCCTTCGGAAATGGTGCTGATAAACGTTCAGTTTCCCGGAGACCGCCGTTGATTTGAAGTGGCAATCTGACGACAATGACGATATTGGTCGTCATTCTGGATGTCCCTTTGAACGAAACGACGAAAGCCGAGGCCGACGATCAGCTGCTCGCGCTCCTCAAGGAGAACGCGCGCCTGTCGACCGCCGCCCTCGCCCGCCGGCTCGGCGTCGCGCGCTCCACGATCCAGAGCCGCCTCGAGCGGCTCGAGCGCAGCGGCGTGATCCGGGGCTACACCGTCGAGCTCGGCCCCGGCGCCCGCGCGCGCCAGGTCCAGGCGCACGCGATGATCGCCGTCGAGCCGCAGCAGCAGGCCTCGGTCGAGCGCAAGCTCAAGGCCATGCCGGCCGTCGCGGCGCTGCTGACGGTGAGCGGCAGCTACGACCTGATCGCGATGCTCGCCGCCGAGTCGACCGAGGCTCTCGACGCCGCGCTCGACGAGCTGCGCGCGTGCCCCGGCGTCAAGTCGACCTCGACCTCGATCGTGCTGTCGCGGCGCTTCGAGCGCTGAGCGCCGCCCGCTGGGCGGCGTCCGGGCAGGCGCGCGGGTCTCAGAAGCGCCGTCGAAAGCCGACCGACCCGAGCACCTTCGGCTCGAGCTGCAGGCCATTGACGCGCTGGTACACCGGCAGCTGCACGAACGCGAAACCGTCGACGGTGCCGAGCATGCGAAAGCCGATGCCAGGGCTCAGGTACGCGAGCGTCGCGCCGCTGTCCGGGACGTCGGCGTTGGCGCCGGATTCGCGCGCCTCGACGCGGGCATTGAGCTGCAGTTGCGGCACGACACCCCCGGGCAGCGCGCCCGTATAGCGAAGCCCGAACGTGAGGTTCGCGCCGTTCCCCGGCCGGAAGCCGTCGCGACTCGCGACCGGCTGCTGCCAGAGAACGTTGGCGAAGTAGTAGACGTCGGTGCCGAAGGCGCCGACGGCGTAGCTGCCGACCAGGAGGTCGGTCGAGCCGGTGCCGAGCTGCAGGCCGCGGTCGACCGGCTGGCCGGTCTGCGGTCCGGTCGAGAACGTGTCGTCGATGCGCCCGGTCGGCAGCTTGACGCCGAGCTCGACGCCGACGCTCAGGTCCGCCTGGAAACCCTGGTAGCGGGCCACGAGGCGTGCGTCGCCGGCGCCGCGGCTCTGCGAGGTCGACACCGCCGTGTCGCCCGGCGCCACCGTCGCGTGCGAGCGATCGAAGTACGGCAGCTGCAGGTTGACCGCCCACGTCCGCGACGGGCTCCAGTCGAGCGCCACCGTCGTATTGCGGTTGATCGTGTCCTGCTGCACCTCGCGCGCGTTGGGGAAGGCGAGCGCGCTCCGGTCGGCCGCGTGCGCGCCGGTCCTGAGGTCGCTCTGGTCGAAGTAGTCGTAGCGGACGTCGGCGGCGAATCCGGACTCGACCGTATAGCCCTGGCTCGACCAGTCGGAATTGAGCGTGCAGCCGCAGCTCGAGCAGGCCACGGCCGCCGGTGCGGCGAGCGCGAGCGCCGCAGCCGTCAGCGGCAAGACCATCGGCTTCATCGGCAGACTCCTGCAAAGACCCGCAAATGGCGCGTGCCGGCCGCAAGGGCCGGCGGCGCGCCGGAATCAGGGCTTCAGCAGGACTCGGGCGGGCCGCGCGCGGCGGCGTGGCGCAGGGGAACGGTGGGCAGGCGCTCGTCGCCGCGCCGCGCCGCCGGCACGTGCGCGACGAGCGGATGCCCGATCGCGACCGCGGCGAGGGTCGGCAGCGCCGGCGCCGCGCTCTGCGCGAACGGGCACTCGGCCGACGCCGAATGCCGGCCGTGGCCCGCGCCGTCCGCACCCGGGTGGTGGTGTGCGTGCGGTCCGGCGGCCTGCCCCGCGGGCTCGCAGAACACGAGCGCGAGCGAGCCTGAGCCGACGGCGGGCATGAAGCCGGCCGGGACGAGCGCGCGCAGCAGGAGGGCCGGCAGGAGCGCCAGCGCCCACCACGTTCGCCGATCGATCCTGAGGCCCGGCCAGTACATGGGTGGAAGTCTACGCCGCGCGGCGCGGCCCAGCAGTGGGGGGACCGGGTAGAGCGCCCCGCTACCGCTACCGCTACCGCGCCCGCGGCTGCCCGCAACGAAACCGGCCGCGGGACGAACCCCGCGGCCGGCAATCGAACTGTGCAATCAGGCGGTTACGGGAACGAGGACAGCTTGTGCGCGACCGCCACGTCCTCGATCGCCCCGGCCGAGTGGCACACCACGCAGCTTTCCTGCGAGCCGCCCACCACGTTGCCGGTCACCGGGTCCTTGAGCGCGGTGAAGCTGCCGCCGTTCTGCTTCATGTGAGCCATCGCCGTCGCCGTCACGTGGCAGGAGGAGCAGACCGCCGTGGCGGCGGTCGTCGCCGTCGGCGTCGCGTCGGTCCGCGTCGCGCTCGGCAGCGCCGGGCCCGACGGGTCGGGCGGATAGTAGGTCCCGGCCTCGTGGCAACCGGTGCAGTGATTGATCGTCGGGCCACCGCTCGGGCCGGTGCCTGCCGGCGTCGGGAACGGCGTGCTGCTCATCCAGTTGCGCGCGTTGCCGTGATAGACGACGTACGGCGTGTAGGTGAAGCCCGCGGCTGCGGCGTAGCCGGCGATGTCCGGCGCGCCGTGGATCGCATGGATCATGACCTTCAGGTCGATGCTCTGCTCGCCGCGGCCGTCGGTCGGATCCGGGTTCGCCCAGGTGACGCCCTTGTTGGTGCGCGACACGACGTCGGTCGCGTTCGGGTTGTGGCAGGTCGCGCACATGTCGACGTTGCCGACCCGGTTGTTGCCGTGGCCATTCAGCTGGTCGTGGCAGCCGTCGCACTTGGCGATGTCGGCGATCGAACGCCGCGCGACCGGTGCCTTGTCCGTGATCGCCGCGAAGAACATCGCCTTCGGCTGCGGGATCGGGATCTCCTGCTCGCTCGTGCCGGCCTCGCCGGTGTTGTAGAAGAACGCGGCGTTGCCGAACTCGTGCGCCGGGTGCCCCTGCAGCATGACGCCGGCGGAGCCGACGGCCGCCGCCGGGACCGCGGTGGTCGAGGTCGCCGTGAACGTACCGTCACCATTGGCGACGGGCGCGGTCGCGCCGCAGGTCACGGGGATCGTGAACGGCTGGGCGATTTCGCTCGTCACGCCGCTCCCGACGTTGGTGTAGTCCTTCGACGAGTAGGCGACCGCGATGCTCAGGTTCGCGTTCGCATTCTCGGTCGCGCCGCAGTGCGTGAACGGCTCGTCCGTCAGCACGTTCCAGGCCTTGTTGGCGTTGGTCGGGTCGGTGATCTGGAACTTGACGACCGGGAACTGCCCGGGCGCCGAGTTCGTGACCGACAGGATCTGGTACGCGAACTTCTGCTGGTAGTCGCGCTCGGGGATCACGTGCGCATCGGCGACGCCGAGCGTGCCCTTGTACGTCAGCGTCGAGGCCTTGCCGGCCGTCGTCGCGTTGCCGTGGCAGGTGACGCAGTCGGTGTTCTTGAGGCCGCCCAGTGCGATCGGGCTGTGGTTCGCGCCGCTCGTGAAGTTGTCGGTGCTGTGGCACGAGCCGCAGACCTCGGTGCCGGCGTTCTGCCTCCAGCCCACGGTGTCGGGCGTCGCCTTGTTGGTCTCGTCGTGGCACGTGTAGCAGGTGCGCAGGTCGCCGGTCGGGAAGTTGATCGTCGAGTAGTCGCTGACGGAGTTCTGGTAGCCGACGATGAAGTACGAGCCGCCGGCCGCAACGTTCGGCAGGTTCGCGCCCATGTGGATCTTGTGGAACATCACCTTGAAGTCGAGCGACTCGCCGGTCGACGGGTCGAGCGAGCTCGGGTTGTGGCACAGCACGCAGTACTGGACCGTCGTGCGCGCGCCGCCATGGGCGGACAGCGACGTGTGGCAGGCGATGCAGGTGGAGTCGGCCACGATCTCGCGCGAGGTGATGCCGGTGGTCGCGCCGGTCGACGGCTGGACCGTGAACACCGGGCTGTTGGCCGGGGCGACGCCGCGGATCTCGATGCCGACGCGGTGCGTCAGAGTCGGGTCGTAGCTCACCGCCGCGTCGGTCGAGATGTCCTTGTTGAATGTGTACACGTAGCTACCGTCGCCGTTGTCGACGAAGGTGCCCGTGCCGCGCTCGGTGGTCGCCTGCGGCTGCGGGGTCGTGCCGGTGACGACGTACGGCGATGCGAGCGTGGCTGCGGGCTTCGCCGTGAGATGGATGTACGACTGCCACTGCGTCGAATTCTGCGGCTGCGGCGCCACCGTCTGCGGCGGCACGGGCGCGAGCTGCACACCCGCGGGGACGAGCTTGGCGATCGCGAAGCCGAGCGAGGAAGCGGTGAGGCCGGTGACCGGCACGCCGCTCTCGTTGACCAGCGTGAACTTGACGACCGGGTTCACGGCGGCCGAGGCGGCCGGGAAGGTCACGGACGTGATCGTCGCGGTGAGCGACGCGGCCTTGCCGATCGCCACCGTCGAGCCCGGGGCCGCGGGGCCGGTCGGCCCGGTCGCGCCCGCAGCGCCGGTCGCGCCGGTCGCGCCGGTCGCCCCGTTGGCGCCGTTGCTGCCGCTGCAGGCGCCCAGCAGGACGCCGATGCACACAACTCCAGCCGCGGCGGCAATCGTGCCGATCCGCAGCAACCCGTTCGTCGTTGTCGATGAGCGCATGTTCAGTCCCTTTTGACGACTCGACGCCGGGCCGGCCTGCTGTTCTGGTCGTGCCGCGGCAACCCGCATCCCCTTTTTTTGCGATTAACGGTTTACGCGCGGGCACTTGCGCCAGCCATAAGGGGAATCAACAGGCGCGCTGCCGCGAAATTGCGCCGCAACACGGCCGATCAGGGCTTGCCGCGCCCGAGCTTCGTCAAGACGAAGAATTTGCGGGGGAAACGTCGCTTTGGACGGGGCGCGCCGGCGTCGTCGCACGATCGCCGGCGCAGCCGATGGTCATCAACCGGTGCGGGCACCGTGCCCGCGTTCCACGATGTCGCGGGCGGCCAGCGTGGCGCCGCCCGGCCGTGGTCAGCCCAGGCGCGGCAGGAAGATCTCGGCGAGCATGCAGCGGATGCCGCCGCCGCCGACGTGCTCGATCGTCTCGACCGCGCACAGCACCGGCCGCGCGTGCTGCTCGAGCAGCACGCGCTGCGGGCGCGTCAGGCTCGCCCACGCGCGCCGCGACAGCGCGACCAGCGGTCCCTCGCGGCCGCCGTCGAGGAACAGCACGTTGCCGGCGAACTCGCCGACCTGCTCGGGCGAGATGTCGAGGAGCGTCTTGCTGCTGCGCTCGAGCGCGTCGAACACGCGGCGCAGGTCGGCGCCCGGGGCGACCATGCCGCTCGCGAGCACCGCGAGACCGGGTCCGACCGACATCAGCACGTTCGTGTGGTAGACCTCGCGCCCGGCGGCGTCGTGGGCGCGGAAGGCCACGGCCTCGTAGCCGAGCTCGCGGCACGCGGTCTCGACCGCCGCGGCGTGGGTGCGTGGCGACAACGCGGCGTACGCGAGCCGCGCCCCGCGGTCGAGTACGAGACTGCCGGTGCCTTCGACGAACTCGCCCGCGCCTTCGAGACGCGTGAGGTCGACGGTGGCGGTGATCCGCCAGCGACGCTTCGCCGCGAGCGCCGCGACCAGTTCCGGCCGGCGCTCGCGCCGCCGGCTCGGCACCGCCATCGGGTACAGCACGACGCGGCCGTCGGCGTGCGTCGAGAACCAGTTGTTGGGATACAGGGCGTCCGGCGTCTCCGCGGCGGGGTCCGCATTCGCCACGGCGACCTCGATGCCGGCCGCCGCGAGCGCCTCGGCCGCACGGTCGAACTCGGCCTGCGCCGCCGCGAGCGTGTCGGTTGCCGGGACGGGCAGGGCGTGCTGGAAGCTGTTGGTCGCGAGCGTCTCCGGGTTCGCGTAAAAGCTCGCGGGCCGCACCATCAGCACCATGCGCGCGCACTGCGTGGCGAGGGCCTCGGGTTCGCGGTTCGCTGCGTTCATCGGCGAGCCAGTCCGACGGTGTAGCCGTACAGGTCCTTCGGGTCGCGCGGCGCCGGCACGAGCGCGACCTCGGCGCCGAGGCCGAGGGCGCGCGCCTTGTCGTAGACGTAGCGCAACGCCGAGTAGTCCTCGATCGCGAAGCCGACCGAGTCGAACACGGTCACGGCGGCCGGATCGGTGCGGCCGGGCGCGCGGCCGGCGACGACCTGCCACAGCTCGGTGGCGGCGGCCGTCGGGCCGAGCGCCTGAATGTCGCCCTCGATCAGCGTCTGCGGCAGGTACTCGACGAAGATCCGCGCGCGGGCGAGCAGCCGCGCGTCGATCTCGGTCTTGCCGGGACAGTCGCCGCCGATCGCGTTGACGTGCACCCCCGGTCCGACCATCGCGTCCGTCAGCACGCACTGGGCCGCCTTGACCGCGGTGGCGGTCGTGACGATGTCGGCGCCACGCACCGCCTCGGCCACGCCCCCGCACGCGATCAGCTCGAGGCCGGCGCCGGCGAGATTGGCGGCGAACTTGGTCATCGCCGCGGCGTCGGTGTCGAAGTAGCGGATCCGCCGGACGCCGAGGCAGGCCTTGAACGCGAGCGCCTGGAACTCGCTCTGCGCGCCGGTGCCGATCAGCGCCATGGTGCGCGCGCCGGGGTTGGCGAGCCGGCGGGCGGCGAACGCCGAGGTCGCGGCCGTACGCAGGGCGGTCAGGATCGTCATCTCCGACAGCAGCCGCGGGTAGCCGGTCGCGACGTCGGCGAGCATGCCGACCGCGGTCACGGTCAGCAGTCCCCTGGCGGGATTGCCGGGGTGGCCGTTGACCAGCTTGAAGCTGAACCACTCGGCGTCCGCGGTCGGCATGAGCTCGACCACGCCGACCGGCGAGTGGGCGGCCAGCCGGGCGGATTTCTCGAATTCCGGCCAGCGGGCGAAGTCGGCCTCGATCCGATCGGCGAGCTCGGCGAGGAAGGTCTCGACGCCGACCCGCTCGAGCAGCGCCGCGAGCGCCGGCGTATCCACAATCATGACCATGGGCGATCCTCCAGCCGCCCAAGCTTGCCGGCTCGGACCGCCAAAGGGAACGGAAGGCCCGCGGGAGGGGGGTCCGGCGCGGTTCCGCCAGCCGGCGCGGGCCCCTGGAGCGGGCGACGTCGGCGACCGGACACAGTGGGGTGGGTTGACAGGCCGTCCCGCGACACTTGAGATACGAACGAATCTCATCAGTCGGACACCAGGTGCAGAAGCGATGAAAATGAGCGGATTCCGGGCCGCGCTCGCGGTGTCGTGCCTTGCGGCGGCCGCGGCGGGCTGCGGCGGCGGTGGCAGCAGCGCCGGCGGCGGCGGCGGGGGCGGCGGGGGTGGCGGCGGACCGCCGGCGAACCCCACCTATTCGGCGGGCGTCTATGGAGCGCCGTCCACTTACGCGGCGTACTGCGCCAGCCCGCGCACGGGGACGGACCCCTACAACAACAACGCCCCCTATCCCGACAAGCCCGGGTCCACGGTCTGGGAGAACTTCTGGATCCGCTCGTGGATCGACTACTACTACCTCTGGTACTCCCAGGCCCCGGATCTCAATCCCAATTCCTACGCGACGACCGCGACTTATTTCGCCGCTGACAAGACCTCCGCATTGACGGCCTCCGGCACGGCGGTCGACAAGTTCCACTTCACCTATGACACGGCGCAATGGGAGGCGCTGTCGCAGTCGGGCGTGCAGATCGGCTACGGCATGACGGTGTCGCTGGTCTCGGCCAAGCCGCCGCGCCAGGCGCTCGTCGCCTACACCGAGCCCGCGAGCTCGGGCTATCCCGCGACGAGCGCCAACGTGAACCTCGCCCGCGGCGCCTCGATCATCGCCGTCGACGGCGTCGACCTCGTCAACTCCAGCGACACGGCGAGCATCAATACGCTGAATGCCGGGCTGTTCCCGGCCACCGCCGGCGAGTCGCACAGCTTCACGGTCGTCGACACGCCGGGAGCGGCCAGCCGCGTGGTCACGATGACCTCGGTCAGCATCACCGAGACACCGGTGCAGAGCGTCAGCACGCTCGCGACCGGCACCGGGACCGTCGGCTACATGCTTTTCAACGACCACATCGCGACGGCGGAGTCGGAGCTGATCAGTGCGATCAACACGCTGAAGGCGGCCGGCGTCGCCGACCTCGTGCTCGACATTCGCTACAACGGCGGCGGCTACCTCGACATCGCGAGCGAGCTCGCCTACATGATCGCGGGACCGGCGACGACGACCGGCAAGACCTTCGACCTGGTCCACTTCAACGACAAGTACCCGAACACCGATCCGATCCTGAACCGGCCGATCACGCCGACGCCGTTCTGGTCCGTATCGCAGGGCTTCTCGTCGAGCGTGCCCCAGGGCACGGCGCTGCCGACGCTCAACCTGAGCAAGGTCTACGTGCTGATCGGCACCGATACCTGCTCCGCGAGCGAGGCGATCATCAACGGCCTGATCGGCGTCGGCGTGCAGGTCGTGCTGGTCGGCTCGCAGACCTGCGGCAAGCCGTACGGCTTCTATCCCCAGGACAATTGCGGCACGACGTACTTTTCGATCCAGTTCCAGGGCGTCAACAACATGAATCAGGGCGCCTACACGGACGGTTTCGTGGCCAGCAACACGACGTCGACGAGTGGCGAGCCGCTGCCCGGCTGTTCCGTCACCGACGATTTCGCGCACGCGCTCGGCAGCCCGCTCGAGGCCCGGCTCGCGGCGGCGCTCGCGTACCGCTCGAGCGGCGCCGCCGGCTGCCCGACGCCTTCCGGCATGGGCCCGCCGCAGAGCCCGCTCGCGGTCGACGGTCAGGTCGTCAAGCCCGAGTGGCTCAAGAACCGGATCCTCCGGCCCCGGCAATAGGACGGAACGCGGCGCGACGGCGGTATGATTCCGGGATCGTAGCCGGAGTGCCGCCGTGGAGTGGAGAGGACAGCGCGAGAGCGACAACGTCGAGGACCGGCGCGGCACGCCGTTCGGCCGCACCGCGGTAGTCGGCGGCGGTGTCGGCACGGTGGTGCTGGCGGTCGTCTACATGCTGCTCGGCGGCGATCCGCGCGACGTCCTCGACGGCATCCAGGGGCAGCCGACGGCGGACGCGGGCCGCGCGGGGACGCAGCAGGTCCACGAGGAATCGCCGTCCGAGCGCGACGCGCGCCACTTCGTCGGCGTCGTGCTCGCGGAGACCGAGGACGTGTGGCACGCCGAATTCCGAAGCCGCGGCGCCGAGTACGTCGACCCGCACCTCGTGCTCTACCGTGGCGAGGTGGCGTCGGCCTGCGGCGAGGCCGCGGCCGCGATGGGGCCGTTCTATTGCCCCGGCGACGCCCGCGTCTTCCTGGATCTGTCGTTCTTCGACGAGCTCGCGACGCGATTCGGCGCGCCGGGCGAGTTCGCGCGCGCCTACGTGATCGCGCACGAGGTCGGACACCACGTGCAGAACCTGCTCGGCATCTCGGCCAAGGTGCACGCCGCCGAGGAGCGTGCGGACCCCGCGCACGCCAACGCGCTGTCGGTGCGGCTCGAGCTGCAGGCCGACTGCATGGCCGGCGTCTGGGCCAATCGCAGCGCGACCGCGCTCAAGCTCTCCGCCGAGGATATCGACGCGGCGTTGCGCGCGGCGAGCGCGGTCGGCGATGATCGCCTGCAGCGCGCCGCGCGCGGCTACGTGACGCCCGACTCGTTCACGCACGGCACCTCGGCGCAGCGCATGCGCTGGTTCCGGCGTGGCGTCGAGGCGAGTGGCCTCGGCGCCTGCGACACGTTCGGCGCCCGCGAACTCTGACCGGAGACACGGCCCATGGCCTACGACGTCAACAACATCTTCGCGCGGATGGTCCGCGGCGAGATCCCCTGCATCCGCGTGCACGAAGATGCCGAGACGCTGGCCTTCATGGACATCATGCCGCAGGCCGACGGCCACACGCTCGTGATCCCGAAGGTCGCCGGCGAGAACCTCTACGAGACGCCGCCCGAATCGGCGGCTGCGGCGATCCGCACGACGCAGCGCGTCGCGCGCGCGGTCCAGAAGGCGTTCGCGCCGCCGGGCCTGATCGTCACCCAGTTCAACGGCGCGGCTGCCGGCCAGACGGTGTTCCACCTGCACTTCCACATCGTGCCGGTGTACACGGCCGGCGCCTGGCGACCGCACGCGCGCGAGAAGGCGGACCCGGCGACGCTCGAGGCGCACGCGGCGCGGATCCGCGCCGCGCTCGCCGCCGGCTGAGCCGCGGGTCACGAGGATTTCACACGCCGGTCTCGGCGCTGTCACATCCGGCCGCGACCCTGAGGCCATGGGCTACGAACTCGAAGCGACGGCGGCGCCGGCGATTGCCGAGATCGACCGTGACGATCGGGAGCAGGCGCTCGAGCGCCGCTGGCAGATCGCCAACGAGCGGCTCGCCGCGGCGCTCGCCGGCTGCCGCGCGCTGCGGCGGCGGGTCCCGGCGGACGACCCGGCGTGGGTCGCGGCGCAGCTGAGGCTCGCCCAGGCGCGGCAGCGCTGCCGCGAGGCGAGCGACGATCTCGAGCTGTACGCGAGCGCCGCCCGGCTGGCCGCGCACTCCGGCGCCGACTAACGCCGCCCGACCACCCGGGCACCGCCCTCCGCCGCCTCGAGCACGCCACTCGCGCCCGTCGCGAGCCCCGCCGCGTTGGCCTCGTCGGTGTCGACGTGCATCTCGAGCGCGTAGTCGGCGCGGACCCGGATCCGGACCTCGCCGAAGGTCAGGTCGCGACCGCCCGACTCGACGCGCACGTCCACCCGGTCGCCGTCCTCGACACCGAGCGCCGCGGCGTCGCGCGGCGTCATGTGGATGTGGCGCAGCGCGCAGATGACTCCGCTCTTCAGCGTGACGGCGCCGGCGGGGCCCTCGATGCGGATGCCCGGCGTGCGGGCGAGGTCGCCGGACTCCCGGGCCGGTGCGTCGATGCCCAGCAGGAACTCGTCGGTCCGGGAGATCTCGACCTGGTCGGCGTCGCGTTCCGGCCCGACGATGCGGACGTGCTCGATCCGGCCGGCGGGCCCGACGAGCGTCACGGTCTCGGCGGAGGCGAACTGGCCGGGCTGGGAGATCGGTCGCGCGGGCGTCAGCCGGTGGCCGTCGCCAAACAGGGTCGCGACGCTCGCGCGCGTCAGGTGCACGTGCCGCGCCGACACGGCGATCGGGATGCGCGCGCCGGCCACGACCGCGTGGTAGCCGCCGACGACGCGGCGGGCCGCGGCCGCGATCGCGACCTCCTCGTCGGTCGCGACGACCAGCAGCCGGCAGCGCGAGTGCGCGGCCGAGATCTCCGCGACCCGGGCGGCGGCGCCGACGCTGGCGTCGCGGTTGCGGTCTTCGTCGAGCTCCGCGCCGAGGAACTCGAACCGCTGCGCGACGCGCGAGCGCACGCCGACGCTGTGCTCGCCGACCCCGCCGGTGAAGACGATCGCGTCGACGCCGCCCATGGCCGCCGCGTAGGCGCCGATGTACTTGCGGACGCGGTACGCGTAGACCGTCAGTGCGGCCCGGCAGGCGTCGTCGCCGTCGCGCGCGCGCCGCTCGACCTCGCGCATGTCGGCGCTGCCGGTCATGCCGAGCAGTCCCGACTCGTGGTTCAGCAGCCGCTCGAGTTCCTCGACCGAGAGGCCGGAGCGCAGCAGCACGAGCAGCGCGCCGGGGTCGAGGTCGCCCGCGCGCGTCGCCATCACGACGCCCTCGAGCGGCGTCAGCCCCATGCTGGTGTCGATGCTCCGGCCGTACTCGACGGCCGTGACGCTCGCGCCGGCGCCGAGGTGGCAAGTGACGAGCCGCAGCGTCGCGGGGTCGGCAGCGAGCCAGTCGGCGGCGGCGGCCGCCACCGAGGCGTGGCTGGTGCCGTGGAATCCGTAGCGGCGGATGCCGAGGCGCGCGGCGAGCGCGCGCGGCAGCGCGTACTCGCGCGCGCGGCGCGGCAGCGTCGCGTGAAAGGCGGTGTCGAACACGGCGACGTGCGGCACTTCGCCGAGCCTGGCGCGCGCGGCGCGGATGCCGGCGAGTGCGGCCGGATTGTGCAGCGGCGCGAGGGGCGCGAGCGAGGCAATCATCGCCTCCACGGAGTCGTCGACCAGCACCGGGCCGCTGTAGCGCTCGCCGCCGTGCACGACGCGGTGGCCGACCGCGGCGAGTCCCGCGGCGAGCACGCCGCGCGAGGCGAACTCGTCGAGCGCGAGCGCCACTGCCGCGCCCGCGTCGGCCGCGCCGACGGCGCGCGCCTCGCTCCCGACCTGGAGGCGCGAGTGGCCGCCGACGTCGTCGATCGCGAGGTCCAGCATGCGCCGGCCGTCGTCGCCCACGAGGGCTGCCTTCAGCGTCGAGCTGCCGCAATTGAGAACGAGGACGGGCGAGGCCATGAGCGATGCTAGCATCGGCGTTCGCAGCGCCTCCATATAGGATGTCCGCGATGAGCGGGAACGACGGCGAGTTGGGATTCGGCTTCTACGGGCGCGCCTTCGGCCTGGTGGCCGTCGCGATCCTGGGCTGGCTGCTGTACCGCGTGGTCGAGCCGTTCCTTGCGCCGCTCGCCTGGGCCATGGTGTTCGGCTACCTGATGCACCCGCTGCAGGTGCGCCTCTCGCGCCGGCTGCGCGGACGGCCCGGCCTCGCCGCGCTGCTGCTGACCGCGGTGAGCTTTGCGGTCTTCATCGGGCCGCTGATGCTGCTCGGCGGCGCGTTCGCGACCCAGGTGGGGCTGCTTGTCGCCGAGCTGCAGCGGCTGGTCGCCGAGCTCAAGATCACCTCGGTCGGCGACCTCGTCGAGCTGCCGGCAGCGCAGACGACGCTCGTCTGGCTCGAGGCGCACCTCGGAATCTCGGCGGATCAGCTGCGCGGCTGGCTGGTCACCGGCGCCGAGCAGGCGGTGCAGCCGCTCGCGGCGCTCGGCGGCCGCGCGTTCCTCGGCGCGCTCGGCACGGTCGTCAGCTTCACGATGACGATGTTCCTGCTGTTCTTCTTTCTGCGCGACGGCCGCTGGCTGCTCGCGGCGGCGCTCGGGCTGATCCCGCTCGAGGAGCGGCGCAAGCAGCGGCTCGCGCACCACATGGGCGACGTCACGCGGGCCGTGGTCTTCGGCACGATCGCGACCTCGGTGCTGCAGGGCATGACCGTCGCGGCCGGCTTCGCGATCTTCGGACTGCCGTCGCCGGTGGTGTTCGGCGTCGCGGCCGCGGTGCTCTCGGTGCTGCCGGTCGGCGGCACCGCCTTCGTCTGGGGCCCGGCCGCGGCCTGGCTGATGGCGACCGGCCGTGTCGGCGCGGGCATCGCACTGCTCGCGTACGGCATCCTGATCGTCGCCCTGCTCGACAACCTGTTGCGGCCGCTGCTGATTTCGGGGCGTTCGGAGGTCCCGACGCTGGCGGTCTTCGTCGGCGTGCTCGGCGGCCTCGCCGCGTTCGGCATGGTGGGCATGTTCCTCGGGCCGCTCGTGATCTCGCTGGTGGTCGCGCTGGTACGCTTCGCAGACGAGTCGCTCGCAAGCCGATAGAATCGCGCCCGTGCAACCCGAAGCCCTCCTCGCGCAGCTCAACGAGGCGCAGCGCGCCGTCGTCAGCGCGCCGCCCGGCCCGATCCTCGTGCTCGCCGGCGCCGGCAGCGGCAAGACGCGCGTGCTCGTGCACCGCGTCGCGTGGCTGATCTCCCAGGAAGGCGCCTCGCCGCACTCGGTGCTGGCCGTGACGTTCACGAACAAGGCCGCCGGCGAGATGCGCGGCCGCATCGAGTCGCTGCTCGGCGTGCCGGGCGGCGCGCTCTGGATCGGCACCTTCCATGGGCTCGCGCACCGGCTGCTCAGGCTGCACTGGCGCGAGGCTGGCCTGCCGCAGTCGTTCCAGATCCTCGACTCCGACGACCAGCTGCGGCTCGTCAAGAAGGTCGTCCGCGCGCTCGAGCTCGACGAGACGCGCTGGGTGCCGAAGGACCTGCAGTACTTCATCAATGCGCAGAAGGACGAGGGCCGCCGGCCCGCGGCGCTGAGCGACGACGGCGACGGCACGCGACGCGTGATGATCAAGGTGTACGCCGCGTACGAGGACGCCTGCCGGCGCTCGGGTGTCGTCGACTTCGCCGAGCTGCTGCTGCGCTCGTTCGAGCTGTGGCGCGACAACCCGGAACTGCGCGCCCACTACCAGCGGCGGTTCCGGCACGTGCTGGTCGACGAGTTCCAGGACACGAACTCGATTCAGTACCAGTGGCTCAAGATGCTCGCCGGCCCGGAAAGCCTGCCATTCGTGGTCGGCGACGACGACCAGTCGATTTACGGCTGGCGGGGCGCGAGGGTCGAGAACATCCAGCGCTACCAGCGCGACTTCCCCGGCACGACCGTCTACCGCCTGGAGCAGAACTACCGCTCGACGGCGACGATCCTGAACGCCGCGAACGTGCTGATCTCGAACAACACCGGACGGATGGGCAAGACGCTGTGGACCGACGGCGAGCGCGGCGAGCCGATCCGCGTCTACGCCGCGTTCAACGAGCGCGACGAGGCGGAGTTCGTCGTCGACCGGATCCGCGACTGGGCCCGGCAGGGCGGTCGGCGCCAGGACTGCGGCGTGCTGTACCGCTCGAACGCGCAGTCGCGCGTGCTGGAAGAGGCGCTGATCGCCGCCCGGATCCCGTACCGGGTCTACGGCGGCCTGCGGTTCTTCGAGCGCGCCGAGATCAAGGACGCGCTCGCGTACCTGCGGCTGATCTCCAGCCGGCGCGACGACGCGTCCTTCGAGCGGATCGTGAACCTGCCGACGCGCGGCATCGGCGCGAAGAGTCTCGAGATCCTGCGGCAGACGGCGCGCGACCAGGCGCTGTCGCTGTGGGAGGCCGCGGCGACGACGATCACGAGCGGCGCGCTCGGCCCGAAGGGCGGCGCCGCCATGCACGGCTTCCTCGGCCTGATCGAGCGCCTCGCGCGCGAGACGGCCGGCCTGCCGCTGCACGAGCAGGTCGACAAGGTCATCGCGGGCGCGGGCCTGCTCGAGCACTTCCGCAAGGAGAAGGGCGAGCGCGGCGAGGCGCGCGTCGAGAACCTCGAGGAGCTCGTGTCGGCGGCGCGCGGCTTCGCGACCGAGGACATCACGGACCTGTCGCCGCTCGACAGCTTCCTCGCGCACGCGGTGCTCGAGAGCGGCGAGGGCCAGGCGAGCGAGTGGGAAGACAGCGTCCAGCTGATGACGCTGCACTCGGCCAAGGGCCTCGAGTTCCCGGTCGTGTTCCTGTGCGGACTCGAGGACGGGCTGTTCCCGCACCAGCGCTCGGTCACCGACATCGGCGGTCTCGAGGAGGAGCGCCGCCTCGCCTACGTCGGCATCACGCGCGCGATGCGCCGGCTGTACCTGACGTACGCGGAGCAGCGCCGGCTGCACGGCGTCGACCAGTTCGGCATGCCCTCGCGCTTCATCGCCGAGGTGCCCGCCGAGCTCGTCGAGGAGGTGCGGCCGCGCGTCCAGGTGTCGCGGCCGGTGTACCAGGGCCGCGGCAAGCCGTCGGCCGTCTACGAGGAGCCGGCCTCAGCGTCCGGAATGCGCCTCGGGCAGCGCGTCCGCCACGGCCGCTTCGGCGAGGGCGTGGTCCTGCGGCTCGACGGCCACGGCCAGGGCGCCCAGGTCGAGGTCAATTTCGAGCGCCTGGGTCGGAAGGTACTGATGCTGGCGTACGCCAACCTCGAGGCGCTCTGAGGGCCCCGGGCCCGGGCGTCACCGCGGACGCCCGTCGGCTGCCGGCCTGTTAAACTCCGCGCCACCCGGAACACGCGCGTGGCCACGTGAAAATCATCATTCTCGGCGCAGGCCAGGTTGGCCGGACCGCCGCCTATCACCTGTCGCGCGAGGAGGCCAACGAGGTCACGGTCGTCGATTCGAACGACGCCGTGCTGCGCGACATGCAGGATCGCCTCGACGTGCGCACGGTCAGCGGCAACGCCGCCAGCCCCGCGGTGCTCGAGGCGGCGGGCTGCGCCGACGCGAACCTGCTGATCGCGCTGACGAGCAGCGACGAGGTGAACATGGTCGCGTGCCATGTCGCCTGGACGCTGTTCAAGACGCCGACCAAGATCGCGCGCATCCGCGGCGCCGCGTACGCGGCCCGACCGGAGCTGTTCTCCGATAGCGCCGGCTTCGCGGTCGACGTCTGGGTCAGCCCCGAGCAGCTCGTCACCGAGTACGTCGAGCAGCTGATCCGGCACCCGGGCGCGCTGCAGGTCGTCGACTTCGCCGACGGCCGGGTGCGGCTCGTCGGGCTGCGGGCGGTCGAGGGCGGGCTGCTGGTCGGGCAGCCGCTGTCGAACCTGCCGCGCCACATCCCCGACGTCGATGCGCGCGTCGCCGCGATCTACCGCAAGGGCAGCAGCATCAAGCCCGAGGGCAGCACGATCGTCGAGCCGGGCGACGAGGTGTTCTTCCTCGCCGCGCGCGAGGACATCCGCGTCGTCATGAGCGAGCTCAGGAAGCTCGAGGCGCCGATGAAGCGGCTGGTCATCGCCGGCGGCGGCAACATCGGCATCCGCCTCGCGCAGGCGCTCGAGGTCCAGAACCAGGTCAAGCTGATCGAGCGCGACCCGCGCCGCGCGCGCTATGCCTCCGAGGTCCTGAGAAACACGATCGTGCTGCAGGGGGACGCGGCCGACGAGGAACTGCTGCTCGAGGAGAACATCGACAGCGCCGACGCCTTCGTCGCCGTCACGAACGCCGAGGAGGCCAACATCCTCTCGGCAATGCTCGCCAAGCGCCTCGGCTGCGGCAAGGTGATGGCGCTGATCAACAAGCCGTCGTACGCCGAGCTCATGGAAAGCGATCGCATCGACATTGCGATCTCGCCGCAGACGATCACGATCGGCTCGCTGCTCGCGTACGTGCGGCGCGGCGACGTCGCGCGCGTCCACTCCCTGCGGCGCGGCGCCGCCGAGGCGATTGAGGCGATCGCGCACGGCGACTCCGAGACGTCCAAGGTCGTCGGCCGCGCGGTCGAGGCGATCCGGCTGCCCGAGGGCACGACGATCGGCGCGATCGTGCGCGGCGACGAGGTGATCATGGGCCACCATGACACGGTCATCGCCGAGGGCGACCACGTGATCCTGTTCCTGACGGACCGCCGCCACGTCGAGGCCGTCGAGAAGCTGTTCCAGGCCGGCGTCTCGTTCATCTAGCGGCCCGCGCATGCACTTCGCGACGGTCCAGCGCATCCTCGGGCTCATCGTCACGATGTTCAGCCTGACGATGCTGCCGCCGGTCGCCGTGTCGTGGTACTTCGACGACGGCCAGTGGCTGCCCTTCACCGAGTCCTTCGCGATCCTGCTGGTTGCGGGACTTGCCCTGTGGCTGCCGGTGCACCGCCTCGATCGCGACCTGCGGCTGCGCGAGGGCTTCCTCGTGGTCGCGCTGTTCTGGATCCTGCTCGGTGTCGCCGGCGCGCTGCCCTTGCTGCTCGGCGACGCGCCGCTGCTGCAGTTCACGGACGCCGCGTTCGAGTCGGTGGCCGGCATCACGACGACGAGCGCCAGCGTGCTCACCGGGCTCGACCGGCTGCCGAAATCCTTGCTCTGGTACCGGCAGCAGGAGCAGTGGCTCGGCGGCCTCGGCGTGATCGTGCTCGCGGTCGCGCTCTTTCCGGTGCTCGGCATCGGCGGCATGCAGCTCTACAAGGCCGATGCGCCCGGGCCGGTCAAGGACGAGAAGCTGACGCCGCGCATCGCGCAGACCGCTCGCGCACTGTCCGGCGTCTACGTGCTGCTGACCGCGACCTGCGCCGCCGCCTATGCGTTCGCCGGCATGAGCGGCTTCGACGCGCTGGCGCACGCGTTCTCGACGGTGTCGACCGGCGGCTTCTCGACCCACGACGCGGGCTTCGCTTACTTCAATTCCTACCCGATCGACATGGTCGCGATCGTGTTCATGTTCTTCGGGGGCGTGAACTTCGCGCTGCACTTCGTCGCCTGGCGCACGAAGGACGCGTTCGCCTACCTCGGCGAGCCGCAGTTCCGCGCCTATCTGTTCGTCACGGTGACGCTGGTCGTGCTCGTGACCGGCTACCTGCTCGCGACCGGCGCCTACAGCTCGCCGAGCGACGCGTTCCGCTACGGGGCGTTCCAGGTCGTGTCGATGCAGTCGACGACCGGCTTCGTCGCCGCGCGGTTCGACACCTGGCCGGGGATGCTGCCGCCGCTGCTCGTGCTGCTGACCTTCATCGGCGGCTGCGCCGGGTCGACCGCCGGCGGCATGAAGGTGATCCGCTGGCAGCTCGTGCTCAAGCAGGCGCAGCGCGAGCTGATGCGGCTGGTGCACCCGAGCGCGGCCCTGCCGGTCAAGCTCGCCGACAAGGTGGTGCCCGGGCGCGTGTTGGCCGCGGTCACGGGCTTCTTCGCCATGTACCTCGTGCTGTTCGGGCTCCTGATGCTGCTGATGATGGCCGTCGGCCTCGACCAGGTGACGGCCTGGTCCGCGATCGCGGCCTGCGTCAACAACGCCGGTCCCGCGCTCGGCCACGCGTCCTCGACGTTCCAGCACCTGCCCGAGGCCGCCAAGTGGATCGCGATCACGGCGATGCTGGTCGGGCGGCTCGAGGTCTTCACGGTTGTGGTGCTGTTCACACCGACGTTCTGGCGCCACTGACGGCGCGCGGGAGCGTGACCGGCGTCACGCCCCGATATGTCAAAGCGGCCGTAAGGTCGCACGGGTGCCCCTGCGCGGCGGGGGCTGAAGGCCCGGAATTCAAAGATGCGCCGGTCGCAACTCGGCTTCACGCTGGTCGAACTCGTCTGCTGCATCGTCGTGCTCGGGGTGCTGGCGGCGTTCGCGGTGCCGCGCTTCGTGGCGATGGATAGGAGCGCGCGGGCCGCGGCGGTCGGGGCGCTCGCCGGCACGCTGAACGCGACCGCCTATCAGGTCCGCGCGCTGTGCATGGCGACCACCGCGGCCGTGTCGGGCTGCGACCTGACCTCGAGCTCGTGGCAGGGAACGATCAACGGCACCAGCTACTGGCTGAACTACGGCTGGCCGGACTCGGGCGACGTGCTCGGCTCGAGCCAGATCGACGCGCTGATCGACTACAGCGGCTTTCGCGCCTACCTCGTCGGGCCGCCGTCGACGCGCTTCGTGCGCGACGACGCGCCGTCACCGGACCACTGCTCGGTCACGTACAACGACGCGTACTACCTGCCGCAGCACTTCCAGATCGCGATCGACACCAGCGGCTGCTGAGGCGCCTCAGCGCTCGACCGCGACCGGAACGCCCGCGATCGTCGCCCGCCACTGCCGTGGCCCCGTGTCGTGCACCGACTCGCCGTTCGAGTCGACGGCGACCGTGACCGGCATGTCCTTCACCTCGAACTCGTAGACCGCCTCCATGCCGAGTTCGGGGAACGCGACGACACGGCTCGAGCGGATCGCCTTCGAGACCAGGTACGCCGCGCCGCCCACGGCGATCAGGTAGGCGCTCCGGTGGCGGCGGATCGCCTCGATCGCCGCCGGGCCGCGCTCGGCCTTGCCGACCATCGCGAGCAGCCCCGCCTTGGCGAGCATGGTCTCGGTGAAGCGGTCCATGCGGTTGGCCGTCGTCGGTCCCGCCGGGCCGACCACCTCGCCGCCGACCGGGTCCACGGGGCCGACGTAGTAGATGAGCCGGTCCTTGAACGACAGGCCCTCGGGCAGCGGCTGGCCCGCATCGAGCAGGGCGCAGATGCGCTTGTGGGCGGCGTCGCGGCCGGTGAGGAACTTGCCGGACAGCAGCAGGCGCTCGCCGGGCTTCCAGGCGGCGACCGCGGCGCGCGTGAGCCCGTCGAGCGACACGCGGCGCACGCTTGCGTCCGGCGCCCAGTCGACCTTCGGCCAGCTCGCGAGATCCGGTGGCTCGAGGCGCGCGGGGCCCGAGCCGTCGAGGTGGAAGTGGACGTGGCGCGTCGCGGCGCAGTTCGGGATCACGGCGACCGGCAGCGAGGCGGCGTGGGTCGGGTAGTCGCGGACCTTGACGTCGAGCACGGTCGTCAGCCCGCCGAGCCCCTGCGCGCCGATGCCGAGCGCGTTGACGCGCTCGAAGATCTCGAGGCGCAGCTCCTCGAGCCGCGACCGGGGACCGCGAGCGCGCAGCTCGGGCATGTCGATCGGCTCCATCAGCGATTCCTTGGCGAGCAGCAGCGCCTTCTCGGCGCTGCCGCCGATGCCGATGCCGAGCATCCCCGGCGGGCACCAGCCGGCGCCCATCTCGGGGACCCGCTCCAGCACCCAGTCGGCGACCGAGTCTGACGGGTTCAGCATCTCGAACATCGACTTGTTCTCGCTGCCGCCGCCCTTCGCGGCGACCGTCACGTCGACGCCGTCGCCGGCGACCAGCTCGACGTGGACGACCGCCGGCGTGTTGTCCTTCGTATTGCCGCGCTTGCCGGCGGGGTCGCCGACGATCGATGCGCGCAGCCGGTTCTCGGGCAGCTGGTAGGCGCGGCGCACGCCCTCGTTGACCATGTCCTCGAGCGGGCGCGCCGCGTCCCAGCGCACGCCCATGCCGACCTTGACGAACGCCACGACGATGCCGGTGTCCTGGCAGATCGGTCGGTGGCCCTCGGCGCACATCCGCGAGTTGGTCAGGATCTGCGCGATCGCGTCGCGCGCGGCGGGGCTCGTCTCGCGCTCGTAGGCGCGGCCCATCGCCTCGATGAAGTCCGGCGAGTGGTAGTAGGAAATGTACTGCAGGGCGTCGGCGACGCTCGCGATCAGGTCGGCTTCGCGAATTACGGCCATAGGATCACCCGGTGGACGCGCGCCGTCGTGCGGCGCGGTGGTTACTCTATCAGGCGGCCCGCGGCGCGGGCGGCTTCACGATCAGGAGGTCGCAGACCAGCCGGTCGAGCACGCGGTCCGCGGTGCTGCCGATGAAGCGGTCATGCAGGCGGCTGCGCGCGATCGCGCCGATCGCGAGCACGTCGAGCCCGGACTCGGCCGCGAAGTCCGGCAGCGCGTAGGTCACGATGCCGTCGAGCAGCCGCGTGTCGGCGGCCGGGATGCCGTGGCGGGCCGCGAGGCCTACGAGCTGCGTCTGGTGCAGCGTGCGCAGTACTTCGACCGCCGCGAGGTCGGTGCCGAGCGGCATCGTCGCGATGCCCGGCTCGGCGCTGATCAGGTTCAGCGTCGAGAAGACGTGCAGCACCCAAGGGTGCGCACCGAGCGCACGCGCGAGCGCGTCCGCCCCGTCGATCAACGCGTGGTCGACGCTCGCACCGACGTCGCCCGGGTGGTTCGGATCGACCGCGGCCGCGACGCGCACGGGCTCGTGCCAGGGCAGCTGCTTGGTCAGCAGCAGCGGCACCGGGCAGTCGCGGATCAGGTGCCAGTCGGCGTGCGACAGCAGTGTGCGGCGGAGCGCGCCATGGTGGTGCGTGTCCTTGACGACCAGGTCCGGCCGCGACGCTGCCACGCGCCGCAGGATGCCCTCGTGCAGCGGGTTCGCGAACTCGACCGAGGTCGTGACCTCGATGCCCTCGGCGCGCATCGCCGACGACAGCCGGTCGAGGTGCACCTGATGGCGCGCGGCGACCGGCGCGACGGCGACGGTCAGGGTCGGCGCGTCGAGGAAGCGCGCCGCGTCGAGCTCCGGCGCGAAGTCGCAGATGTGCAGCTCGACCGGCGCCGCCGCGGCCTTCGCCAGCCGCGTCGCCTTGTGGACCGCCGCGGAGTCCTCGATCGTCGGGTCGACGATCACGAGAATCTTGCTGATCGCGGTCATGTGGGCGGGCCCCCGTACGGCTGCAGCCTCCGAGACCGGAGATGGTGACGCCGGGCCGGCGCCGCCGGCATCGGGACATCTGCGGACCCGGCCCCGGCCGGCGCGCCGTCAGGCCTGCTGGCGCAGGCTGCCCTCGAGCAGCAGCTCGACCTTGTCGCGGTGCGTGCGCGACAGCTTGAGCTCCTGGCCGCCGATCAGTGTCAGGAAGTACTCGCCGTTGGCGTGCGGGCGCAGCTTGCGGACGCGGGTGAGGTTCACGATCGCGGAGCGGTGGATCCGCTGGAACAGCTGCGGGTCGAGTGCCGACTCGAGCTGCTTCATGGTCGCGCGCAGCACGTGCGTCTCGCCGTCGGCGTGGACGCACATGTAGTCGCCGGCGGCGTCGATCCAGTCGATCTCGGCGCTCCTGATGCGCACCACGTCGCGGCCCGTGCGGATCGCGATGACGTCGGGATAGCGCGGCGCGACACCGCCCGCGACGCGTGCCAGCAGCTCCTCCGGCGCGAGCTCCCCGGCCCCGCGCACGTCGGCGAGCAGACCGAGCATGCGCTCGTGCTGCTCGAGCACCGCGCGCTCGTGCAGGTGGTTGCGCACCCGCGCCAGCGCCTGCTCCAGGCGCGTGTCCTCGACCGGCTTCAGTAGGTAGTCGAGCGCGCGCGCCTCGAAGGCGTCGATCGCGTAGCGATCGAAGGCCGTCACGAACACGACCACCGGCAGCGAGTCCTGCGGCAGGCGCGCCAGCACGTCGAAGCCGGACAGCCCCGGCATCTGGATGTCGAGGAACATGAGGTCGGGGGCGAGCGCCGCGACCTGCTCGATCGCTTCGCGGCCGTTCTCGCACTCGCCGACGATCTCGACGTCGGGCGCCGCGGCGAGCCGGAGCTCGAGGCCGCGGCGCGCGAGTCGCTCGTCGTCGACCAGCAGCGTACGGATACGGCTCATGCGGCGTGCTCCGCGGGGAATTCGATGTCGATCCGGAGGCCGGGCTTGGTGTTGTGGTACGCGAAGCGCGAGCGCTCGCCGTACAGCACCAGCAGGCGCTCCTGGGTGTTGCGCAGCCCGACACCGCGGCCACCGCCGACGCTGGCGCCGGGCGCGAGTCCCGGGCCGTCGTCCGCCACGTGCAGCAGCAGGCGCTGGCCGATCTGGCGCGCGCCGATGTGCAGCGTGCCGCCGGTCTCCGACGGCGCGATCGCGTACTTGAGCGCGTTCTCGATCAGCGGCTGCAGCAGCAGCGACGGCACCAGCGCGCCGAGCGCGGCCGGGTCGACGTCGAACTGCAGCCGGAGCCGCGGGCCGAAGCGCAGCTTCTCGATGCCAAGGTACAGGTCGAGCGCCTCGAGCTCCTGCTTGAGCGTGACCTTCTTCATCGGATCCTGGTCGAGCGTATGGCGCAGGAACGACGACAGGCGCGTGACCGCGAGGTTCGCCCGCTCCGTGTCGCGGTCGAGGATCAGCGTCGAGATCGCGTTCAGTGTGTTGAACAGGAAGTGCGGGTTCAGCTGGTAGCGCAGCATCTTGACCTGCGCTTCCTGGGCGAGGGCCCGCGCCTTCAGTGTCGCCTCGCGCTCGCGCTGCACCGACTCGTAGTAGTAGATGCCGAAGTAGAGCGCCGACCACGACAGCAGCAGATACGTCGAGATGAACGCGCTCGCGAACAGCGGCACCCAGCTGGAGAACAGCTCCGTCTGCCCGAGAAACACGGCGTAGCCGCCGTTGATGAACACGCGCCAGACCAGCGCCCCGAAGTAGACGAGCACCAGCACCGTCGCGACGACCACGGTCGGGGAGCGGTCGCGGACGCGGCGGTACGCGTAGCGCAGCAGCGACGACACGACGAAGCCCGAGGCCGCGGCCACCAGCAGCACGTAGACGTAGGCCGTCAGGTGACCGGGCGTCTTCTCGGGGCTGAGGCGCGCGGCGACGTACTGGGCGATGAAGTAGGCGCTCCACCCCAACGCCTGCAGGGCCCAGAACGAGGCCTCGCGATGCCGGAGCATCTGGCCGAAGGGCTTGAGCGTAGCGGCCTCGGGTACGGGCTGAATCGCGGTCGCGGAAAGGGCCATGGTCAAAGCCTAAGCCAGTTCGCCGCCGGCGCAACTTCGCTTGGCCGCGCCGCAGCGGCGGTTCACCGCTCGACGACGCCAACCCGGCGCGCTCGGCGGCGTGTTCAGCCGTGGGATGCTGCGCCGGTTTTCTGCAGCAAACGAGGCCGGGTCAGCTTGGAAAACGCGCGTAAGCAGATAATTGTCCCACGACGTTTAATTTATCGATGGTAGAACAAGGCTTACATGCCACTAATTACTTCATTGGATGATTATTGTTGCTTGTGAGTCCCACTTTTCTCTTGTAAACGATAAAGTGGCTTTGATAGGTCTATTATTGATAGAATGGAGATAGATATGTGATAAATGTGGTCGATAGGTGTGGATAATCTTCATCTACGTCCCATATTTCGCCTTTTCGACAGCCTGCGGTAAAAAGAGACTGATCAGAATCGGCCCCAGGGAGACCACCCCCGATGATTGGCCTGCTGCAACGCGTCACGACTGCCTCCGTCCGGGTCGATGGCGCCGTCGTCGGTGAGGTCGGGCCGGGCGTGATGCTGCTGCTGGGCGTCCAGCGAGCGGATTCGGAGCGGGAGGCGGATCGGTTGCTCGAACGTGTCATCACCTACCGAATCTTCGACGACGCCGACGGTCGAATGAACGTGAGCCTGCTCGACTCCGGCGGAGCCCTGCTCGTGGTCTCCCAGTTCACGCTGGCCGCCGAGACGCGCAAAGGCACCCGGCCCGGCTTCAGCACCGCCGCGGTGCCGGCGGACGGCGAACGGCTCTACGAGTACTTCGTCGCCGCGGCCCGACGGCGCGTCGGCACGGTGGCGACCGGCCGCTTCGGGGCCCGGATGCAGGTGGCGCTGACGAACGACGGGCCGGTGACGTTCTGGCTGGAGGTCGCCCCGACGGGCGCGGCTGCCACAGAGTGAGACAGGCCCTGATCTTGGGCCTTGGCCTTTGCGGTATCATCCGTCGCCCTTCACCGGGCGGCGTTGGAGAGTCCCATGGGTATCGGTTTTCGCGAGCTGCTGGTCATCCTGTTGATCGCGCTCCTTATTTTCGGCGGCAAGAAGCTGCGCACGATCGGCTCGGATCTCGGCGCCGCCGTCCGCGACTTCAAGAAGTCGATGGATGCCGGCGAGAAGGAAGCCGACGAGCAGAAGCCGCTCAAGCAGCTGACCGGCAACGACGCTGACTTCGCGGCGTCCGAAAAGCAGGGCACGAAGCCCGAGCAGAAGTCGAACGTCTGACGGGCGTTCGCCCGCGTTCCCCGCACCCGACCATGTTCGACGTGGGCTTCAGCGAAATCCTGCTGATCATGGTCATCTCCCTCGTGGTCCTCGGACCCGAGAAGCTGCCCAAGCTCGCGGCTGACATCGGCCGCTGGATCGGGCGCGCCCGCGCGATGGCCCGCCAGCTCAGCACCCAGCTCGAGCAGGAAGTACGCCTCGAGGAGATGCTGCGCGAGCAGAAGCGCGCGCCCGAGATCGCACCGCCCGCGCAACCCGCGGCCACGCCCGCGCCGCCAGTGGAAGTCCCCGCGGCGCCGCCGGCCGCGACGCT
>JBBINS010000010.1:0-48063 GCA_037443765.1 Gammaproteobacteria bacterium
CCGACAAGACCGTCGATGCGCTGATGAAGCTCGAGCTTCCGGCCGGCGTCGACGTTCAGATCAAGCTGAACTGAGGACGCGGTCACGCCGCGGCCCGATCGCGGGCCCTGGTTGGCGCGCGCGCCGGATCGCTGCGGTAATCACGGTCGAGACCCGCGCCCCCCCTCGCTAGTGTGGCCGCTGGCGCCCATGCGCCAGCGACAGGGCGGGGTATCGACGTGAGAACGACTACGACCACGATTGCGGCGGGTGTCGTGATGCTCGCCGCGTGCGCCGTGCAGCCGCCGGCCCCGGCTCCCGCGACGACGACGCTGGCGCCCGCAGCCGCGGTGCCGGGCGGCCGGACCAGCGACGCGAAGTACGCCGCGTTCGCCCGATCCGCGCGCAACCAGGGCTACCGGCCGGTCAGGACCGACGGCAAGGAGGTCTGGTGCCGCGAGGGGAGTTCGCTCGACTCGCGGCTCGCGCGGCAATCCTGCATTTCCGCACCGACGCTCGCCGAGGCGCCTGGCGCGGCGGACGACGCGTCCGACCCGCCGCGCAAGGGCGAATAGCGATCCCGGGACGTCCGCAGGTGGGGGTCCGTCGGGCATCGGGCCTCGCCTCGCGCCCGCCGCGTCATGCCGCGGCGGCCCGGAAGGGGCGCGGGCCGTGAGGCGCTCGCTGGGCACGCCTCCGTAGCCGCGCGACGGCGCGCCCGGAGTCCTGAACGGGCTTCGGGCTTGCAACGACGAGAAAAGCCCACTAACATACGCGGCTCACTTTGGCTCGCCCTCCCGGGCGCGCCGCCCGAAGGTCGATCCAGACAGCCCGTCGCGGCACAGGCCGCAACGTCGGCGCGGGGTCGAAACCACGGTCCGGTTACCGGGACGAGTTGATGTGTCAATGACTTATGGATGCCCTTGGGCGCGGTCGACGGCCGCGAGCAGGGGTGGTTGCGAAGTGCCAGGCGCCAATTGCAGCGGCTGGACGTAAAGAGGGAAAGACCCAATGAGCCTGAAGCATGGCTTGGGGCTGGTAGGCCGCAAGCGCGGCATGACGCGCGTCTTCACCGACGCGGGTGAGACGGTCCCGGTGACCGTCATTGAAGCGCTGCCCAACCGCGTTACCCAGATCAAGAACCCCGAGACCGACGGCTATCGCGCCGTGCAGGTCGCGGTCGGCAGCCGGCGCGCCTCGCGCGTGACCAAGGCCGTTGCCGGCCACTACGCCAAGGCGAACGTCGCCCCGGGCGAGTCGATGATGGAATTCCGACTCGGCGAGAGTGAGGGCGCGGATCTCAAGTCCGGCGCCGAGCTCAAGGTCGACATGTTCAGCGCCGGCCAGGTCGTCGACGTGACCGGTACGACGATGGGCAAGGGCTATGCCGGCGTCATGAAGCGGCACAACTTCGCGGGCGGCATGGCCACCCACGGCGCCTCGGTCTCGCACCGCGTGCCGGGCTCGATCGGCCAGCGCCAGACCCCGGGCCGCGTCTTCCAGGGCAAGCGCATGTCCGGCCACATGGGCGTGCAGCGCCGCACCACCGAGAACCTGAAGGTCGTCGAGGTGGACGCGGAGCGCAACCTGCTCCTGATCCGCGGCTCGATCCCGGGCACCGAAGGCGGCACCGTTGTCGTGCGCCCGTCGGTCAAGGTCAAGGGCCAGGCGCGTCGCAAGCGCGTCCAGCCGGCCAAGAAGTAAAGCCGAGGCACCCCCATGAAGCTCAAGGTCGTGAATGCCGGGGCAGGCAGCGCCGAAGTCGAGGTGGCCGATGCCACCTTCGCGCGCGAGTTCAACGAGTCCCTGGTGCACCAGGTCGTGACCGCCTACATGGCGGCCGGCCGGGCCGGCACCAAGGCGCAGAAGACCCGCGCCGAAGTGCGCGGTGGCGGCCGCAAGCCGCACGCCCAGAAGGGCACTGGCAGCGCGCGCGCCGGCAGCATCCGCAGCCCGATCTGGGTCGGCGGCGGCCGGGCGTTCGCCGCCCGCCCGCGCGACTTCACCCAGAAGGTGAACCGCAAGATGTACCGCGGTGCGCTGCGCTCGATGTTCTCCGAGCTCGCGCGCACCGAGCACCTCGTGGTCGTGCCGTCGATCGAGCTCGAGGCGCCGAAGACCAAGCTGCTCGCAGGCCGCCTGAAGGACCTGCAGCTCGAGAACGTCCTGATCGTCGTCGAGGCCTTCGAGGAAAAGCTGTTCCTCGCCGCCCGCAACCTGCCGTCGGTGGAGGTCCTCACCGTCGCGCAGCTCGACCCCGTCAGCCTCGCGCGCCACGACAAGGTCCTTGTGACCGTCGCCGCGCTCAAGATGCTCGAGGAGCGACTGGCATGAGCGCCTCCGACAACGTCAAGGCCCCGAAGGCCGCCAAGGCCGTCAAGGTCCCGAAGACCCCAAAGACCGCGACCGCCAAGAAGGCCGCGAAGGCCGCCGCCAAGGCTGCGGCGCCGCAGCCGGTCGCGAAGGCCGCGATCCAGCCGAGCGAGCGACTGATCAACCTGCTGCTCGCGCCGCACGTGTCCGAGAAGGCTGCGCGCGCCGGCGACAAGCACAACCAGTTCGTCTTCCGCGTCCGACTCGATGCGACGAAGCCGGAGATCGCCAAGGCCGTGGAGCTCATGTTCTCGGTCGAGGTCGAGGCCGTCCAGGTCGTCAACGTCGGCGGCAAGAAGAAGCGCTTCGGCGCGTCCTTCGGCCGGCGCTCGGACTGGAAAAAGGCGTACGTGAGCCTCAAGTCGGGTCAGACGATCGACCTCACGGGCACGGCGAAGGCCTGAGTGGCCTCGAGACTGTAAAGGGCAAGAGCCATGGCAATGATCAAACTGAGGCCGACGTCACCGGGTGCACGATTCGTCGTGAAGCCCGACCGTTCGCACCTCCACAAGGGCAAGGGCTTCGCGCCGCTGCTCGTGTCGCAGAATTCGACCGGAGCGCGCAACAGCTCCGGCCGCATCACCACGCGCCACAAGGGCGGTGGTCACAAGCAGAAGTACCGCATCATCGACTTCCGCCGCGACAAGGACAGCATCGTCGGCGTCGTCGAGCAGCTCGAGTACGACCCGAACCGAACGGCGCACATCGCCCTGGTCCTCTACAAGGACGGCGAGCGCCGCTACATCCTGGCGCCGAAGGGCCTGAAGGCCGGCGACGAGGTGCTCTCGGGCGCCGAGGCGCCGATCAAGGCCGGCAATGCCATGCAGCTGCGGCACATCCCGGTCGGCAGCTCGGTGCACAACATCGAGCTCAAGCCCGGCAAGGGCGGCCAGATCGCGCGCGCGGCCGGCAACTCGGCGCAGTTCACGGCCCGCGAGGGGCTGCACGCGCTGATCCGCCTGAAGTCCGGCGAGATCCGCAAGGTGCACGTCGATTGCCGCGCCACCATCGGCGAGGTCGGCAACGACGAGCACAACCTGCGCGTTTTCGGCAAGGCCGGCGCGAAGCGCTGGCGTGGCATCCGTCCGACCGTCCGCGGCGTGGTGATGAACCCGGTCGACCACCCGCACGGTGGTGGCGAGGGCAAGTCAGGCCAGGGTAACCCCCACCCGGTGTCGCCGTGGGGCTGGCAGACCAAGGGTAAGAAGACCCGCCACAACAAGCGCACGAGCTCGTCGATCGTGTCGCGCCGCAAGTAAACCGAGGGTCCTAACGTGCCACGTTCACTGAAGAAAGGTCCGTTCGTCGATCTGCCCCTCGCGAAGAAGGTGCAGATTGCGGCCGCGAAGAATGACCGTCGCCCGATCAAGACCTGGTCGCGCCGCTCGATGGTCACTCCGGAGATGGTGGGTCTGACGATCGCCGTCCACAACGGCCGCAACCACGTGCCGGTGCTGATGACCGAGAACATGGTCGGCCACAAGCTCGGCGAGTTCGCCCCGACCCGCACCTTCAAGGCGCATGGCGGCGACCGCAAGGCGTCGACGGAGTCATAAAGCCATGCAGACTTTCGCCAAGCTGCGCCATGCGCGCATCTCCCCGCAGAAGTGCCGCCTGGTCGCGGACGTGGTCCGTGGCAAGCCGGTCGGCCAGGCGCTCGCGACGCTGAAGTTCATGCCCAAGAAGGGCGCGGACCTGGTGCGCAAGGTGCTCGAGTCGGCGATCGCCAACGCCGAGCACAACCACAATGCCGACATCGACGAGCTGAAGGTGTCGCGCATCGAGATCGACACGGCCCCGACGCTGAAGCGCTTCACCGCGCGCGCGAAGGGCCGAGGCAACCGGATCGTGAAGCGCAACAGCCACATCACGGTCTACGTAGCGGATGCGGCCAAGTAGGCCGAGGACTAGACAAACATGGGCCAGAAAGTACATCCGACCGGCATCCGCCTTGGCATCACCAAGGACTGGACCTCGAAGTGGTATGCCCACTCGAAGAATTTCCCGGCGCTCGTGCACACCGACCACATCGTGCGCGAGTTCCTGAAGAAGCGCCTGTCCGAGGCGTCGGTCAGCCGCATCCACATCGAGCGCGCCGCGCGCCGCGTCAACATCACGATCCACACGGCGCGGCCGGGCATCGTGATCGGCAAGAAGGGCGAGGACATCGAGAAGGTGCGCGCCGAAGTCGCGCGCCGCATGAAGCTGCCGGTGCAGGACGTGCGCCTCAACATCGCCGAGATCAGGAAGCCCGAGCTCGACGCGCAGCTGGTCGCCGAGGGCATCGCGCAGCAGATCGAGAAGCGCGTGATGTTCCGCCGCGCGATGAAGCGCGCCGTCACCAACACGATGCGCAGCGGCGCACTCGGCATCAAGGTTCGCGCCTCGGGTCGCCTGAACGGCGCCGAGATCGCCCGCACCGAGTGGAGCCGCGAGGGCCGCATCCCGCTGCACACCTTCCGTGCCGACATCGACTACGGCCTGGCCGAGGCGCGCACGACCTACGGCGTGATCGGCGTCAAGGTCTGGATCTTCAAGGGCGAGGTGTTCGACAAGGCGCACATGGATGCCGAGGCCGCGGACGCAGCGGCGATCGCCGCCGCGCAGCCCGAGCCGGCACCGGCCGTCTAAAGCCCGCGAACCGGAATCACGACCATGATGCAGCCAAAGCGAACCAAGTATCGCAAGCAGTTCAAGGGCTCGAACTCAGGCGCCGCGTATCGCGGCAGCACCGTCGCGTTCGGCGAGTACGCCCTGAAGGCGACGGACCGCGGCCGGATGACGGCCCGCGAGATCGAGGCCGCGCGCCGCGCGATGACGCGCTACGTCAAGCGCGGCGGCCAGATCTGGATCCGCGTGTTTCCGGACATCCCGGTGACCGCGAAGCCGCTCGAGGTCCGCATGGGCAGCGGCAAGGGCAACGTCGAGTTTTGGGTCGCGCGCGTGCTGCCGGGCAAGGTGCTGTTCGAGATGGAAGGGATCAGCGAGGCAGACGCCCGCGAGGCCTTCCGGCTCGCTGCCTCCAAGCTGTCGCTGCCGACCGTGTTCGTGAAGCGCCAGGTGCGCTGATCTGGATGCACGAGGAACGCTCATGAGCTTCAAGGATATCGTCAAGCGGACGCCGGCCGAGCTGCAGGAGGAACTCCTGAAGCTGCGCCGCGAGCAGTTCAACCTGCGCATGGCCTCGGCTGCCGGGCAGCCCGCCAAGCCCGACCAGTTCGGCAAGGTCAAGAAAAGCATCGCGCGCGTGAAGACGGCGCTCAGCCAGCAGCGCCTCGGAGGTAAGGTCTGATGTCCGCCGAGATTTCAACTGGGACGCCGGCGGTGAAAGCCGAGCACACCCTCACCGGCCGCGTGATCAGCACCAAGATGGACAAGACCATCTCGGTCGCGATCGAGCGCCTCGTGAAGCACTCGACCTACGGCAAGTACGTGCGGCGCACGACCAAGCTGCTGGCCCACGACGAGAAGAACGAGTGCCAGGAGGGTGACACGGTCGCGATCGCGCCGTGCCGTCCGCTGTCGCGGCGCAAGAGCTGGACGCTCGTGCGTGTGGTCGAGCGCGGCGCTCGCTGAAGAACTGAGGGGATACCGACATGATTCAGATGCGGACCCTGCTCGCGGCAGCCGACAACAGCGGCGCGCGTAGCCTGATGTGCATCAAGGTGCTGGGCGGATCGAAACGTCGCTACGCGAGCGTCGGCGACGTCATCAAGGTCAGCGTCAAGGACGCGATCCCGCGCGGCAAGGTCAAGAAGGGCGAGGTCTACGACGCGGTCGTCGTGCGCACCCGTCACGGCGTGCGGCGGGCCGATGGCTCGCTGATCCGCTTCGACGGCAATGCCGCGGTGCTGCTGACGAACAAGCTCGAGCCGATCGGCACCCGCATCTTCGGGCCCGTGACGCGCGAGCTTCGCACCGCGCAGTTCATGAAGATCATCTCTCTCGCGCCCGAGGTCCTGTAAGGGACGCTCGGCAAAGAGACGGGGACAGGAACATGCATCGAATTCGTAAAGGCGACCAGGTCATCGTGACGACCGGGCGCGACAAGGGCCGGCAGGGCACCGTGATCCGCGTGCTCGAGGACGACCATGTCGTCATCGAGAACGTCAACATGGTGAAGAAGCACCAGAAGCCGAATCCGCAGCAGGGCGCGCCCGGCGGCATCGTGCAGAAGGAGGCGCCGATTCACGTCTCCAACGTGATGATCTTCAACCCGGCGACCAAGAAGGGCGATCGCGTCGGCTTCAAGCAGCTGGACGACGGCCGCAAGGTCCGCGTCTTCAAGTCGAACGGCGAGGTCGTCGACGCCTAAGGCGTCGCACCTCACGCAACCGGACACAGGACACGAGCGTCATGACGACCAGGCTTCAGAAGCAGTATCAGTCGGTGATCGTGCCCCAGCTCATGCAGGAGCTGGGCCTGAAGAACCCCATGCAGGTTCCGAAGATCGAGAAGATCACGATCAACATGGGCGTTGGCGAGGCGGTCGCCGACAAGAAGCTCATCGACAACGCGGTCGGCGACCTGATCAAGATCACCGGCCAGAAGCCGCTGATCTGCAAGTCGAAGAAGTCGATCGCGACCTTCAAGCTGCGCGCCGGCCTCGCCATCGGCGCCAAGGTCACGCTGCGCGGCGCGCGGATGTACGAGTTCCTCGACCGCCTGATCAGCATCGCGATGCCCCGGATCCGCGACTTCCGCGGCGTCTCGGCGCGCGCGTTCGACGGCCGCGGCAACTACAACTTCGGCGTCAAGGAACAGATCATTTTCCCCGAGATCCAGTACGACCAGGTCGACAAGGTCCGGGGCATGGACATCACGATTACGACGACGGCGATGGACGACAAGGCGGGCAAGGCCCTGCTGACCGCGTTCAACTTTCCCTTCCGCAAGTAAGTCGCAAGCAGTCTGCAAAGGTAACGGCAATGGCCAAGACCAACATGCTCGAGCGTGAGAAGCGCCGCGAGGCTCTCGCCAAGAAACACGCGGCGAAGCGCACGAAGCTCCGCGAGATCATCCGCGATCCGAAGAGCTCGCACGAACAGCGTGACGCGGCTCAGGAGAGCCTGCAGAAGCTGCCACGCGATTCGAACCCGAATCGCCAGCGCAACCGGTGCTCGATCACCGGGCGCTCGCGCGGCGTGTACCGGAAGTTCGGCCTGGCGCGCACGAAGCTGCGCGAGGCCACGATGAGGGGCGAGATTCCCGGTTTGCGCAAGGCGAGCTGGTGAGGGTGCATAGATGAGCATGACCGATCCGATTGCCGACTTCATCACGCGTATCCGCAACGGCCAGGCCGCGCGCAAGACCGAGATCACCTGCTCGAGCTCGAAGCTCAAGGTGTCGATCGCGCAGGTGCTCCGTGACGAGGGCTACGTGGCCGGCTTCACGACCCACGCCGACGGGGGCAAGACGACCCTGACGGTGCAGCTCAAGTATCACGAGGGCCGCCCGGTCATCGAGCGCATCGAGCGCGTCAGCCGCCCGGGGCTTCGGTCGTACCGCGGCAAGACGGCGCTGCCGAAGGTGCTCGGCGGCCTTGGCATCGCGATTGTTTCGACCTCGCAGGGCGTCATGACCGACCGCCAGGCGCGCCGCGTCGGCCAGGGCGGCGAAGTCCTGTGCGTGGTTTCGTAGAGGATCGACCATGTCCAGAGTTGCAAAAAAACCCGTCCCGCTGCCGCAAGGCGTGACCGCGACCGTCGCCGGCGACGCCGTGACGCTCAAGGGCGCCAAGGGCTCGCTGTCGCTGAAGCTCGTCAGTGGCGTGTCGGTCGCGCAGGACCATCAGACGCTGACCGTGCAGGCCGGTGCCGCCGAGCTCGACGCGATCGCCGGTTCCACGCGTGCGCACCTCGCGAACATGGTGACCGGCGTCAGCAAGGGCTACGACCGCAAGCTTGAGCTTGTCGGCGTCGGCTATCGCGCCGCGGTGCAGGGCAAGCTGCTCAACCTGACGCTGGGCTTCTCGCACCCGGTCGTGTTCGCGATTCCCGAGGGGATCACGATCGAGACGCCGAGCCAGACCGAAATCCTCGTCAAGGGCACGGACCGCCAGATGGTGGGCCAAGTCGCGGCCAAGATCCGGGGCTTCCGCCCCCCCGAGCCCTACAAGGGCAAGGGCGTGCGCTACGCCGGCGAGAAGATCGAACTCAAGGAAGCCAAGAAGAAGTAGGCCGCCATGAAGAAGATCATCGACAAAAAGTCTCAGCGCCTCCGGCGCGCCGCCCGTACCCGGGCCAAGATCCGCGAACTGCGCGTTGCCCGTCTGACGGTGCACCGCACGCCGCGGCACATGTATGCGCAGATCATCGACGCCGAGGGCGGCAAGGTGCTCGTGAGCGCCTCGACCGTGCAGGACGCGGTCAAGGGCGACCTCAAGGCCACCGGCAACGTTGCCGCGGCAGTGGCGGTCGGCAAGGCGATCGCGGAGCGCGCCAAGGCGGCCGGCATCACGACCGTCGCATTCGACCGAGCGGGCTTCCGCTACCACGGCCGCGTCAAGGCGCTTGCCGATGCTGCCCGCGAGGGCGGGCTCGTTTTCTAGGCACGATTTCCAGGCAGGGATCCAACCATGGCGAGACCCGAAAAGACGAACAGCGGCGACGACCTGATCGAGAAGCTCGTTGCGGTCAACCGCACGGCGAAAGTCGTGAAGGGCGGCCGGCAGTTCGGCTTCACGGCGCTGACGGTGGTCGGCGACGGCGCCGGTCGCGTCGGCTTCGGCTACGGCAAGGCGCGTGAAGTGCCGACCGCGATCGCGAAGGCGATGCAGCAGGCGCGCAAGAACATGCTGAGCGTGCCGCTGCGCGAGGATTCGATCCACTACGCGGTCAAGGGCGCTCACGGCACGACGCGCGTGTACATGCAGCCCGCCTCGGGCGGTACCGGCGTGATCGCCGGCGGCGGCATGCGCGCGGTGTTCGAGTGCGCGGGCGTGCGCAACGTGCTCGCCAAGAGCTACGGATCGCGCAACCCGATCAACGTCGTGCGCGCCACGTTCAACGCGCTGTCGCGTATTGCGTCCCCGGACTCGATCGCGGCGAAGCGCGGCAAGACGGTCGAGGAGATCCTGGCCTGAGGCCGGGGTCGCGTTTCAAGGAACCGAGCATGAGCGGCAAGATCAAAGTCACGCAGAAGCGCAGCACGGCCGGGCAGCTGAAGAACATCCAGGCGTCGGTACGCGGGTTGGGCTTGCGGCGCATCGGTCACTCGGTCGTGGTGCTCGACACCGCGCCGAACCGCGGGATGATCAACGCGGCCACGCACCTGCTCACGGTCGAGAAGGCCTGAGGACTTAGAGTGATGAAACTCAACAGCATGGGCCCCGCCGAGGGCAGCAAGAAGACGCGCCTGCGCGTCGGCCGCGGCGCGTCCGCCGGCCAGGGCAAGACCTCGGGTCGCGGCGTCAAGGGCCAGCGCGCCCGCAAGGGCGGCTATCACAAGGTCGGCTTCGAGGGCGGCCAGATGCCGCTGCAGCGTCGCCTGCCGAAGATGGGCTTCCGCTCGAAGGTCAAGGCGACCCGCGGCGAAATCACGCTCGAGACGCTGACCAAGATCGCGGCCAAGAACGGCGGCGCGGTCGACCTCGCGTCGCTGAAGGCGGCGAGCGCGGTGTCGGCCGGCATCGAGAAGGTCAAGATCATACTGTCCGGCACCGTCACGGCCGCCGTCATCGTGCGCGGGCTCGCGGCGACGAAGGGTGCGCGCGCGGCGATCGAGGCGGCCGGCGGACGCATCGAGTAGCAGCCAGTGGTCGCAACGGGACAAAATCCGATGGCCGGGCTCGGGGACGCTACGCGTTTCACCGAGATCCGGCAGCGTCTGCTGTTCCTGATCGGCGGCCTGATCGTCTACCGCGTCGGCACGTTCATCCCGACGCCGGGCATCGACCCGATCGCGCTCGCGAAGTTCTTCCAGGAGCAGGAGGGCACGATCCTCGGGCTCTTCAACATGTTCTCCGGCGGCGCGCTGTCGCGACTGTCGATCTTCGCGCTCGGCGTGATGCCGTACATCTCGGCGTCGATCATCATCCAGATGGTCGCCGTCGTGTACCCGCCGTGGGCGGAGCTGCGCAAGGAAGGCGAGGCCGGTCGGCGCAAGATCACCCAGTGGACGCGCTACGGCACGATCTTCCTCGCGATCTTCCAGGGCCTCGGCGCGTCGTACGCGTTCCAGAACCAGGGCGTCGTGCTGAACCCGGGCTGGTACTTCCTCGTCGTCGCGACCGTGACGCTGACGACCGGCACCTTGTTCCTGATGTGGCTCGGTGAGCAGATTACCGAGCGCGGCATCGGCAACGGCATCTCGATGATCATCCTGTCGGGCATCATCGCGGGCCTCCCGGCGGCGCTCGGCAACACGATCAGCCAGATCGGCACCGGCGAGATGAACCCGGCGTTCGCGATCATCCTGCTGCTCGTGGTCGGCGGCGTGACGTTCTTCGTCGTGCGCGTCGAGAGCGGCCAGCGCCGGATCGCGGTCAACTATGCCAAGCGCATGGTCGGCCGGCGGATGGTGGCCGGACAGTCGAGCCACCTGCCGTTCAAGCTCAACATGTCGGGCGTCATCCCGCCGATCTTCGCGTCGTCGCTGCTGCTCTTTCCGGCGACGCTCGCGAATTTCGCTGGCACCGGCTCCGGCGAGACGGGTCTCGGCGGCGGCCTGAAGACGTTCATGCAGAACCTGGCGGCGTCGCTCGGCTACGGCCAGCCGCTGCACATGATCCTCTACAGCGCCCTGATCGTGTTCTTCTGCTTCTTCTACACCGGACTCGTGTTCAACTCGCGCGAGACCGCCGACAACCTGAAGAAGGCCGGCGCCTTCATCCCCGGCATCCGCCCGGGGCAGCAGACCGGCGAGTACATCGACCGCGTGCTGACGCGCCTGACGCTGTGGGGCGCCGCGTACGTCACGCTCGTGTGCCTGCTGCCCGAGCTGCTGATCTCGTGGGGCAACGTCCCGTTCTATTTCGGCGGCACGTCGCTGCTGATCATCGTGGTCGTCGTGATGGATTTCATCGCGCAGCTGAACGCCCACATGATGTCGCACCAGTACGAAGGTCTGATCAAGAAAGCCAACCTGCGCGGCGCGGGCCGTCCGGGTTCGCCGCGCTGAGCGGCGGCCAAGTGGCGTTTATCCGAGGTTCCCGTCCATGAAAGTTCGTCCCTCCGTCAAGAAGATCTGCAAGAACTGCAAGGTCGTGCGCCGGCGCGGCATCGTCTACATCATCTGTTCGGACGCCCGCCACAAGCAGCGGCAGGGCTGACGGAAACCGGGCAGCCGGGAGCGGGAGCGACGGGTCGTCCAAGGGCGGCCGGCGGCTTCCCCCGGGGGTCCGGCGGCGGGGTCCACCGCCGACGAAGTTGAGAGAAATCGGTTTTTTTGCTAAAGTACTGAACTTTTCCCAGAGCTTTTCCAGGGCAGCACATGGCGCGTATTGCCGGCATCAACATCCCGATGAACAAGCACATTGTCATCGGGCTGACCCACATCTTCGGCGTCGGTCGTACGACCGCGGCCAAGGCCTGCGAGGCCACGGGCATCGCACCGACCACGAAGACCAAGGACCTCACCGAGGCCGAGGTCGCGGCGCTGCGCTCGTTCCTCTCGCGGGTGACCGTCGAGGGCGACCTGCGCCGTGAGACGGCCATGAACATCAAGCGTTTGATGGACATGGGCTCGTACCGCGGCATTCGCCATCGCAAGGGCCTGCCGATGCGCGGCCAGCGCACCCGCACCAACGCGCGCACCCGCAAGGGCCCGCGTAAGCAGGCGGTCAAGCTGAACGCACCTCCGGGCAAGGTCTGAGCCTCTCTACCTAGGAATATTCGCGAATGGCCGATCAGAAGCAGCAGCAGCAGGGCGCAGGCGGCGGTGACAAGAAGGCACCGCGCGTCAAGAAGGCCCGTCGCCAGGTCAGCGACGCGGTCGCGCACGTGCACGCGTCGTTCAACAACACGATCATCACGATCACCGACCGGCAGGGCAACGTGCTCTCCTGGGCGACGTCGGGCGGTTGCGGCTTTCGCGGTTCGCGCAAGAGCACGCCGTTCGCCGCGCAGGTCGCCGCCGAGAAGGCGGGCGTCGCCGCGCAGGAATACGGCGTGCGCAACGTCGAGGTGAAGGTCAAGGGCCCGGGTCCGGGCCGCGAGTCGGCAGTGCGTGCGCTCAACGCCTGCGGTCTCAAGATCACGAGTATCGCGGACGTGACGCCGATCCCGCACAACGGCTGCCGTCCGCCCAAGAAGCGGCGCGTCTAACCGGCGCTCACGCGACCGAATTCGAGGAACGCAATGGCTAGGTATCTCGGACCCAAGTGCAAACTCTCGCGCCGCGAGGGCACTGACCTGTTTCTGAAGAGCGGCGTCAAGTCGCTCGAGTCGAAGTGCAAGCTCGAGGTGCCGCCGGGCGGCATCAAGGGCGAGCGCAAGCAGCGCCTGTCGGACTACGGCGTGCAGCTGCGCGAGAAGCAGAAGCTGCGCCGCATGTACGGCGTGCTCGAGCGCCAGTTCCGCAACTACTACCACAAGGCTGCGGGCCGCCCTGGTGCGACCGGCGAGAACCTGCTCAAGTCGCTCGAGCGTCGCCTCGACAACGTCGTCTACCGGATGGGCTTCGCGTCGACTCGCGCCGAGGCCCGCCAGCTCGTGTCCCACAAGGGCATCGCGGTGAACGGCAAGGTCGTCAACGTCGCCTCGTACCAGTGCAGCGCCGGCGACACGATCGAAGTGCGCGAGCACGCGAAGACGCAGGGCCGCATCGCCGGCGCGCTCGCGATCGCCGCCTCGGCCGGCTTCCCGGACTGGGTGCTGGTCGACGAGAAGAAGATGACGGGCACATTGAAGTCGATTCCGGATCGCGACGAGATCCTGCCCGACATCAACGAGAACCTCGTCGTCGAGTTGTACTCGAAGTAATCGAACCCCTGGCCCGCCGGATCCTCCGGCGGGCCGCAGTTTCAGACCCAGGTGCCGCATATGCAGGGATCAGTCGCTGAGTTTCTGAAGCCGCGCGTTGTCAAGGTGACCGAGCAGGGCCCCCGGCACGCGCGCGTCGTCATCGAGCCGTTCGAGCGGGGCTTCGGCCACACGCTCGGCAACGCGCTGCGCCGCGTGCTGCTGTCGTCGCTGCCCGGCGCGGCGATCACCGAAGTCGAGATCGACGGCGTGCTGCACGAGTACACGTCCATCGAGGGCGTCCAGGAGGACGTCGTCGACGTGCTGCTGAACCTCAAGCAGGTCGCGGTGCGGATGCACGCGCGCGACGAGTCCGAGCTCCGCCTCGTCAAGAAGGGCCCCGGCCCGGTCCGCGCCGGCGACATCCAGGGCGACCACGACGTCGAGATCCTGAACCCGGACCTCGTGATCGCGAACCTGACGAAGGCCGGCGAGCTCAACATGACGCTCAAGATCGAGCGTGGTCGCGGCTACCGCCCGGCCGTCGCCCGCGGCTTCGAGGAGCAGACCCGACCGATCGGCCGGCTGCAGCTCGATGCGTCGTTCTCGCCGGTGCGTCGCGTGACGTACAACGTCGAGTCGGCCCGCGTCGAGCAGCGCACGGACCTCGACAAGCTGATCATCGACATCGAGACCAACGGCACGATCGACCCGGAAGAGGCGATCCGCCGCGCCGGCGCGATCCTCAAGGATCAGCTGTCGGTGTTCGTCGACCTGCAGGGCCAGGAAGAGGGCGCCGCAAAGACGGTCGAGACGCAGTTCGACCCGATCCTGCTGCGGCCGGTGGACGAGCTCGAGCTCACGGTCCGCAGTGCCAACTGCCTCAAGGCCGAGAACATCCATTACATCGGTGACCTGGTGCAGCGCACCGAGGTCGAGCTGCTGCGGACGCCGAACCTCGGCAAGAAGTCGCTCACCGAGATCAAGGAAGTGCTCGAGAGCCACGGCCTGTCGCTCGGCATGCGCCTCGAAGGCTGGCCGCCGCCGACCCTGCGGCGCGAAGACGAGTACAAGACGGCCTGACGCACGCGTCCAGGCTTAAGCGGATATAGAACCCTATGCGTCATCACCTTTCCGGCCGGCAGCTTTCCCGCAACAGCACGCATCGCCACGCGCTGATGCGCAACCTCGCGATCGCGCTGCTGCGCTACGAGACCATCCGGACCACCGTGCCGAAGGCCAAGGAGCTGCGGCGCGTCGTCGAGCCGATCATCACGCTCGGCAAGACCGACAGCATCGCGGCGCGCCGCCGTGCCTTCGCGCAGCTGCGCGACGAGGCCCTCGTCGAGAAGCTGTTCACCGACGTCGGTCCGCGCTTCAAGGCGCGCGCCGGCGGCTACACGCGCATCCTGAAGATGGAGCCGCGCCCGGGCGACTCTGCGCCGATGGCGCTCGTGGCGCTCGTCGACAAGGCCGTGGCCAAGACCGAGGCCGCGCCGCAGCCGGACGCCGCCGCGAAGCCGAAGCGCGCCAAGAAGGCGGCGCCGGCCGCCGAGGCGGAGCCCGCGACGGCCGAGAAGAAGCCGCGTCGCAAGAAGGCGGCGGCTTGATCGGTCACGATTAGTCCGACGAATTCCGGCGGCGCAGTCAGGCCCCGGGTCGTCATAGTAGTAGGCCGGGCTAATCCCCCGGCCTTTTTTTTGAGGTCGCGGGATCGCGCCGGCCTCACGCGCGTGCGATGGCTCCCCGACGGGGCCCCGCCGGCGGACCATCGGGCTGCGGAAGCCTCAAAAGCGCTTCGAAATGCCGATCGACAGCCCGCCTGGCAGGACCTGAACCGTCAGTGGCGTCTTGAACGTCGTGGTCCAGTAGCCGACACCTGAACCTAGCATCCAGCCGGCGATCACGTCGGTCTGCCAGTGCGCGCGGCTCTTGAGGCGCGCCACCGAGTCGTAGAGCGGCAGCAACTCCAGCGACCAGATCCACGGGTCGCTGCTGGCGAAGTCGAGGATCAGCGGCGTCACGAAACTCGCCTGCAGCGTTACCTCGCCACTCGGGAAACTCTGGTAACCACGGCCTCGGAACCAGCGATTGGGGTCGCCGCCCTGGATCGGGCGAGCGCGGCCGAAGGTGTACTTGAGCGCCTGCGCGGCGATCCCCGATATCGCCGTCGAGTCGAGCGTCTGCCAGAACGCGTGGCCGAGCGCGTCGTCGTTGCCGAGCCACAGCGCACCGCCGACTTCGACCGCGATGACGCCGACCTCGAGCCCGGTCTGGTACTTCCGCGCCCAGACGCCGCTGTCGTCGAGCGGTAACTCATGGTCGATCCCCAGGGGGCCGCCGGCCGCCAGCGCGCTGCCCCAGGCGAAGACGCACAAGAGTGCAAGGGTTCGCTCGATGCTCACGGCCAAGTCTCCCGGATCCATCCGCGGATCAACGGCCGCCGGTCCCGGTTGTCGCTGCGCCGTCGCCCGACCGGATCCCTCCCGCCACGACCATGTCCCAAGGTTACGCTACCGCATCGTCCTCGCGCCACGCGCTGCGACGGCCGAGCCCGGCTTGGCGACGAATCGGCGTGCGGCGAATGCCGCAGCCGCTTCGAGTGCGACGGCCTCCCCGCAGCCGGCGACGCTCGCGAGGCTCCGCGGCCGCTGGCCCGAACCGGCGTGTGCTCAGGGTCGGTAGCGCATCCGCGTCCCGATGCGGACCGACATCTCGATCTCCGGCGGCTCGAGCTCGACGGGAAACAGCACACCCGACACGTGGGCCGCGTGCAGGCTCGCACCCTCGAGCCGACACTTGGACAGGTTGAGACCGCGCAGGTCCGCCTGCCGGAGATAGGCGTTCGACAGGTCGAGGCCGCCCGAAACGTCGAGCTCGCGCAGGTCGAGGCCGCGGAAGTTGCAGCCCCGGAGGTCGAACTTCTCGCCCGCGTTCTTGCGCCGGTTGAATTCCTCGACCCGACCTTCGCGGATCAGCAGGTACATCGGATCGGCACTGAGCCGCGGCTTCTCGTCGGACATCGCAAACTCCTTCGTCTGGCGCTCGGGCTTCAGGCCAGCGCCGCGAAGGCGGCGCGAGTGAGGTTCTCGGGCCCGGTCGCGGTCGCGACGACATCGTCCTCGATGCGCACGCCGCCGTACGGCGCGAGGTCCGCGACGGTGTCCCAGTCGATGCTGCGGCCGCGCCCGTCCTGGCGCGCGCGATCGAGCAGCAGGTCGATGAAGTAGACCCCGGGCTCGATCGTCACCACGGTGCCGGGCTCGAGGCGCCGCGTCAGGCGCAGGTAGGGGTGGCCGGGTGGCGGCGGCGCGTTGCCGCCCTCCGGTGACGCCTGGTGGCCGCCGACGTCGTGCACCTGCAGGCCGAGCAGGTGACCGACGCCGTGCGGGAAGAACACGCTCGTCAGGTCGGTCTCGACCGCGGCGTCGGCGCTGCAGGTCACGATGCCGTGTTCGACCAGCAGTTCCGCCACCAGCCGGTGCGCGGCGAGATGGATCTCGGGGTACTGCACGCCCGGGCGGACCATGTCGCACAGGCGCTGCTCGAGTGCGTCGACGCCGCCGATCAGGTCGCCGAACGGGCTCACGGCGGCGGCGTGCGTGCGCGTGATGTCGCAGGCGTAGCCGCGAAACTGCGCGCCCGCGTCGATCAGGAACGAGCGCCGGACGGGCGGGTTGGTGCGCTTCAGATCCGTGTAATGCAGGATTGCCGCACCCTCGTTGAGCGCGATGATGTTCGGGTAGGGAAGCTCGGCCTCGGTGTGCCCGGTGGCCTCGAGGTAGGCCAGGTGGATCTCGTACTCGGATCCGCCGGCGATGAATGCCGCCGCCGCCGCGCGATGGGCACGGGCGCCCGTCGCCGCCGCACGCCGCATGCAGGCGAGCTCGTACGCCGACTTGATCGCCCGGGCCCAGTGCAGGCGCTGCAGCAGCGCCGGCGGATTCACCGCGGCGAACCCCCACTCCTCGCAGCCGCTGAACGGCTCGCCGACGAACACCGCCCCGGCGGGCACCTGGCCGCGCGCCTCCGCGGGATTCCTAAGGACGCGGACGTCGAACGCCCTGAGCCACGGCGCACTCGGCACCGTCGGCGGCTTGTGCCAGTAGTCCTCGGGCTGGTGGAACAGCAGGACCGGCTTGGCGCCGGGGACGTAGACGATGAACGATCCGGGCGCGTCGAGGATCGGAGCCCAGGCCTTGAAGTGCGGGTTGACGACGAATGGGTCGGGCTGGTCGTCGAGGAAGCGATACTTCGCGAAGCCCGCCCCGACGACGAGCGCGGCGGCGCCGGTGGCAGCGAGGGCATCGCCGGCGGCTGCGGTGTGCGCCGCCAGATGGGCCGGGAACAGGGCGTCGATCGCGTCGGGCGTATCCATCGTTCGTATTCCCCCACGGCACGGCTGAATGGCCCCCGCAGCGCGCGAGTGTAGTCGGCCCCGGCCGGGCCGCGCCACGGCCAACATTTGCGCGCATTTGGCCCGAAAGTATGTACAATCGCAGGCCGTGGACCGGGACTGGCGTTGAGATCCACAGCCTTTCCGGCCGCGATTTCTAACCACACCTGGAAGTTGGGGTATCGACAGATGAACGTGAAAATCGCCCTTGGCGCCGCTGCTCTGGCGCTGGTGCTCGCCGCTTGCGGCGGCAAAAAGGAAGAGGCCCCGGCTCCGGCGGCCGCTCCTGCTCCCGCGGCCGAAAGCGCTGCTCCGGCTGCTGCTCCGGCTGCTGCTCCGGCTGCCGACGCCGCTGCTCCTGCTGCGGGCGCTGCCCCGGCCGAAGCGCCGAAGGAAGCTCCGAAGCAGTAATCGCGACGCGCAAGCGTTTGCGATGTGAACCGGGTCGGGTCCCCAGCTGTGCTGGCGGGTCCGCCCGGTTTTTTGATTTACGGGGAACGGCCAGCGCCGTCCCCGACTGAAGCACTCCGATGAGCGTCACGCTGCGCGATGCCAAGCGGTCCGACGAAGACCAGCTCTGGATCGGGAGCGTCTACCCCGAGTACCTCGACGAGCTGGCCGAGGTCTCCCACTCGGGTACCGGCGTGTTCCCGGTCCTCGGTGAACACGGCGCCCGCCACGCCGAGCTGCTCGCGCGCTGGTTCCGCGACGATCGTTCCCACCCACTCCTGATCCTCGACGCCGGCCGCGCCGCCGGCTTCGCGCTCGTCGCACGCCCGCTCGCGGGGACGGTGACGGACACCAGCGCCGAGTACCGGATGGCCGAGTTCTACATCCGGCGCAGCCACCGCCGGCGCGGCATCGGCCGGGTCGCCGCGAGCCTTATCTTCAGCCGCTTCGCCGGTCGTTGGGAGATCGTTGAGGCGACCGCGAACGACAACGCGGTGCGCTTCTGGCGACGCACGGTCATGGAGTACACCCGCGGCCGGTACGACGAGCGGGTCCGGGACGGCGAGGTCCGCCAGCGCTTCCAGACCAGCAATTCGCCCGGACTCGGCCGGGGCTGAGCCGGCGTTCGACCGGACCCCGACTCCCGTCCCCCACGGCCCCGGCGCGTCTCAAGTACCGCCGCCGCCGGACGATAGATCCGGTTCGAGTCCAAGAATGCGCGGGCGCGAGGCTCAGCCTCCCTTGCGGTCCCGCGACGGGCGCCTGCGTTGCGGATCTCACCAGGGCCATCAGGCATGGCGTTACGGACAACCGCCGGCTCGGACTTCGCTTCCGGGCGTCTCGGCCCGCGCGGCGCAATGCGGCCTCGCGCCCGGAGCGCTCCGCCGGGGCCCCGGGGGCCGGCTGCGGCGGGACCCTGCGCCGCCGCGGCGGGCCGCGCGACCTTGCGGGAATTCCCCAATGGCGGGGAAATGGGCGCCACTTCTCGCTTTCGGCGACCTCGCAACTGTGACTTGACTCAACTTCCCTCGGAACAGGCCGATTATCGGATCGCAGCCCGGTTTAACGGACGGAGCAGACGCGTATGGCAGGCGTAATTCTGGCGGTCGACGACTCCGCCTCGATGCGGCAGATGGTGAATTTCACCCTCAAAGGCGCGGGTTACGAGGTCGTGCAGGCGGTCGACGGCGTCGAGGCGCTGGAGTACGCGCGGCTGCACAGCGTCGATCTCGTCCTGACCGACGTCAACATGCCGCGCATGGACGGCATCACCCTCGTCAAGGAGCTGCGCGCGCTTCCCACCTACCGGTACACGCCGATGCTGGTGCTCACGACCGAGTCCAGCCAGGACAAGAAGATGCAGGGCAAGCAGGCCGGCGCGACCGGCTGGATCGTCAAGCCGTTCAACCCGGACCAGCTGCTCGCCACGATCGCGCGAGTGCTCTGACCGGGCCTTCGCAAGGGGAACGCGATGTCTCTCGATTTGGAAATGGAGGAAATCCACAAGATTTTCTTCGAGGAAAGTTTCGAAGGGCTCGACGTCATGGAGTCGAGCCTGCTGAACCTCGACGTCAACGCGGACCGCGAGACGATCGCGACGATCTTCCGCGCCGCCCACTCGATCAAGGGCGGTGCCGCGACTTTCGGCTTCATGGAGGTCTCGACTTTCACGCACGGCGTCGAGACGCTGCTCGACGAGATGCGCAACGGCACCCGGCCCGTCACGCCGGACGCGATCCAGCTGCTGCTGCAGTCGGTCGACGGCCTGCGCGAGATGGTCAAGGCCGTGCAGGCCAAGGAGCCGGTCGACGCCAAGCGGATCGCGCTGCTTGCCGACGAGATCGCGCAGCTGCTCGCCCGTCACCCCGGCACGGTGGCGGCGGCGCCCGTGGCGGCGCCGGTCCCGGAGCCCGTGCCGCAGGCCGCTCCCGCCGAGCCCGCATCGGCCGCCGCGGCACCCGAGTTTCTGGCCGGCGGGCCGGGCTGGGTGATCGACTTCCAGCCGCACCGCGACATGCTGAAGACCAACAACGAGCCGCTGCGGATGTTTGCGGAGCTCGAGCGTCTCGGGGCGCTCAACGCCATCGCCGACATCGGCGAGGTGCCTTCGCTCGGCAGCCTCCAGCCCGATGGCTGCTACTTGCGCTGGCGGCTCGAGCTCGCCGGCGCGATCGAGAAGCGTGCGATCGAGGACGTGTTCGACTGGGTCGACGCCAACTGCACGATCGGCTACCAGTACTTCGCCGGCGCCACAGCGGCCGCCGCGGCCGTGGCGCCCGCCGCGACCGAGGTCCCGGCGGCGCATGAACCGGCCGCCGCGACCCCAACGCCGGCTACCGCGGCCGAGGCGCCGGTCGTCGCCGCGCCCGGCATCGCCGCCCCCGTCGCGACGGCGCACAAGGGCGGTGGCGCCGACGCGGGCTCGATCCGAGTCTCCACGACCAAGGTCGACCACCTGATTAACCTTGTCGGCGAGCTCGTGATCACGCAGTCGATGCTGTCGCGGTTTGCCGATGGCTGCTCGCCGGACGAGCTGGAGAAGCTCCGTGAGGGCCTGACGCAGCTCACCCGCAACACGCGCGAGCTGCAGGAAAGCGTCATGCAGATCCGCATGCTGCCGATCAGCTTCGCGTTCAACCGTTTCCCCCGCCTCGTGCACGATCTGTCGCGCAAGCTCGGCAAGAAGGTCGAGCTCAAGCTGTCGGGCGAAGGCACCGAGCTCGACAAGACGGTGCTCGAGAAGATCGCGGACCCGCTGGTGCACCTGGTCCGTAACGCGCTCGACCACGGCCTCGAGAAGCCGGAGGTGCGCCTCGCCGCCAGCAAGCCCGAGACCGGCACGATCGAGCTGGCCGCATTCCACGAAGGCGGCAACATCATCATCGAGGTCAAGGACGACGGCGGTGGCCTCAACAGGGCCAAGATCCTGCAGCGCGCGCGCGAGCGCGGGCTGGTGGCGGCCGACGCCGAGCTGTCCGACGACCAGATCCACAACCTCATCTTCGCCGCCGGCTTCTCGACCGCCGACATCGTCAGCGACGTGTCCGGGCGCGGCGTCGGCATGGACGTCGTGCGGCGCAACATCCAGGACCTGGGCGGCGTCGTGCAGATCTCCTCCGTCGAGGGGCACGGCAGCACGATCCGGATCCGCCTGCCGCTGACGCTCGCGATCCTCGACGGCCAGCTGGTCCGCGTCGGCGCGGACACCTACGTGATCTCGCTGGTCGCGATCGTCGAGACGATCCAGGCCCAGAAGGACCGCCTGAACGCCGTGCCCGGCAGCGCCGAGCTGTTCCGGCTGCGCGACGAGTACATCCCGGTCGTCCGCCTGTACGAGATGTTCGGCGTCGAGCCGGACAGCCGCGCGATCGAGGACGGGCTATTGGTCGTCGTCGAGGCGGAGGGTCGCCGCTTCGGAGTGCTGGTCGACGACCTGCTGGCGCAGCAGCAGGTCGTGATCAAGACGCTCGAGACCAACTACCGCCAGGTTGCCGGCGTGGCCGGCGCGACGATCCTCGGCGACGGTACCGTCGCGCTGATCGTCGACGTGCCGGGGCTGGTGCAGGTTTTCAACGACTCATTCACGGGCAGGAGCACGCTCGCGGCCTGAGGCCGTCGTGGCGACTGACAGCGGGACTGACATTTAGGACGGCAGGCAGCCGTCCCGGGAGCAAGCGATGAGCACGGGAACGACCAATGGCGACAAGCGGCTCGAGGCGCCGGAGGACGCAGGCCAGTACCTGACGTTCCAGCTGGGCCGCGAGGAATATGCCGTCGACATCCTGCGCGTGCAGGAGATCAAGGGCTGGGAGCGCGCCACGCGCATTCCGCACGCGCCCGACTACGTCCTCGGCGTCATCAACCTGCGCGGCGCGATCGTGCCGATCATCGAGCTGCGGAAGCGGTTCGCGCTCGAGTCGACCGAGTTCGGCCCGACGACGGTCGTCATCGTCGTCAAGGTCACGAGCCCGCACGGCGAGCGCACCGTCGGCATGGTCGTCGACGCGGTCTGCGAGGTCTACAACGTGGCCCACGCCGACGTGAAGGCGCCGCCCGAAGTGGGCTCCAGCGTCGACACGGCCTTCGTCAAGGGCCTCGCGACGGTCGAGAACAAGATGCTGATCCTGCTCGACATCGACCGCCTCATCAACGCCAGCATCCTCGACGGGATCGGCGCAGCCGCCTGAGGTTCAAGCCGTGAGCAACGCCACCCACGCCAAGCGCCCCGCGCGTCGCACCAAGCGTGCGGCGACCGCGGCGCGTCCCGCCACGGCACGCGCGAAGGCCGCGGCCGTCACGACCGCGCCGCCGGCCGCCGCGCCCACGCCGGTGCCGGTCGCCGGGCCGGCGCTGCCGGCCGCGCTCGACATCCGCGAGATCGCCGCGACGTTCGAATTCCTGCGCTCCGCCGTCAACTGCGGCATCGACAGCATCGACGCGAGCCGCGTCACGAGCGTCGACACGGCCGGGCTGCAGCTGCTGCTGGCCGCGGGCCGAACGGCCGCCGCCCACGGGCGCGCGCTGCGCTGGGTCGGCGCGTCGAGCTCGCTGGTCGAGGCGGCCACCAAGCTCGGCGTCGCCGGGGTCCTCGGCTTCGCGACGGCTGGCTGAGATGCCGGACGGCGCCGCACGCACATGCGACGCTCACTCGCCGGCGTTTGCGGGCGAGGAGGAAGTCGTGAGCCTGCTCGGGCTCGCGGCATCGCAGATCGAGGTCGCGCTGCGCGAGGCGGAGCCGTCGGTCGCGGAACTGGCCGCGATCGTCGCCGGTCTCGGCGCCACGGCCGAGGGCGCGGCCGCGGCGACCGCGCTTCAGTTCCATGACCGGCTGACGCAGCGGATGACTCACGTGCGCGACACGCTCGCCTCGCTCGCCAAGTTCCTCGACGAGCGCTCCCATCACGGCCCCGGAAGCAACTGGGACCGCCTGCGCGCGGACATTCGCACGCAGTACAGCATGGAGCAGGAACGCGTGATGTTCGACCTGCTCGTCGGCGGCGCGACGCCGGAACAGGTGCTCGAGGCTCTTTCCGAAATGCGGACGAACGGGGCCGCGAGCCACGTCGACCTGTTCTAGGCGCCCGCGCATGCAGCCGAGTGTCGCCAACGACCGCGAATTCCATCTCTCGGACCGTGAGTTCGACGAGATCCGCCGCCTCGTGCGCGAGCACACCGGCATCTCGCTCGCCGAGTCCAAGCGCGAACTCGTCTACAGTCGCCTGGTGCGCCGCCTGCGGCGCCTGTCGCTGCGCACGTTCGCCGCGTACCTGGAGGTGCTCGGTCGCGGCGAGCCGGCGGAGCTCGAGGAATTCACCAACGCGATCACGACGAACCTGACGTCGTTCTTCCGCGAGGGGCACCATTTCGAATTCCTGAGCGACACCGTCTTCCCGGCGCTCGAGAAGCGCAACGCCGCGACGCGTCGCCTGCGGGTCTGGTCGGCCGGCTGCTCGACCGGCGAGGAGCCGTATTCGATCGCGATCGCGATTCAGGAGGCGATGGCGCGATTCCGCGGCTGGGACGTGAAGATCCTGGCCACCGACCTCGATTCCCACGTCGTGGCGCACGCCCGGGCGGGCGAGTACAAGGCCGAGCGCTTCGAGAAGATGGCGGACCAGCGCTGCGGGCGGTGGTTCGACGAGACCAAGCCCGGCACGCTGACCGCGTCGCCGGCACTGAAGTCTCTGATTACGTTTCGGCAGCTCAACTTGATGCGCCAGTGGCCGTTCAAGGGCCCGTTCGACGTCATCTTCTGCCGCAACGTCGTGATCTACTTCGACAAGGAGACGCAGCGCGCGCTGTTCGACCGGATGGCCGAGCTGCAGCGCAACGACGACCACCTGTTCATCGGACACTCCGAATCGCTCTTCAGGGTCTGCGACCGGTACCAGCTGATCGGCAAGACGATCTACAGGAAGGTCCGATGAACACGCCGCGCCCGGCGGCGGCGCGCCCGGCCGTGGCGGAACCGCCGCCGGGGCTGCCACAGTTCCGCCACATCCGCCGCTACTGGGACGCGCAGCACGAGAGCTTCGCGGCGAAGCTGCTGCCGGGCGAGTACTACGTGACGTTGCACGGCGAGATGATCTGCACCGTGCTCGGCTCGTGCGTGTCCGCGTGCGTCCGCGACCGCGCGACGGGAATCGGCGGCATGAACCATTTCATGCTGCCGCTCGACCGGTCGCACGGCGAGAGCGCCTGGGCGGACGCCACGAGCGCCGCGACCCGCTACGGCAACGTGGCGATGGAGCGGCTGATCAACGACCTGCTGAAGGCCGGCGCGAAGCGCTCCAACCTCGAGTTCAAGCTGGTCGGCGGCGGCAAGGTGCTGGCCGCGATGACCGACGTCGGCGCCGGCAACATCGAGTTCGTGCGTTCCTACATGCGCACGGAGGGCTACGCCGTGGCCGGCGAGGACCTCGGCGACATCTACCCGCGCAAGGTGCACTTCTACCCGGAGACCGGGCGGGTCCGCGTGAAGAAGCTGTTGTCGACGCGTAATGACACGATTTTCGCACGCGAACGCAGCTACCTGCAGCAGGTCAGCATGACGCCGCAGACCGGCGACGTCGAGCTGTTCTAGGAGACGGCCATGGACGCCAAGACCGCGACACCGAAGCGAATCAAGGTGCTGATCGTCGACGACTCGGCGCTGGTACGCCAGCTGCTCACCGAGATCCTCGGCGCCGACCCCGCGATCGAGGTAGTTGGCACGGCGCAGGACGCCTACATGGCGCGCGAGAAGATCAAGCGCTTCAATCCGGACGTACTGACGCTCGACGTCGAGATGCCGAAGATGGACGGCATCCAGTTCCTGCGGAACCTCATGCGGCTCAGGCCGATGCCGGTGGTGATGTGTTCGTCGCTGACCGAGCGGGGCGCCGACGTCACGCTCGACGCGCTCGCGCTCGGCGCGGTCGAGTTCGTGACGAAGCCGAAAGTCGACGTCGCGTACAAGCTCGAGGAGTACGCCCACGAGATCACCGCCAAGGTCAAGGCGGCGGCCCGCGCGCGCGTCCGGGCCCTGTCGAACGTCGCCGCCGCGGCCCCGGTGGTCGCGCCATCGGCGGCGGCGTCCATGAAGATCGTCGAGAAGCTGAGCGCCGACGCCGTGCTGCCGCGAACGACCCAGCCGCGGCACTTCCGGACGACCGACCAGATCGTCGCGATCGGTGCCTCGACGGGCGGCACCGAGGCGATCAAGGAGGTGCTGATCCGGATGCCGCCGGACGCGCCCGGCATCGTCATCACCCAGCACATCCCCAAGGCCTTCAGCGGCGCGTTCGCGACCCGGATGAACACGGTGTCGCCGCTGACGGTCTGCGAGGCCCGCGACGGCCAGCAGATCCTGCCCGGCCACGTGTACATCGCCCCCGGCGACCAGCACCTGTTGCTCGTTCGCGACGGCGCGCAGTACCGCTGCCGGCTCAACGACGGCCCGCCGGTGCAGCGCCACAAGCCGTCCGTCGACGTGCTGTTCCGCTCGGTGGCGCAGAACGCCGGGCCCAACGCGATCGGCGTCATGCTGACCGGCATGGGCCGCGACGGGGCGGAGGGCATGAAGGAGATGCGCGACGCAGGAGCCGCCTGCATCGCCCAGGACGAGGCCACGAGCGTCGTCTGGGGCATGCCCGGCGCGGCGCACGAGGTCGGCGCCGCGGAGTCCCTGCACCCGCTGGGCGCGATTGCCGCCAAGATCATGCAGCTCGTCGGCGAGCGCAGCGGCGCCCGCCACGACGCCGCGTGACGCAGTTCACAGTTGCCGGGGCCCGCCGGCGGAGCCCCGCCTCGAGGCCGACAGGGCGCTCAAGATCCGCCGTCGCAGCGCCGACAACCCCTGTGGGAAGCCGCCGCGCCGGTGGCACCGGGTCAAGGGACGCGTCGAGCGCGACGCAAATATCGTATTTCGGAGTGAGCCGATGAAAATCATGATCGTCGATGATTCCGCAGCCATGCGCATGATCGTCAAGAAGACCCTCCGCCAGGCGGGCTTCGAGGGCCACGAGATCTCCGAGGCCGAGGACGGCGCCAAGGCGCTCGCCGCCATCGAGAGCGCGTCGCCCGACCTCGTGCTGTCCGACTGGAATATGCCGAACATGACCGGCATCGAACTCCTCGAGAAGCTCGCCGCGAGCGGCATCAAGGTCAAGTTCGGCTTCGTGACCACCGAAGCGACGTCCGAGATGCGCGCCCGCGCGACCACCGCGGGCGCGAAGTTCCTGATATCGAAACCCTTCACGCCGGAGTCCTTCAAAGAAGCACTCGGCCCGTTCATCAACTGACGGATCAGACCCATGGCGACTACCTATCCGATGCCCGACGCAGCCAAGGTCAAGCTGATGCTCGGCCTGCTGTTCGACGGGCTCGACGTCAAGCCCGGCAAGAAGTTCGACATCGTGCCGCCCTCGGGCAGCTGGGTCGGGCTGTACGTCGCCGACGACGGCAAGCCGGTCGCCGTGTGCGCGGTCGACGTCGCGCTCGCCGCGAACTCCTCGGCGGCGTTGTCGATGCTGCCGCCCGGCGTCGCCAAGGACGCCGCGAAGACGAAGGAACTGACCGACGTCATGATCCAGAACCTGCAGGAGATCATGAACATCTGCTCGCGGCTGCTGATGAACGACAGCTCCGCGCACCTCAAGCTCGACAAGGTCTACCCCTCCAAGGCCATGCCGCCGCAGCTGACGGCGCTGCTGGGCGCGAGCCTCGGCCGCGTGGATTTCGAACTCAACGTTCCCAAGTACGGCGCTGGCACGCTGGCCGTGCTGAGCACCTGACGGTGGCGACAATGGACGCGGCACGCCGCGGTGCGGATGCCGCACCACAGTCCCAGCACGCGCTGGCGTTCGAGTTCGTTGCGGCGCTCGCCTCGGAGCTGTCGTCCGGCAAGATCGAGCTGCCGTCTTTCCCCGACGTCGCGATCCGCGTGCGGCGCGCGCTCGGCGACGACCACACCTCGATCGACCAGATCGTGCGCATCGTCGGCTCGGAGCCGGCGCTGGCGGCGCGGCTGCTCAAGATGTCCAATTCCGCCGCGCTCAACCGCAGCGGCAAGGCGATCACCGAGCTCCGGACGGCGATCGCGCGCATGGGCTACAACATGGTGCGCAGCGCGGCGATCTCCTTCGCGATGGCGCAGATCCGCTCGAGCTCCGGCCTCAAGGGGCTCGAGAAGCCGCTTGAGGAGCTGTGGCGCGCGAGCACGTACGTCGCGGCGTTCTGCTACGTGCTCGCCAAGAACCACACGAAGCGCAACGCCGACGAGGCGTTCCTCACCGGCCTCTTGCACGGCGTCGGACGCCTCTACATCCTGACGCGGACGCCGCGCTTCCCGGCGCTTCTCAGCGATCCGGCCTCGCTCGACGAGATCATGAACAACTGGCACGCGAACGTCGCCAAGGCCGTGCTCGAGAACTGGGAGCTGAACGACGAGCTGGTCCAGGCGGTCGCCGAGCAGGACGACGTCGGGCGCGAGCACGAGGGGCCGGCCGACATCACCGACATCCTCATTTGCGCCAACATGATGGCGGCCTACATCGACCATCCGGAGCACCTGGTGCTCAATATGTCGGGCGTCCGCAGCTTCCGCATGCTCGGGCTCGATGAGAACAATTCCGCGACGATACTGTCCGAGTCCCGCGACGAGATCGAGGCGCTGCGGCAGGCACTCGGCAATTAGACTCCTCGCGCTGTCGGGGATTCGCGCACCACCTGCACGACGGCTGCGGCCTGCCCGCAGGGTGCCGACGAGCGGGGCGGCCTCGGGCTTCGGATCATGCGCGCCCGCGCCGGGCCCGTCGGCGCGCGCCTCGTGTTCGCCGCGATCGTGCCGCACGGCACGGCACGCGCATCGAGCGCACCCGCGAGTGGCCGCTGCCCGGCCGCGCAAGCCCTAGGCGGACCGGCGTTCGCGCGCCGGCGGGCGCTGGAGGACGGCCTTCAGATACTGCCCGGTGTAGGACTCCGGCAGCGCCGCGATCTGCTCGGGCGTGCCGACGCCGAGCACGCGCCCGCCGCCATCGCCACCCTCGGGCCCGAGATCGATGACCCAGTCGGCGGTCTTGACGACGTCGAGGTTGTGCTCGATCACGACCACCGTGTTGCCCTCGTCGCGCAACCGCTGCAACACGCCGAGCAGCTGTGCGATGTCGTGGAAGTGCAGGCCCGTGGTCGGCTCGTCGAGGATGTAGAGCGTCCGTCCGGTCGAACGCTTCGAGAGCTCCTTGGCGAGCTTCACGCGCTGCGCCTCGCCGCCGGAGAGCGTGGTCGCGTTCTGCCCGAGCCGGACGTAGGAGAGGCCGACGTCGAGCAGCGTGCGCAGCTTCTGCGCGACCACCGGCACCGGCTGGAAGAACGCGTAGGCGTCCTCGACGGTCATTTCGAGGACCTCGTGGATCGTCCGGCCCTTGTAGCGGACCTCGAGCGTCTCGCGGTTGTAGCGCTTGCCCTTGCAGATGTCGCAAGGGACGTAGACGTCCGGCAGGAAGTGCATCTCGACCTGCAGCACGCCGTCGCCCTGGCAGGCCTCGCAACGGCCGCCCTTGACGTTGAAGCTGAAGCGGCCCGGCTCGTAGCCGCGCGCGCGCGCCTCCGGAGTCATCGCGAACATCTCGCGGATCGGCGTGAACAGGCCCGTGTACGTCGCCGGGTTCGAGCGCGGCGTGCGCCCGATCGGGCTCTGGTCGATGTCGATGACTCGGTCGACGTGGTTGAGGCCCTCGATCCGCTCGCACGGCGCGGCCTCCTCGCTCGAGTCGTTGAGCGCCTGCGCGACGCGGCGGTAGAGGGTGTCGTTGACCAGCGTCGACTTGCCGGAGCCCGAGACGCCGGTGACGCAGGTCAGGAGGCCGACCGGGATGTCGACGGTGACGCGCTTGAGGTTGTTGCCGGAGGCCTCGACGATCCGCAGCTGGCGGCGCGCGTCGTTGGGCGTGCGCTGCGGCGGTACCTCGATGCGCGTGCGCCGCGACAGGTACTGGCCGGTCAGGGATTCCGGCGCCGCCTCGATATCGTCGACGCTGCCCTGGGCCACCACCCGGCCGCCGTGCACGCCGGCCCCGGGTCCGAGGTCGACGACGTAGTCGGCCTGGCGGATCGCGTCCTCGTCGTGCTCGACGACGATCACCGTGTTGCCGAGGTCGCGCAGGCGGACGAGCGTGTCGAGCAGGCGCTGGTTGTCGCGCTGGTGCAGGCCGATCGACGGCTCGTCCAGGATGTACATGACGCCGACGAGGCCGGAGCCGACCTGGCTCGCGAGGCGGATGCGCTGCGCCTCGCCCCCCGAGAGCGTCTCGGCGCTGCGATCGAGCGTCAGGTAGTCGAGGCCGACGTTGGCGAGGAAGCCGAGGCGGTCGCGGATCTCCTTGACGATTTTGACCGCGATCGTGCCGCGCCAGCCCGGCAGCTCGAGCGTGCGGAAGAAATCGAGGGCCCGGCCGACCGACAGGCCCGTGACCTGTGCGATGTTGCTGCCCGCGACGAACACGTGGCGGGCCGCGGTGTTGAGCCGCGTGCCGCCGCAGTCCGGGCACGGCTTGCTGCCGAGGTACTTGGCGAGTTCCTCGCGGACCATCACCGAGTCGGTCTCGCGATAGCGGCGCTCGAGGTTCGGCAGGATGCCCTCGAACGGGTGCCGCCGGCGCGTCGTGCCGCCGCGGCCGTCGTAGTAGCGGAACTCGATGTTGTCCTCGCCGCTGCCGTTCAAGAGCACCCGCTGCACCTTCGGATCGAGGTCGCGCCACGGCGCCTCGACGTCGAACTTGTAGTGCCGCGCGAGCGACTGGATCATCGTGAAGTAGTAGGCATTGCGCCGGTCCCAGCCGCGCACCGCGCCGGAGGCGAGAGCGAGCTGCGGCTGGGTCACGACCCGCGCCGGGTCGAAGAACTGCTTGACGCCGAGGCCGTCGCAGTTCGCGCACGCGCCGGCAGGGTTGTTGAACGAGAAGAGCCGGGGCTCGAGTTCGGCGAGCGACCAGCCGCAGACGTTGCAGGCGAACTTGTCGGAGAACACGAGCTCGGCGCGCTTCGGCTCGTCGATGAAGGCGATCGAGGCGATGCCGTTGCCGAGCCGGAGCGCCGTCTCGAACGACTCGGCGAGGCGCTGGCCGATGTCCGGCCGGACCTTGAAGCGGTCGATGACGGCCTCGATCGTGTGCTTGCGCCGAAGGTCCAGCGCCGGCGGGTCGTCGAGCTCGGCGACCCGCCCGTCGATCCGCGCCCGCACGAATCCCTTGCCCTTGAGCTCGTCGAGCACCTGCGCGTGCTCGCCCTTGCGGTCCTTGACCACCGGCGCGAGCAGCAGCAGCGGGGTTCCCTCGCCGACCTCGAGCACCTGGTCGACCATCTGGCTGACCGTCTGCGCGGCGAGCTCGAGCCCGTGGTCCGGGCAGCGCGGCGTGCCGGCGCGCGCGTACAGCAGGCGCAGGTAGTCGTAGATCTCGGTGACGGTCGCGACGGTCGAGCGCGGATTGTGCGAGGTCGACTTCTGCTCGATCGAGATCGCGGGCGACAGGCCCTCGATCGAGTCGACGTCGGGCTTCTCCATCATCGACAGGAACTGGCGCGCGTATGCCGACAGCGACTCGACGTAGCGGCGCTGACCCTCGGCGTAGATCGTGTCGAAGGCGAGCGAGGACTTGCCGGAGCCGGACAGCCCGGTCAGCACGATCAGCCGATCGCGCGGCAGATCGAGGTCTACCCCCTGCAGATTGTGGGTCCTGGCGCCGCGGATACTGATCTGCTGCATCTTGAGTCCGGGAAATTCGGGCGAATTCGTTAGAATACAACCCGCGTTCCCCTTCAGGTAAGACACCCGCGTGGACTCTCCCCCGACCGGGCCCGGAATCGACTCCGGGGGCCCGCCCGCCCGCCTGCGCATGGAGCCGCTGGAACGCCGCTCGCTGGGCGGCTTGGCGGCGATCTACGCCGCGCGGATGCTCGGGCTTTTCCTGCTGCTTCCGGTGCTTGCGCTCTATGCGGGGGGGTTGCCTGGGGCGACGCCGCTGCTGGTTGGCTTCGCGTTCGGGGCCTACGGGCTCACCCAGGCGTTCCTGCAGATCCCTTTCGGCTCGCTCTCGGACCGGATCGGGCGCCGCCCGGTGATCCTCGCCGGGCTTGTCCTGTACGTCGCGGGCTCGACGATCGGCGGTCTTGCCACCAGCATCTGGGGGGTGATCGTCGCCGGGCTCGTGCAGGGCTCCGGGGCCATCTCCGGCCCGGTCACGGCATTGCTGGCGGACCTGACCCGCAGCGAGGTCCGTACGCGGGCGATGGCGCTGATCGGGATCAGCATCGGCGCCTCGTTCGTGGTGTCCCTGTTCGCCGCTCCGGTGCTCGAACCGCTGATCGGCGTGCCTGGAATCTTCTGGATCCTGGCGGCGCTGGCGGCCCTGTGCATCGTGCTGCTCTATACCGTCGTGCCGCGGCCGCCGCCGATGCCAGCGCACCCGTCGGCGCGACCCCGCCTGCGGGATGCGCTGACCGCGGAACTCGTTCCCTACTACCTCGGCATGTTCGCGCTCAACTTCGTGCTGCGCGCCACGTTCTTCGGCGTGCCGCACGTGCTTCGCGACGTGCTGCACATCGACGTCCACGACCACTGGAAGACCTATCTCGGCGTCTTCGCGGCCTCGCTGCCACCGACGGTGCTGCTGGTCGTTCTGACCGAGCGCTCGCCGCGGCCGGGCGCGGTGGTGCGCGTTGCGGTTGCGCTCCTCGTGGTTTCGCTCGGCTGGCTCGCGTTCGCGTATTCGAGCCGAGTCGGGCTGTCGGCGGCGCTCGTGCTGTTCTTCGCGGCCTTCAATTACCTCGAGGCACGGCTGCCGGCCCGGCTGTCTCAAACCGCCGCGCCTGGCGTGCGAGGGGCGGCGCTCGGTATCTTTGCGACCGCCCAGTTCCTAGGCGCCTTCGTCGGTGGCGTGGTGGCCGCGGAGCTCAACGGCACCGCGATGGGGCTCGTAGGCGTATTCGGAGGCGCGGCGCTCATGGCGCTCGCCTGGCTCCTGCTGGCGAAGCCCAGACGAGGCTGAGGATCGGCGACTTTCTGGCCGTACTGGGCCGATTCTCGGGATGCGGCGGCCGTCCGGCGGCGTACACTCTTGGCCACCAATTCAGCTCCGGGCCGCCGCCGGCCCGGACGTTCACTCAACAGGAGTCGATGACATGGCGCGCGGCATCAACAAGGTCATTCTGGTGGGCAATCTCGGACAGGACCCGGAGACGCGGGCCATGCCGAGCGGAAAGGCCGTCACGAACGTCCGGATCGCGACGACGGACAGCTGGCGCGACAAGCAGAGCGGCGAGCAGAAGGAAAACACGGAGTGGCACACCGTCGTGTTCTTCGACCGCCTGGCGGAGATCGCCGCCGAGTACCTGCGCAAGGGCTCGCAGGTCTACGTCGAGGGCCGGCTTCGGACCCGCAAATGGCAGGACAAGAGCGGCAACGACCGCTACACGACCGAGATCGTGGCCAACGAGATGCAGATGCTCGGTGGGCGCGGCGGCGGCGCCGGCGCCGGCGGTGGCGCCTCCTCGGGCACCTCCCCGGGCGCGGCGCGGCGCGAGTCGGCCCCGGCCGACGAGTACTCGCAGGCGGCACCGGCCGCGGCCGGCGGCAAGGACGAGGCCTTCGACGACGACATCCCGTTCTAGACGCTTCGGCCGATACCGCATAACACGTTGAATTAAAAGGACTTAGTAGAGGAACGGCCTTGCGGCCGCCTTTATGTGCGGGGTCGGACGCGGTACGCTTCCGCCCCCGCGTCGCTCCCGCCCATGCCCGGCTACCTCTACCTCAAGACCTTCGGCTGCCAGATGAACGAGTACGACTCCGCCCGCATGGTGGACGTGCTCCGGGCGGCCGAGGGCCTCGAACTCACCGACGATCCCGGTCGCGCGGACGTCGTGCTCCTCAACACCTGCTCGATCCGCGAGAAGGCCGAGGACAAGGTCTTCTCCCACCTCGGCGTCTATGCGGAGCTGAAGCGCGCCCGCCCCGGGGTCCTGATCGGCGTCGGCGGCTGCGTCGCGAGCCAGGAGGGCGAGGGGATCCTCGCCCGCGCCCCGTTCGTCGACGTCGTGTTCGGTCCGCAGACGCTGCACCGGCTGCCGGAGCTCCTCGCCGCGGTGCGCTCGAGCGGCCGACCGCAGGTCGACGTGAGCTTCCCGGAGAACGAGAAGTTCGACGAGCTGCCGCTGCCGGCGGCCTCGGCCGCGACCGCGTTCGTCTCGATCATGGAGGGGTGCAGCAAGTACTGCACGTTCTGCGTCGTGCCGTACACGCGCGGCGAGGAGATCAGCCGGCCGCTGGCGCAGGTCATCGGGGAGGTGCGCGCGCTCGCGCAGCAGGGCGTGCGCGAGGTGACGCTGCTCGGGCAGAACGTCAATGCCTACGACGGGGCGCTCGAGGATGGCGACACGGCGGACCTCGCGCTGCTGATCGAGCACGTCGCGGCCATCGACGGCGTCGAGCGCATCCGCTACACGACCTCGCATCCGGTCGAGTTCACCGAGCGGCTGATCAACGCGTACCCGCGCGTGCCGAAGCTGGTCCACCACGTGCACCTGCCGGTGCAGTCGGGCTCCGACCGGATACTCGCCGCGATGAAGCGCGGCTACACGGCGCTCGAGTACAAGCAGAAGATCCGGCGGCTGCGCGCCGTCCGACCCGACATCCCGGTCACCTCGGACTTCATCGTCGGCTTCCCGGGCGAGAGCGACCGCGACTTCGAGGCGACGCTCGAGCTGATCGCCGACGTCGGCTTCGACCAGTCGTTCAGCTTCATCTACAGCCGCCGTCCGGGCACCCCCGCCGCGGGGCTCGCCGACGACGTGCCCGAGGACGTCAAGCAGCGCCGGCTCGAGATCCTGCAGGAGCGCCTGAACGTGCTCGCCGCCGCGCGCAGCCGCCGGCTGGTCGGCGGCGTGCAGCGCGTGCTCGTCGAGCGGCCCTCGCGCCGCGACGGCCGCCAGCTCGCCGGGCGCACCGAGTGCAACCGCTGGGTCAACTTCGACGGTCCGCCGGCGCTGATCGGCCGCTTCGCGGACGTCACGATCACCGAGGCGATGCCGAACTCGCTGCGCGGCCGACTCGCCGAGCACGAATCGCCTGCGCAGCCGAGCGCCGGGCGCGCCGCTTGAGCACCCCCGGTCCCGTTCGCGACCTGACCCTCGATCCGGCGGACAACGAGCGCCTCGCGGCGCTCTGCGGACCGCTCGACGAGCACCTGCGGCAGATCGAGTCGCGCCTCGGCGTGAGCGTCAACCGCCGCGGCAACCGCTTCCGCGTCAGCGGCGCGCGCGCCGAGGACGCGGTGCAGGTGCTCGAGCAGCTCTACGCGCGCGCGGCGCGCGGGATCCAGCCGCGCGACGTCCACCTCGCGATCCAGGAGGCCGGCATGGCGGCCGCCGGCGCGGGCCCGGCGGCAGGGCCGACGGCGATCGACGAGGTGCACGTGCACACGCACCGCGGGCTGATCCGTGGCCGCGGTGCGAACCAGGTCCAGTACCTCGCCCAGATCCGCGAGGCGGACCTGACGTTCGGTGTCGGACCCGCCGGCACCGGCAAGACCTACCTCGCGGTCGCCTGCGCCGTCGAGGCGCTGCAGGCCGACCGCGTGCGCCGCATCGTGCTGGTGCGGCCGGCGGTCGAGGCCGGTGAGCGGCTCGGCTTCCTGCCCGGCGACCTGACGCAGAAGGTCGACCCGTACCTGAGGCCCATGTACGACGCGCTGTACGAGATGCTCGGCTTCGACCGCGTCATGCGCCTCATCGAGCGCAACGTGATCGAGATCGCGCCGCTCGCGTTCATGCGCGGCCGGACGCTCAACGACGCCTTCATCATCCTCGACGAGGCCCAGAACACGACCATCGAGCAGATGAAGATGTTCCTGACGCGCATCGGCTTCGGCTCGAAGGCGGTGGTCACGGGCGACGTGACGCAGACGGATCTCCCGTCGAGCCGCGTCTCCGGCCTGCGGCACGTCGTCACCGTGCTCGAAGGCGTCCAGGGCGTCGCGTTCACGTTCTTCACCTCGCACGACGTGGTTCGCCACCCCCTCGTGCAGCGCATCGTCCAGGCGTACGAACGCGCCGGGGACGGCACTTGAGCCTCGAGGTCGAGGTCGCTTTCGGCACGCGCCAGCCGTGGGCGCCGTCGGCGCGCCTGCTCGGCGACTGGGCGCGCACCGCGGCCGGACGGCGCGGCGCGCGCGCCGCGCTCTCGATCCGGGTCGTGACGCCGGCCGAGAGCCAGCGCCTCAACCGCGCCTACCGCGGCAAGGACCGCCCGACCAACGTGCTCAGCTTCCCGGCGGGTCCCGCGCCGGCCGTGGGCGGCGCCGTGCCGCTCGGCGACCTCGCGATCTGCGCGCGGGTCGTCGCGCGCGAGGCGCACGCGCAGAAGAAGACCCTCGCGGCGCACTGGGCCCACATGGTCGTGCACGGCGTGCTGCACCTCGTCGGCCACGACCACGAGGGCGACGCCGATGCGCGCCGCATGGAGCGGCGCGAGAAGGCGCTGATGAAGCGGCTGGGCTTTCCGAACCCCTACCGGGTACGCGCCGATGGCTGACGACACGATCCGCACGCTGCGCAGCGGCTGGCTGAAGCGCCTGCAGCAGCAGATGTCGGGCGAGCCGCAGGACCGCGAGGCGTTGCTCGAGGACCTGCGCGAGGCGACCGAGCGCGGCCTGCTGGACGCCGAGGCGCTCGAGATGGTCGAGGGCGTGATCGCGGTCGGCGACCTGCAGGTCCGCGACATCATGGTGCCGCGCTCGCAGATGACGGTCGTCGCGCGCGACGACGGCATCGAGAAGCTGCTGCCGGTCGTGGTCGAGTCCGGCCATTCGCGCTTTCCGGTGATCGGCGAGGATCGCGACCAGGTCATCGGCATCCTGCTGGCCAAGGACCTGCTGCGCTACTATGCCGAGAACGCCGCGGCGGACTTCGACATCCGCGAGGTCATCCGGCCCGCGGTGGTCGTGCCCGAGAGCAAGCGCCTGAACGTGCTGCTCAAGGAGTTCCGCAAGAACCGCCACCACATGGCGATCGTCGTCGACGAGTACGGCGGCGTCGCAGGCCTCGTGACGATTGAGGACGTGATCGAGCAGATCGTCGGCGACATCGCCGACGAGTACGACGTCGAGGAGGATCAGCCGATCCGACGCGACGGCGAGCGCCAGTTCACGGTCCGCGCGCTGACGCGCATCGCGGAATTCAACGAGTACTTCGGCACGCACTTCAGCGACGAGGAGTTCGACACGATCGGCGGCCTCGTCGCGCACGCCTTCGGCCGCGTGCCCCGCCGCGGCGACTCCGTGCGGCTCGAGGAAATCGAGTTCCGCGTGTTGCGTGCCGACCGCCGCCGCATCGACCTGCTCAAGGTGCTCGCGCCGCGCGACGTCCGGCCCGCAGAGGACGCGGGCGGCTGATGGCGCGCCTCGCGGGCCTCAGGCGGCGCGCCGATCTGTTCGCGCGCTACGCGCCGTGGACGGCGTTCCTGCTGGGCGCGCTGCAGTCGCTCGCGTTCGCGCCCTTCGACCTGTGGCTGCTCGGGCCGGCCTGCCTCGCGCTGCTGTGGCTGCTGTGGACCGACGTGACGCCGGGCCGCGCCGCGGCGATCGGCTTCGGCTTCGGCGCCGGGCTGTTCCTTGCCGGCACCTACTGGCTCTATACGAGCATCCACGTCTTCGGCAAGGCGCCGCTCGCGCTCGCGATTTTGCTGATGCTCGGCCTGGTCGCGATCATGGGCGCCTACACCGCGGTCGTCGGCTGGCTGGTCGCGCGCTACGCGCCGGCCCTCGGGCACTGGCGCGAGCTTGCGGTGCTGCCGGCCGCCTGGGTGATGCTCGAGTGGTTCCGCGGCTGGTTCCTGTCGGGCTTCCCGTGGCTCGCGGTCGGCTACAGCCAGCTCGGCACGCCGCTCGCGGGCTACGCGCCGCTGGTCGGGATCTACGGCGTGAGCCTCGCGGCGACGCTGACCGCCGGTGCACTCGTCGCCGCGCTCGACGGCCGGCGCGGCGCGCGTGCGCTGCCGCTCGCGCTGGTGATGGTGCTCTGGGCGGGCGGCTTCGGCCTCGCGCGCATCGACTGGACGCGGCCGAGCGGCGCGCCGCTCACGGTCGCGATCGTCCAGGGAGCCATCCCGCAGGACCTCAAGTGGCTCGAGGACAACCGCGAGCACACGGTCGAGGTCTACCGCAGTCTGACGCAGCAGGCGCTCGGCGCGCGGCTCGTCGTCTGGCCGGAGTCGGCGCTGCCGATGCTCTACCACGAGGCCGTGCCGGTGCTCGGCGAGATCTACCGCGACGCGCGCGCGAAGGGCTCCGATCTCCTGCTCGGGCTCGTGCGCTACGACTTCGAGAGCGGCCAGGTCCGCAACGGGCTCGTGGCCCTCGGCGACGAGGAGGAGTGGTACTACAAGCGCCGGCTCGTGCCGTTCGGCGAGTTCTTCCCGGTGCCGCCGTTCATCCGCGCCTGGATGCGCCTCAGGAGCCTCGCCTACGTCGACTTCATGCCGGGCGCCGCCGACCAGGGGCCGCTCGACGCCGCCGGCCAGAAGCTCGGCGCGACGATCTGCTACGAGGACGCCTACGCCGTCGAGCAGCTCGCGGTGCTCAGGAACGCCTCGCTGCTCGTCAACGTTAGCAACGACGCCTGGTTCGGTGACTCGACGGCCCCGCACCAGCACCTGCAGATCACGCGTATGCGCGCGCTCGAGGCCGGGCGCTGGATGATCCGGGCGACCAACAACGGTATCTCGGCCCTGATCGACCCGAAGGGCCGCGTCGTGGTGCGCAGCCGGCAGTTCGAGCCCGAGGTGCTGAAGGGTAGTGTGGTGCCCTATGCCGGGCTGACACCGTACGCGATGCTCCGGAACTGGCCGGTGCTCGGTGCGTGCGCGCTGCTGCTGGGAGTCGGCGCGCTGCGCCGCCGCAAACGCGGCACGGTGCGCTGACCGGCCGCAGCGGCCGGCAACGCCTGGTGCGGCCGGCTATCATCGACTCCTCACGGAGGGCTGCTCATGACCACCGACAATCCGATGGGCACCGACGGCTTCGAGTTCGTGGAGTACACCGCGCCGGACCCCGAGCTGCTGCGACGGCTGTTCGATCGCATGGGTTTCCCGGCCGTGGCTCGACACCGTTCCAAGAACGTCACGCTGCACCGCCAGGGGGACATCAACTTCATCATCAACGCCGAGACGGCCGGCTTCGGCCAGCAGTTCGCCCGCGCGCACGGCCCGTCCGCCTGCGCGATGGCGTTCCGGGTCCGCGACGCCGCCTTCGCCTACCGGCGGGCGCTGGAACTCGGCGCGAGACCGGGGCCGGCCACCGCGGGGCCGATGGAGCTCAATATCCCGTGCATCGAGGGCATCGGCGGTAGCCTCATCTATCTCGTGGATCGCTACGGCGAGCACACGATCTACGACGTCGACTTCGTGCCTCTGCCCGGTTCGCCGCACGCGACCGGCACCGGGCTCGAGGTCATCGACCACCTGACGCACAACGTCAAGCGCGGCAACATGGCCCTGTGGGCGGGCTTCTACGAGCGGCTGTTCGGCTTCCGCGAGATCCGCTACTTCGACATTGAGGGCAAGAAGACCGGGCTCTTCTCGAAGGCGATGACCTCGCCGTGCGGCAAGATCCGCATCCCGATCAACGAGAGCCAGGACGACAAGAGCCAGATCGAGGAGTATCTGTCCGAATACCACGGCGAGGGCATCCAGCACATCGCGCTGCTGACCCGCGGGATCCAGCAGACGGTGGACGTGCTGCGCGCGCGCGGCGTCGAGTTCCAGGACACGCCCGACACCTACTACGACGGCGTCGACGCGCGCGTCAGTGGCCACGCGGAGAACCTTGCCGAGCTCCAGCAGCGGCGAATCCTGATCGACGGCAGCCGCGATACCGGCATCCTGCTGCAGATCTTCACCAAGAACGTCATCGGTCCGATATTCTTCGAGATCATCGAGCGCAAGGGCAACGAGGGCTTCGGCGAAGGCAACTTCCGCGCCCTGTTCGAGTCCATCGAGCTCGACCAGATGCGGCGCGGGGTAATCTGACGTGTTCCAGACTCTCGAAGCACAGGCGCCCGAAGGCCTGATGGCCACGATGGCGGCGTTCGCCGCCGATCGCGACCCCAACAAGCTCGACCTCGGCGTCGGCGTCTACCGCAACGAGGCCGGCACGACGCCGGTGATGGCGGCGGTGCGGGCGGCGGAGGCCGCGATGCTGGCACGCCAGACGACCAAGGCCTACATCGGCTTCGGCGGCAACCGCCCGTTTGCGGCGTTCATCGAGGAGCTCGTACTCGGTGCCGCGCACCCGGCGCGCGTCGCCGGGCGCGCGCAGACGCTGCAGACGCCGGGGGGCTGCGGCGCGCTTCGTCTCGCCGCGGACCTCGTGCTCAAGGCCGGCCGCGGTGCGCGCGTCGTCGTCAGCGATCCGACGTGGCCGAACCACATGCCGCTGATCGGTGGCGCGGGTCTCGACGTCGACACCTATCCGTACTACGACGCGCCGAGCGGCACGATCGCGTTTGATGCGATGCTCGCCGCGCTCGGGCGGCTCGCCTCCGGGAGCGTCGTCGTGCTGCACGGCTCCTGCCACAACCCCACCGGTGCGGACCTGACGCGCGAGCAGTGGCTCGCCGTGGCGGAGCTGCTCGGCAAGCGCGGACTGCTGCCGCTCGTCGACCTCGCCTACCAGGGCCTCGGCGACGGCCTCGACGCGGACGCGGCCCCGGTGCGGCTGCTCGCCGAGCGCCTGCCCGAGGTGCTCATCGCCGCGTCCTGCTCCAAGAACTTCGGCCTCTACCGCGAGCGCGCCGGTGCCGTCATCGCGGTCGCCGCGAGCGCGCGCGAGGCGGAGATCTGCATGGGGCACCTGCAGCTGCTCGCGCGCAGGACCTGGTCGTTCCCGCCGGATCACGGCGCCGCGATCGTCGCGACGATCGCGGCGGATCCGGCGCTCAAGGCGCAGTGGACGAGCGAACTCGAGGCGATGCGCCAGCGGGTGACGGCGCAGCGCGGGCGGCTTGCCGCCGCGCTGCGCGAAGAGTTCCAGAGCCCGCGCTTCGACTTCATCGCCGGCCAGCGCGGCATGTTCTCGCTGCTCGGTCTCGCGCCGGCGGCCGTGCGCGCGCTGTCGGCCGAGCACCACGTCTACATCGCGGGCGACAGCCGGATCAACATCGCCGGACTGCCCGGGCCGCAGATCGGGCGGCTGGCGCAGGCGTTGCGCGCGGTCGCGGGCTGAATCGGGCGAGCCGGACTCGGGGGCCGGCGGCCGGCATTCGCGGGGGGAGGGGACGGACAATGCTGGACCGACGCCAGTTCCTCGAGCTTGCGGGCGCGGCGGCCGCGGCCGCGCCGTTCGTGGCACGGGCCGCGGCGAGCGGCTACCCGGCCGACGCCTACGGTGACGCGATCCTCATCGACGCGCTCGGCGGCCCGGGCGATTACGCCGCGACGACCGCCGAGGACGCGCCGCTGTCGGCGCGGGCGGTTGCGGATGCGGTCGCCTCTGGGCTCACCGCTGTCAACCTGACGGTCAGCGCGGTCGGTAACGGGCCCGGCAAGTTCGAGCAGACGATCGCCAACATCGCGCGCGCCGACCGCGAGTTCGCGCTGCACCCGGACGCATTCGTCCGCGTGCTCGCCGCGCGCGACCTCAAGGTCGCGAAGGCCAGCCGCCGGCTCGGCGTCGTCTACGGCTTCCAGGACACCAGCATGCTCGAGGGCGACCTCGGTCGGCTCGAACTGTTCGAAGGTCTCGGCGTGCGGATCTGCCAGCCGACCTACAACCGTCGCAACCTGATGGGCGACGGTTGCCTCGAGCCTGCCGACGGCGGCCTGAGTCTGCTCGGCCGCGCGCTGATCGCCGAGCTCGACCGGCGGCATCTGCTCCTCGACCTCAGCCACGCGGGACCGCGGACGATCGCCGAGGGCATCGCCGCGGCGCGCGGGCCGGTCGCGATCACGCATACCGGCTGCCGGGCGCTCGCGGACCTGCCGCGCAACACGAGCGACGAGTCGCTGCGCGCGCTCGCCGCCAAGGGCGGCGTCGCCGGCATCTACTGGATGAGCTTCCTCCGCAACGGCGGCCAGCCGCACTCCGAGGACCTGATCCGCCACATCGAGCACGCGGTCGATGTCTGCGGCGAGGACCACGTCGGCCTCGGCACGGACGGGCCGATTTCCGCGGCGCCGATGGACGAGGCGTTCCGCGCCGCCCATCGCGCCGACGTCGCGCGCCGCGTCAAGGCGGGCATCTCGGCGCCGGGCGAGTCGCCCGACGTCTTCAACGTGATCCCCGAATTCAATTCGCCGCGCCGGTTCCTGTTGCTCGCTGACGCGCTCGCCGGCCGCGGCTGGCCCGCGGGTCGCGTCGAAAAGCTGATCGGCGGCAATTTCGCGCGGCTGTTCGCGGACGTGTGGGGCGGATGAGATCGCAGAGAGACCCTCACCGAGGAGCGACACCGATGCTGAACCGTTCGACGTTCGCCTCCGCGCTGGCCGGGTTCGCCGGCGGCGTGCTCGGCGCGTAGTTCGTCTCCCACGGCAGTCCGGCGGCCAGCGCTGCGACGGCCACGGACCACGCGGGGCTGGTCGCGACGCGGATCCCCTCGTCGACGAGCACGGCCGGGCGCGGGCCGAGCTCGCGCTGTCGGGTGGTGCTCCCGGCCTCTGGATCGACGACTCCGGCGGTCACCATCGGATGGCGCTCGGTTCGTAACGCGCCTCCGAGGGAGAGGATCCCTCCATCGTCCTCAATGACCACGAGCAGCGCGCTGCCGGCATCCTCCGGCTGTTCGGGCCGCACGCGACGCCGGTCGTCGTGCTGAAGACCAGCGGCGAGCACCGGTCGTTGTACGCCCTCCATCCTGCCACCCGGGAGCCGTTCTTGGTCGACTACGGCCCCGACGCGCGCAAGACGACCCTATTCGGGGGGGTCTGAGGCGCTATAGCCCGCAATCATGGGATCGCGTGGCTGGTGCCCGGCCTGGGCGTCGCGGCCGCGCTGCCCGGCGTCTGGTGGTCGTACGCCGCGCTCGCGCCCGACGACCTCGGCTACCGCTGGCCGCTCGTCGACCTATTACCTCAACGGCTCGCGCGCCGAGAAGATGCTAGCCGAACTCGAGAACTTGGCACGGCACCTGCCTGGGGATCGGGAGCTTCAGGCGTAGAACCGCGGTGATTAGCGGCAGTACGCGCTCGCGGCGGACTGATCGCCGCATCGCCCCGAAGAGGTGCGGCGGCCATCGGGGCCGCCGCGTGTTCCCTCAGTCGATGCTCCGGGTCGGGATCAGATCTTGGCGGCGTCGTGCTTACGCTTGGCGACGTCGTGGCGACGGTCCTTCCGGTCGGCCTTCAGGTCCTTCTTGTCGGCGGCCACGTCCTTCTTGTCCGATTTCAGGTCCTTCTTGTCGGCGTTGATGTCCTTCTGCTGACGGTCCGCCGCACGCATCTCTTTGTTCGCGTCCTTCACGTCGCCCTGCTTGGCGTCTGCGGCGGCCTTGTTGGCGTCGGCGTTGCGGGCGGCGCGGTCCTTGGCGAGATCGGCCTTGTCGCCCGCGACGTCCTTGCGGTCCTGGCGCAGGTCCTTGCGATCGGCACGGATGTCCTTCGTGTCCTTGCGAATGTCGGCGTTGTCCTTGTGCACCTGGGTCACGGCCGGGCTGGTGGCCGGGGTCGTTGCCGGGGTCTGCGCCAGAGCGGCGGTGCCGGCGAGGGCGAGCAGGCCCGTGAGGGCGAGTTTCGAGATATGCATCGTTCGAGTCTCCATCGGTGGTGGGCCTTGGTCGTCGGCACTCTGGCCAGGTGCTGTGGGCAGGAACGACCACGGCTCGCAGCCGTTGACCACGTTAAGCAGTGTTAAGAAAGCGCCCCGCCGCGGTCGCTACGCCTGAAGTTGACATAATCCTGACAACGAGCGCACGGCGCCGGCTCGGTCGGAACTCGCCGGCGGGTGGCCACGCCGGCCGGAGCAGGGGGGTCGGCCGGCCCCGGTCCGGCATCCGGGGTCCGTTCCGGTATCCTTGGCGGCCCCCTTTCCGCCCCGATTCCCGCCGATGCAAGAACACTACGATCCGGCCGCCGTCGAAGCTGCGGCCCAGCGCCACTGGGAAGACGCCGGCACGTTCCGCGCGGTCGAGGACCCGGCGCGAGAGAAGTACTACTGCCTGAGCATGTTCCCGTACCCCTCGGGGCGGCTGCACATGGGGCACGTGCGCAACTACACGATCGGCGACGTCATCGCGCGCTTCATGCGCATGCAGGGCCGCAACGTGCTGCAGCCGATGGGCTGGGACGCCTTCGGGCTGCCGGCCGAGAACGCGGCGATGGCAAACGGCGTGCCGCCGGCCCGCTGGACGTACGACAACATCGCGACGATGAAGCGCCAGCTGAAGGCGCTCGGCTTCGGTCTCGACTGGTCGCGCGAAGTCACGACCTGCCGGCCCGAGTACTACCGCTGGAACCAGTGGCTGTTCCTGCGGATGCTCGAGAAGGGCATCGCCTACCAGAAGACCGGCACGGTCAACTGGGATCCCGTCGACAAGACCGTGCTCGCCAACGAGCAGGTCATCGACGGTCGCGGCTGGCGCACGGGCGCGCCGGTCGAGAAGCGCGAAATCCCGATGTACTACCTCGGTATCACCGCCTACGCCGAGGAACTGCTCGCGGCGCTCGACGGGCTCGGCGGCTGGCCCGAGCGCGTGCGCACCATGCAGGCCAACTGGATCGGCAAGAGCGAAGGCGTGACGCTCGCGTTCCCCTACGAACTCGCCGGCGAGCGCCGGCTCCTGAAGGTCTTCACGACCCGCGCGGACACCGTCAATGGCGTGACCTTCGTCGCGGTCGCCGCCGAGCACCCGCTCGCCGCGCACGCCGCCGCCGGCAACCCTGCGCTCGCGGCCTTCGTCGACGAGTGCAAGCGCGGCAGCATCATGGAGGCCGACCTCGCGACGATGGACAAGAAGGGCATGGCGACCGGGCTGTCGGTCGAGCACCCGCTGACCGGCGCGAAGGTCCCGGTGTGGGTCGGCAACTACGTGCTGATGGGCTACGGCGAGGGCGCCGTGATGGGCGTGCCCGGCCACGACGAGCGCGATTTCTCGTTCGCGCAGAAGTACTCCCTGCCGATCGTGCAGGTCATCGACGTCGGCGGGAAGCAGTACTCCGCCGACGCCTGGCAGCCCTGGTACGCCGAACCCGGCCGTTGCATCGCCTCCGGCCGGTACGACGGCCTCGACCACGCCGCTGCGGTCCACGCGATCGCGACCGACCTCGAGGCGCGCGGCCTCGGCGCGCTGCAGGTGCAGTGGCGCCTCCGTGACTGGGGCATCTCGCGCCAGCGCTACTGGGGCTGCCCGATCCCGCTGATCCACTGTGACGACTGCGGCACGGTGCCGGTGCCGGACCGGGACCTGCCGGTGGTGCTGCCGGAGGACCTGGTGCCGGACGGCAGCGGCAACCCGCTCGCCCGGCTCAAGGCCTTCGTCGAATGCCCGTGCCCGAAATGCGGCAAGGGTGCGCGGCGCGAGACCGACACGATGGACACGTTCGTCGACTCGTCGTGGTACTTCCTGCGCTACGCGTCGGCCGGCAACGACCAGGCGATGGTCGACCGGCGCGTCGACTACTGGCTGCCGGCCGACCAGTACATCGGCGGCATCGAGCACGCGATCCTGCACCTGCTGTACTCGCGGTTCTGGACGCGCGTGATGCGCGACCTCGGCCTCGTCGGCATCGGCGAGCCGTTCCAGAACCTGCTGACCCAGGGCATGGTCCGCAACGGCATCTACTTCAGAAAGCCGGCCTCCGGGCGCGTCGTCTACTACAACCCCACCGAGGTCGAGGTGCTCACCGACGCCAAGGGCACGCCCACGGGTGCGCGCCTCAAGAGCGACGGCGAGCCGGTCGAGAGCGGCGGCATCGGCACGATGTCGAAGTCCAAGAACAACGGCGTCGACCCGCAGGCGTTCATCGACCGCTACGGCGCGGACACGGCGCGCCTGTTCATGATGTTCGCGGCGCCGCCCGAACTGTCGCTCGACTGGTCCGACGAGGGCGCGGAAGGCGCGTTCCGCTTCCTGAAGCGCCTGTGGAAGGCGGTGCACACGCACCTCGCCGCCGGCCCGCGCGCGGCGCTCGCGCCCGCGGCGCTCGCGCCGGCCGACCGCGAACTGCGGCGCCTCGCGCACCAGACGCTCGCCAAGATCACCGACGACTACGGTCGCCGGCGCACCTTCAACACGGCGATCGCGGCCGTGATGGAGCTGCTCAACGCGGTCACGCGCCACGACGCCGGCTCGCCGCAGGGCCGCGCCGTGGTCCACGAGGCGCTCGAGATCGCGGTGCTCGCGCTGTCGCCGGTCGTGCCGCACGTCGCGCACGCGCTGTGGCGCGAGCTCGGCCACGCGGGCGCCGTCGTCGACGAGCCGTGGCCGGCGCCGGACGCCGAGGCGCTCAAGCAGGACGCCGTCGAGCTCGTCGTGCAGGTCAACGGCAAGGTCCGCAGCCGCATCACGGTTGCCGTCGACGCGCCGGAGGCGGCGGTGCGCGAGGCGGCGCTCGCCGACCCGGCCGTGCAGCGCTTTGTCGGCGCGCTCGCCGTGCGCAAGGTCATCGTCGTGCCCGGCAAGCTCGTCAGCGTGGTCGCCGGATGAGGGGGCCGCGGCTCGCCGCCGTGCTGCTGCTGCTGCCGGCGCTCGCGGCCTGCGGCTTCCACCTGCAGGGCGTCGCGCGGCTGCCGCAGGCCTTCGCAACCACCCACCTGGTCGCCGAGGACCGCTACACCGATTTCCACCGCGCGCTCGAGGACGCGCTGCGCGCCTCGGGCAGCCAGCTGGCCGAGAGCGGCGCGACCGCGACGCTCGAGGTGCTGACCGACGACAGCGGCCAGCGCGTGCTGTCGGTTTCGGCGAGCAACACGCCGACTGAGTACGAGGTGTACTACACCGTCCGCTACCGGGTGCGCATCGGCGAGAAGGAAGTGCTGACGCCCAAGGTGCTGACGCTGACCCGCGACTACAGCTTCAATACGACCGCGGTGCTCGCCAAGGAGCAGGAGCAGGACCAGATCCGGTCCGCGCTGGCACGCGAGCTCGCGGCGCTCGTGATGCGCCGGCTGTCGGCGCTCGGGCCGTGAGCGGCGCGCCGGTCGCGCCGCACGGCGTCCCGGGCGGCGACGTCCTGGTGCTCGGCGACGGGCTCGAGCAGCCGGTCGGTGCGCTCCTCGCGCGCTTTGGCCTCACGCTCGCGCGCGTCGCCGATGGCGCGCCGATCCCGTTCAGCTACTTCGGCGAACCGGAGGCGGGCCTCGAGGGCCACCGCGTGTGGGCGCGCGGCGACACCCCGGTGCACTCGGCGCTCCACGAGGCCTGCCACGCGCTGTGCATGGACGGGGCGCGGCGCGGCGCGCTCGAGCGCGACGCCGGCGGCGACTTCGACGAGGAGAACGCCGTCTGCTGCCTGCAGATCCTGCTCGCCGAGGAGCTGCCGGCCGTCGGCGCGCGCCGGCTGATGGACGACATGGACCGCTGGGGCTACACGTTCCGGCTCGGCTCGGCCCGCGCGTGGTTCGAGGCGGAGGCCGACGAGCCGCGCGCGTGGCTGGTGCGCGAGGGCCTCCTGGACGCCGCCGGCCGCCCGACGTTCCGGGCGCGCGCCTGATGCGCGGGGCGGTGTGTGCGGCGGCGCTGCTCGCGGCCGTGCTGCTCGGCGGCTGTACGACGCTCGAGCTCGGCGCCGTCAACGCGGTGGACCTGGGCGGCGGCTACCGCCGCGAGAGCGACCTCCCCTACGGCGCGCACGCGCGCCAGCGCCTCGACGTCTACCTGCCGGCCGCGCCGGCGACCGCGCCGCGGCCGCTCGTCGTGTTCGTGCACGGCGGCCGCTGGAGCTCGGGCTCCAAGAACCTGTATCGCTTCGTGGCCGCCGGCCTCGCCGAGCGCGGCATCGTCGTCGTGGTGCCGAATTACCGGCTCTATCCCGACGCACACATGGCCGCCGCCGCCGCGGACGTTGCGCAGGCGATCGCCTGGGCCGAGCGCGCGGCGGTGCGCTACGGTGCCGATCCGGCCGTCGTCGTCGTGATGGGGCATTCCGCGGGCGCGCAGCTCGCGGCGCTCATGGCGACCGACCAGCGCTGGATCGCCGCGGCCGGCGGCACGCCGGTGCGCGCGCTGGTCGGCCTCGCGGGCCCCTACGACTTCCTGCCGCTGACCGACGACGACCTCAAGGACTACTTCGGGCCGCCGGATCGCTACCCCGAATCACAGCCGGTCAACTTCGTCGACGCCGCGAGCGCGCCGGCACTGCTCGTGCATGGGCTCGCCGACACCACGACGCGGCCACGCAATACCGAGTCGTTCGCGGCGCACCTGCGCGCGTGGGGCGTGCCGGTCGAGATCCGGCTGCTGCCGGGCGAGGACCACACGGCGGTCCTCAAGCGCTTCGCGCGCTTCTACCGCGCCGACGACGAGGTCTACGACGCGATCGTGCGCTTCCTCGCCGCGCCGCCGCCGCGGCGGTGTGCGTGATGCGGCGCGCGGCGACGGTGCTGCTGGGCGCGCTCGCATTCGGCGCCGCGGCGACGGCCGTCGAGCACCCGATCGCCGTGGAGGCCGGCTGGGCGCGTCCGACCGCCGAGGGCGCGACCGTCGGCGCGGGCTACCTCGTCCTCCGCAACCTGGGCCGCGAGCCCGACGAGCTTGAGGGCGCGGCATCGCCGCGTGCCGCGCGGGTCGAGATGCACGAGTCGCGCATCGAGGCAGGCGTCGCGCGGATGCGCCCGGTCGAGCGCCTGCCGCTCGCGCCAGGCGCGAGCGCGCGCTTCGAGCCCGGCGGGCTGCACCTGATGCTGGTCGGCCTCCAGGGCGCGCTCGTCGCCGGTCAGCGCGTGCCGCTGACGCTGCGCTTCGCGCACGCCGACTTCCTGGTGCCGGACCGCTTTCGCTATGGCT
>JBBINS010000011.1:0-45050 GCA_037443765.1 Gammaproteobacteria bacterium
GCTCTGGTGCAAGCGCGAGGGCCGGTGGCAGATCGTGTTCCACCAGGGGACGCCGGCGACTCCCGCGGCGGCCGAGTGACGGGCCGTACCGCCTGCCGCCCGCCGCTCAGCCGCGCTCGCGCAGCAACTTCGGCAGGAAGCGCGTCCTGAAGGCCTCGAGCGGGCCGGCCCCCGGCGCCTTGGGCAGCAGCGCCATGGGCCAGCCGCCGATCAGGCCCGGGACCGAGGCGTCGATGCCGCCGAGCGCATAGGTGCGCACGCACAGCTCGTGCGACAACGCCGAGCGGTCGAGATGCAGCGGCAGCGCCGCGTGCGGGATCGGGTCACCGACGACCATCCGGATCGGATCGCGGATTCGGCGCATGTTCTCGCCGAGGAGCATGCCCCAGCGCAGCGTCAGGCTGAGGTGGCTGACGATCTGGAACAGCCGCCCGTTCTGCCCGCCGAACCATACCGGCAGCACCGGGCACTGCGTCCGCGTCAGGAGCTGCGCCGCGAACGGATGCCAGGCGACGTCCATCGCGGGCGTCCGGCCCAAGCGATCGGGCGAGGTGGAGATGCCGCCCGCCGGAAAGATGATGAGCACGCCGCCGCGCTCTAGCGTGCGCCGCGCCTCGCCGCGCGCGGCGACGTTCGTTCGCTGCGCCTCTTTCGTGCCGGAGAAGTCGAGGGGGATCGCGTGGCCACCCATTTCGGGAACGTAACGGCCGCCGTTCAACAAGATCCGGAAATCCCGCCGTACCTGGCTCACGAGCCAGCACAGCAGGAGGCCGTCGACGACTCCGAACGGATGGTTGGCGACGACCATCAGAGGTCCCTCTCGCGGGATGCGGGCGAGCGCCGCGGGATCGAGGTCGGTCGTGATGCCGAGCAGGTGGACGCCGTCGCTCCAGAACTTGCCGGCGGTCGAGGCGCGCGTCCGGTAGCGGTCGTACACCTCCTGCAGGTGCTGCTGTCCGGACAGGACCTCGATGCCGCGGATGAACGCTCGTCTCACTGCGTCGAGCGTCGTGTCGGACATCGAGTACGGGGTCTTGGGAAGCATCGTGTGCCGCCGTGTCAGTGGCCGTCAGCGGGATTGCGGTGTGACGCGGCGCGACGCTGGCCCGTCGGCGACGCGGGGTCGCGCGGGCTGTCGAACGTGCTGCGGACCGCCGTCATCGGTGACGATTAGGCACGCGGTTTGCTACGTTTTCGTGAAGGCGCCACCGAACATGGCACCGGCGTCGTGCCGGCGCACGGCCCGGGCGGGAGCCGCCGCTCAGGCGCGCTCGCGCAGCGGCGAGGGGAAAGCGCGCTGCCGCGGCGCGCCGCGCGAACGCGCGTCCCGGGTCGTCGGTCGCAGCACCTTCGGCCAGTCGCCGACGAGGCCGGGGACCGACGCATCGACGCCGCCCAGCGCATAAGTGCGATTGCAGAGTTCCCTCGACAGCATCGCGCGGTCGAGTTCTAGCGGCAGCACCGAGTGCGGAATTGGTTCGCCGACGACCATCCGGATCGGCCTGCGGATCCGGCGCATGTTCTCGCCGATCAGCATGCCCCAGCGCAGCGTGCGGCTCATGTGGCTCACGATCTGGAATAGCCGGCCGTGCTGCCCGGCGAACCAGACCGGCAGCACGGGGCACTGCGTCCGCGTGAGCAGCTGCGCCGCGAACGGGTGCCAGGCGAAGTCCATCGCGGGCGTCCGCCCCCAGCGGTCGGGCGAGGTCGAGATGCCACCGGCCGGAAAGATGATGAGCACGCCGCCGCTCTCGAGTGTCCGCCGCGCCTCGGTGCGCGCGACGGCATTGGCCCGCTGCGCGTCGCGCGTGCCGGACACGTCGATCGAGATCGCGTGGCGCCCCATCTCCGGAACGTAGCGGCCACTGTCGAGCATGATCTTGAAGTCCTGCCGGACGTGGCTGACGAGCCAGCACAGCAGCAGCCCGTCGACGATGCCGAAAGGGTGGTTCGCAACCACCATCAGGGGGCCCCGGCGCGGAATGTTGCGGGTGGCCGCGACGTCCAGGTCGATGCGGATACCGAAGCGCCGCACGCTGTCGCTCCAGAAGGCGCCGTCAGCGCGCTCGTGCGAGCGGTACTCGTCGTATCGCTGTTGCAGGCGCTGCTGGCCCGACACCCGCTCGAGCACCCGGATGAACGTGCGCTGCGGCCAGCTGAGGGTCGCATCGGACATCGAGTACGGCGTCTCGGGGGTCATCGGTTCCGCGCTGGGTCGGTCGCTGCGATGGGCGTCCCTGAGGCGACGCCGCGGTGCGCAGATTAGGCTCCACCATTGCTACGCCTTCATGAACGGGGACCGCGGCCTGCCGCCGGCCATGAGCGCTAAGCCGCTGACGCAGATGAAATCGCCGCGCTGTCATCGTATAGTCCGCTCGGATCAGGGAGGGGGTGGATCTGGGAACTGGTGTCACCTTCAAGCCGCGATGGAGGCCCCCCGATGACTGCGAAGCGCGAGTCCCCCCGTAAACGCACGACCGCGGCGAAAGCCACGACCGAGGCAAAGGCCGCGAAGCCGGCGCCCGCCCTCACGGAGCGCGCGGTGCTCACGATTCTGGAAATCTCCGCAGCAACGCCGGTGAATCCGACACCGGTGGACTCCGAACTCCGCCGGCAGATGGTCGCGGCCGCGGCGTATTTCCTCGCCGAACGGCGCGGATTCGAGGCCGGGCACGATCTCGAGGACTGGCTCGCCGCCGAGGCGATGGTCGACTCACGCTTGCGGGATACGCTGGCCGCCTGATTCGCCGACCGGGCTCGCCGCCGGTCCGGCCGCGACGTCTGCGGGCCCACGGCGGCGGCCGGCCGCCGGCCATTGCCCCTGTCCATCGAACGACCGGACGTCGTAAGCTCGCGGCACGGTCTCGGGCATCGACCGATCGCCCGGACCCGTACACGAGGCGCCCTCGGCGTGGCCGAAGGCAAGCCTGGAGGAGTCTGGCGCATGTTTCGACACAGTCTCTGGGGCGTCCTGGTCCTGATCGCCGACATCTGGGCGATCGTCAACATCCTGCAGAGCCAGGCGGACACCGGCAAGAAGGTGATCTGGACGGTCGTCGTCATCCTGTTGCCGGTGCTCGGTTTCATCCTGTGGTTCTTCCTAGGCCCGCGGACCGGGAAGGCCTGACCGCGTGACGCGGGCGGGCGGTGCGGCGGGTCGGGGAGTGCGGACTGGTGTCGGTATCGTGAAGGAGTGGGCCGTGATGATTCGAGCGACGGTACTGACGATGGCGCTGGCGTTCACCGGGGTACCGGCGGCGCTGGCGGCGACGACCTGGGTCGAGGGCCGGCACTACGAGGTCGTGACGCCGGTCAGTGGCCAGGCGCTGGCGCCCGGACAGCTCGAGGTCACGGAAGTGTTCTCGTACGGTTGCCCCGCCTGCGCGCAACTGAGTCCCATCGTGCGCAAGATGCAGCAGGCGCTGCCGAAGGGCACCAAAGTCGTGTTCATCCCGGCCTCGTTCAATCCCCCCGAGGACTGGCCGATGTTCCAGCGTGCCTACTACGCCGCGGAGGCGCTCGGCGTTGCGGACAAGGTCCACGACTCGGTGTTCGACGCCGTCTGGAAGGGCGGCCCGCTCGCGATCGTCGATCCGGCGAGCAACCGGCTCAAGGACCCGCTGCCGACGATCGAGGACGCCGCGCGCTTCTACAGCCAGCGCGCCGGCGTCAAGGCCGCGGACTTCGTCGCCGTCGCGAAGTCCTTTACCGTCGAGATGAAGATCAAGGAGGCGGACAAGTTCGTCCGCAGCTACCAGGTCGTCAGCACGCCGACGATCATCGTCAATCGCAAGTACCGCACCGACGCCCGTTCCGCGGGCGGCTACGACGAACTGATCCAGCTCGTCGTCTGGCTGCTCGCCAAGGACAAGACCTAGCCCCCGCGGTCGTCGCGGGGCGGCACGATGCGCACGCATCGCGAGGCGTCCGCGCCGTCATTCGCCCGACGGATCCGGCGCTCGCACGAATCCCTGCCTCGCAACCGGTGAGAAGACCATGACCGAACGCCCGCGTCTCCTCGGGGCCCTTGCCGGCGCGCTGTTGCTGCTCGCGACAGCGGCAGCGGCAAGTCCTGCGACGGCTCCCGCGCCGCAGGGTCCGCTCGAGGTCGTCACCGACACGGGCGCGCTGCGCGGGACCGCGGGCAACGGCGTGCGCGAGTTCAAGGGGATTCCCTTCGCGCTGCCGCCGACCGGCGAGCGCCGCTTCGCGCCACCCGTGCCGCAGCCGCGCTGGACGGGCACGCTCGACGCGATGCGCTACCGAAGCGCATGCCCGCAGGTCGCCCGCTACGGTCAGACGGACGCGAGCGACAACGAGGATTGTCTCTACCTCAACGTCACGGTACCGGCGACGGCCGCGGCTGCGGGACCTGCCCGGTCCGGCACGCCCGTGATCGTCTGGATCCACGGCGGCGCCTATGTCGGCGGCTCCGCCGACCTCTATCCGCTCGACTACTTCTCGCGCTCGGGCGGCGTGGTCATCGTCTCGATCAACTACCGGCTCGGCGTGTTCGGCTTCATGGCGCACCCGGGCTTCGATCCTGCCCACAACGGCAGCCTCGGCCTCGAGGACCAGCGCGAGGCGCTGCGCTGGGTCAAGCGGAACATCGGCGCCTTTGGCGGCGATTCCGGCAACGTCACCGTGGCGGGCGAATCGGCGGGCGCCGCCAGCGTCTGCATGCAGCTGATCGCGCCCGACGAGGCGACGGGCCTGTTCGAGAAGGCGATCATCCAGAGCATCGGCTGCACGATCCGGCTGCGTACCGCGGAGGAGGCGGCCGTCGCCGGCACCCGCGTCGGCGAACTCGTGCATTGCGCCGAACCGGCGACCGCGCTCGCCTGCCTGCGTCGCAAGTCGGTCGCCGAACTGCTCGAGGCGCAGGTCCGGGTCGCGGGCCGCAGCGCACGCGCGTTCGGGCCGGCCGTCGGCTCCGTCAGCGTGCCGCGCCAGGGCGCCGAGGCCTTCGCGACCGGCCAGTTCGTCCGCGTGCCGATCATCAACGGCGGTAATCGCGATGAGATGGGACTCTATGTCGGCTACGAACTCGAGGCCGGCGGCAAGATCACGAGCGACAGCTACCTCGAGCGGCTCCGCGCGAGCTACGGCGACGAGGCGCCCGAGGTCGCGCGGCGCTACCCGGCGGCGGCCTACGCGTCGGCCGCGATCGCGCTCGGCCGCGCCGAGTCCGACTTCATGCCCGACGGTCCGCTCAGCAACTGTCTGTACCTCGAGACCGCGCGGCTCGCGTCGCGCTACGTTCCGGTCTACGAGTTCGAGTTCACCGACGCCGACGCACCCTACGTGACGCCGTCGCCTGGGTCCGTGACGGGTGCGGTGCACTCGGCGGAGCTGCCGTACTTCTTCCCGCACATCTCGTACAACAGCCGGATCAACGGGCCGGATGTGCCACCCCGGTCGCAGCCGCTGTCTCGCCAGATGGTCGCCTACTGGAGTCGGTTCGCGCACACCGGGCGGCCCTCGGCGCCGGGTCTCGCCGCCTGGCCGAGGTACCGGTCGCCGCGCGATGTACTGCAACTCGACCCCGGTCACGTCGGCCCATTCGACGCGGCGCGCGCACATCAGTGCCGGTTCTGGAGGAAGCTCTACCCGCAGACGCTCGGTTGAACCGGGCACGCGAGCGGCCATCGGGCCCGCGCGCGACCGAAGCGACGATCCGGTGCGTGGCGGTCGGCAGCTCCGGTGTTCACTGGCGGCAACCGCAGGCGTCGTGGCCCGCCTGCTTCGGCGGGCAACGCACCGAGCCGTACGAGCAGAAGACGCAGCAGTCGCCCGGCTTCGGCTTCAGGAGCGTCCCGCAGCGCGTGCACTCATAAAAGTAGAGGCAGGCATCGACCGGCATGATCTCGGGCCGGGCGTGGTGGCACTCCGAGCACGTCAGGATCGATTCGAGGATCACGCCGGACATGACGCGGCTCGCGCGGCGGGACGCCCCGGCGGTACGGCCAGCCTGTGTCGACGGTTGCACATAACCCACCCGCAAGCACGAGGCTGCGCGACGCGGGTCCGGTGCGGTCCCCCTACGGCGGGCCGTCGCGGCGGCCTTGGCGAGGCCACAGTATCCCGCGCCTCTGGCCCGGGAATCCATGGTCGTCGCGTGGTGGCAGGCGCCGTCGTCTGCCCGGCGTCGCGGCCGGGCCCGGCGTGTGACGCTGGGCGCGCCGTCAGCGCGGGGATTCGCTGTGGAGCTCGTCCGCGGCCGCCGAGAAGACGGCCCAGCGCCACGCGGCGGCGACCGCCAGTGCCGCCGGTACGGCCGCAAGCCATGGACTGCGCAGGAGGAGGAGCGTCGCGAAGGCCACGATCATCAGCCCCGCGGCGGTCGCTGCGACCCAGCGGCACCGGCTCCTGAGCACCGACTCGCAATGCCCCGTGTAGCGGGCATGCGCTGCGGTGTCCATGACGGCGCGCTCGAAGTCGGATGGCAGCGGCGATTGCGGGGCGCAGCGCAGGCAGGGAGCGATCACCGGCCAGGGCCCGGCGGCGGCGCCACGCAGGGCCGTCGGCCCGTGGTCGCGATTCGGGACGGTGCGCTCGGGATCGAAGGAGTCGCCGACGCTGGCGTTCATGGCAGGCTCGGACCGCTAAATGTTGAAGCTCTGGTGATCACGAATCTGCCAGACACCGCGTTCGCCGACCGGGCACGGGATCACAGATCAAAATCCCCGCGACGTGCGTGCGCTGCGACTTTCCGAACCGGCAGGGATCATGACGTGCGCGCAACGAGGCGGATGCGATGCGGCCACGCCGAGCGAGGGCAAAGTGCCGCAATGCGTGTTGCGCGCGGGGCGCGCGCCATCGCGTCACGCAACCCCTGAGCCCGCCGCGGTATTTGCCCCGGCCGGCCCCGGAGACGGCGGCTGGCGAGCGAAAAAGCGACAGGCCGGCGCCACGCCACGCGCCGCGACGGCGCCTGCGGACGGCCACCGATCGCTCAATCCGGCCAGCGGAAAACCCCGAAACGGGCCACAGCGGGCCTCAGCCGGAGACGGCCCGAGCGCGCAGCGGCCTTAAGCGCGCCCGCCGGCGCGGCAGGCGGTGGCTCAGGCCCTGACGCGCCGCGACGACGGGTCGTACGGCGCGCGCAGCGCAACCACCGCCTCGTGCAGCGTGCCCGCGACGTCGACCTGATAGCGTCCGCTGGCAATGAACTCATCGTCCGCCGGACCCGCGTTGCTGACGACGTATCCCATGCCGACGGCGCGGCCGATCGTGTGACCGTAGGCCGCCGAAGTGAGGTGTCCGGAGGGACGGCCGTCGCGGACGATCAGCTCGCCGCCCCACAGCGTCGCCTCGGGGTCCGACAGCGTCACGATCGCCATCCGGCGCGTCACGCCCTGGGCACGCTGCCGCAGCAGGGCATCGCGGCCCCGGAACGACACGTCCTTCGCGAGCTTCACCGCGAAGCCGAGGCCCGCCTCGAGCGGCGTGTAGTCGGGCGTGAGCTCGCGGCCCCACGCACGGTAGCCCTTCTCGAGGCGCAGCGAGTCGAGAGCGTAGTAGCCCGCGTCGCGCAGCCCGAGATCGCGGCCGGCGACCACGAGCGTCTCGTACACCGACACCGCCTGCTCGACCGGTACGTAGAGCTCCCAGCCGAGTTCGCCGACGTAGCTCAGCCGGGTCGCGCGCACGATGGCGTAGCCGAGATCGATCTCGCGGCTGTCGCCGAACGGGAATGCCACGGGGCCCAGGTCCGCGTCCGAAACCTTCGACAGGAGCTCGCGCGAGCGTGGACCCATCACCGCGAGCACCGCGTACAGGCCGGTCACGTCGACGATCACGCAGTGTGCGCCGGCCGGGATGCGGCGCTCGATGTAGCTCAGGTCGCGGGTCGTCTGCGCCGAGCCCGTCACCACCAGGAACTCGTCGGCCGCGCGGCGCGTCAGCGTGAGGTCCGACTCGAAGCCGCCCCGCTCGTTGAGCATCGCGCTATAGACGGTGCGTCCGACGGGCACCGCGACGTCGTTCCCCATCAGCCCCTGAAGCACGCCCTCGGCGTCGCGACCCTTGACGAGGAATTTCGAGAACGAGCTCATGTCGAAGAGCGCGACCGCATTCCGTGCAGCATGGTGCTCCGCGGCCGAAGCCGCGAACCAGTTCTGCCGGCCGTACGCGTACTCGATCGCGGGCGTCGTTCCCGCTGGCGCGAAGAAGTTCGCCCGCTCCCAGCCCATCCTCGTGCCGAAGCACGCGCCGGCGGCCTTGAGGTGCGGATAGAGCGGCGAACGCCTGAGCGGGCGCGCGCTCTCGAGCTCGCGGTTCGGCCAAGGCAGCGCGTAATGGAGCCCGAGCGTCTCCTTGACGCGGTCGTGGAGCCAGCGGTCATTGCCGTTGAAGCGCGCGAAGCGCCGGATGTCGACCGGCCACAGGTCCATCGTCGGCTCGCCGGCGACGATCCATTCCGCGAGCGCGAGACCTGCGCCGCCGGCCGAGGCGATACCCATCGAATTGAAGGCGGCGCCGACGTAGAAGTTGCGGAGCTCCGGCGCCTCGCCGAGGATGAAGTTGTTGTCCGGCGTGAAGGATTCGGGGCCGTTGAGGAACTGCTTGATGCCCGCCGTCGCCAGCGACGGCACGCGCCGGATCGCGTTGTTCATCAGGGGCTCGAACTGGTCCCAGTCCTCGGGCAACAGGCGAAACTCGAAATCGTCCGGTAGGCCCTCCATGCCCCACGGCTTCGCGTCGGGCTCGAACCCGCCCATGACCAGGCCGCCGACCTCCTCCTTGAAGTAGATGAAGCCGTCCGGGTCGCGCATCACAGGCAGGTCCGGGTGCACGCCGTCGATGCGCTCGGTCACGATGTAGTAGTGCTCCGCGGAATGCAGTGGCACCGTGACGCCGCAGAGCCGGCCCACGGCCTTCGCCCACTGACCGGCGCAATTGACGACGACCTCGCAGTCGATGCGCCCCTCGTCGCCGGCCGAGTTTCGCCAGCGGACGCCGCGCACGACGCCGTCGGCGGCGACGATCGCCGTGACCCGCGTCCGCTCGATGATCCTCGCGCCGCGGCTACGCGCGCCGCGGGCGAGCGCCTGGGTCAGGTCGCTCGGATTGGCCTTGCCGTCGCCCGGCAACCAGACGCCGCCGACCAGGTCGTCGGTGCGCATCACCGGCCAGAGCTCGCCCGCCTCGCGGGGACCGACGACCTCGCAGGCGACCCCGTAGGCGCGCGCGATCGCCGCGGTGCGCTTGAGCTGAACCAGTCGCTCGGGCGTGCGCGCGACCGACAGCGAGCCGCAGTTCTTCCAGCCGGTCGCGAGGCCGGTCTCCGCCTCGAGCTCGCCGTAGAGCCTCGTCGAGTAGCGGATGAGCGTCGTCATGCTCTCCTGCGAGCGCAGCTGCCCGACGAGTCCGGCCGCGTGCCACGTCGTCCCGCAGGACAGCTGGCCCTGCTCGAGCAGGACGACGTCGGTCCAGCCGAGCTTGGCGAGGTGGTACGCCGTCGAGCACCCGATGATCCCGCCGCCGACGACGACGACGCGGGCATGGCTCGGAACACGTTGCGTCATGGAATCCTCGGTGGCGCCGGTGCCGCGCCCAGGCGCGCCATTCTAGAGTCTCGAGCAGGGAAATCATCCCTAACGTCATGAATGCATGGCGGTAACGCCCGCGGCCACATCGCGCAAACCGGCAGCTGCCGCCACCGATCGAGCGGTGAAAGTGGCGCGGCCGCATCGTATAGTCGGGGACGGCTATGGCGAGGAGGCGAGTGGGCGGGACGCCGTCTCCACGGCGCCGCCGGCAACTCGCCGCAACCCGCCGGTGCGTCGCCAATCGACCGGCAGCCGCCCGGCGGGCTCCGCCGCCCGAGGTACATCGATGTCGCGCGCGCTCCATGCCCTGGCACTGCTCTGCGGCCTGACGATCCTCGGACCCGCGCCCGCGGCGCCGGTCGTTCACCGCCTCGTGGTCCGCATCGCCACGGGCGCGCACGGGGCGCCGGCCGGTTCGACGGTCGAGCTGCGCCTGCGCGAGGCGGGCCGGCCGGAGCGACGACTCCCGCTCGCGAGCGGCGCGCCGTGGCCCGCGAACTCCACGCGCACCGTGTCGGTCGCACTGGCCGAGCCGGTCGACCCGGACGCGGTGGCGCGCTTCGGGATCTACTACCGCGGGCCGACGGGCGCCCCGCCGGCGGTCTGGGAGATCGCGAGCGCCGAGGTCCTCGGCTCGTCGGCCGCCGGCCGCGAGACGCCGCTCGGCGCACCGATCCAGGGCCTGCTGCGCGGCGAGGGCGAGATCTCGAGCGCCGAGCGCGCGGCCTCGAGCCTCACGTGCGTGACGGACGCGGACTGCGACGACGGTCGCGCCTGCAACGGCCGCGAGCGCTGCGAGCCGGGCGCGCACAACGCGGACGCGCGCGGCTGCGTCGCCGGCGCGCCGGTATCCTGCCCGACGAACCAGGTCTGCATCGAGCGGCTGGGTTGCCGTGGCACCGACGGCAGCGCGCCGGCCAAGCCGCCGGGTGCCGCGGCCGCCGCGCCGCCGGCCGCGGCTGAGAACGATGCGGGATCCGCGGCTGGTGCCAGGAGCAGCGCGCCGCTGCAGACCTGCGCCGGCCGCGACGTAGTCCTCACCGACGCGAACGGCGCGACGCGGCCGGCGCCGTGCCCCGCGGGCACGGCCTGCGTGCCGCAGCCGAACGGCACCGGAGTCTGCGCCCCCACGCGCTGACCGGTCGCGGCCGGCGACGGGCCGCCCGTGTCCGGGGCAGCGACGGCGGTCGCGTGCACCGGCAAGGGTTCCCGTCGGCGGCGTGGCTCGCGATCGCGGCCTTCCCGTGCGTTGCGGAATCTGCTCAAATGGCCGTGCCGCGCGTGCACGAATTTCGTTCGTGCGCCCGCCTGCGCGTCGCAGGCGATGGCGGACACGAGGGCGGGGTGCGGACGGTGACTGACGACAACGTGGTATCGGGTGTGCAGTTCGGGCGCAAGCGGGCCTCGGACACCGCCTCGTCGGCCGATCCGGCACGGCCCGGTCGCGACGACGCGATCGATCTCCTGGTCGAAGGCACGGGCGTTCTGGCCGATGCGCTGACGACGCTGGCCGCCGGCACGCCCGACAATGTCCGTGCGCAGGCCCTGCGCGCGCGCTGCGAGGCGCTGACGCGGCTCATCCAGGATCAGGTCAAGGCGATGGCGGCCCGGCGGGGCTCGCCGCCCGCAGACGGCGCCGGAGCCCCGGGCGGGAGCACCGGGCGCGGCGATCGCACCGAGTAGGGCACGTCCGGCGCCGGCCGCGCGGCGCGGGTGGTCCCGTCGGCCCCCGGCTCAGCGCTCCGCGAGGAGCGCGTCCAGAAACACGTCCCCGTACTGGTCGAGCTTCTTCTGCCCGACGCCGTGGACCTCGAGCAGCTCGTCGTGGTTCCGGGGCACGCGTGCCGCCATGTCCTGCAACGTTCGGTCGCTGAAGATCACGTACGCCGGCACGCCGCGCTCGTCGGCGAGCTTCCTGCGGACGGCACGCAGGCGCTCGAACAACCCCGGCTCTGCCGGCCATTCGGCGGCCGCCGGCGCCTCGGCCTGGCGCCCGCGGGGCGAGCGCCCGGACGCGGGACGCCCGGCGGGACCCGGTACCGCCGTCGCCGGCGCCGGGCGGGCCGTCGCGCTCGCGACGATATCGATCGCCGCGCAGCTGCCGCACGACGCGCCGCAGTCCTCGATGCGCTCGGCGAAATGTCCGGCGAGGCGCCGCCAGAGGCAGCCGGCTCCGTCCGCAAGGTCGAACATGCGCCGCACCGCGCGCCGCTGCTGGTCGACCACGTCCGCCGCCGCAGCCGTGGACATCTCGATCAGGCGGTCGAGCGCGATGACGTCGGCCCAGGAGTAGAAGAGGACGCAGTCGGCCGGCGCCCCGTCCCGTCCCGCGCGGCCGATCTCCTGGTAGTAGCCTTCCACCGACCGCGGCAGGTCGCGGTGAACCACGAAGCGCACGTTCGACTTGTCGATGCCCATGCCGAAGGCGATCGTCGCGCACACGACGTCGAGGTCGTCGCGGCTGAAGAGCTCCTGGGTTCGTTCGCGCTCCTGCGCGCTCATGCCCGCGTGGTAGGCCGCGGCGCGCAGGCCCTTCTTCGCCAGGAACTCGGCGGTCGACTCAGCCGCGCGCCGCGAAACGCAGTAGACGATCCCAGCGTCCCCGCGGCGCGCCCGGACGAGTCGCAGGATCATCTCGCGGACGCCGTCGCCCTGTCCCTTCTTGGCGGCGAACAGGCGCAGGTTCGGACGGTAGAACGACCCGCGCACCATGAGCGGGTCCTCGAGCGCCAGCTGCCTGACGATGTCGTCCGTGACGCGAGGGGTCGCGGTCGCGGTCAGAGCGAGCACGGGGACGCCGGGAAAGCGCCGCTTGAGGCCCGACAGGTTGCTGTAGGACGGCCGGAAGTCGTGGCCCCATTCGCTGATGCAATGCGCCTCGTCGACCGCGATCAGGCGGAGGTCCAGGGACTCGAGCAGCCGGCCTACCGACCCGTCGAGACCCTCGGGCGCCGCGTAGAGCAGCTCGAACGCGCCGGCACGCAGCTGCGCGACGCGTCGCGACCGCTCCTCCGGATCGAGCGAGGAATTGAGGAAGGTTGCACGGATCCCGACCTCGCCCATCGAATCGACCTGGTCCTTCATGAGCGAGATCAGCGGCGACACGACCAGCGTCATGCCGCCGAAGAGCCGCGCCGGGATCTGGTAGGTCACGGACTTCCCGGCGCCGGTCGGCATGACGCCGAGGCAGTCGCGGCCCGCCATCACCGCGCGGATGATCTCGAGTTGCCCGGCGCGGAACGCCGGATAGCCGAAGACGTCCCGCAGCACGGCGACGGCGCGATCGTCCGGAGCGCCCGGTGCCGCGGGTGACGGCCGCGTGCGTTCCGCCGCCTGCCGCAGGACGCGCAGCGCCTCGTCGCCGAACAGCACCGGCGCCTGCCGATAGCACGACCTGAGCGCATCGAGCCGCGGGCCGACCTGATCCACCGGCAGGACCAGCAGCGAGCGCGCCTCGGCGAGCACGAGTTCGGGCGAGTCCCAGGGCATGTCGGGCATGGATCGTTGCATCGGTCGGGTGGCCGTCGGCACGCCGAGGCGCACGACGCTACGGGGCCGTCGCGGCGGGCAGGCTCACGGGGCGCGGGCGGGCAGTATAGCAACCGCCCCGGCACGGGACGTCACGGCCGGCCGCCGGTTGCGTGCGATTAGGCGGAAGCCGGCGCCGCGGGCGGGTCGCGCAGCAGCAGCGACGCCACGAGTTCGGCGATGTCCTTCGTGGCGACCGCACGATCTTGGCCCAGAGCCTTGAGCCCGTCGTCCATCATCACCGCGCAGTACGGGCACGCGGTCGCGATCACCGTCGGCGCGAGCGCGAGCGCCTGCTCGGTCCGCAGCACGTTGATGCGGGTGCCGATCGTCTCCTCCATCCACATGCGCGCACCGCCCGCCCCGCAGCACATCGCCTTGTCGCGGTTGAGGGGGAACTCGAGCGGCGCGTCCTTGACGAGCGCCGCGAGCACGGCACGCGGCGCGCCGAACTCGCCGTTGTGCCGGCCGAGGTAGCACGGGTCGTGCAGCACGACACGCTCGAGGCCGCGCTCGAGGCGGATCCGGCCTTCGCTGAGCAGCGAGGCGATCAGCTGCGAGTGGTGGACGACCTGCCAGTTGCCGCCGAACGCGGGATACTCGTTCTTGAGCGAGTTGAATGCGTGCGGATCGCAAGTGACGATGCGCCGGACGCCGAGGCCGTTCAGCGTTGCGACCAGCTTGCCGGCCAGCTCCTGGAACAGCATTTCGTTGCCGGCGCGACGCACGCACTCTCCGGTCGTCGGCTCGTCGCGGCCGAGGATCGCGAACGAAACACCCGCGGCGCGCAGGATCGCGACGAACGCCCTGGCGATCTTCTGGCCCCGAGGGTCGAAGGACTCGGCGGAGCCGACGTAGAAGAGGTAGTCGACGGCTGCGAGGTCTTCCGCGCTCCCGGCGACCGGCACGTCGAGCTCGCGCGCCCAGTCGCCACGCGCGTCCGCGGGCAGTCCCCACGGATTGCCCGCGGACTCGTAGGCGTGAAAGACGTTCTTGAGCTCGTGCGGGAACTCGCCGTCCATCATCACGCGGTGCTGCCGCATCTTGTACAGCCGCGGCAGGTGCTCGAGCTCGATCGGGCAGGCCGCCTCGCAGTACCCGCACGTCGTGCACGCCCAGAGCGCGTCCTCGGCGACGACGGCCGGCACGAGCGCGGGCAACGCCTCCGCCGCCGCACCGCCGGCGACGATCGCGGCGCGGTGTTCCATGAGGTAGTGCTTGAGACTGTCGTTCACCCATTTCATCGACAGCGGCTTGCCGGTCAGGAACGTCGGGCAGGCGTCCTTGCAGCGCCCGCACTCGGTGCAGGTGAACGCGTCGAGACCCTCCTTCCAGTCGAGATCGAGCACCGTGCGTGCGCCGACCCGGGCCGCGGCGGCATCGGCGTCGTCGCTCATCAGCTTCTCGAGGTCCACCGCCGGCACGACGTTGGCCGGGCGGCCGCGGCGGAAGAAGAGCGCCGGCAGCGCCGTGACAATGTGGAAATGCTCGCCTACCGGCAGGAGCACGAGGAACGAAAGCACGGTCAGCATCTGCAACCAGTACGCGAGCTGGTAGCCGGCGTGCAGCACCGGCAGGGACAGCGGCGCGAGCATCGCGGCGAGTGCGCCGCCGACCGGCGCGAACGAGCGCTCCTGGGCGATGCCCGCGTGCGTCCCGGACAGCAGCACGAAGCGGAAGCCGTCGAAGGCGAAGTCGGTGACCATGATCGCGACGATCAGGCCGAGGATCAGGACCCCCTCGCGGTTCGGTTCGAGACGCCGCGGCCGTAGCACGAGGCGCCGGTAGAGGCCGTAGCCGACCGCGGCCAGCACGGCGACCTCGACGAGGTCCTTGAACGCGGCGAACACGTCGCCGAGGACGCCCGTCACGGTAAAGGTCTCGTCGTAGCCGATCGCCAGCAGCTGCAGCTTGCGCAGCAGCAGCGACAGGAAGCCGAGGAAGATTACCGTATGCATGATCCCCGGCGTCCACTCGCGGCGGATCATCCGCTGCTGCAGCAGGCCGTTGACGAGGACGCTGCGCAGCCTCGCTCCGGGATGGTCCCAGCGGACCGCGGGCTGGAGGCTCGCGACGATCCGGAGCTTGCGGGCCGTCAGCGCCACGAAGGCCGCGAACGCGACCAGGAGGAGCACCGTGATTCCAGCGGGACTCATGCCAGGTGAACGCTCATCTCGAAAGGCTCCCGGGGCGGTGCAAGGATCGCCCGGCAGTGTCACATAACGACGGCCGCCGGGCGTCGATTGGAACCGCAAGGCCCTTTCGGTTACCCACCCGTCGTGCACGCGGCCGCCGGGGAGGCCGGACGGCCACCTGCCGGGTTCGCGCAAGTTCGCTACACTGCGGTCCGCACACGGGCACGGTCCGGGATCCCGGAGGCGACACGATGGAAAACTGCTGTATGGGCGGACTCGGCGCGCTCGCTCTCGTGCCCATGCTGCTCGGCGCCTGCGCGACGACGAGCGCGCCGCCGGCCTACCCGGTCCCCGAGGCACTGAAAGCCCCGAACGACCAGGGCCTTTCGAAACAGGTCCACGCGACCGGCTTCCAAGTCTACGAGTGCAAGCCGAGCAAGGACGACGCGACGCGATTCGAGTGGGCGCTGCGCGGCCCCGAGGCGGAACTCGTCGACGACACGGGCAAGGCCGCGGGCAGGCACTATGCGGGGCCCACCTGGGAAGCGCCGGACGGCAGCAAGGTCGTCGGCGTCGTGGTCGCGCGCGACGGCGGCCCCGACCCCGCGGCGATCCCCTGGCTCTTGCTGCGCGCGGACTCGACGGCGGGGCAGGGCGCCTTCAGCCAGGTGAAGAGCGTCCAGCGGCTGCACACCGTCGGCGGCATGGCGCCCGCGGACGGCTGCAAGCCGGCGCAGAGCGGGCAGATCCTGCGCGTGGCCTATAGCGCGGACTACCTCTTCTACCGCTGAGCGGCCTGTGTGACCCTTCGACCGCGGCGGCCGCATCCTGGGCCTGGCGCTTCGCCTTGCGCCGGGCCCAGTCGACCGGCCCCTGCTCGAAGCGGCGCCTGAGCCCGGCGAGCGTGTAGGCGTCGCCCCACTCGAAATGATTGCGCAGCGCGTCGAAGCGCGCGCCTGGCCCGTAGCCGGCGTTCGTGGTCGTGACTCGCGGGCAGCCATCCGCGACCGGCGTGAACTCGGTGATGGTCACGGTGCGCCGGAAGAGCTCGGGGTCTGCGAAACCCGCCGGCGCCTGCGCGTTGCGGATGACGAGCAGGCGGTCGGGCACGTCGGCGACGATGGGCCGCCGGACGAGCTGATGAAGACGCTGACCGACCGCAAGATCGCCGAGCATGAGTGCGACACGCAGCGCCAGGCACAGGTCGTGCGCCAGCAGCTCGAGCAGGCCACCGCGCTCGCAGTGACGCAGGCCAAGATCGTGGACACCGAGCGGCAGGTCGTCGTCGCGAGGTTCAATGCGCAGGCGAGCGCCAGGTCCGCGAAGGCCACACGCAGGCCAAGAAGATCAACGCCGAGGCCGAGGTCGTGAAGCTCAAGGTCGCCTCGATGGAGCCCGGCAACGACGCGACGGTGCAGGTCGCCGAGGCGCTGGCCAAAGGCGGCGTCAAGCTCGTGCCGGACACAATTGCCGGCGGCGGCGCACCCGGCGGCATGCTCGTCGACGTGCTGCTCGCGGACGTGATCCGCGACGGGCCGGCGCGAGCGCCGTCGCGGCCGTAGGCTGGCGACGCGGTGCCGAGAGGGCCTAGTGGGCCGCGAAGAAAGACCTAGCAGCGCTGAAGCAGAACGGCGGCACAAGGGTCGCGTGGTAGGCGGCCGCGACAGCGCTCGCGCCAAGGTCGGTCGCGCCCTGCGCGATCGCGTCCGCGGCCACGAGGTCCTTCGCGACGACGAAGTCCGACCTGAGGCTCGCGTACGGATCCCCGGCCGGGCTCGGTGAATCGAGGTCGAGCACGCTGTACGTCGTCGCGGGAACCGCTCGCGCCGCCCAGTAGCCCTGCATGAGCTGGGTGTTGAAGAAGAACACGGTCGGATCGCCGTTGCCGCCGCAGAGCAGCACCGGCCGCCCCGGGCTCCAAGCGCGCAGGTCGTTATTCTTGAGCGCCATTCGCATCGGCACGGCCGGCGCGCCTGCCGCAACGCCGGTGGTCACCGCCGGCCAGCCGCCATCGGGATGGAGCCGGGCGTCGTCGATGTAGGTGAGCCGGTAGCTGTTGGTCACGAGATTGCCGGTGCCGAAGCCGGCCGCGAAGGTCGTCGCAAGCGACGCGGGGCTCGTTGCCGGGGTCACGCTGGCAAGCGTCGGGTCCGGCGGTGTCGAGCTGAACAGCGCGCTCTCGGGCAGCTTGCCCTCGGCGTACAGCTGCGCGCGCGGCGTCGTGCTCGGCAGCAGCGTCTCGATCCCGGTCGCGTACTGGGGCGCGAATACGTCGAGCGTGCTCGTGTAGATGTCGCCGTACGCCTGCTGGTAAGCGTTGACGAGCAGCGTCCAGGACACCGTTGCGCTCGCGTTGACCTCGCCGAAGAACGCTGCATCGACGAACGCGGCGAGTGCGTACGGACCCGACATCGGCGCCGCCGCCGTCACCGGCATGCCCGCGGCCTCCATGGCGCGCTGCGTCGCCATGGCGACGTAGCCACCCTGCGAGTAGCCGGTGATGTAGAGCTTGCCGTTGTCCGCGGTGCCGAGCAGCGCGGTCAGATGCAGCGCCGTGCGCGCGGCGGCGAGGGCGTCGATCATGTCCTTCGACTGCTGATCGCCGATCAGGTAGGGGTGGTAGCCGAGGGTCGAGGTATCGTAGCCGGCATAGTTCGGCGCGACGACGATGTAGCCCTGGGAAGCGAAGAATGCCGCGAGGATCAGCCCCTCGACGTTGGTCGTGTCCTGCAGGTTCGCGATATTGAACGCGCGATCGGTGGTCGTGCCGTGCGCGTACAACACGATCGGCAGCGGGCCGCCACAGGCCGGCGCGCTGCCGACGGGGACCATCAGTGCTGCCGAGGCGGTCGTCGCCTCGTTGGCACCGCCGACGGTCTCGTAGCGATAGTGATAGACGGCAATGTCGCAGGCCGGCGCACCGCCGAGGCTGAGCAACTGGGGCGGTGCCGCGGCGGCCAACTGCGCGAGCAGGGCCGCGGCCGGGATGGCCGACACGAGGTGTGGCGGCGTGTCGAGCAGCGTGCCGCGTGGAGGGTTGGCGCCCGCCAACGGTCCGGCAGAGCCGCCACCACATCCCGCGAGGAGCAGCGCGACGGCAACGAGCGCCGCGACCGTCTGCGTGCTGCGTTCAAGGTTCATCCGTGCGCCGCCTTCCAGCTGTCAGTGTTTGCCCGCGGCGCGTCTCGCCGGCACGCGCGTTGTCGCCGTGCGGCGACGGATGTCCGCCCCACGCCCGGCAGACCTCATCCCAGGTGGAATCGGCCGGTCCCGAACAGGCCCACGAGACCGATGAGGATTAGATACACGGCGACGATATAGTTGAGAAGCCGCAGCATTACAAGAATGAAGATGCCGGCAATCAGCGACAACAGCGGACCGATAGCCAGATTGATGTTCATGGAGGCGCCCTCCCAGGCGCACCGGACTTAGCGACCGACCGCGACGCGCGTCCGAAACCGGACGGGCGCGGGGCCGGCGGATGACGGGGACCGATCGGCCAATATCGCGCGGGATGAACAGGCGGATGCCGGGTGACGCCTCGCCGCGGTACGCCACCGGCGGCGGCGCGTACAGCCGATTGTGACGGTGCCCTCGGGCCCCGTCGTCGTGATCGGCCAGAGCCGGCGGCACCGCCAGGACGCTGAAGACGGCTCCGGCGGCCACTGCGGGCACAACCCGCGCGAAACCGCACGCGATGCGGCGCGTGTCGATTCCCGCACTCACGACGCCTTCCGGTGTGGCTTGTGGCCGTCACTGCGGAACACCGCGAGCGGGCACGCATCCTGATCGTCGACGATCAGGAGTCGAACGTGGCGCTGCTCGAGGGCCTGCTCGGCGAGGCCGGTTATCGCAACGTCTCCTCGACGATGCACTCGAGCGAGGTGTGCGCGATGCACCGCAGATGCTCGTACGACCTGATCCTGCTCGATCTCCAGATGCCGGGGATGGACGGGTTCGAGGTGATGGCGGGCCTGAAGGCGAACGACGCGGACCCGTATCTGCCGGTGCTCGTCGTGACCGCGCAGCCGGGGCACAAGATCAAGGCGCTTCAGGCCGGGGCCAAGGACTTCGTCAGCAAACCCTTCGATCTGATCGCGGTGAAGACGCGCATCCGGAACATGTTCGAGGTGCGGCTGCTGTACCGGCGACTCGCGGAGCACAACTCGACGCTCGAGCGCGTCGTGCTGGAACGCACTGCGGAACTCCGGGAAAGCGAGGCACGCTACCGCAGCCTCACGGAACTCGCCTCCGATTTGTACTGGGAGCAGGACGAGGCCGGCACCTTCACCCGCGTCTCGGGACCCGTGCTCGAGATGCTCGGCATCCGCGTCGATGCGATCGCCGACGCGCCTGCCCCGGCGCACAACGGCTGGAACGAGGCGGAACGGGCGGCCCTGCAGCAGAAGATCGTGGCGCGCGAGCCGTTTCTCGACTTCGTGTTCAGTCGGGCGAACGCCGACGGCACCCTGCAGCGATTCCAGGTCAGCGGCGAGCCCATGTTCAACCAGTCGTGCCGCTTCGTCGGCTATCGCGGCATCGGAATCGAGCTGACGGCAAGAGCGTAGGCACCCGGATGCTCGCTCCCGCCGCCCAGCCGAGGCTCCTGCGTATCGCCAACGGCCTGCTCGCCGCGCTTCCGGACGACGATTACGGACGCCTGGTCCCGAGTCTGGAGCGGGTCGTGCTGCGCCTCGGCGACCTGCTCTACGAACCGGGGACCGCGCAACGGCACGCGTACTTTCGCACGACCTCGGTGATTTCGCTGCACTACGTCATGGAATCGGGCGCGTCGGCCGAGACCGCCGCCGTGGGTCTCGAGGGCATGATCGGGGTGTCGCTGTCCATGGGCGGGGAGACGACGCCGAGCTCGGCCGTCGTCCAGATCGCCGGCGAGGCCTATCGCATCGACGCCGCCGTGCTCCAGGCGGAGTTCCGACGCGCGGGGGCGATGCAGCGGCTGCTGCTGCGCTACGTGCAGGCGCTGATATCGCAGACCGCGCAGACGGCCGTCTGCAACCGGCATCATTCGGTCGAGCAGCAGCTGTGCCGCTGGTTGCTATTCACGCTCGACCGGGCGCCGCGCGGCGAGATGGTCGTGACCCAGGAACTCATCGCCGCCGTGCTCGGCGTTCGACGCGAGAGCGTGACCGAGGCGGCCGGCGCTTTGCAGCGCGCCGGCCTGATTCGCAGTCGCCGAGGTCACATCGCCGTGCTCGAGCGGTCGGGGCTCGAGCGGGTGGCGTGCGAGTGCTACGCAGTGGTCACGGCCGAGTCGCGCCGGCTCCTGCCGCCGCCCTGAACGCCGAGGCCGGCCGGGTCTTCGCCGCCCGTCACCCGGCGACGGCGATGGCGGCGCCGTGGCCCGCGGGCGCCCGTGCGTGTCGGCGTTCCGGCGAGGCGCCCGTGACGGCGTTGCTCGGCGCGCAGAACGCGACGATCTCGTCGCGGCGGCGCATCGCGTCCTCGGTGCCGAGCGCGATCAGCTCGCGCGTATAGCGCGATTCGAACAGCAGGTAGCTGGCGAGTTCGCCACCGGCGCCGTTGCCCGCGCCCATGACGCGCAGCAGCGCGCGCACGGTCCTCGGCATCGCGCGCGCGTGGCGCTGCGCAATCGCGGACAGCTCCACGCTCGGCAGCATCACGCAGGTATCGATGTGCCTCAGGCCGTCCGGCTCGGCGACGCCGGTACGGGCGATGAGCCGGTTGACCCGGTCGAGCTGCGCGAGCCCCGCATCGAGGGCGTCGATGAACAGGGTATCGAGCATGAAGCCCGCGATCTCGCCGAAGCCCGGCGGCCGCGGCACGACGCCCGCGAGCGGCGGGCCCGCCCTGGCGGAGTCGCGCACGCCGACGACGAACAGCCGGTCGGCGCCGAGGCGGATCGCGGAGCTCAGCGGCGCGATCTGGCGCATCGCGCCGTCGCCGTAGTATTCGGCATCCACCTCGACGGCCGGGAACAGAAAAGGCACAGCGGCGCTCGCCATCAGGTGGTGCACACCGAGCTCGACCGCGAGCCCGCGCGGCCAGGGCGCCGGGTCGCCGCGGGCCGCGGTCTCGAAGAAGGCCACCGAGCGGGTGCTCCGGTAGTTCGCGGCGGCGATCGCCAGCGAATCGAGATGGCCGAGCGCCATCGCCTCGCGCATCTTGTGGAAGTCGTAATGGCGCTCGAGGAGTCGACCGAGCGGCGCACTGTCGAGCATCGACACCGGCGGCCGCACCAGGCGACCCGCGGTCGCGAGCGCGAGGCCCCAGCGGCCGCCCGCCTTCAGCATGCTCGCGGCGTCGCTGCGGAATACCTGATCGACGTGGAAGTTGCGCCAGACCCGTTCCAGCGCGACCACGCCCTCGCGGAAGCGGGCGGCATGACAGGCGACGGCGGCGGCGACGATCGCGCCGGCCGACATCCCGGTGACGACGCGAAACGGCGCCGGCGCGTCGCGCGGCAGGAATCGGGCGAGGGCGCTGAGTACGCCGACCTGGTACGCCGAGCGCGCGCCGCCGCCGGTCAGCACCAGGCCGAGACGGCCTGGGCCGCGCGATATGGCTGTGGCAGGCGAGGGGGCTTTCACCCGCCCGATACTGAGGAACGCGGCCGGTGCGGAACTGCCGACTGGTGCGCAATCCACCGTCGTCACGGCATGTCGCGCCGCAACATCGCCGCCTACACGCGAGTTTTCCAGCGTCGGGACGCCGGAGCCGGGGCACCAGGATCCGGCCCGCAGCAGTTCCCAGCCGACCGCCGGCAGCGGGATCATCGGCGGCGCGCGCGTGACCATCGTCTCTCCTCTTTGCTGTCCCGAAGCGCGGCCACCGCGCGCAGATGGCGATTGACGACGCCGCGCCGGCGCGCCACAGAGGTTCTGTGGTCAGCGCCGGCGCAGCCCCGCCGGGACGTCCGCGGGCGCCGTCCCTGCCGTTCCCGCGACAGGGGATGGGCGCCCGCGGGCCCGGGACCGCGGACTCAGCGCAGCGCCACCGTCTGGTGCTTCCACGCGCTGTCCTGCCACCGCTCGAAGTCCGGCAGCAGGTCGGGCGCGCTGGCCTGCCGGTCCGCGACCAGCGTGTCGAGACGCAGCACCTCGAAGCGCCGCCGGAAGCGCCCATCGGCACGCACCTCGCGCGCGACGAGCATCCGCTTCGCGCCGGGCGTGAAGCCCGCGAACTCGACGTAGCCGAGGCCCGGGTTGCTGGTGCCGGGCGGCAGCACGTCGACCGTCCAGCCCTGCGCGCCCTTGCGGAACACCCACAGCTCGCGCCACGTGTCGAGCGGCTGCACGGCCAGGGCGAGCGCGGTACCGGCGGAGTCGCCGCGCGCCGAGGCCGCCCACACGGTGCCGTACGTGCAGCGCTTCAGGAGCGGATTGCCGATCGGGTGGCGCGTGTCCTCGAGCGTGACGCAGGTCTCGCCGGGTGCACCCGGCGCCGTCGCGACCGCGAGCCTGCCCGCCGGCCGGCTGGTGAACTCCGCGGCCCAGCGCACCGTGCCGACCCGGACCGCGGCCTCCGTGTACTCGGGGTCGGCTGCGTCGCCGAGGTCGCCGACGTTGACCGCGGTCAGCTCCTGCATCGCTCGCTGCGCCGCCGCCTGCGGCGGCTCGCCGCGGCGCACCTGCTCGAAGGCCACGGACGACCAGACGCCGGCGCGACGCGCATGCAGCCGGCTCGCCAGCATCGGGTCGAGGCCGGTCGCCGGCACCCGGTCGAGAACCGTCGCGCGCCAGAGGTCGAGCTGGTAACGGTCCGACGGACCGACGCCGGGGTCGATGCACTCGTGGCGCGTGAGTCCGAGCGCCGCGCGCGCCTGCTGGTCAGACTCGGCCGACGGCATCGCGAGCACGCGGCGATAGACCTCGCCGTCGTAGCAGATCTGCATGTGGCCGTTGCGGTCGAAGCTCTTGACCTTGAGGCCATACTGCGCGGCGACGTCGAGATGCGCGGCGAGCGCCGGGTCCTTGACCCTGCGGTCGACGGAAGCACCCTTGGCGAGGCGCTCGGCCATCGTGCCGATCGCGTCGAGGGGTTCGGCCGTCAGCGCCTCAGCCGGCACGGCCTTGAGGTACGCCGCCGCGTAGCCGATGCCGAGCGCCTCGGCGCCCGGCGCGTCGCGCAGGAAGCGCACGACCGCGAGCAGCTCCGGCGCGTCACCGGGCGCGAGCGACACGCGGCGCACCTGCACCTCGCGGATGAAGCCGGCGCGTTCCCGGCGGTGGTCGTAGACCTGCAGGTAGTCGCCGCGCCGGCCGCGGATCTCAAGCACGTCGCCCTGCCAGAGCGTGGCCTGCTGGGCCGACGAGTCGCGGGCCGCGGCACGCAGCGCCGCCTGGTCCTGGGTCACGATGGCGAGGGTCGTCACAGTTGCGGGGAGCATCACTCGTCTCCTTGTGTGCCGGAACGCGGCGAGGCCGTCGTGCCGGCGGTCGTGCCACCCTTCGCGCCGAGCAGGGTGGCGCCTATGAACCCGCCGTCCCGCGGCGGCGGCGCGATGATCACCTGAATCTTGTCGGACAGCTTGTCGGCCACCGTCTTCTCGATGAGCAGCGGGTAGCGCTGGATCAGCGCGCCCTCGCGCTCCATCTGGCCGCTCGTGACCTGGCCGACCTTCTCGAGCCGGTACACCTCGGCGTCGGCGAGTCGCTGGCGCGAGTCGGCCTCGCCGCTCGCCTCGATGCGGCGCGCCTCGGCTGCGCCCTCGGCGGAGCGGATGCGCGCGACCTTGTCGGCCTCGGCCTCGAGGCGGCGCTGCTCGATCTGCTTCTGCTTGAACGGCAGCACGTGCTTCATCGCCTCCTCCTGGGCGCGGGCGGCGATGATCTGCTCCTGGGCGGAGGCCTCGGCGGCCTTCTCGCGCCGAACCTTGTCGGCCTCGGCGTCGAGCTCCGTCTCCTTGACACGCTTGTCCTTGAGTTCGAGCGTGAACCGCATCTTCTCCGACTCGAGCTCCTCGGCGAGCAGCCGGTCCATGCCCTTGCGGTAGTCCGCGGGCAGGTCGACCTTGCCCATGTCGACGCCGCGCAGCACGAGTCCGGCGGCCGCGAACTTCGGCCGCAGCTCGTTCTCGATCGCCTGCTGGATCTCGATGCGCTTGCTCGAGAAGATCTCGCGCACCGTGTAGCGGGCGAAGAGCTTGTAGATCACGCCCTGCACGGCCGGCCGTACGACCGCCACCGTGACGTTGTCCGGCAGCTCCTGCGCGGTCTGCGCGATGCGCCGTGGGTCGATCGCGTAGCGCACCGCGAGGTCGATGCCGATCGAGAGCCCCTCGACCGACTGGAACGGCGACTCGCCGGCCGCGTTCGCGCTCTCCGCCGGCCGGTAAACCTGGTCGCGCGTCTCGAAGCGCCGCACCTGATGCACGCCCGGCAGCGCGAACAGGATGCCGGTGCGGAATACCCGGGCGGTCCCGTCGAAGCGGTTGCTGCGCACGACGAGCTCGCCCGGCGCGACCGCCTGCAGCGGCGGATGGCTGCCGATCGCGTAGCCGGCGATCACGACCGCGCCGAGGACGACGAGCCGGGTCCGCGCGCGGCGGGAGGCGTCGGCGATGGCGCCGGCACCGGCCGCGGCGGTGCGGCCGAGGCGGGCGGCGGGCGCGGCGACGCGCGTGCGGAGGAATTCCCTCAGGGCTTCGAGGCGGTCGGCCATGGCGCGGTTCTCCTGGCTTGCTCGGCCGGCGAGCGGGGTTCGGGCGGGAACGGTGGCCGGCGAGTCATCGTTCCGGGAGCGATTCTTCGGCGGCCGCTCCGGAGCGCTCAACGCCGCCGCCGGGCGTCTTGGTTCCCCCGCCGGAAGAAACCTTCACGACGCGGCGGCCGGCTCCGGCCGATAATCGCCGGGGGGCCTGGTCAGGCCGCGTGGAGCACGGCATGGCGCGAGTCGCGGTGATCGAGGACGACGTCCCGACCAGCAATCAGCTGCGGGGCTGGATCGAGGCCGCCCGGCCGGGCATCAGGGTCGACCAGTGGTTCAGCCACGACGATGCGGCCGCGGCGATCGAACGCGAGCGCTACGACGTGGTCGTGCTCGACATCGAGCTCGGCCGCGAGCGGCACGCGGGCGTCGCGCTGATCAATGCGATCAACAAGCGCCGCGGCACGCCGGTGCTCGTCGTCTCGGGCATGCCGGCCAGCATCTACCGCAGCATCATGAAGGCGCTCGACGCCTGGGATTACCTTCAGAAGAGCGACTTCGGCGAGACGGAATTCATCGAGACCTTCCTCGAGGTGCTGCGCGCCGCGAACGAACGCGGCGCGTCCGCGCTTCCGGTCGCGACCAGCGAGCTGTCGCTCGACCCGCTGCGTCAGGCCTCGCCGATGTGGCGCGGCCAGCGCATCAACCTGCCGCTCACCGCGCAGCGCATCCTCGATGCGCTCTACCAGAAACGTGGCCGAGTCGTCTCGTACGAGGACCTGTACCAGGTCGTGAAGAGCGGCCGCAACCGCGACAACGTCCGCAAGCACGTCAGCACGATTCGCGACGCGTTCCGCGAGATCGATTCGGCCTTCGACGGTATCGAGAACGTGCCGATGCGGGGCTTCCGCTGGACCGATCCGTAATGCGGCTCTGGCCGCGCGGCGTGCCGTTCCGGTTGCGGATCTTTTTCCGCGGCGCGTTCCTGCTGTTAGCGCTCGCGACGCTGGCGCTCGCGCTCAGCATGCTGCGCGAGGAGAAGCAGCTCTCCTACCGCAGCTACGGCGAGGTGTTCCGCAAGAACGCCGCCGAGATCACGGCGCGACTGCAACATCCGACCGGTCAGCTCGCGCTGCTCAACCCCGACGCCGGCGGCGGCGCGGCGACGCCGTTGCGGCCGCTCGTGCTGCCGTTCGCCGGCATCGACTTCGACGACCGGGCCAAGGCGCAGCAGGCCGTGGAAATGGCGGGCTGCCTCGTGCAGTACCCGGACCATGCGGAGCTCTGCGTCTCCGTCGGCAACAGCCCGGCCGCCGGCGGATTCCTGTACGCGGTCGGCAGCTTCGTCAGCGGGCCGCTGGTCGAGCATACGCCCGGCGATCTCGACCTCGGCGCGGCGCACCGCCTGTCGGTCGAGGTGTCGCTGCGCGGACGCAGCTTCCGCTGGCTCGCGCCGCTCGAGACGGCGCGCGGCCCGAAGCACACGGCGGTGCAGGGCCGGCTCACCGGCTTCGAGCAGGACGAGCAGGGGCACCTCGGACGCCGACCGAACAAGGAGTTCCGTGGCTGGCTCTGGCAGGACGCGCGCTGCGTCGGGGCGGCCGCGGCCGCGACGACGGCCGCGGCGACGCCGTGCCGCAAGCGCTCGTTCTACTCGGTGCGCCTGCCGGTCGACGTGTTCCGCGAGGACCTCTACGGGAACGCGCGCGTCGTCTGGCCGCCGCGCGACCTCGCGGCGGTGCGCGTGCACGTCACGGTGCTCGGGCCGGGAGACGCGGGCGTACTCTTCGACAGCAACCGCGCCGGCGCCGCGGCGCCGTTCGCGATTGCGGACCTGCGCTCGGAACTGCTGGTCGGCGAAAGCCTGCGGATTCGCAGGTTGCAGGCGGACGGCGTGCACGAAGTGCTCGTCCTCACCAACGGGGGCGAGCACGCCGGCAGTCCGCCACCGTTCCTCAGCCGCCTGATAAGGCGCCTGCCGGTCGAGGGCTACGAGCAACCGCTCGTGGCGAGCGAGCGCGTCGCGACGCCGCTCGGCGACTACGAAGTGCGCCTCACGGGCGACCTCGCCGGCGTGGACCGCGCGATCGCCGTCGTCGCCGGACGCCTCTACTGGTTCGTCGCCGCGATGCTCGCGGCGATCCTCGTGACGTGGCTCGCCATCGAGGCGCGGATCATCCGCCGCATCACGCTCGTCACGACGCGCGCCGCCGCGGTGCGCAAGTCCGTGCGCGGCTCCGAGCGGCTGATCGAGCACGACCTCGGGACCCTGCGCGGCCGGGACGAGCTCGGGCTGCTCGCGGGCGTGCTGGCCGACCTCCTGCAGCGCGTCAACGAGGACGTCAAGCGCGAGCAGATCCGCGCGGACCAGGAGAAGGACCTCTGGCAGGCGGTCGGGCACGAGATCATGTCGCCGCTGCAGTCGTTGCTCGCGCTGCATGCGCGGCCTGAAGACCCGAGCCGGCGCTACATCGAGCGCATGCAGCAGGCGGTCCGCGTGCTTTATGGCCACGCCTCGCCGAGCGAGGCGATCCTCTGCGCCGCGCTCGAGGTGAGCACGCTCGACGTCGACGCGTTTCTCCGCCACGTGGCCGGCAACGCGGCGGACGCCGGCGTCGTCGGCGTTGAGTATACGGGCGAGGGCACACCACTCGTCGTCAAGGCCGACGAGCACTCGCTCGAGGACGTCATTACGCACGTACTCAGCAACGCCGCGCGCTACCGCCCGGCCGGGACGCCGATCCGGATCGACCTGCGCCGCGTCGGCACGGTCGCCGAAGTGCGGATCCGCAACGACGGGCCGTCGATCGACGAGACACTCATCGGGCGGATCTTCGAGTACGGCGTGTCGGACCACGCCGACAACGGCTCCGCTCGCGGCCGCGGCCAGGGCCTGTTCGTCGCCAAGACGTACATGGCGAAGATGGGCGGCACGATTGAGGCGCGCAACGTCGACGGCGGCGTCGAGTTCGTCCTCAGCCTCGGCGTCGCGTGACGGTCGGTCGCGGCGGGCGCCGCGGTTCGTCTCGCGCCCACGGAAACGCCCAGGTGAGCCCGAGCGACACCAGTCCGGGAATGCCGCCGGCTGCGTTGAAGCGCTCGTACTCGCCGCACACGGCGACCGACGCGATCTTGAACTGGACGCCCGCGCCGCCGGCGACGGTCGCATTGGTGCGGTCGAGCTGGAAGACCGGGGGCCCGCACACGGGCAGGGTCACGATGGACGCGTTCGGGATCGTGCCGGTCACCGTGCTCTGCAGGCGCGCCAGGCCTAGCTTCGCGTAGACGTCGATGACCGGCACCGGCAGGTAGAGCACGCCGAACGCCGCGGCCTCCTTCATCTTCGCGCCGGCCGGGAAGTTTTCGAGGCTGCCCGCAGGATCGCCGAAATCCACCTACGCGACCTCGACTCCGAGCAGCGAGATCGGCCGGATGCCGGCCATCACCCTGTGCGCGCCGCGGGTCTCCCTGAAGCTCGTCGGACTCACGCTCGCGCCATCGGCCTCGACGCGGGCCTGGCCGACGGCGCCGCCGACATAGAGTCCGATCAGGTCCACCGCCGCGGCCGGCTGGGCCGGCAGCAGCGCGACCCAGAGCGCGGCGGCGCTGGCTGGCCGCGCGTGGAGTGCGCGACGACGGGCGGGAACGGCAGGCGCAACCTCCGGTGCCTGGCGGGGACGTCCGGCGGACGAGTCTACGGAGCGCCGGACGACCGACCGCGTTGACCGGTACCCTCGACGCGACGACGCCAGGCCGTGCGGGCCGGGAGCTCGCCCGCCGCCGCGCGACATCACGCGCGTCGCGGCACCGCCTGCTTGAGCACGGCCGGGATGCCGGCGGGCGGATCGGCGTGAGCCGTCTCGCCGACGAAGCGCAGGGGAGCCGGCGGTCGCCGGATATCGCGGATGCGTACGGCGCAGGAACGACGCCCCGCGCCGCTACTCATGCACGACGGGCGCGCAGGTACTCGATTGCCCGCACGGCTTCCCGCTGAAGCTCGGCCTCGAGCGTTGCGATCTCGCCCGCCGCACCCGCCCGTGCCGCGGCCTCGAGCCGCGCCGCCGCCGCACTCGCCGGCTGCGCGCGGATGCTGGCGCTCGATCCTTTGAGCGCGTGCGCGGCGCGGCCGACCGCCGCCAGGTCACCGCTCGCCACCGCCGCGTGGATGTCCCGCAACGCCGCATCGCCGGCCTCGATGAAAAGCTCGACCAGCTCTTCGGTGAAGGTGGCGTCGCCGTTCGTGACTTCGAGGAGCCCATGCCAGTCGACCGGGGCCGCCGCCGCGGGCTCGACGACGACCGCCGGCGGCGCGCTCGCCGCGGCCGCCTCCGGCACTGCGCCGAGGCGCCGCTGGAGCGTGGCGGCGAGGCGCGCGCGGTCGAATGGCTTGGTCAGGTAGTCGTCCATGCCGGCGCCGAGGCACTGCTGCTCCGTGCCCTTCATCGCGTCGGCGGTCAGGGCCACGATCGGGATTCTGGCGGCGCCGCGTTCGCGCCGACGGATCTCGCGCGTCGCCTGGTAGCCGTCCATGACCGGCATTTGGCAGTCCATCAGCACGAGGTCGTAGCGACCGGTTTCCCACGCCCGCACGGCCTCGGCGCCGTTGTCGACGATGTCGACCTTGTAGCCGAGCTTCTCGAGTGTGCAGCGCGCGACTTTCTGGTTGACGGGGTTGTCCTCGGCGAGCAGCAGGCGCCGCTCGTCCGGGGCGTCGCGCAGTTGCTCGCCGGTGACGATCGGCTGTGTCTGGGCGTGCCACTCGCGTGCATCGGAGGACACGACTCGGCACAGGCACTCCCGCAGCTCGCGGTGCGATACCGGCTTCAGCAGGTAGGCGGCGAATCCGACCTTCGCGAACTCGTCCACGCCGCGTGTGCCGCGCGCCGAGGTGAGCAGCACGAGCCGCGTCGAGCCGAAGCGCGGATCGGCGGTAATCCGTTGGCCGAGCTCGAAGCCGTCGCAGCCAGGCATCATGTAGTCGACGACCGCGACGTCGAACGGCCGCCCCTCGTCGATCGCGGCTGCGAGCGCCGCCAGCGCGCCCGCGGCGCCGTCGGCGCAGGCGGGCCGCACGCCGAGGTGCTCGAGCTGGCGGCTCAGCACTTTGCGGTTGGTCTCGTTGTCGTCGACGACCAGGACGCGGCGCTCGTGGAGCGCGTCGGGCGGCGCGCGCGCCACGTCGGGCCGGCTCGCGGCGGCACCAAATCGCGCCGTGAACCAGAACACGGAGCCCTCGCCCTCGCGGCTGTCGGCGCCGGCCTCGCCCTCCATCAGCTCGACCAGCCGGCGCACGATCGACAGCCCGAGGCCCGTGCCACCGTAGTGGCGAGTCGTCGAGGCGTCGATCTGCACGAACGGCTGGAACAGCGTGCCGAGCCGCGCCGCCGGGATGCCGATGCCGGTGTCGCGTACTTCGCAGCGCACCGTCGTGCCGTGCGCGTCCGACGCCAGCACGCGGACCGCGATCGCGACCTCGCCCTCGGCCGTGAACTTGACCGCGTTGCTGCCGAGGTTGAGGAGCACCTGGCGGACGCGGCCGGGATCGCCGACGAGCCGGTCCGGCAGCAGCGGGTCGACGCTCACGATCATCTCGAGGCCCTTGGCGTGCGCCTGGACCGCGAGCAGGTGCGCGACGTCGTCGACCATGCCGCGCAGGTCCATGTCGACGCGCTCGAGCTCGAGCTTGCCGGCCTCGATCTTCGAAAAGTCGAGGATGTCGTTGATGATCGTCAGCAGCGCCGCGGCGCTGTCGCGGATGGTCCTCGTGTGGTCGCGCTGGGTGGCGTCCAGGTCCGTCTCGAGCAGCAGTTCCGTCATGCCGATCACGCCGTTCATCGGCGTGCGGATCTCGTGGCTCATGTTGGCGAGGAACTGCGACTTGGCGAGCGCCGCCTGCTCGGCGCGCTCCTTGGCCTGCAGGAGTTCGGCGTTGACCCACTCGAGGTCGCGCGTGCGCTGCGCGACCTGCTCGGACAGTGCGCCTGCGAGGCGGCGCAGCCGCCCGATCCGCAGCCGGTACCAGGCGCCGGCGGCGAGGGCGATCGCTGCGACGCAAATCAGCCGGAACCAGAGCGTCTGGTAGAAGTGCGGCAGGAGCGTGAACCGCAGGCTCGCACCGGTAGTCGACCAGACGCCATCGTTGTTGCTAGCGACCACGTGGAACGTGTATGTCCCGGGCGCGAGGCCGGTGTAGTAGGCCGTGCGGCGCGTACCGGCATCGACCCAGTCCTTGTCGAGGCCCTCGAGCCGGTATCGGAACTGCGAGCGCTTCGGCACGAGCAGGCTGAGGCCCGTGTAGTGGAACTCCCACTGCTGCGGCCCTGGCGCGATCTCCATGCCCGCGGCGAGCCTGAGCGGCGTTCCGTCCGCGGCCAGCTGCTCGATGCGCACCGGTGGCGGCACCGGGTTCACCCGCATGTGGTCGGGGCTGACCCGCACGATGCCGACGATCCCCGGGAGCCACAGCGCTCCGTCCGCCGTCCGGCAGCCCGGCTGGGTGTTGCCGCCGTCGAACTCCACCGAGCGCAGGCCGTCGGCGGCGTCGTACGCGCGGAACGTCGGCATGGCCGAGCCACCCCTCGCGAGCTGGTCGAGCGCCTCCCGCGCGACGGACACGAGCCCCCGGTTGGTCGTCATCCACAGCTGGTGGCGATCGTCCTCGAGCACCTGCAGGATGGTCTCGCGCAGCGGCCCGCCGAAGTGCGCCAGGGACACGACCTTCTGCCCGTCCCAGAGCGCGAGGCCGTCGGTCGTGCCGAGCCAGAGGATGCCGCGCTCGTCCTCGTGGATCGAGATCACCCAGTCGCTCGGCAAGCCATCGTGAAGGCCGAATCGGCGCGTGCCGCGGTCGTCGATGACGAACAGGCCGTGTGCCTGGCTCGCGACCCAGATGGCGCCGCGGCGATCCTCGTGAATGAGCCGGATCGACGTCGTGCCGGCGACCCCGAGAAGCGACTGCACCGACGAGGCGACGCCGTCTTCGATGCGGTCGAGCCCGACGTTCGTTCCCACCCAGATCCGGCCGCGGCGGTCCTCGGCGAGGGCGAACACGCTGTCGCCGGAGAGGCCGCGCGCATGGTTGAAAACGGCCATGGCACCGGCGTCGAGCCGGTACACGCCGACGCCGTCCGTGCCGGCCCAGACGGCGCCGCGACGGTCCTCGAGCACGGCCCGGACGCGCGCCGTCTCGTGGCCGGGAGGGCCCGCAACGTGTTCGAACCCGCCGTCGGCGTAGCGGCTGAGCCCTGCGTCCGTCCCGATCCACAGTCCGCCCGCCCGGCGCGGCACGATCGACCACGCGAGCTTGCCCTGCAGCCCCTCCGGCTCGCCGAAGGAGGCGACGTTCGGATCGCGCAGCCGCAGCAGGCCGCCACCGTAGCTGCCGATCCAGAGGCTGCCCTCGTCGTCCTCCAGCAGCGCGCGCAGGTCGCTGCGCGCGAACAGGTCGGTGTCGAGCGCGCTGAACTTGCCGTCGCGCCAGCGCACGAGGCCGGCGCCACCGGTGCCGATCCAGAGATTGCCATCGCGGTCGCGCGCGAGCACGTTGACGATCGGGCCGAGGCGGCCGGGTGCCGCGACGGACTCGGTGGTCTCCCCCTTGCGGCGGTAGAGCGCGCCCGTCGCGGTGCCGAACCAGAGCACGCCGTCGGGGTCCTCGTGCATCGCCGTGACCGGGTCGGGATTCGTGCCCGGGCCGAGCGGCACCGGCGTGAAGGTCTCGCCATCGCGGCGAAAGAGCCCCGCGGTCGCGGTCGCCACCCAGAGCGCACCACGTCGGTCGGCGAGCAACGCTCGCACCGCAGCGTCGCGCAGCCCGCTCGCTGCGTCGAAAACACGGCCCCGCCCGTTGTCGAGCTCGACGAGGCCGCGCTCCGTGCCGACCCACAGTCGACCCGCCCGGTCCTCGACGATCGAGCCCACCCGGGTTTGCGCGAGTGCCGCGACGCCATCGACCGTGCGGAAGTGCCCGCCCTCGAGCACTGCAAGGCCCGCGCGAGTCCCGATCCACAGCCGCCCGCTGCGGTCGACGTGCAGCACGGATATGTGCTTGTTCGGGATGCCCGGCTCGTTCCCGCTGTCGAACACGACGAAGCGCGCGCCGTCGAAGCGCGCGAGGCCCTCCTGGGTGCCGACCCAGAGGTAGCCATCGGGCGTGCGCGCGATCGCCTGGGCGCTGGCCTGGGGCAGGCCATCAGGGATCTGCCAGTTCTCGCGGACATACTGGGTCGGCCGCAGCGCGGGATCAAGCGCCCAGGCACCACCCGTCACGGCCACCAGCAACACCCCGATCGCGACCTGAGCCGCGGCCCGGATCGTCAACGCCGCACGCCGCTGCCGGCGCCACAGACCGCACGCCATTTCACCTCCGCGAAGGTCCGGCGGCGCCACCGGCACACCGTTACCTGGATCACGAACTCCCGTCACCCCGCAGCCGCGAGGCGGATGCCAAATCACCCTTACGGGTTAGCGGCCCCGGCGCGCGGTCCTTTAAATCCAGGGAATGCCCGGCGGGCCGACCGGGGCTTTGGCGGCGCCGCCGCAACGCAGCAGGCGGCGGCGACCGCACCTCCCGAGGGCGCGACGCGCAGCGAGGTCGGCCTCCGGTGGCGGCAGCGAGGCCTGGGAATTCCCGTTCCACACGATTGCAGCCGGCATCCGGCGCCGGAACGCGGCCGCCGGGCAGCTCAGGTGCTGAACGTCGGCGCGACGGCCAGGTACTCCACCTGCACGGCCGCTTCGAACAGCATCCGCTGCGCGGAGACGTAGTAGTCGCTCTCCAGCCGATCGGTGAGGTCCGGCGCGGGCGCTGCGACGCCGCGGATGCCGGTCTCGATGATGGCCCGCGCGTCGTCCGCGACGGGGAAGACCGTCGTCAGGATCCAAAGGCCGGCGATCCGCTCGCCGCGGCGGATCGCCTCGTAGATCGCGGCGCGTGGCGCCATCTCGACCCAGAGGTAGCGCTGTGGTCGATTCCAGCGCCATGGCTCGTCGCTGACGCCGCGGGCGAGCTTGTTGCAGGCCATGACGAGGCTCTTGCCTTCGCTCGTCAGGATCGCGGCACCCGCGTGCGAGTGCGGGTCGTGCGAATTCGCCGCCGCGTACGCCTGGACGTCCAGGTAGAGCTGCCCGAGATTTTCCTGAAGCGACATGGGATCGGTCCGCTGGCCCCCCCGGGCATGGTACGCGCGCAGGACCCGACCCGGTCGACATCGTCGCGCCGCGCGCGGTGCCGCGGAGCAGCAGAGGCATCGCCTGCACGGCCCGTGACACGCGCATTCAGGTGCCGTCGCGGCCGGCGCGCTGCCGGAGCCTTCCCTGGCCCCCGGCAGCGCCGATCGATCAGAACTTCGCCGTAAACGACACGAACATCTGCCGGCCGAGCGTGTCGTAGGTCTCGAAGGTGTTGTTCGCGCCGCCGGCGACGATTTCGCTGGTAACGACCGGCGGGTCCTTGTCGAGCAGGTTATTGATGCCGGCGCGCACCGTGAGCCCGTTGGTGACCGCCCACGAGGCCGACAGGTCGAGGTAGCTGTACGACGGGATCCGGTTGTTGAAGTAGTCGAACGCCGGGCCGCCCGTCACCTGGTTCACGAACGTGTGTCCGTTCAGCAGCGGGTTCGGATCGTTGTTGTCGAGCGTGACCGCGCCGATGAAGCGCCAGTTGAGCGTGACCTCGACGTCGCCGGGCGCGACCCACGTCGTGCGCAGCGTGTGGCGCCAGCGCGGATCCACGGTCTGGCACAACGCGCCGTAGAGCCCCGTGCAGTTGTAGCTCGGCGAGCCCGGGTAGGGCGTCGTCTTGTCCGACAGCAGCAGCGCGCCGTTCAGCGCGAACACGAGCGAGCCCGCGCGGCCGCCGAGCGGCACCTTGTAGGCGCTCTGCACGTCGATACCGTCGATTTGCACCTCGCCGATGTTGATCACCGTCTGCACGATGTAACCGCCGCCCGCGACGTCCGCCCCGGTGAGGCTGCCGTTCTGCGGGTTGCGGACGATCTTGCTGCAGAAGAACGGGTTCCCCGTATTGAGACACTCCTGCAGCAGCAGCCCCGGCGGGATCGCGCCGATCTCGTCCGTCAGCTTGATGCGCCAGTAATCGATGCTACCGGTCAGTCCCGGGATTGCCTGCGGCGTCAGCGTCAGGCCGAGGCTGATTGAATCCGCCCTCTCCGGCTTCAGGTTCACGTTGCCGCCGATCTCCTGCGACAGCTGGCTGCCGGTGCCCTGCGGAATGGAGCCCGCGTTGTACTGTGCGGCCGTGACTCCGGTGCGCATGCACTGCGCCAGCGTCGCGGCGATGACGCCGGTGTACTCGTTCGGGGCGCACGGATCGTCGCCGGCGTTGATTTGGCCGATGTTGGCGGGACTGTAGAGCTCGATCAGGTTCGGGGCCCGGATCGCACGCTGCCACGAGGCGCGGAGCCGGACGTCGTCGGTCGGTGCGTACTGGACCTCGAACTTGCCGGTGCTGACGGAACCGGTCGTCGAGTAGTCGGACTGCCGGAAGCCCGTGTCGACGACGAGGCTGCGGATGCCCGGCTTGTTCTGCGCGAGCGCGCCACCGAGCTCGATCCACTCCTCGTTGAGGCTGTAGCCCTGGTGGATCGGCGCCGCCGCACCACCGAACCCCGCCAGGTTGCCGCTGACTTCCCCCGAGTCGGGCTCGTACGACCAGACCTCCGAGCGGTGCTCGTAGCCGACGTTCACCGAGATACCGTCGTTGGCGAACGGCGACTTGACGCCGTAGTTGCCGAGTTCGCCGGTGACGTCGGCATGCACGGTGCGCTGCGACGTCGTGCCGTAGGCGGTGCCATTGAGGTAGAGGTAGGCGAGCTGCGCCGGCGTGACGCCACCGTCCTGCCAGATGTTGTAGGGCACGCAGCTCCCGCCGCTGATGCAGACCGGCGTGCCGCCGGGTCCCGTCTTCACCTGCAGTGCGTTGTCGATCGCCGTGAAGCTCAGGTACTGCTTGTTTGAGTTGAAGAACGTCGTGTAGTAGTACTGCCCGTACGCGTCGTAGCTCCAGGTGCGGTCGATGCTGCCCTTGTCGCCGAATACCGCGCGGTAGTTGGTGTGCTCGAAATACGACTCGCGACCGCCGCCCTCGGTGTTGCGGCGGCCGATGTCGACGTTGGCGCTGACCGACCCGGGGTTCGCCAGGTCCGCCGCGATCTGCGCAGGGGTACACAGAATGGAGGCTTCCTGCGCGCTCAGCAACGGGTTGCTGCAGTTAACGTTGTAGCTGTTGTTGCCCGTCGGGTCGTACGGGTTGCTCTGACGGAACAGCGCGGACGGCGCGATCTTCTGGTCCGTCCGGTCGTTCATGTACGAGAACTCCGCGTAGGGCTTGAAGTGCTCGTTGAGGTCGACATGCGCGAGGAAGCCGGCGTTGTAGCGCAGGTCGTCACGCCCGGTGTAGATGTAAGGCTGCGAGTTGAAGACCGCCGGCGGGTTGGTCGGGGCCGAGCCGCGCGGGATGAACTGGTTGCCCAGCACGGAGTAGGCGGTGCCGTTGATGCCGAAGTAGTTCGAGTTGCTGGAACCCGAACAGAACGCGCCCGAGTAGTTGCCGGTCGCGTCCGGCATCGCGTTCAGCTGGCACGAGCCGAAGTCGCGGTTGCCGCTCGGCACGGGATCGGCGCGCAGGTAGCCGAAATACGCCGTGACGTTGCCCTTGCCGTCGGCGATGTTCGAGCCGAGCGTGATCGTGAGGGTCTTGTTGGCGCCATCGCGGATCGTGCCGGTCGGCGCGGTATCGCCGGCCTGCTGCGCGAACCCGTCGACCAGGGAGCTGTGCTGGTTGTGCCAGTTCTCTCCCGCCTGGCCGTCGACCTGGATGCCTTCGAAGTTCCTCTTGAGGATGAAGTTCACGACGCCCGCGATCGCGTCGGAGCCGTAGGTCGCCGACGCGCCACCGGTCACGACGTCGATCCGTTCGACGAGCGCCGTCGGAATCTGGTCGAGGTCCGGGGCCGGGTTCGGATTCGCGGTGTTGGCGTCCGCGGCCCCGAGGCGCCGGCCGTTCACCAGCACGAGCGTGCGCTGCGGCCCGAGGCCGCGCAGGTCGGCGGTCGCGATCCCACCGGCGGTCGTCAGGCCACTGGTGCGGTTGTTGAAGTCGGAGAATGAGTTGTTGAAGTTCTGCGGCAGCTGCAGCATCACGTCACTGATGTCGACCTTGCCCGCGGTCTGGATGTCCTTCTGCGTGACGACCTGGATCGGGCTCGTGCTCGTCATGTTCGGCAGCGCGATTCGCGAACCGGTGATCACCACCTCCTCGAGCACCGCGCCGCCGGTCGACGCGTCGGGCGCCTTGTCCTGCGCGTGCGCACCACCCGCGGTGAATGCAAGCAGCGCCGCGAGCAGCGCCGTTCGGTGGTGTAACGAGCCGAGTCGTCTGTTGTTCTTCATCGTGGCCCTCCGGTGTTGCGCGCCGGTTCCCGCCGCCGGTGGCCCTCCCTGGGCGCGAGGCCGTTGCGTCGCTGCCACGCGGTGCGCGGCCCTCGGAACGAACGGACGGTCGACGGGTAGCGGTCGAATGGCGCGCGACGATACGCCGCGAGTTCCACAACGGATGGCGGATGTGACGAACGCCGGTGGCGTGGTGCCGAACACGCCGGCGACGGGGACCAGTATTCGACGAACGCGGGGGTGCTGGGACGAAACCGCGGTGTGCAATGGCGCGCGCGTCGCCCGGCGAGCGTGCCCGCGCTGTTGCATTTCCCACGCAGAGTTCCGGCGCGTCGAGGTGGCTGGCGCGTCGCCGGTCCCGAAGCACACGGACGCGCGCACGCGCCGCGCGCAGACGCGGCGCGGCGCGTGCGGAGGTCGGCGACCGGCCTGTCGGCCCTCAGGTCGCGCCAGCTCCGGTCCTGGCGTGATACAGCGTGCTCAAGCGCTCGTTGTGGACCGCGACTACCGCATTGTCGAGCGTCTCGCGGAAGCACGCGTCCGCACGGATGACGCGCGGCAGCTCGCGCGTCCCGGGCTCGTCGCACAGCCGGTGCGCGGCGGACGCGAGTCGTTGCAACAGCGCCTGCCGGCCGGCGTCGGACGATAAATTGAGGTCGCCGTACGGCACCCTGACCGTCGGCGGCGCCTCGGCGGCCAGCGCGGCGCCGCCGATGCATGCGGCGGCAAGCGTCGCGGCGAACACATTCCCGCGCCGCGGGCAATTGGGCACGGCGGGGGAGGCGACGGAGTCGCGGTCAATGGCGTTCATGGCGGACCTCCGGGGAGCGGTGAGGCGGAGCCACGTCGCGCCGCGGCGGCGTGGCCATCGTGCGACCGTGCCTCGGGCGAGGCTCGGCTGCGGGACTCGAAGTTGAGCGTCAGGCTGCGGGCGCGGAGCTGACCGAACGCCGCGCGCCCGCGCAGGTGCGGGATGCGCCAGAACACCTGGCAGCCGCGCCGGACGAGATGGCCGCGGACGTGGTGCAGCCGGGGTGCGCGGCGCGGGTCGCCTTCCACGGCGCTGGTCGAGTAAGCGCTGACTACCGGCACGGTGAGTTCCACCTGCTCGACCAGCGCGACCCTGCCTTCGCGCCTGCGGCGCCGGTTGAGGCGCCCGAGATCGGCTCTGCGCTGCGGCAGGCGCGTGCGCGAGCTGAGCAGCAGGCAGAGCGCGAACACCACCGGCAGGTCCGTCGCGACGGCCGCGAGCGAGGCGCGCAGCACCGCCTCGCGGGCGTCCGCGGTCCCGCACTCGCCGCGATAGTAGGCGGCCCAGCGCTCGTCGAACCGAAAGCCCAGGCAGCGGAGGATCTCGCCGAGCCCCGGGTCGTCGGCGGCGAGGCCCGCGACGCCACCTGCGAATACGTCCGCGATCGTGCCGACCGGCGCGTCGCCGGCGTCGAGGTCGAATTCCGTGATCAGTGGCGCGAGCGACGCCTCGCCATCACCGTCCACGGGGCCCCAGAACGTACGCGCGCAGCCGCGCCGGCCGGCAGCGTCGGCCGTGACGTAGGCGCCCGCGCGCGCCGGCGGACCGCCACCGACGGTTGGATCGGCGCCGCGGATCGCCGACGCCGCCTCGAGCCGCGCCGCGTCGGGCCACTCGACCCACAGCGAGCGCGCCGGCACGTGCACGAGGTCGAGGCACGCCCCCAGGCGGTCGCCGCCGGCGTAGGCAAGCGCGGCGCAGACCCGCGTCAGCGGCTCCGTCAGCGCGAATCGCAGCGGGGCCGCCGCGAGCGCCGGGGCGAGATCCGCGGCGCCCGGCAGGCGCGTGATCCCGGTACCGCGGGCGACGAGTAGCGGCGCGCGACTCTGCAGGATGCGGTCGAGGAGTCTCACGGCGCCGGGAAGCGTCGCCTCGCAGCGCGGTCGTCACAACGGAATTGGGACCAACGGACCTCAGCCGCGGGCGAGAGCCCCGGCGGCGGGGACGAAGCACCGCGCGTGGTGGCGGCGCGCGGCCGCTAGCCCGTGACCCGCGGTCGCGCGGCCGTCGGTCGCAGAAGTTCCTGGATGCGGCTGCGGTACGACTGGCCGGACCGGCAGCTCGCGCCGCCGGCGAGGCGCACGACGTAGGCACCGTTGAAGTCGTTCTCGATCGACTCGACGCGGCTCAGGTTGATGATCACCGACTTGTGGATGCGCGCGAAACGCGTCGGGTCGAGCGTCTGCTCGAACGAGGAGATCGCGGCCCGGTGCACGAGCGCGCGCTTGCCGACGTGGATCACGACGTAATTGCGCGCCGCCTCGATGTAGTCGATCGAGTGGAAGTCGACGAAAACCCAGCGACCGGCGTCCTCGACGAACAGGCCGTCGAGCCGGCCCGCGGCGGGCGGCAGTGAGCCGCCCATCAGCTGACGCCAGGCCGCGACCAGCTCCTCGCGCGTCGAGGTCACGCCGCGCTCCATCCTGAGGCGCAGCTTGCCGACTGCGCGTGTGAACCGCTCGGGCGTACAAGGCTTCAGCAGGTAGTCGACGGCGTCGCGCTCGAACGCCTCGGCCGCGTAGTTCTCGTAGGCGGTCATGAAGATGACCGCCGGCAGTTCCTCGGGACCGAGCGCGGCGAGCACGTCGAGGCCGCTCATCGCGCCGAGGTGGACGTCGAGGAAGACGAGATCCGGCGCGAGGGTGCGCAGCAGGTTTATGGCATCGGCGCCGTTCTGGGCCTCGCCGACGACCCGGAGATCCGCGTGATCGGCGCACAGCTGCCGCAGCCGCGTGATCGAGTGCTCCTCGTCATCCACGAGCAACGCGCGGATCCTCACGGCCCGGGTCCTCCCACGGTGGACGCGCGTTCAAGCAGCGGCATGCGCACGGTCGTCACGTAGCGGCCGGGAGCGGGCATCTGCAGCTCGACCGTACCGCGCTCGCCGAACAGCGTCCGCAGCCGTTCGGCGACGTTGCGCAGGCCGACGCCTGGTGCCGGCGCCGCATGACCGGGCGCGGTCGATCCGGGATTCGAGACGCGGATCTCGAGCGTCGATCCGGCGACCTCGGCCTCGATCCGCACGTGCACCGGCCCGTCGTGCCTGCGAAGGCCGTGCACGACCGCGTTCTCGATGATCGGCTGCAGCACGAGCGCCGGCACGAGCGCCTCCGCGGCGCCGCCTCCGATGGCGCGCTCATGCGTCAGGCGCTGCGGGAAGCGCATTTCCTGGATCTCGATGTACTGCTCGAGGAGTTCGAGCTCCCGCGCCAGCGAGACGTACTGCGTCGCGCCGTCGTTCAGGATCCGGCGCAGCAGGTCGGCGAAGCGGGTCACCATCGTCTGCGCGAGCCTCGGTTGCGACTCGATCATGGAGACGATCGTGTTGAGCACGTTGAACAGGAAGTGCGGGTTGAGCTGGTTCGTCAGCGCCTGCAGGCGGGCCTGTATCGCCTCGCGCTCGACGTTGGCGCGCGCGACGCGCTCGCTGTCGAGGTCCCGGTAGGTCTTGACGCCGACCACGACGCCGAGGCAGACGGCGTAGTTGAGGGCCATCGCGGCCGCGCTCGCGATCCAGACCGCCACCGACTCGCGTGTCGGCGTCAGCAGCGAGTTCGCGACGGCGGCGGCGATCTCCGGGTGGCGCGTCAGCCAGGCGGCCGTGACGAGCGCCGGTCGCGCCAACACCGAGAATGCGATCGCGATCAGCACCTGAGCGGACAGGCGCAGGCCCGCCGGGCGGGTGCCGCCGCCGACGGTGACGGCCAGGCGGCAGGCGATGATCAACGCCGGCAGCAGCAACAGGAACTGGGCGACGCGGATCGAGGGCGGGGCGACGGTGACCGAGTCGTCGGCACTCGCGATCCGCCAGGCCTCCATGTTCGTGACGTGAATCAGGAACACGAACAGCCAGCACAGCGGCGCGTAGGTCAGGATCGCGCGCCACCAGCCTCGGTCCGGCACGCGCGTCGGCGCGACACCCGCCGATTGCAGCGGGACGGCGCTCAAGCGTCTGATACCTGGGCCATCGGGCCTCGCCTGCACGCCGGGATGAACACGAGAGGGGCGGCGCACGCCGGCCGGCGGACGGACGCGGGGAGCCCGCGCGTCGGCAGGAGCGCGCGCCGCACCGGGGCAGTGTCGGTGCCGGCGCATGCCATCGTATTCAAAATGGGACGAGCGGTCATGGCCGAGGGACGAAACCGGCTCCGCGTGGGACGAAACGTGGTGCCTTCCGGGCAGCGCGGGCGCGGCGGGCGCCCCGTCGCAGCCGCGCGATGACGCAGGTGCAGCAAATTCAGCTGCGTCGACGCGCGCCGGCGCGCCCCCCCGTGGACCAAAATGCCATCTGGCTCGTCTAATCTAGAGCAGTCGAGGCGGAGGCGAGCGGGACTTGCGCCGAGTGGCGGTTCCGGCGCGACGAACCTTGGCGGTCGCGCGCCCGCCGGGCCTATGATGACGTTGGCCGCCGATGATGCGGCCCCGGGAGGCGGCAATGAGATCCATGGCAAGGCTGCCGTTCGCCGTTTGGTCCGCCGCCGTGGCGGTGGCGTTGTTGCCGGGATACGCGGCGGCGGCGCCACCCGATGGCGCCTCGGCCGGCCCGCCGCGCACCGCGACGGCCACGCGCAGCGTCCCCCAGGGTGGCACCGCGGGCGAGCCGCGATCGGTCCGGATCGCGTACCACGATCTTGACCTCGCGACGCCGGAAGGCATTGCCGCGCTTTACGTGCGAATCCGGCGCGCGGCCATCGAAGTCTGCGACGCGGCGCGGCCGTTGACCGGCACACAGCTGATCCGGCCGGAAATGGACGCCTGCGTCCGCCGCTCCGTCGGCGCGACCGTCCGCCAGATCGGCATACCCGGCCTCGCCGCGCTCGACGCCGAACAGCAGGTGCTCGGCGAGGAGACTGCGGCGCGGCCGGCGTGCGAGGCGCCCGTCCGCGCCAAGATCATCATCTGACACCGACCTTCGGCCCGGGCCCGCGGGACGCCGGCCACGGCGGCTGTGAAGCGCGCGCCTTCGCCCCGCGCGCGGCCGTCGCGCACGGTCGGGCCGTCGTCGGTCATCCACCGTCGCCAAACCGGCCCCGTCCGTGTACGGTACCGCGGCGTGGATGGCTGCCGGCGTGCGCGCCGTGACTTCCGGGGGATGAATGAGAAGAACGATTTGGGGCCTCGCAGCGCTCGCGGTCGGCGGGTGCATGAGCGCAAGCATGGGCACGGGGCTGCAGCAGCTGACGCCGGACACCTACCGGCTGTCCCGGGTCGACGGTGGTGGTCGCTATGCGGACACCGCTGCGATGAAGGCGGCGATCTTCGACGAAGCGAACGCGTTCGCGCAGACGCAGCACAAGGTCATCGTCCCGATCTCCAGCCACGAGGACACTCTGCGTGGCCACCTGCTGACGGCCGACCTCGAGTTCCGGCTGGTGGCGCCCGGCGACCCCGCGACGATTGCGGCGCCACCCGTGGCGATCGCGGCCCCGGTCGCGCGACCGGTCGCGGAGGCACCGGCCGCAGGGTCGACGGCGGCGGTCGCCGCGGTCCCGCCGGCGGCACTTCAGGTGGCACCGGCCGCGACACCGCCGGCTGCGGACAGGAAGCCGGACTTCTACAGCGAACTCATCATGCTCGACGACCTGCGCAAGCGTGGCATCCTCACCGACGCGGAATTCCAGGCGCTCAAGACGAAGCTGATCGCAGGCAAGTGACCGACGCCATGCCGGGGCACCGGCACGGGCGCCTTCGGACGCGCGTCGGGGCCTTGCCCAATGGACGCGTTGCATGACGATCACCGCGAAGCTCCGCGCGACGCGACCGGCGCTGGTACCGCTCGCGTGGCCGCTGTTCAGCGAACTCCTGCTCGGCATCTCGGTCGGTCTCGTCGGGCTCGCGCTCGCGTCGCACACCTCCGAGGCCGCCTCCGGGGCGTTCGCGCTCGCCAACAGCGTGCAAGCGACGTTCTTCCTGCTGCTGCGCGTCATCAGCCTCGGCGTCAGCGTCACGATCACGCAGGAGCTCGGCGCGGGCAATCGCGCGATGGCGGACGACACCGCGCGCGCGTCGCTCGGCGCGAGCACGTGGGTGGGTCTCGCCACCGCAGTCGGTGTCGCGGCCGGCGCGCGGCCGCTGCTCGAGTTGATGAGCGCCCCGCCGGACGTGCTGCCGCTCGCCGCACCGTACCTGCAGCTGCTCGCGCTCGCGCTCGGGCTCGATGCCTACAACGCCAGCATGGCGGCCGTGATGCGTGCCCACCTGCGCGCGCGCGACGTGCTCTTCAACATCCTGTCGATGCACGCACTGCACCTGCTGCTCTGCTGGCCGCTGATGCGCGGGGCAGGTCCCTTCGCCGGCCTGGGCCTGCCGGGCTTCGCGCTCGCGATGCTGCTGAGCCGCGCATTCGGAATCGGCCTGCACCTCTACCTCTGGCGGCGCCGGATCGCACTCGTGCCGGTACGTCGCGACTGGTGGGTGCTGCGCCGGGACCGGCTCGCGCCCGTGCTGCGCATCGGCCTGCCGGGGGCCGCCGAGGGGCTCGCTTACCGGCTCGCCCTGATGTTCACGATCGCCGCCGTCGCGCGGATGGGCACCGCCGCGCTCGCGACCCAGGCCTACGCGATGCAGGTCACCTATTTCACGGTGCTGCCGGGGCTGTCGATCGGTCTCGCAACGGAGATCGTCGTCGGCCGGCTGATTGGGGCGGGACGCCTCGGCGAGGCCCGCCGGCGGGCCCGCCGCAGCCTCGGCTGGGGACTCGCGGTGTCGGTCGGCGTCGCCCTGCTCGCGGCCCTGACCTCACGCTGGACACTGCGGCTGTTCACGCGCGACCCGCTGGTGCTCGCGACCGCGCAAGTGTTGCTCTGGATCACGGTGCTGCTCGAGCCGGGCCGGACCTTCAACCTCGTCGTCATCAACGCGCTGCGCGCCACCGGCGACGCGCGCTTCCCGGTCGCGGCCGGCGCCGTCTCGATGTTGTTCGTGATGGCCGGTGGCGCGTGGCTGCTCGGCGTGCACTGGGGACTCGGCCTGCCGGGCGTGTGGCTGGCGTACGCGGCCGACGAATGGCTGCGCGGCCTCGTGATGGCCGCACGCTGGCAGGGTGGCGCGTGGGCACCACACGCGCGGGTCGCGTTCCGGCGCGTGCGCCACGGTCGGCGCGGCGCGACGGGGCGCTGACGGTGGGTGTTCAGTGCCCCTGTCCGTCGTGAGACGGAACCGGCTCGCGCGCGTTCCGCGGCCGGCACTCGGACACGAGCACCGCGAGCGCCTGGTGCAGCTGGTACCGGATCGTCGCGTCCGGGGTGTTGAGCACGAGCGGCTTGTCGGCGCCCGGTGCTCGCGGCGAGCGCTCGATCACCACCGACGGCGGCCCGGCGGGCGGTCCGGCATGCAGCGCGGTGACGCTCGACCAGTCGATGTCCTCGGTCGCGCGCCGCTCGGCGTCCTTGCCGACGTAGATCGTGCCCTCGCAGCTATAGGCAGCGTAACGCGTGATCGCCGCCGCATCCGGGGAGTCCTTGCGAATAACACCGCTCCGGAACAGGTAACCGACGAGCTGGTTGAGCTCCGCGAGGTGCGGCACGTAGTAATAGGAGTAGTCCTGACCGTCGATCTGGGTCGTGTCCTGCAGGCGCGGAAATGCGAACTGCGGGGCCCCGTCGGCGCGGCACGGCGCTCCCGAGACGAGCGCGAGCGCGACCGCACCGGCGGCCCCGAGCCGTCGCCAGGGTGCACGGCCGCTGGCACCCCATCGCCTCGACACGCTGATCAACGCAGTCTCCCGCCAGGCGCCAACGCCAATGAGCGCGCAATCTAGGC
>JBBINS010000012.1:0-43615 GCA_037443765.1 Gammaproteobacteria bacterium
CGCCGTGTCGGTGCTCACGGCGCTGATGGTGAACCTGCGCTTCGTGATCTACAGCGCCGCCGTCGCGCCGTCGCTGCGGGCGCTGCCGCTCGCGCGCCGCCTCGCGCTCGGCTACCTGCTTGGCGACATCAGCTTCGTGGTCTACATGCGCCACGAGGCCCGCTGGCACGACCCCGACGCGCGCGCCTGGTACTTCTTCGGCGTCGGCTTCGCGATGTTCCTCGTATGGCACGCCGGATCGCTGGTCGGGCTGTTCGCCGCGGCCGCGATCCCGCGCGACTGGGGCCTCGACTTCGCCGGGCTCCTCGCGCTGCTCGCGCTGTGGGTGCCGGCGCTCGCGAGCCGGCCGACGCTCGCCGGCAGCGTCGTCGCCGCCGTGCTCAGCGTGGTGCTCGACCGGTTGCCGCTCAGGAGCGGACTCGTCGTCGCGATCCTCGCCGGCGTCGCGGTCGCGGTCGCGGTCGACCGGCGGCGGGAGTCGCGCCGGTGAGCCGCGCGCTGCAGCTCTGGCTCGCGATCGTCGGCATCGGCCTCACCGGCGTCGTCACGCGCTGCAGCTTCCTCGTGCTGGGCCAGCGCTTCCGGTTGCCACCGCTCGCGGAGCGCGCGCTCAAGCACGCACCGGCCGCGGCGCTCGCGGCGATCATCGCGCCGGCGCTGCTGGTCGCCGACGGCCACCTCGAACTCACGCTCGGCAACCACCGGCTGCTCGCCGCCGCCGTCGCGGCCATCGTGATGTGGAAGAGCCGCAGCATGCTGTGGACGATGGCGGCGGGGCTCGCGGTGTTCACGGTGCTCAGGCTCTATGCCTGAGGCGACGCGGCCGCGGCACGAGGGTCGCGCCGCGGCGGCCGATCCGCCCCGCGCGGGCCTGCGGACGTTGCGGCTGGCGCAGCGACGTGGTCGTCCGGGGCGCTGACGGACCAAAACAAAGGGCCGCGCACGGCGCGGCCCCTGTTGCGGGAAAGGACCCCGACGGCGGCCCGGGCCGCCGTCCGCTCAGTCTTCCATCAGGAAGCTGCGCAGCTGCTCCGAGCGGCTCGGGTGACGGAGCTTCCTGAGCGCCTTGGCCTCGATCTGCCGGATGCGCTCGCGCGTGACGTCGAACTGCTTGCCGACTTCCTCGAGGGTGTGGTCGGTGTTGAGGTCGATGCCGAAGCGCATGCGCAGCACCTTCGCCTCGCGCGGCGTCAGCTGGGCGAGCACCGCGTGCGTCGTCTCCCGCAGGCTCTCCATCGTCGCCGAGTCGAGCGGGGACTGCACCGAGGTGTCCTCGATGAAGTCGCCGAGATGCGAGTCCTCGTCGTCGCCGATCGGGGTCTCCATCGAGATCGGCTCTTTGGCGATCTTGAGGACCTTGCGGACCTTGTCCTCGGGCATCTCCATCCGCACCGCGAGTTCCTCGGGCGTCGGCTCGCGGCCCATCTCCTGCAGCATCTGCCGCGAGATGCGGTTCAGCTTGTTGATCGTCTCGATCATGTGCACCGGGATGCGGATGGTGCGCGCCTGGTCGGCGATCGAGCGCGTGATCGCCTGGCGGATCCACCACGTCGCGTAGGTCGAGAACTTGTAGCCGCGGCGGTACTCGAACTTGTCGACCGCCTTCATCAGGCCGATGTTGCCTTCCTGGATCAGGTCGAGGAACTGCAGGCCGCGGTTCGTGTACTTCTTCGCGATCGAGATCACGAGCCGGAGGTTGGCCTCGACCATCTCCTTCTTCGCGCGCCGCGCCTGCGCCTCGCCGACGGCGACTTCGCGGTTGATCTCCTTGATGTCGTGGATCGAGAGGTGCAGCACCTTCTCGAGGTCCTTGATCGACTGCTGGCGAGCGAGGATCTCGGGCTTCAGGCGCGTCAGCGACGAGGAGTGCTTGCGCTTGAGCTTGATCTGCTTGTCGATCCAGCCGGGCTTGGTCTCGTTCTTCGGGAAGATCGCGATGAAGTCCTTGCGCGGCATGCCGGCCTGCTTGATGCAGATCTGCATGATCTCCTTCTCGAGGCCGCGGATCGTCGCGACGTGGTCGCGCAGGTTCACGATCAGCGCGTCGAACATCTTCGGCGCGAGCTTGAGCTCCATCATCTGGCCGGCGAGCTTCTTGCGCAGCTTCTGCGCCTTCGGGTCCTTCGGGCCCGGGCCGTCGAGGGCCTTGACGACCTGCGCGTGCAGCTTCGCGATCGCCAGGAAGCGGCGCGCCGCCTCCTCGGGATCGGGGCCGGTCTCGAGCGCTTCCTCCTCCTCGTCGGAGTCGTCGTCGGACTCCGCCTCGGCCTCGGTCTTCTCGAGCGCCATCAGCTTCGGGTTCTGCGGCTGGGCGATCTCGTCCGGCGCGTTCGGGTCGACGAAGCCGACGATGATGTCGACGAGGCGGCCCTGGCCCGCCTTGACCGGCTCGTAGGCCTTCATCAGGTATTCGTAGGTGGCCGGGAAGTTCGCCAGCGCCGAGCGCACGGCGTCGAGGCCTTCCTCGATGCGCTTGGCGATGCGGATCTCGCCCTCGCGGGTCAGCAGCTCGACGGTGCCCATCTCGCGCATGTACATGCGCACCGGGTCGGTCGTGCGGCCGAACTCGGCGTCGACGGTCGCGAGCGCCGCCGCCGCCTCCTCGACCGCCTCGTCGTCGGTCGCGACCGGGCCGTCGGCGAGGATCAGCGACTCGGCGTCCGGTGCCTTCTCGTACACCGGAATGCCCATGTCGTTGATCATGTTGACGATGTCTTCGATCTGCTCCGGATCGACGATCTCGCTCGGCAGGTGATCGTTGACTTCGCCGTACGTGAGGAAGCCCTGCTCCTTGCCCTTGGCAATGAGTCGCTTGAGCTGGGACTGCCGCTCGTCGGGCACGCCCAAGGCCAGTGCCGCCGCTTTCTTTTCGCTCAAGATGGATACCCTCGCGCGGGGCATAAAAGAGCCGCGCATTTTACACAGACCAGGGTTGCAACCCAAGGTTCAAGGCCGAAATCGGGGCCAAAGTCAAGAATCGTGCCGGACCGCCCCGCGCGCCCCACCGACATCATCAATCGGGCTTGCGCGGTCGGACCTGCAGCTCGCGCAGCTCGCGCTTCTCGTCGTCGGATAGGCCCTCGGAGGCGGCCTTCTCGATCAGTTCGTCGTGCCGGCGCTCCGGGCCGGCCTCGGCGGCCAGGCGGGCGACGCCGGCCGCGAGTTCCCGGGCGACCGCGGCCGGCTCGAGGTCCGGCAGCGGCAGGGCGGCGAGTTCGGCCAGCCGCTCGTGCTCGGGCCGGTCGCGCCAGCGCTCGACGAGCTGTGCCGAGCTTAGATGAGGCTCCGCCTGCGCCATTTCAATGAGTTCGGCGAGCACGTCGAGGCCGCGGTCGCCCGACAGCCGCAGCGACTCGGGGTCCGGTATGCCCGTCGCGGCGCCCGGGTTCTGGACGACGCGCGCGATGGCCTGGCTGACGAGCGAGCCGCGCCCCGCACTGCGCGCCGGGCGGGCGCGGCGCTGCTCGGGACCGCCGCCCGCGGCTGGCCCCGCCCCGCGGGCCGAGCCCTCGCCGAGACCGAGCAGCTCGCCGAGACGGGGTGCCGGCATCCGGACCTCGCGCGCGAGCCGGTCGATCAGCAGCTCGCGGTAGACGCCCTCCGGAATTCGCGCGATCAGCGGCCGCGCGAGCTCGGCGAGGCGCGCCCGGCCGTCGACGCTGCCGAGGTCGACCTCGGCCGCGAGGTGCCGGACGAGGTACTCCGACAGCGGCAGGGCGCCCTCGAGCCGTGCCTCGAAGGCCTCGCGGCCCTCCTCGGCCACCAGCGTGTCCGGGTCGTGGCCCTCGGGCAGGAACAGGAACTTGAGCTGGCGGCCCTCCTTGGCGAGCGGCAGGCAGGTCTCGAGCGCGCGCCACGCAGCCTGGCGGCCCGCGCGATCGCCGTCGAACGAGAACACGACGTCGCCGGTGATGCGGAACATCCGGTTCAGGTGCTCGGGCGTCGTCGCGGTGCCGAGCGTCGCGACGGCGTAGTGGATGCCCGCCTGCGCGAGGCGCACGACGTCCATGTAGCCCTCGACGACCAGCAGCCGCGGGATGTTCCTGAGCTCCTGCCGCGCCTCGTAGAGACCGTAGAGCTCGCGGCCCTTGTGGAACAGCGGCGTCTCCGGCGAGTTCAGGTACTTCGGCTCGCCCTGGTCGATGACCCGCCCGCCGAAGCCGACGACGCGGCCGCGCGAGTCGCGGATCGGGAACATGATCCGGTCGCGGAAGCGGTCGTAGAACCCCGGGCCGCTCGATCGCTGCTGGTCGGGACCGCGCTCGATGATGAGCCCCGCCGCGAGCAGCGCCTGCCGTCCGGCGTCGGTCGCGCCGAACTTCTTGAGCACGACGTCCCAGCCCGCCGGCGCGTAGCCGAGGTGGTAGCGCGCCGCGGTCTCGCCGACGAGGCCGCGGCGCTTCAGGTAGTCCTTGGCGCGCTCGGACTCCTTGAGCGCGTCGCGAAAGTGCTGGTCGACGTTGGCGGTCAGCGCGTAGAGGTCGTCGAGCAGCCGGTCGCGGGGATCCGGGCCCGCGCCGCCCTCGCGCGGCACCTCGAGGCCGGCGCGGCCGGCGAGGTCCTCGACCGCCTCGGGAAACGGCAGCCGGTCGTGCTCCATGAGGAACGTGAGCGCCGTGCCGTGCGCGCCGCAGCCGAAGCAGTGGTAGAACTGCTTCTGCTGCGAGACCGTGAACGACGGGGTCTTCTCGCCGTGGAACGGGCAGCAGGCCTTCCACTCGCGGCCCGCCTTCTTGAGCTGCACGCGGCTGCCGACCACCTCGACGATGTCGGTGCGAGCGAGCAGCTCGTCGATGAAAGCACGGGGTATCCGGCCGGCCATCTGGGCGGGCCCGCGGTCCCGGTCAGCCGCCGAGCAGCGCCTTGACGCGCGCGCCGACGGCGCCCATGTCGGCGCGGCCGGCGGCCTTGCCCTTGACGATCGCCATGACCTTGCCCATGTCCTTGACGGACGCGGCGGCGGTGGCGGCGATCGCCTCCTGGATCAGCGCATCGAGCTCGGCGGCGCCGAGCTGGGCGGGGAGGTAGGCCGTGAGCGCCGCGATCTCGGCGTTCTCCTTGGCCACGAGGTCGGCGCGATGGCCGGCCTCGAACTGGACGACCGACTCCTTGCGCTGCTTGATCATCTTCTCGATGACCGACAGCGTCTGGGCGTCGTCGAGGGTGATGCGCTCGTCGACCTCGCGCTGCTTGATGGCGGCCTGCAGCATGCGGATGAGCCCGAGGCGATCCTTGTCGCCCGAGCGCATCGCGGCCTTCATCTCCTCGGTGATGCGTTCGCGAAGGGTCATCGCGGAGATCGGCCGAGGCTCAGCGCGGAGCGCGCATGCCTTCGCGGGACAGGCGCTTGAGGTGCCGCTTCACGGCGGCGGCCTTCTTGCGCTTACGTTCCTGGGTCGGCTTCTCGTAGAATTCCCGGCGCCTCAGCTCCGTGAGCACACCGGCCTTTTCGCAGGCGCGCTTGAAGCGACGCAGGGCGGCGTCGAAGTACTCGTTCTCGCGGACACGTACGCTCGGCATTGAGATCGACCTTCCTCGGGTGGCTGGCCCGACCAAACGCCGAGCGCAGAGCCGAGTAGTCTACGGATGTCGTCCCTCAAGGTCAAAAACATGCGAGATCGGTCGCGCGAGCGCCGTTTCCGGGGCGCGCGGTGAGGGTCCTCGGGCTCGAGACCTCCTGCGACGAGACCGCGGTCGCGGTCTACGACGGGGCCGCGGGGCTGCTGGCGCACCGGGTCTACACCCAGACCGACCTGCACGAGATCTGGGGCGGGGTCGTCCCGGAACTCGCCTCCCGCGACCACGTCCGGCGGCTGCTGCCGATGATCCGGGCGACGCTGGCCGAGGCCGGCCTCGAGGCCGCCGGTCTCGGCGGCATCGCGTACACGGCGGGGCCAGGGCTGATCGGCGCACTCCTCGTGGGGGCGGTCGTCGGCCGCAGCCTCGCCTACGCCTGGGGGCTGCCGGCGCTCGGCGTCCACCACCTCGAGGGCCACCTGCTGGCGCCGCGGCTCGAGGCCGACCCGCCGCAGTTCCCTTACCTCGCGCTGCTCGTATCGGGCGGCCACACGATGCTGGTCGACGTCGAGGGGGTCGGCCGCTACCGCGTGCTCGGCGAGTCGCTCGACGACGCCGCGGGCGAGGCGTTCGACAAGACCGCGAAGCTCCTCGGGCTCCCGTACCCGGGCGGCGCCAAGCTCGCGCGGCTCGCCGAGTCCGGCCGCCCGGGCGTCTACACCTTCCCGCGCCCGATGCTCGACCGGCCGGGCTTCGACTTCAGTTTCAGCGGCCTCAAGACGGCCGCGCTGCTCGCGCTCAAAGCCGCCGGACCCGACCCGCAGGCGCGCGCCGACCTCGCCCGCGGGTTCGAGGAGGCGATCGTCGAGACGCTGGCGACGAAGACCGGCCGGGCGCTGGCGGCGACCGGCCGCCGGGTGCTCGTGGTCGCGGGCGGCGTCGGGGCGAACACGCGCCTGCGCGAGCGGCTTGCCGAGGTCGCCGCCAAGACGGGCGCCCGGACGGCCTACCCGCGGGACGAGTTCTGCACCGACAATGCCGCGATGATCGCCTTGGCCGGCGAGGCCCGGCTCGCCGCCGGCGAGCGCGCCGGGCTCGAGGTCATTGCCCGCGCGCGCTGGCCGCTTTCGGAACTCGCCGCACCCGGCGCCTGAGCGCCGGCGCGGCCGCGCCCGCCGGCCCGGTCGCGCGCTGGTGCGCCCGCGACGATGGCCGCGAGGACCAGGGCCTCGCGCGTCGGCGCGGGGTCGTGGTGCGCAGCGACGAAAATCGGCTTCCCGAGCCGCCGGGGCGCACGACGGTCGAGGGGCACGCGCGGTGCCGCAGCCGGCGAGCCTAAGTCCCTGACTTCGCAATCAAAATCTTCGTTCGATGCGGCGGCGATCGGTCGCGGCAGCGCGCCGCCGGCGGTTGACCGTGCAGCGCGCGGGCGGCGCTGGTAGGGTGCGCCCCTTCGCGGACGGAACGTGCGGCGGGTATGAGAAGCGAACCGATGGGCGACCGAATCTACCTGCGGGACCTCAGGACCGAGACGATCATCGGCATCTACGACTGGGAGCGGAAGATCCGCCAGACCGTGAGCTTCGACTTCGAGTTCCCGGCCGACATCCGCCGTGCCGCGCGGACCGACAAGATCGAGGACACGCTCAACTACAAGTCGGTCGCCAAGCGCGTGCTCGCCTTCGTCGAGACGAGCGAGTACCACCTCGTCGAGACGCTGGCCGAGGAGGTCGCGCGCCTGATCCTCAAGGAGTTCTCGGTCGAGTGGGTCAAGGTCAACGTCAACAAGCCGGGCGCCGTGCGCGGTAGCCGCGACGTCGGCGTGATGATCGAGCGCTCGCGCGCCGACCTCGACCTGCCGTGAGCGAGGCGCCCGAGCGGCGCGCGCCCGACGGGCCGCTCGCGGTGTACGTCGCGGCCGGCTCGAACGTGGCGCCGGTCGAGAGCCTGGTGCGCGCGCTCACCGCGCTCCGCGAGCGCTTCCCGGACCTCCTCGTCTCGCCGGCCTACCGCAACTCCGCGGTCGGGTTCGAGGGCGAGGACTTCATCAACCTCGCGGTCCGCTTCACGACGCGCCTGCCGCTCGCCGACCTGCTCGAGGAGCTGCACTCGGTCGAAGCGATGTGCGGGCGCGGCCGCGGCGCGCCGAAGTACGAGCCGCGGCGCATGGACCTCGACGTGCTGCTGTACGGCGACCTCGTCGGCGACTACCCGGGCGCGAAGCTGCCGCGTCCGGACCTGCTGCGCCGGGCCTTCATGCTCGGCCCGCTGGCCGACATCGCTCCGGGGACCCGCCACCCGACCGCCGGCGCGACGATCGCCGAGCTCTGGTCGCGCTTCGACCGGGCGGCGCACCCGATGCAGCGCGTCACGCTGTCCTGGCCCGCCGCGCGGCCATGACCGCGGCTGGCCGCGCGTCAGAGCCCGCCGACGGTCCGTCCGCCGTCGACCGGCAGCACCTGCCCCGTCACGTAAGGCGCGTCGCGCACCAGATAGAGCGCCGCGCGCGCGACGTCCTCGGGCGTGCCCATGCGCTTGAGCGCGGTCCGGTCGACGATGCGCGCCTTGAGGTCGCCGTCCATCTCGCCTTCCGGCCAGAGTACGGGTCCCGGCGCGATGCCGTTGACGCGGACCTGCGGACCGAGTTCGCGCGCGAGCGACTGCGTCAGCATCACGAGGCCGGCCTTCGCCGCCGAGTACACCGGATGGCGCTTGAGCGGCCGGAACGCGTGGATGTCGACCATGTTGAGCACCAGCCCGCGCCGCAGGCGCAGCTCGTGGGCGGCCGCCTGCGCGAGGAACAGCGGCGCGCGCAGGTTGGTGCCGATCAGGTCGTCGAACGCCTGCACCGTGATCTCGCCGACCGGCGTCGGGTAGAAGGTCGAGGCGTTGTTGATGAGCACGTCGAGCCTGCCGAAGGCGGCGATCGCGGCGCCGACGATGCCGGGCAGCGCCGCGACGTCCATGAGGTCCGCCGCGTGCGTGGCCGCGGATCCGGCGCGCACGGCGTTGAGCCCGGCGGCGAGCGCCGCGGCGTCGGCCTGCGAGGCGCGGTGGTGAATCAGGATGCGCGCGCCCTCGGCGTGCAGCAGCCGCGCGATCGCGGCGCCGAGGCGCCGCGCGCCGCCGGTGACCAGCACGACGTGGCCGGCGAGCGGCAGTGGCGTCTCGGAGGTCATGCGCCGAGGATACCCGGCGTCCACGACAGGCGCACGCGCCGATGATTCCGCTGCCGCTCGCGCCGCTCTCGCCCGACGAGGCCGCCCACGAGGCGCGGGTCGTCGCGCGCATCCGCGCCGAACTCGACGCCGCCGGCGGCTGGCTGCCGTTCGCGCGCTACATGGAGCTCGCGCTGTACGCGCCGGGCCTCGGCTACTACGCCGCCGGCGCGCACAAGCTCGGCGCGGGCGGCGACTTCGTCACGGCGCCGGAGCTCTCGCCGGTGTTCGGCCGCTGCGTCGCGAGCCAGGTCGGCGAGGTGCTCACGACGCTCGGCGCCGGCGACGTCGTCGAGGTCGGCGCTGGCAGCGGCGCGCTCGCGGTGGAGTTGCTCGCCGAGCTCGAGCGCGAGGGGCGCCCGCCCGCCCGCTACCGGATCCTCGAGACGAGCCCCGACCTGCGCGAGCGCCAGCGCCAGGCGATCGGGCGCCTGCCCGCGTCGCTCGCGGCGCGCGTGGCGTGGCTCGAGCGCATTCCCGACGAGCCGTTCGGCGGAGTCGTGCTCGCCAACGAGGTGCTCGACGCGCTGCCGGTCGAGCGCTTCCGGATCGGCGCCGCGGGGGTCGAGGCGCTCGGCGTCGGCCTCGCGGGCGACCGGTTCGCGTGGTCGGCGCGGCCGGCGGACGCGGCGCTCGCCGCCGCCGTCGCCGGGCTCGGCGTGGCGATGGCGACTGGCTACGAGAGCGAACTCTGCCCGGGCCTCGCGCCCTGGCTCGCGTCCGTCGCGGCGCCGCTCGCCGCCGGCGTCGTGCTGCTGATCGACTACGGCCACGCGCGCGCGGAGTACTACGGCGCGGCGCGCAGCGCCGGCACGCTCGCGTGCTTCCACCGCCATCGCCGCCACGACGACCCGTTCGTCAACGTCGGACTCCAGGACCTGACCGCGTGGGTCGATTTCACGCGGGTCGCCGAGGCCGGGCTCGCGGCCGGGCTCGAGGTCGCGGGCTTCACGACGCAGGCGCACTTCCTGCTCGCGAACGGCTTCGAGCGCCACCTCGCGGCGCTGCGGGCGACGCTGCCGGCGGACCGCGAGCCGCTCGCGGCGCCGGCGGCGCTCAAGCTCGTGCTGCCGTCGGAGATGGGCGAGCGCTTCAAGTGCATCGCGCTCGGGCGCGACTACCCGGCGCCGCTCGCGGGCTTTGCGCTGCGCGACTTCACCGCGACCCTCTAGGACGCGGGCCGCAGCGCCTGCAGCGCGTCGAGGCGCTTCTGCCGCAGCCGCGCGCCGATCGCCGCGCCGTCGAGCCCGGCCCGTTCGTCCGCTCCGAGCTCGACGGACTGCGCGAGGGACAGCGCCGCGCGCAGGTACTCGCCCTGCGGGTAGGCGCGGTCCGCGAAGCCGGCGCGACCGCGCATGTCGGCCTCGCAGGCCAGCAGGAATTCCGCGAACCGCTCCGGCCGGCGGAGCGCGTCGCAGTGCTCGAGGAGCTCGAGCACGGTCGAGGCCCGGAGTTCGAGCGCGCGGTGGCAGAGCCCGTGGTGGCGCGCGACGAGCACCGCGAGCTCGCGGAAGTCGTTCGGCACGCGCAGCCGCTCGGCCAGCGCGACGATCAGCCGCGCGCCGCGCTCCTCGTGTCCGACGTGCTTCGGCCATGCCGACGGCGGCGTCGTGCCCTTGCCGAGGTCGTGCACCAGCGCCGCGAAGCGCACCCGCGGCAGGGGCGTGAGCCGCGCCGCGGCCTCGAGCACGAGTCCGACGTGCACGCCGGTGTCGATCTCCGGGTGCCAGAGCGGCGGCTGCGGCACGCCGTAGAGCCGCGCGAGCTCCGGAAAGACCACCTCGAGCGCCGACGACTCGTGCAGCACCGCGAGGAACGCCGCCGGGGCCGGTTCGGCGAGCGCCTTGGCGGTCTCCTGCCAGACGCGCTCCGGCACGAGTGCCGCGGCCTCGCCGGCCGCGACCATGCGGCGCATCAGCGCCATCGTCTCGGGCGCCACGCGGAAGCCGAGCGGCGCGAAGCGCGCCGCGAAGCGCGCGACGCGCAGGATCCGCACCGGGTCCTCGGCGAAGGCCTCCGACACGTGCCGCAGCAGCCGTGCCTCGAGGTCGCGCGCGCCGCCGTACGGGTCGATCAGCGCCCCGCCCGGGTCGCGCGCCATCGCGTTGATCGTCAGGTCGCGGCGCCTGAGGTCCTCCTCGAGCGTGACGTCGGGCGAGGAGCGCGTCTCGAAGCCGCGGTAGCCCGGGCCGGTCTTGCGTTCGGTGCGCGCGAGCGCGTATTCCTCGTGCGTCGCCGGGTGCAGGAACACCGGGAAGTCGCGCCCGACCAGCCGGTAGCCGTCGCGCGTCAGGTCGTCGGGCTGCGCGCCGACCACGACCCAGTCGCGCTCCTTCACCGGGAGCCCGAGCAGCGCATCGCGTACCGCACCGCCGACGAGATAGGTCTGCATGGGCGGATTCTAGCCGTGCGGCACCGCCCGGGCGCGCCGGGTTAGACTCGCGGCGCCCCAGGTTCCTCCCGCGACGCCGCCGCCATGCCGCTGCGACTCCTCCTTGCTCTCGCCGCGCTCGGCCTGCTCGGCGGCTGCTACGTGCTCCAGGCCACGCGCGGCCAGCTCGAGCTCAACGCGCGACGCGTGCCGATCGAGCGGCTGCTCGCGGACCCCGGCACCGCGCCGGCGCTGGCCACGCAACTCGCGCTCGCGACGCGCCTCAGGGACTTCGCGAGCCGCGACCTCGGACTGCCCGACAACCGGAGCTATCGCTCGTACGCCGACGTCGGTCGCCCGTTCGTCGCCTGGAACGTGTTCGCGGCGCCGGAATTCGGCGTCGAGCCGCGGCTCTGGTGCTTCCCGGTGGCCGGCTGCGTCGCCTACCGCGGCTACTTCAGCGAGCGGCGCGCGCGCGACTACGCGCTCGGCCTCGAGGCCGAGGGCTACGACGTCGCGGTGACCGGCGTGCCGGCGTACTCGACGCTCGGACATTTCGCCGACCCCGTGCTCAACACGATGCTGCGCTGGGACGAGACCGAGCTCGCGGCGCTCGTGTTCCACGAGCTCGCGCACCAGCTGCTGTACGTCAAGGGCGACACGGCGTTCAACGAGGCCTTCGCGTCGGTCGTCGAGGCGGAGGGCGTGCGGCGCTGGCTCGAGGCGGCGGGCCGTCCCGGGGCGCTCGGCGAGTACCGGGCGCGGGAGCTCCGCTACCGGGAGCTCGCCGGCCTCGTCGCCGCGGCGCGCTCGCGGCTCCGGACGCTGTACGCGAGCGGGTTGCCGCCGGCGGCGATGCGCGCGGCCAAGACGGAGGAGTTCGCGCGGCTGCGCGCCGACTACGACGCGCGTCGCGCGGCGCTGGGTGGCTACGACTGGCTGTTCGACGCGGGGGCCAACAACGCGCGGCTGCTCGCGATCGCGACCTACCAGGATTGCGTTCCGGGGCTCGAGCGGCAGCTCGCGGCGGCGGACGGGGACCTGGGGCGGTTCTACGCCGCGGCGCGCGCGCTCGCGGGGCTCCGGCAGGCGGCGCGTCACGACGCCGTGTGCCGCGGCGCGCCCGCCGGCGCCTAGTTGCCGGTCGTCAGCGCCGAGACGGCGACGACCTTCAGGCCGTCGGTGCGGCGTTCGACGCGCGCGGTCTCCTCGCTCTCGGTGACCTGCCGGCGCCCGCCGAGCACCATCGTCTCGGTGACGTGGCTGACGACCGTCGCCGCGGGCGCGTCGTGCTCGAGGGTGACCCGCTGGTCACTCACCTCGTAGTCGTAGCCCTCGAGGCCCTTGAGCGAGGCGTAGCCGCTGGTCAGCAGCTCGACGTACTCGTCGCGCGTCATCAGCGTGACGCGCTCCTGGCCGTCGATCCGAGTCCTGAGCTCGATGCGGCAGTCGGGCGCGAGCGTGGCCGCGATCCGCGGCACGTCGCGCGCGCGCGAGGCGGCCTCGACGCCGCCCATGAACGCACGGACCTCGGCCTCCGTGAGCGGCGGCGCGGCGAGCGCGCCCGTCCCGGGCACGAGGAGGACCGCGGCGAGCACGAGGGCGGGGAGGGTGCGCATGCGCGAAGTGTCGGCCGGCGCGCCGCCCGGGACCGCGACCTGGGTCACGCCCCGGTGGTGTGGCCGGCGGCGGCCCGCCGAAAGGCGTCCAGCTGGGCGGCCCGCCGGGCGTCGCCCAGGTACGCCGGCACGATCGCCCGCATCGACACCGGCGCGATCCCGAGCCGGGCCATGCCGTTCTCGCTGCAGACGCTGTCGAGCTGGAGCGAGCGGAAGTTGTCGAGCGACAGCGGCTTGCCGGGCACGAAGCCCATCAGCCACGCCTGCAGCCACCCGGCCGGCGCCGGCAGGCCGACGACCAGCCGGCGCTTGCCGATGACCGTCGCGACGTAGCGGACGAGCTCGCCGAGCGTCAGCACCTCGGGGCCGCACAGCTCGTAGGTCGCCCCGTGGGTGGCGCGGTCACCGATCGCGCGCACCATCGCCTCGACCACGTCGCCGATGTAGACCGGCGCGAAGCGCGCCCGGGCGCGTGCGATCGGCAGCACCGGGAAGAGCCGCAGCAGGCCCGCGAACTTGTTCATGAAGCCGTCGCCGGGCCCGAAGATCACGGACGGGCGGAAGATCGTCCAGGCGACCGGACCAGCCTCCTCGTGGACGAAGCGCTCGGCGAGGCCCTTGGTCCTCAGGTACTCGCTCGGCGCGCCCTCGTCGGCCCGGAGCGAGCTCATCTGCAGCAGCCGCGGCACGCCGGCCGACTTGCAGGCGCCGACCACGGTGCGCGCCAGCTCCGCGTGGACGCGCCGGAACCGCGCCGTGCCGCCGGCCTCGTTGAGGATCCCGATCAGGTTGATGACGACGTCGTGGCCGCGCAGGGCATCCGGCAGCATCGCCGCGTCGTGCACGTCGGCCTCGCGCAGCTCGAGCCCCGGCAGCACGAGCAGCTCGCGGTGGCGGTCGCGGTTGCGGGTCAGCACCCGCACGCGGTGGCCCTCGCGCACCAGCCGGCTGACGAGGTGCGAGCCGACGAAGCCGGTTCCGCCAAGGACGCAGATCGAGAGTGGCCGCATTGCAGTTCCGGCTCGCGCCAGGCGAGAGCCGGAATTATAGCGGTCCCGGCGCGCCGCGCGGCGCGCCGCCGTCAGCGCACCAGGATCTTGAGCGTCGTCGCGCTCCGCCGGACGGTCAGCAGCAGCGACGTCTGGTCCTTGGCGGCGGCCTTCAGGTCCTTGAGCGTCGCGACGCTGTGGCGGTCGACCGCCGTGATGACGTCGTTGGCCTTGAGCGGCTGCTGGCTCGCGGGGCTGCCGGGCTCGATCGAGCGCACGACGACGCCGGCGCCGCCCGGGGCGTCACCGAGCTCGGCGCCCTCGAGGGCGTGCGGCAGGTCGCCGGCGGCGCCTTCGTCGCCGCCGGCGCCCGTGCCGCGCGACTGCACGACCGCGGTCACGTGCTTGGGCTTGCCGTCGCGGACGAGGCCGAGATCGACGCTCTCGCCGATGCGCATCAGGCCGATGCGGTTGCGCAGCTCCGCCGCCGAGCGCACCGGCTGGCCGTTGACGGCGGTGATCACGTCGCCGGCCTTGACCCCCGCCTTGTCGGCCGCCGAGCCCTCGACGACCTGCTGCACGAACGCGCCGTTCAGATCGTTGGTGCCGAGCTTGTCGGCGAGGTCGGGCGTCACGGTCTGGATGTTGACGCCGAGGATGCCGCGCTTGACCTCGCCGTACTTGACCAGCTGGTCCATGACCGAGCGGACCATGTTCGACGGAATCGCGAAGCCGATGCCGATGTTGCCGCCCGAGCGCGACAGGATCGCCGAGTTGATGCCGATCAGCTCGCCGCGCAGGTTGACGAGCGCGCCGCCCGAGTTGCCGGGGTTGATCGAGGCGTCGGTCTGGATGAAGTCCTCGTAGCCGTCGGGGTTGATGCCCGAGCGGCCGAGCGCGCTGACGATGCCGTAGGTGACCGTGTGCTGCAGGCCGAAGGGGTTGCCGATCGCGAGCACGAAGTCGCCGACCTCGGCCTTGCTCGAGTCGCCGAGCGTGATCTCGGAGAGCTTGGCGTCCTTGACCTTGACGACGGCGACGTCGGAGGCGCTGTCGGCGCCGACCACGGTCGCCTTGTAGTCGCGGCCGTCGATCGTCGTCACGGTGATTTCGGTCGCGTTCTCGACGACGTGCGCGTTGGTGATGATCAGGCCCTGCTTGGCGTCGACAACGACGCCCGAGCCCGCGCTCTGGAACTGGTGCTGGCGCGGCCCCTGCTCGGGCACGTCGAAGAAGCGCCGGAAGAACGGGTCCTCGAGCAGCGGGTTGCGCTGGCCGCGCTCGGTGACGGTGCCGCGGGTCGCGATGTTGACCACGGCCGGGGAGGCGCGCTTGACGATCGGCGCGAGCGAGGGCAGCGGCGCGCCGTTGACGTCGGTCGGCAGCCGGCCGGCCTGGGCGAGGGCGGCGGGTGCGACGACGGCGGCGGCGAGCGCGACGAGGGCGGCCGCGAGGCCGGTGCGGCGGGCGGGGGAGGCGATGTGCATGGCAGGCCCTTGAGGTCCGTTGGTCGAGGCTTTCGAATGCGGCGCGGCCGCCCGCGGGGGCGGCCGAGCATGCTAACCCGTCAAATCGACGGCACGTCGCGGATGACCATGCGGCGCGCGCGAAAGTTCCGCGCGCCGGCGGCTCGCGGGGTGGAATCCACCACCGCGCCGCCGGCGCGGGACCGGGTCAGGCAGCCTCGACGTTGATCCGGCGCGGCAGCACCTGCGCCTGCTTCGGGATCGCGACCTCGAGCACGCCGTTCGTGAAGCGCGCCTTGACGGCCTGCGAGTCGGCGGTGTCGGGCAGGCTGAAGCGCCGGAAGAACTGGCCGCTGGTGCGCTCGACGCGGCGGAAGCCGTTCTTCTCGTCGCGGGTCTCGAGCTCGCGGCGGCCGCGGATCGTCAGCACGCCCTTCTCGAGGGTCACGTCGATGTTCTTCGGCTCGACGCCCGGCAGGTCGGCGTGGATCACGAACTGCTTGTCTTCCTCACGGATGTCGACGGGCGGCACCCAGTCGGCGACCGACTGCTGCGACTCCTCGCCGAGCGCGGGACTCGTGAACAGGCGGTCGAGGTCGCGCTGCAGGCGGTTGACGAGGTACCAGGGTTCGTAACGGGCGAGGCTCATGGCAGGACTCCTGTGCGGTGGAATGCAGTGACCCCTGAGTAGGGCTGGCCATGGCCTTTTCAAGCGGTGCGCCCGCAGCCCCGCACCGTCTCGGCGCACGCGGCGGTGGACAACGTGTGCATGGTCGGTGGACGGCGTGTGTGCGACCGGTGCACACAAGATCTTGTGTTTTGGGTGGCAATCCGCCTTGACAGGCGGGTTCCACTGGGCCGCCCGAAAACTGCTTAAGTGAATTTCCTAAGTTTCTGTATAGACAGGGGAATAATCCGACCCTGGGATACCAAAAGAAAGTCTTGACTCAGGGGCATGCTGAAAATAAGTTAGCTACCCCGACACAACATCTTGTGGCGGGTCGGGGACCCGGAAAGACACGTTTCGGAGGGAGGGCGACGGAACGCTGTCCACAGCTGCCGGGGCCTTCGCTTCCATTAATAACGACGACAACAATCAATCAGGCTCAACGGAGCACCACGTCAAGATGAGCACGGCCTACAAGATCGAGCCCCGCGAAGGGGCCGTCCCGTTCCAGGAAGCATCGATCGACATCTGGAACACCAAGTACCGCCTGACGGCCAAGGATGGCACGCCGATTGACCAGACGATGGACGACACCTACCAGCGGGTCGCCGTCGCGCTCGCCGACGTCGAAGCCCCGGCGGCGCGCGCCGAATGGCACGAGCGCTTCCTGTGGGCGCTCAGGAAGGGCGCGATCCCCGCGGGCCGCATCACCTCGAACGCGGGCGCCCTCGACCACAAGCCCGCGACGTCCACGATCAACTGCACCGTGTCGGGCACGATCACCGACTCGATGGACGACATCCTGAACAAGGTCCACGAGGCCGGCCTCACGCTCAAAGCCGGCTGCGGCATCGGCTACGAGTTCTCGACGCTCCGGCCGCGCGGCGCGTACGTCTCCGGCGCCGGCGCCTACACGTCCGGGCCGCTCTCGTTCATGGATATCTACGACAAGATGTGCTTCACCGTGTCGTCCGCCGGCGGTCGCCGCGGCGCGCAGATGGGCACCTTCGACATCGGCCACCCGGACGCGATGGAGTTCATCCGCGCCAAGCGCGAGGCCGGGCGGCTCAGGCAGTTCAACCTGTCGCTGCTCGTCACCGACGAGTTCATCGAGGCCGTGAAGGCGGATGGGCCGTGGAAGCTCGCCTTCCCGCTGTCGATGCAGGAGTACGAGGCCGAGAAGCCGGACCTCGCCGACGCCAGCAAGTACCTGTGGCGGGAGTGGCCGACGACCGATCGCTACGTGACGCGCGACGATGGCCTCGTGTGCTGCAAGGTCTACAAGACCGTGCCGGCGCGGCGCATGTGGGACGTCATCATGTCGTCCACCTACGATTTCGCCGAGCCCGGCTTCGTGCTGATCGACCGCGTCAACGAGATGAACAACAACTGGTGGTGCGAGAACATCCGCGCCACCAACCCCTGCGTCACGGCCGACACGCGCCTCGCGACGCAGTACGGCATGGTGCGCATCGGCGACCTGTATCAGTCTGGCGTCGACATCAAGGCAACGGTCGACAAGCGTGCGCTAGGTGACGAGGGCTTCGGCACGGACGTGCGCGACGCCGTGCCTGCGTTCATGACCTCGCCATCAGCGGACGTGTACCGCGTCGTGACGGAGGCGGGCTACGAGATCAAGGCTACCGAGTGGCACGACTTCTACACCACCCGCGGCAAGATCAAGCTCAGCGATCTCAAGCCCGGCGACGAACTGCTGGTGCAGTCCGGAAAGGGCCAGTTCGGTCTGCAGGGCAGCGAGCAGCTCGGCGTGCTGCTCGGTCTCCTGACCGGTGACGGCCACTTTACCAATCGCGGCAAGGGCGAGAACGCCGCGGTCGTGAACCTGTGGGGCGAGGATCGTGAGTACGCGGGCCAGGTTGTCGACTTCGTCAATTCGCTGATCGAGCGTTCCGCGTGCAGTGCGCGCGATTATCGGGTGAGCGCCGTCGCTGTACCCGAGCGCAAACTCGTGATGATCCGTTCGGTCATTCTCGCGCGCGTACTCGAGCGCTTCGGCTTCACGGCGAAGGCCAAAACGCAGGTGCCGGAGGTTGTGTGGGCCGGCAGCGAGGGCTGTGTGCGCGGCTACCTGCGCGGGCTGTTCCAGAGCGACGGCACGGTCAACACGAGCGGCAAGAACCGGAACTCGTGCTCGGTGCGGCTGGCGTCGAGCCAGCGTCGGCTGCTCGCCGACGTCCAAATGCTGCTGGTCAACTTCGGCATCTTCAGCCGCGTTTACGCGCGCCGCGCCGCCGGAGTGCGCCGGCTGCCGGACGGCCGTGGCGGCCAGCGCGAGTACGCTTGCCAAGCGGACTACGAGCTGATCGTCGACGGTGAGTCGCGCGAGCGTTTCATGGCGGAGATCGGCTTCCTGTCGGCGTCGAAGAACGCCAAGTACGCGACCTGGGCTGTGGACAAGGCGCTTAATAGGACACAAAGCTTCACGAGCGTTATCGAATCGATCGAGTTCGTCGGCCGCGAAGCGGTCTACGATACGACGCAGGGCGACTGCAACACCGTAATCTTCAACGGTCTCGTAACAGGACAATGCGGCGAACAGCCATTACCGCCGTACGGCTCCTGCCTGCTCGGCTCGGTAAACCTGACGCGCTTCGTGCTCCACCCGTTCACTGCCGAGGCGGCGTTCGACTGGGACGAGTACCGCGAGGTCGTGAAGGTCTTCACGCGCATGCTCGACAACGTCGTCGAGATCAACGGCCTGCCGCTCGAGGGGCAGCGCCAGGAGATCATGCGCAAGCGCCGCCACGGCATGGGCTTCCTCGGCCTCGGCTCGACGATCACGATGCTCGGCATGAAGTACGGCTCCAAGGAGTCGGTGCAGTTCACCGAGGCGGTGTCGCGCGAGATGGCGATCGCCGGCTGGGAGGCGGGCCTCGACCTGGCGCGCGAGAAGGGCCCGGCGCCGATCATGAACGAGGAGTTCGTGGTCACCGCCAAGATGCTGCGCCAGCGCCCGGAGATGGTCCGCGACGGCTGGAAGGTCGGCCAAAAGGTGCCGGGCCGGATCCTGCACGCGCGCTACAGCCGCTACATGCAGCGCGTCGCGGGCGTCGCGCCGCAGCTCGTCGAGCAGCTCGCGACCACCGGTGCGCGATTCACGCACCACAGCTCGATCGCGCCGACCGGAACGATCTCGCTGTCGCTGGCCAACAACGCCTCGAACGGCATTGAGCCCTCGTTCGCGCATCACTACTTCCGCAACGTGATCCGGCAGGGCCGCAAGACCAAGGAGCGCGTCGACGTCTACTCGTACGAGCTGCTCGCCTACCGCCACCTCGTCAATCCGCGCGCGATGCCGGGCGGCACCAAGCCCGACGAGCAGCTGCCGGACTACTTCATCACCACGGACAACGTCTCGCCGACGCAGCACGTCGACATCCAGGCGGCGGCGCAGAAGTGGGTCGACTCGAGCATCTCGAAGACCGCCAACGTGCCGACGGACTTCAAGTACGAGACCTTCAAGGAGATCTACCTGTACGCCTATGAGCAGGGCCTGAAGGGCTGCACGACCTTCCGGTTCAACCCGGCGGCCTTCCAGGGCGTGCTGGTCAAGGAGGACGACCTCAAGAACACGACCTACGTGTTCACGCTGGAGGACGGCACCGAGGTCAAGGTCCGTGGCGACGAGGAGATCGAGTACGACGGCGAGACGCACCGTGCCGCGAACCTGTTCGATGCGCTGAAAGAAGGCTATTACGGGAAGTTCTGACATGATCAAGATCGACAAGCGCATCACCCGCTTCCGGGTCGACAAGCCGGCCGACGCCGCCAAGCCCGCCGAAGCCGCGCCGCCGCCGGAGGCCGTGGAGCTTCGCAAGACCGACGGCAAGGTCGTGTGGATCACCAAGGAAAAGCTGCTCGAGCGCCCCGAGGTGCTGATCGGGTCGACCTACAAGATCAAGACGCCGGTGTCGGACCACGCGATGTACGTGACCATCAACGACATCGTGCTCAACGAGGGCACCGAGCACGAGCAGCGCCGCCCGTTCGAGGTGTTCATCAACTCGAAGAACCTCGACCACTTCCAGTGGATCGTCGCGCTGACCCGCATCATCTCGGCGGTGTTCAGGAAGGGCGGCGACGTCACGTTCCTAGTCGAGGAGCTGAAGGCCGTGTTCGACCCGCGCGGCGGCTACTGGCAGCCGGGCGGCCGCTTCATGCCCTCGATCATCGCCGAGCTCGGCTACGTGATCGAGAAGCACCTGCAGACGATCGGGCTGATGCCGCGCCCGGAGATGGACGCGCACCGCAAGAAGATGATCGAGGAGAAGCGCGAGGAGTTCGAGGCGCGCAACAAGCAGCAGGACGCGTTCTCGCGCGGCCACTTCCCCGAGGGCGCGCAGCTGTGCGCGAAGTGCAGCACGCTCGCGGTCGTCATGATGGACGGCTGCATGACGTGCCTCAACTGCGGCGACTCGAAGTGCGGCTGAACGTGAGCTGACGAACCCGTCGACACGCGCTTCCCGGGTTGTGAGCCCGGCGCCGCGAAAGCGGCAAGGCGCGTGCCTTCCGGGCCGCCCCGCAAGGGGCGGCCCTTTTTTTCGGGTGCGCGGGACGCCGCCGCCCGCGCCGTCAGCCCTCGGTCGGCCCGATCCGCAGCGTCCGCGTGGCGATCCGCACCTCGACGAGGAACGTCACGAGCGCGCCGACGAGCGCGACCATCGCGGCGATGAACAGCGCCGCGACCGGCACCGCGAGCGTGAACCGGACGAACGCGCTCATGAACAGCATCGCGACGACGATCGCGACCAGAAGCGCCGAGACCGTGCTCAGCGTGATCGCGGTGTTCATGAGCCGGGCGCGCCGCGCGAGCCAGCTGAGGCGCTTGCGAAGCTCCTCGGCGGCGGCCGGATCGGCGGCGCCGTGCTGGTCCTCGAGCGGGCGCGCGCGGTCGACGACCCGCGCGAGGCGGTTCGTCAGCACGCCGAGCAGCACGCCGATGCCGGACAGGAGGAACACCGGCGCGACGGACAGCTGGATCGAGTGCGCGATGCGCGCGACGTCTTCGGGGGTCGTGTCCATCAGTCCTCCGGCGGGCGTTGCGCCGCGGCGTCCGGCCGGTCGCGCTTCTTGAGTCGCAAGTACACGCGCTTGCGGATCCGGGCGACGATGTCGCCGCCCGCGTCCCTGATCTCGACCGCATACTCGGGCAGCAGCTTGCTGCCGTCGGCGGCCTCGCGCCGCAGGCGCTCGACCTGGTGGGCGTCGAGGTGGAACTCGGCCGTGACGACGCCGCGTCCCGGCTTCAGGAACTCGATCTCGGCCGCCTGGTCCCAGATCACGTAGTCCCCGCCCAGCACGTGGGCGAGCATCAGCACGTAGAAGGGGTCCGCCATCGCGTAGAGGCTGCCCCCAAAGTGGCTGCCGAAGTAGTTGCGGTTCCGCAGGCCCGCCCGGAGCTCGACCCGGACGTGGTGCCAGTCGGGGGAGATCGCCGTGACCCGGATGCCGGCCCCGCGGTAGGGCGGCCACCAGTTCATCAGGTGGCGGAACAGCCGGGGGCTCAGCTGGAAGGCCATGCGCGGATTCTAGGGGACTCAAGTCCTTGCCGCCCGTGCCGACTGTACGGAGGACTCCGATTAGCGGAAGACGCATGCTTGACCCCGACAAACTCGTAGGCGACGTCGCGACCCTGGTATCGCTGCCCGAGGTCGTGATCCGCATCAACGCGCTCGTCGACGACCCGAAGAGCTCCGCCGAGGACATCGGCCGGGCGGTGTCGCAGGACGCGGCCCTGACGGTGCGGCTGCTGACCCTCGCGAACAGCGCGATGTTCGGCATGCAGCGCAAGATCGACACGGTCGGCCGGGCGATCGCCGTGCTCGGCACGCGCCAGGTCCGGGACCTGACGCTCGGCCTGTCGGCCGTGCGCGCGTTCACGGGGATCCCCAACGACCTGGTCTCGATGGGCTCGTTCTGGCACCACAGCGTGCTGTGCGCGGTCGCGGCGCGCTCGCTCGCGGGCGAGTGCGCGCGCGGCCGGCCGGACTCGAGCTTCGTCGCCGGCCTCCTGCACGACATCGGCCAGCTGGTGCTCTTCAACAAGGCGCCCGACGAGAGCCGCCGGGCGCTGCTGATGACGATCGACGCACCCAACGAGCCGGACCTGCACCTGTGTGAGCGCGAGATCCTCGGCTTCGATCACGCCACGGTCGGCGGCGCGCTGGCCCGGCGCTGGCGCCTGCCGCCGAGCCTCGTCGAGTGCATCGAGTTCCACCACGACCCGGCCAAGGCGCAGGCGCACCCGCTCGACGTCGCGATCGTGCACATCGCCAATACGGCCGCCGTGCTCGCCGAGGTGGAGAGCGACGAGTTCGAGGATGCGCCGCGCATCGACCCGGTCGCCTTCGAAATCACCGGGCTCGGCAACGAGCACGTGCTCGCGGTCGCCGCGACGGCGCGCGGCGCGGTCGAAGAGGTCAAGGCGATATTCCAGATGCCCGGCCTGCACTGAGGCCGCGCGCCCGGCTACGGCTTGCGGTTCGGGTTCCGCTCGTAGGGATTGAAGCTGACGTTCTCGGGCCGGCGCGCCGGGCCGTGGCTGTAGGGATCGCCGCCGGCGGTCTCGTTCCTGCCCGGCTTGGTCGCCGCGACGCGCTCGTACGGGTTGCCGGTCGCAGGCTTCGCCGCGGCGGGCTTCGGCGTCAATATCGTGTCCTCGAGGCGCAGCTCGACCGGCGGCTCGGCGAGCGCGCGGACGCGCGGTGCGCCGGCGGGTGCCGCGTGGCCGGGCTTGGCGACCGCGACGCGCTCGTACGGGTTGCCGGTCGCAGGCTTCGCCTGCGCGGGTTTCGGCGTGGTCACGGCATCGTCGAGCTGCAGGTTGACCGGCGCCTCGGTCAGCGCGCGGATGCGCTGCGTGCTGGCGTTGCGGTCAAACATCCCCGTTTGAACCGCCCACTCCCAGACCGCCTGGCCGCGCTCGTCGAAACGGACGCGGCCGGACGTGCGCTCGGCGCCGGCCTTGGCCGGCGGCGCGTTGGGTTTCGGGTCCTTGCGAGAATGATCCGCCATGCCCAGATCCTACCTGCTCCATTGCTGGCATCGGCTCGACGGAATATGAAAATAAGGGTTGGCTCGCGCTTGCCAAGGACGGACTGCGCAATCTGTGACGCCGTTCCGGACAGCGGCGAGGAAACAAAGAGAAGCCCCGCTCGCGCGGGGCTTCCGGTGCGGAGTGCTCGGCTCCGCCAATATCGCCCTCTCAGCCAGGTCGCCTTTGGTTATCGCTCGCCGTCCCGCCGAAGCGGGTCCGGCGAGCCGGCGATCCCGTGCTGCCATCCCCCAGCTGACCCCTCGCGCCGCACGCAGCGCGCTGAACCCTGCGCTGGATGAAGCAAACGTCATGCCATTCAATGGAATCAATAGGTTGTATAATCCCCCGCGGCCGAAGTGTAAGAGTTTGCGACACTGCGGCTGGTTGGATGGAGACAGGATGCAGCCCCGCGCCGGACGCATTGGCACGCTGATCCGGGCGCTTTGGCCCGGAGCCGTGCTGTCGTGCGCGCTGCTCGCGAGCCCGCCGGCCGGCGCCGATGCCACGCAGTTCCCGCGGCCGCCGCAGCTCGAGCCCGACGTCCAGTTCTGGCAGCGCGTCTACTCCAAGGTGACGACGCAGGGCGGCCTGCTGCACGACGACCGCTTCCTCGACATCGTCTACGAGGAGCTGAGCTTCCCCGCCGGCATGTCGGCGCGCGAGCGCGCCGACGCCGTCGACGCGGCGCGCGCCAAGTACGAGCGCATCCTCAGGAAGCTCGGCGGCGGGCCGCACGAGGGACTGTCGGACGAGGAGAAGCGCGTCCTCGCGCTGTTCCCGGCCAACGTCACCAACGCGGCGCTGCGCGAGGCTGCGGACCGCGTCCGCTTCCAGCTCGGCCAGGCCGACCGCTTCCGCGAGGGACTGATCCGCTCCGGTGCCTGGGAGCGCCACGTCGAGGAGACGCTGCGCAAGGAGGGGCTGCCGCCGGAGCTGTCGGCGCTGCCGCACGTCGAGTCGTCGTTCAACCCGCGCGCGTACTCCAAGGTCGGCGCCGCCGGCATCTGGCAGTTCATGCGCTCCACCGGCCGCCGCTGGCTGCGCGTCGACAACCTCGTCGACGAGCGGCTCGATCCCTACAAGTCGACCGTGGCCGCGGCGCAGTTCCTCAACATCAACTACTCGATCCTGGGCTCCTGGCCGCTGGCGCTCACCGCCTACAACCACGGCGCCGGCGGCATGCGCCGCGCCAAGGAGCTGATGGGCACCGACGACATCGTGACGATCGTGCGCAACTACCAGAGCCGCACGTTCGGCTTCGCGTCGCGCAACTTCTACGTCTCGTTCCTCGCCGCGCTCGAGATCGACCGCAACGCCGACCGCTTCTTCGGCCGCGTCGACCGCGCGCCGCCGGACTCGAGCCGCGTCGTCAGGCTGCCGTACTTCGTACCGGCGCAGGCGCTGGAGCGCGCGCTCGGCGCCGATCGCGACATGCTGCGCGCCCTCAACCTGTCGCTGCTGGAGCCCGTGTGGAACGGCCAGCGCTTCGTGCCGCGCGGCTTCGACCTGCGCGTGCCGGGCAGCGCCGACCCGGACCAGCTGCTCGGGCGACTCGGCGCCGAACGCTACGACGGTCAGAAGCGCGACGCGAGCCACCGCCTGCGCCGCGGCGAGACCCTCGAGCGCGTGGCCGCGGCCTACGGCCTGAAGCCCGGCGAGCTCGCCGCCTACAACCGCGTCGCCGCGGAGGACGTGAAGACCGGCGTGACGCTCAGGATTCCGCCGCCGCAGCCGGTCGCCATCGGGCCGGCACCGGCTGCGGCGCCCGCCGTGGCCGCCTCGCCGCCGGCCGTCGCGGCGCCGGCGGTGGCCGTCGACGCGGGCGCCGAGGAGACCTACGTCGTCCGCAGCGGCGATTCGCTCTCGGAGATCGCCAAGCGCTTCGGTCTCACCGAGAAGGCGCTGATGGCGGGGAACGCGATCAAGGATCCGAACTTCCTGTTCGAGGGCCAGAAGCTCAAGGTCGGCAAGACGCCGCGGAGCGCCGCGGTGCTGCCGGCGGCCGCGATCGCCGATTTCGTGGCCCACGAAGGCGCCGCGCCCGACGAGGCCGGGCCGCAGCCCGAATCGGCGCGCGCGAAGCCGCAGCCGGTGTCGCGCGAGGAGGCCGCGGAGCTCGGGCCCGGGCTCGTGCCCGGCATCGAGAGCGCGGCCTCGGCCGACCCGAGCGACTACTCGGTCTCGAACGACGGCGCGATCGTGCAGGGCGCGGAGACCCTCGGTCACTTCGCCGACTGGTGCGGCGTCAGCGCCAACCGGCTGCGCGAGCTCAACCGCATGCGCCCGGGCGCGACGCTGACGCTCGGCCGGCGCGTGCGCCTCGACCTGTCGCGGGTCGACGCCGCCACGTTCGAGGAGCGGCGCGCGCGTTTCCATCGCCAGCTGCAGGACGATTTCTTCCAGCACTACCGGATCGCCGGGCAGGAACGCTACCGTCTGAAATCCGGAGAGTCGCTATGGACGTTGACGCAGAGGACGAGTGTGCCGGTGTGGCTGCTGCGGCAGTACAACCCGGAAACGGACTTCACGACGGTCCGCATCGGGACGGAGATCGTGCTGCCGAAGATCGAGACCCGCGGCGCGGCCGCGCCGGCGCCGTCCGCCGCCTCGCCGGCGGTGACCCCCAAGGCGCCGGTCGCGCGGCGCGGCCGGTGATGCGCGCCGCGCTCCTCGCCGGGCTCGCGCTTCTCGCCGGCTGCGCGACCGAGCGCAGCTACGAGGGTCCGGCGCGCCCGATGGCCGAGCTCGCGACGATCGAGGGCGCGCCGCGGGTCAGCGCGGGCCTGCCGCTCGCGCCGCTGCTGCGCAAGATCGACGACCAGGTCGTCGGCGTCGAGTACTCGCGCGTCACGGTCCTGCCGGGCACGCACCAGGTGCTCGTCGACTGCGTGATGTCCCAGACGCACTCGACGACCCGCTTCCACCTCGAGATCGAGGCCTATGCGGGCCGGCGCTACGTGCTCGTCGCCGAGAGTGCGCCGGGCAACCAGCGCTGCGGCGCGGTCCGGGTCGACGAGCGCTGACGTGCACGTCGCCTTCGTCGCGCCGTTCCTGATGGAGGCGACGCTGCGCTTCGTCGACGGTGCCGCGCGGCTGCCCGGTGTCTCGCTGTCGCTGATCAGCCAGGACCCGCTCGAGCGGGTCCCGTCCGCGCTGTGCACGCGGCTGGCGGGCCACTGGCAGGTCCGCGACGCCTTCGATCCCGCCGAGCTCGTGCTCGCGGCCGAGGGGCTCGCGCGGCGCCGCGGCCCCGTCGAGCGGCTCATCGGGTCGCTCGAGCAGCTGCAGGAGGCGCTCGCGCTGGCGCGCGAGCGGCTCGGTCTGCCGGGGCTGCCGGCGCACGTCGCGCGCAACTTCCGCGACAAGGCGCGCATGAAGGACCTGCTGCGTGCGGCCGGCGTGCCGTGCGCGCGGCACTGCCTCGCCGCGAGCGGCGCCGCGTCGCGGGAGTTCGCGGCCGCGACCGGCTTCCCGATCGTGGTCAAGCCGCCGGACGGCGCGGGCGGCGCCGGCACCTACCGGCTCGACGACCCGGCGGCGCTCGAGCGCTATCTCGCGGCGCATCCGCCCGACGCGGCGCGGCCGGCGCTGTGCGAGGAGTTCCTGAGCGGCGAGGAGCACTCGTTCGACTCGGTCGCGATCGACGGGCGGCTCGTGTTCTGGTCGGTGTCGCGCTACCTGCCATCGCCGCTGACGGTGATCGAGAACCCCTGGATCCAGTGGTGCGTGCTGCTGCCGCGCGAGCTCGACGGCTACGAGGACATCCGCCGTGTCGGCGCCACGGCGCTCGCCGCGCTCGGGCTCGACAGCGGCATGACCCACATGGAGTGGTTCCGGCGCCCCGACGGCAGCGTCGCGGTGTCCGAGGTCGCCGCGCGCCCGCCGGGTGCGCAGTTCACGACGCTGCTGTCGTTCGCCCACGACGCGGACTTCTACGCGGCGTGGCCGCGGCTCATGATCGAGAACCGCTTCGACCCGCCCCCGCGTCGCTGGGCGGTCGGCGCCGCGTACGTCCGCGGCCAGGGCCAGGGGCGGGTGCGCCGGATCCACGGGCTCGCGACCGCCGAGCGCGAGTTCGGGGCGCTGGTCGTCGAGTCGCGGCTGCCCGCGCCGGGCGCCGCGCAGGGCGCGGGCTACGAGGGGGCGGGGCACGTGATCCTGCGTCATTCCGACACCGCGGTGGTCGAGGCGGCCCTGCGGCGGCTCGTCAGCCTGATCCGGGTCGAGCTCGAGTGAGCGGTGGCGGTGCACGCCCCGGCCGTGATCCGCGTCGCGGTCGCACGCACCACCGGTTCCGTATAATCCTCAATATGTTGAATGAGCCGGTCCCCTCGCGCCGCCGGTCCGCCGCGGCCTTGATGCTCGCCGCCGCGCTGCTCTGCGTCCTGCCGGCGGTGGTGTTCGCGACCAGCGACCCGCTGCGCGCCGCCGACCAGGTGCTGGTGGTCAAGAGCGAGCATCGGCTGTACCTGATCCGGGACGGCCAGCCGTACCGCAGCTACAAGGTGGCGCTCGGGCTCAGCCCGGTCGGTCACAAGGAGCGCGAGGGAGATTTCCGCACGCCGGAGGGCCGCTACCGGCTCGACGCCCGCAACACCGCGAGCGACTTCTTTCTCTCGATCCACCTGTCGTACCCGAGCCCCGAGGACGTCGAGCGCGCCCGGCGCCACCACTGGGCCCCGGGAGGCTCCATCATGATCCACGGCCTGCCGAACGTTCCGAAGCGCCCGATCGAGTACTACAAGAGCACCGACTGGACCGACGGCTGCATCGCGCTCGACAACAACGACATGCTCGAGGTGTGGCTGCTGACACGGGCCAACACGCCGATCGAGATCCGTCCGTGAGCGCGACCGACGCCGAGATCGACGCCAGCGAGTTCGTCGACGCGCGGGTGGCCCCCCGGGGCAGCCTCGAGAACCTGTCCCAGCGCGAGATGGAGCAGCTGCAGGACCGCGGCCAGGGCGGGCTCTACCCGCTGTTCCGGCGCTGCGCGCTCGCCGTGCTCAATTCTGGCAGCCGCAGCGACGATGCCCAGGAGCTGTTCGAGAAGTACACCGACTTCGAGATCCGGATCGTGCGCCAGTCGTGGGGCGTCAAGCTCGAGATGAAGAGCGCGCCGGCGGTCGCCTTCGTCGACGGCCAGATGATCCGCGGCGTCAAGGAGCACCTGTTCGCGGTGCTGCGCGACATCGTCTACATCGCCAACGAGGTCGTCGAGAGCGCGCAGTTCGACCTCACTAAGCCCGACGGCATCACCAACGCCGTGTTCTGCATCCTCAGGAACGCGCGCGTCCTCGAGGCGCACGCGCGACCGGACCTCGTCGTCTGCTGGGGCGGGCACTCGATCCCGCGCGAGGAATACGACTACACGAAGCTCGTCGGCTACGAGCTCGGCCTGCGGGGCCTCAACGTCTGCACCGGCTGCGGGCCGGGCGCGATGAAGGGGCCGATGAAGGGCGCGACGATCGGCCACTCGAAGCAGCGCATCGCGAGCGGCCGCTACATCGGGCTGACCGAGCCCGGCATCGTCGCGGCGGAGCCGCCGAACCCGATCGTCAACCACCTCGTGATCATGCCGGACATCGAGAAGCGGCTGGAGGCGTTCGCGCGGCTCGCCCACGGCATCGTCATCTTCCCTGGCGGCGTCGGCACCGCCGAGGAAATCCTCTACCTGCTCGGGATCCTGCTCGACCCGGCGAACGCCGGCCAGCCGGTGCCGCTCGTGCTGACGGGCCCGGCGCGCGCAGCGCCGTGGTTCGAGCGCATCCACGAGTTCATCGGACTCACGCTCGGGCCTGCCGCGCAGGCGCGCTACCGCATCATCGTCGACGACCCGGCGGAAGTTGCCCGCACGATGATCGCGGGCATGGACCAGGTGCGGCGCCACCGCCGGCAGACCGGCGACTCGTTCAACTTCAACTGGACGCTGCGCATCCCGCCGGCGTTCCAGCTGCCGTTCGAGGTGTCGCACGAGAGCGTCGCCGGGCTCGACCTCAACCTCGACCAGCCGGTGCACGAGCGGGCCGCGAACCTCCGGCGCGCGTTCTCGGCGATCGTCGCCGGCAACGTCAAGGAGCACGGCATCCGCCTGATCGCCGCGCACGGTCCCTTCGAGATCCGCGGCACGCCGCGCCTGATGCAGGCGCTGGACGGGCTGCTGGCCTCGTTCATCGCCCAGCGGCGGATGAAGATCTCGGGCGAATACCGGCCTGTTTACCGCGTGGTGGCCTGACGGCCGGCGCGCGTCGGCCGAATCCTTGACCCAATACCGGGTCGGCTGTGACGCAGTTCCTGTGAGGGGCGCAGGCGCGGGCAGTACCTTGCCAGTGTCACCTTGCAGGTGTGTGTGGCATGAGCGATAGCAAAAGCCCGCGCAACCCGCTGCCCCGGAAGCCACTCGACGTGGCGGCGCCGGGACGGACGGCGAGTGCTGGTCTACCCGGACGAATCGAGCGCGGCGCGCTGCCGCGACCGGCGGCCCGTCCGAGCCCCAGCCGCCACTCGGCGATCACCCGCAATCTGCAGAACTACGCCAGCTACAAGCTCTGGGCCGAGAAGGTCAAGAGCAACTGGGAGCCGGGCAAGGACCCGAAGGGCTGATCAGCCCGCGGCCTCGAGGCTGGTCGCCGACGCCGGCGCGCCGTCCGCAAAACGCTTCTCGAGCCAGTCCAAGAGCGGCTGCCACGTCGCGACGTCGTCGCGCGCGACGTAACTCTTCATCTCGTGAACGCCGTGGCCGTGCTCCGAGGCGCGCAGGTAGTTGTGCGAGTCCCGGAGCGTCGTGACGATCGGGATGTCGAGCGTGCCGAGGAAGCGCAGCAGCGTCTGCAGCGCCAGGGTATTGCGGCGCGCGCGGTTGGCGATCACGCCGATGCGATGCTCGCGGCGCTTGATCTTCGCCACCAGCAGCAGGTCCGCGATGCACTTGGAGGCGGCGTGGATGTCGATGTCGGACGGCAGTACCGGCACCAGCACCGCGTCGGCGTCGCGCACGAGCTCGGGCATGTCCTGGGCCGAGACCGCCGCCGGCGTGTCGACCACCACCCGCTCGGTGCCGGGCGGCAGGCGCATCAGGAAGCTGCGCGTCACGCGCGGGTTCTTCTCGAAGGCGGAGATGCCGTGGATCGGCGGCAGGCTCGTGGCGCGCTTGCGGAGCCAGCGCGCGCTGGAGGCCTGGGGGTCGTGGTCGACGAGGACCGTGACGAAACCCGCCGATGCGTAATAAGCGGCCAGATTGGTCGCGACGGTCGTCTTGCCTGAGCCGCCCTTCGGGTTGAGGACGACTATCTTTCGCGCCATCACCTGTCCTGGGCCGCCGCTGTGCGGCGCGGCCACTGCCACGCTGTCGCTAGCGTACGCACCGTGCACAGTCCACGCAAGCAACGACTGGCCCGCGGGCGCCCCGATTCCTGTGATCTGCCTCAAGGTTCGGCCGGGTGCGGCGGCCTAGAGTCGCCTTCCCCCGAACCCCCCCCCGGCGTGGCCCCCATGGAAGTCCTGCTGCTGGTCCTTGACGAGATCGACGACCTCTACCGGATGGTCTGGCAGCGCGCGAGCATGCTGCTCAGCTGATGCCCCGGGGCGCCGCGCCCCCCTTGAATCCTGCCCCACTGCCCCTAGAGTGAGCGCGCCCGCCGGCAATCGGCGGACCGCGGCCGGCGCCGCGTTCTCACTCACCGACCGGGGCACAGCCAGATGACGACCGCCACGCAGCGGGAAACCCGCGGCTTCCAGGCCGAGGTGAAGCAGCTGCTTCGCCTGATGATCCATTCCCTGTATTCGAACCGCGAGATCTTCCTACGCGAGCTGATCTCGAACGCCTCCGACGCCTGCGACAAGCTCCGCTTCCGGGCGCTGGCGGAGCCCCGGCTGCTCGAGGGCGGCGCCGAGCTGGCCGTCGACATCGACTTCGACCCGGCCGCGCGCACGGTCACCGTCTCCGACTCGGGCGCCGGCATGAGCCGCGCCGAGGTCATCGAGCATCTCGGCACGATCGCGAAGTCCGGCACGGCCGAGTTCCTCGCGCAGCTGTCCGGTGACCAGCAGAAGGACGCCCAGCTGATCGGGCAATTCGGCGTCGGCTTCTATTCGGCGTTCATCGTCGCCGACCGCGTCGAGGTGTACTCGCGCCGGGCCGGCGCCGAGCCGGCCGAGGGCGTGCGCTGGGAGTCGGACGGCTCCGGCGAGTTCACCGTCGAGAACGTCGCCGTGGAGCGGCGCGGCACGCGCGTGGTGCTGCACCTCAAGGACGACGCCACCGAGTTCGCCGACGCCTGGCGGCTGCGGAGCCTCGTCAAGCGTTACTCCGACCACATCGCATTCCCGGTGCGCATGCCGGCGTTGCCGGGCGGCGACGCCGCCAAGCAACCCGACGCCGGGCGGCGCGAGGCCGTCAACAGCGCCCAGGCGCTCTGGACCCGGGCGCGCACCGAGATCAAGGACGAGGAGTACGTCGAGTTCTACAAGCACGTCGCGCATGACTTCGGCCCGCCGCTCGCCTGGTCGCACAACCGGGTCGAGGGCAAGCGCGAGTACACGACGCTGCTGTACCTGCCGACGCGCGCGCCGTTCGACCTCTGGCACCGCGACGCGGCGCGCGGACTGAAGCTGTACGTGCGGCGCGTGTTCATCCTCGACGACGCCGAGCAGTTCCTGCCGCTGTACCTGCGCTTCGTCAAGGGCGTCGTCGACTCCGGCGACCTCTCGCTCAACGTATCACGCGAGCTGCTGCAGCAGGACCCGGAGATCGAGGCGATGCGCTCCGGCATCACCCGCCGCGTGCTCGACCTGCTGGCGAAGCTCGCCAAGGACGAGCCGGAGAAGTACGCCGCATTCTGGAAGGAGTTCGGCCAGGTGCTGAAGGAGGGCGTCGCCGAGGATCCCGCCAACCGCGACCGCATCGCGAAGCTGCTGCGCTTCGCGACCACCGTGAGCGAGCGCGAGGCGCAGGACCAGTCGCTCGACGACGTGGTCGGCCGCCTGCGGCCCGGCCAGAAGCACCTCTATTACGCGATCGGCGAGACCTGGAACGCGGCGCGGCAGAGCCCGCACCTCGAGCGGCTGCGCCAGAAGGGCGTCGAGGTGCTGCTGCTGCACGACCGCGTCGACGAGTGGATGATGGGCTACCTCGGCGAGTACGAGGGCAAGAGCTTCCAGGACGTCAGCCGCGGCGACCTCGACCTCGGCGAGCTCGTCAGCCCGGAGGAGAAGACCGCCGAGGATCAGGGCGCGGAGGCGGCGCTCGCGCTCTGCGGCCGCCTGCGGGAGGCGCTGTCGGGCAAGGTCGAGGCGGTGCGCGCGACCCAGCGCCTCGCCGAGTCGCCGGCATGCCTCGTGCGCGCCGCCGACGACGTCGGGGCGCAGATGAGAAAGCTGCTCGAGGCGGCGGGCCAGGCGGTGCCGGCGAAGCGTCCGACGCTCGAGGTCAATCCCTCGCACCCGCTCGTGGTGCGGCTCGAGGGCCTGCCGGACGGCGAGCAGTTCCGCGACCTCGCGAGCCTGCTTTACGACCAGGCGACGCTCGCCGAGGGCGGCCAGCTCGCCGAGCCCGCCGACTTCGTGCGCCGCCTCAACCGCCTGCTGCTCGCGGGCAGCTAGCCCGCGATCCCGTCATAATGGCGGTGCGCCGCCGCGCACCGCCCCGGGGGATCGTCCATGCCGTCGTCTCGCTTCGCATCCGCGTCGCTCGTTGCGCTGCTGCTCGCCTGGCTGCCTGCCGGCTGCGGCGAGCGGCCGGTGGCGGCCGCGGCGGCAGCGCGCGTCGCCGCCCCGACCGACCTCAAGGTCACGGAGCTCGCGCCCGGGCACGGCGACCCGGTCGCTGCCGGTGCATCGGTGCGCGTCCAGTACACCGGCTGGCTGTATGACCCGTCGGCGCCCGACGACAAGGGCGCGCAGTTCGACAGCTCGGTCGGCCGCGAGCCGTTCGTGTTCCAGCTCGGCGCGGGGAGCGTGATCCGCGGCTGGGACCTCGGCGTCGCCGGCATGCGCGCCGGCGGCAAGCGCCGCCTGCTGATTCCGTCCGCGCTGGCCTATGGCGAGCGCGGCGCCGGCGGCGTGATCCCGCCGCAGGCGACGCTGCTGTTCGAGGTCGAGCTGCTCGATTTCCAGCCCGCCGGGTGACCCGCCGCGGGTGCCGCCGGATCACAGGATGAACGTCTGGGGGATGCTCACATGCTGAAGTCCATGCTCGCGGCGGCGATCGCCGCCCTCGTGCCCGCCGTCGCCGGCGCCGCGACCCTCGTCTACGCCGGGCACCTGATCGACGGCGTCGGCAACGCGGCGCGGGCGGAGGTCACGATCGTCGTCGACGGCACCGACATCAAGGCCATCGAGAAGGGCTACCGGGCGCCGGCGGCGGGCGACTCGGTGATCGATCTCAAGGACGCGACGGTGCTGCCGGGCCTGTGGGACATGCACGTGCACCTGACGAGCGAGTACAACCGCAACTCGCAGCTCGAGGCGTTCACGCTCAACGAGGGCGACGTCGCGCTGCAGGGCGCGTTCTTCGCCGAACGCACGCTGAACGCCGGCTTCACGACGGTCCGCGACCTCGGCGCCGCCATGAACGCGTCGATCGCGCTCAGGAACGCGATCAACAAGGGGCTGATCCGCGGCCCGCGCATCTTCGCGGCCGGCAAGGCGATTGCGACGACCGGCGGCCATGCCGATCCGACCAACGGCTGGGCGCAGCGCATCATGGGCACGCCGGGGCCGCACGACGGCGTCATCAACGGGCCGCGCGACGCCGTCGAGGCGGTGCGCCAGCGCTACAAGGACGGCGCGGACACGATCAAGATCACCGCCACCGGCGGCGTGCTGTCGGTCGCCAAGAACGGCCTCAACCCCCAGTTCACGGAGGAGGAGGTCCGCGCCGTCGTCGCGACCGCGCGCGACTACGGCTTCAAGGTCGCCGCCCATGCCCACGGCGCCGAGGGCATCAAGCGTGCGATCCGCGGCGGCGTGGACTCGATCGAGCACGGCACCTTCATGGACGACGAGGCGATCCGGCTGATGAAGGAGCACGGCACGTACTACGTGCCGACGCTGTCGGCGGGCCGCTGGGTCGCCGAGCGCGCGAAGGAGCCGAACTTCTTCCCGGCGCTCGTCCGGCCGAAGGCCGAGGCGATCGGTCCGGTGCTGCAGGGCACGTTCACCAAGGCCTACAAGGCCGGTGTGCGCATCATGTTCGGCACCGACACGGGCGTCTCCGCGCACGGCGACAACGCCAAGGAATTCCGCTACATGGTCGAGGCCGGCATGCCGGCGATGGAGGCGATCAAGGCGGCGACCAGCGTGCCGGCGCGGTTCATGGAGGTCAGCGACCGCATGGGCTCGGTCGAGGCGGGCAAGTTCGCGGACCTCGTCGCGGTCACCGGCGACCCACTCGCGGACGTCGGCGCGCTCGAGCGCGTCCGCTTCGTCATGAAGGAAGGCAAGGTCTACAAGGACCTGCGCCAGCCGTGAGCCCGGCCGAGACGGACCCGGTCCCGCCGCGGCCATTCCGGCCACCGTCGCCCGAAAAGGTCGTGATCGCGGGGCCGGCGGGGCCCCTCGAGGCGCTCTGCGAGGTGCCGGAGGGCTACGCCGGGCGCGACTGCGCGGTCGTCTGCCATCCGCACCCGCTCTACGGCGGCACGATGCAGAACAAGGTTGTGCACTCGACGGCGCGCGCACTCCAGGAGCGCGGCTTCGCGACCGTGCGCTTCAACTTCCGCGGCGTCGGCGCGAGCGCCGGGGCGTTCGACGAGGGCCGCGGCGAGACCGGTGACGCGCTCGCGGTCTGCGGCTATGCGCTCGCGCGCTGGCCGGGGGCGCGCCTCACGCTCGCCGGGTTCTCGTTCGGGGCCTTCGTCGCCTACCAGGCCGCCGGCCGGCGGCCCGCCGTGCGGCTCTACACGATCGCCCCGCCGGTGGGGCGCTTCGACTTCGCCGAGCACCCGGCACCGCGGGTGCCGTGGATCGTGATCCAGGGGGACCGCGACGAGCTTGTCGACGCGAGCAGGGTCCTGGCCTGGGTGCAGAGCGCGGTGCCGCCGCCGACGGTGGTGATCGTCGAGGGCGCCGAGCATTTCTTCCACGGCCGCCTCAACGAGCTCAAGGACGCCGTGCAGTCGCATCTCGGCGACGGCTGAGGGCCGGCGGGGGCCCGGAAACGAAAAAGCCGGGGCTTTCGCCCCGGCTCTCACCGTGGCGCCGGCCCGGGCCCGGCGCGCGATCGCTCAGTTGACCATCGACTTGAGCGACTTCAGGGCAACGGCACGGACCTTCTTCGAGGCCGGCTTCGCCTTGAACATCATCTTCTGACCCGTAAACGGGTTCACGCCCTCGCGAGCCTTGGTTGCGGGCTTCTTCACGACCCGCAGCTTCAGCAGCCCGGGAATCGTGAACAGGCCGCCGCCGCGCAGGCTCTTCTTGATGATGCCGTTCAGCGACTCGAAGACAGCTCCGACCTGCTTCTTCGACAGCTCCGTGTCCTTCGCGATGTGCGCGAGAATTTCGGACTTGGTCGGTGCCGCGTTCTTTTTCGCCATTGTGTTCTCCTGTGGGTTTTCGATTTGGGTCGACGTCTTAGCGCGGAATCTTCGTGTCTTTCCGAGTATCGCGCCGTTCGCGGTCCGGTGCCGATCACGCCGAAAAGCTGAAAAAACAGCCCAAAGCGACTCCCCTCTTGTCTCGACCGCGCGCGACAATACCACAGGAGTCGCGCAATTCCACTAGTTTTTCCGACGTTTCTTGCTCACGGATGATCCTTGAGGACGGCGGCGAGCGCGTCGGGCAGCGACTTCGGTGCGGTTATCCGCAACACTTTCTCGCGACCGGTCGTGCCGCGCACGAGTTCCACGCGCGACGGCGCGACGCCGAACTGGCCGGCGAGGAAGCGCAGCAGGTGGGCGTTGGCGGCGCCGTCGACCGGCGGGGCCGTGATCCGCGCCTTGAGTCGCGCGCCCTCGAGCCGCAGCTCGTCGCGCGAGGCGCGCGGCTGGACGCGCACCGTGAGCACGAGGTCGGCCCCGTCCCAGCGGTGCCAGCCCGTCATCGCAGCTGGAGCAGAACCTGGCCGCCGAACAGGTCGATCAGTTTGATGACCAGGAGCAGCAGGGCGCAGACGACGAGCGGCGACAGGTCGAGGCCCTCGAGCCGCGGCGTGATGCGGCGCGCCGGCCGGATCAGCGGCTCGACGAGGTCGCTGAGCAGCCGGCCGGCCGGGCTGTAGCCGTCCGGAACGACCCAGCTCAGCACCGCCCAGACGAAGATCGCGAACAGGTAGAACGACGCCGTCTGGCGGAGCAATTCGATCACCGTGCGTACGATGAGCGGCACGGCCGGCGGCAGGGCGCCCCCGAGCGTCAGTTGCACGAGCACCACCCCGATCGCCTGCGCCGCCACGAGCGCCACGACCGACGCCGTGTCGACCCGCCCGATTGACGGCAGCACGCGCCGGAGCGGCAGGATGACCGGATTCGTCAGCTTCACGACCGCCTGTGCGAGCGGATTGCGGAAGTCCGCGCGCACGAGCTGCAGCAGCAGCCGGAGCAGGAACGCCCAGACGAGGAAGCTGAATACCCAGCCGACGATTTCCGCTAGCAGGTCGCGCATAGGTGCAGGTCGCCGGGCCCTCTAGGGGTTGCCCCCGAATTCCTCCGCCAGTTCGCGCGAGCGGCGCGCCGCGGCGGCGACGGCGCGGGCGAAGATACCACGCAGGTCGGCGGCGTCGAACACGGCGAGCGCGGCGGCGGTCGTGCCGCCCTTGCTCGTCACCTGCTCGCGCAGCGTCGCCGGCTCGTCCGACGACGACTGCGCGAGGGCGGCCGCGCCCGCCGCGGTGTCGATCGCGAGCCGGCGCGCGACCGAAGGCGCGAGCCCCTCGGCGATCGCGGCGGTCTCGAGCAGCTCGATCAGCAGGAAGAAGTACGCCGGTCCGCTGCCGGAGACCGCGGTGACCGCGTCGAGGTGGGCCTCGTTGCCGACCCAGACGACGCTGCCGACCGCCTCGATGAGCCGCGCGGCGACCGCGCGCGCCGCGGCGTCGACCGCCGGATCCGCGTACAGCGCCGTGATGCCCGCGCCGATCAGCGCCGGGCGGTTCGGCATCGCGCGCACGACGCCGATGTCGCCGCCCAGCCAGCGGCAGATGTCGGTGGCGCGGATGCCGGCCGCGATCGACAGCACGAGCGGGCGCGTCTGCGCGGCGAGCGGGGCCAGCGAGCGCACCGCCGCATGCAGCAGCTGCGGCTTGACGGCGAGGACCCAGACGTCGGCGGCCTGCGCCGCCGCGTCGTTGTCGGCGTACAGCCGGACGCGCGGGTAGGCTGCCGCGAGCCAGTCGCGCTGGCTCGCGACCGGATCCGCGACCGCGATCGTCGAGGCCGGCGCGCCGCGCGCGACCCAGCCGCCGATCAGCGCGCGCGCCATCTGGCCGCCGCCGATCAGCGCGATGCGGGGCCAGCTCTCATGCGGTTCGTTCATTCTTCCTCCGCGGCCCGAACAGCGCGGTGCCGATGCGCACGTGGGTCGCGCCCTCGAGGACCGCCGCCTCGAGGTCGGCGCTCATGCCCATCGACAGCACGTCGATGGCGAGCCCGTCGCGACGCAGCTGCTCGGCGAGCGCCCGCAGCCGGGCGAAGTAGCCGCGCTGGGTCGCCGGGTCGTCGCTCTCGGGCGGCACGCACATGAGGCCGCGGAGCGCGAGGCGTGGCAGCGCGGCAACCGCGCGGGCGAGCGCCGGCAGCTCCTCGGGCGCGACGCCGCCCTTGGTCGGCTCGTCCGCCAGCTTGACCTGCAGGCAGATCGCGAGCGGCGGCCCGTGGAACGGTCGCTGCGCCGACAGCCGCTCGGCGAGCTTGAGCCGGTCGACGGTGTGGACCCAGTCGAAGTTCTCGGCGATCACGCGCGTCTTGTTCGCCTGCAGCTGGCCGATGAAGTGCCAGGTCAGGCCCTGGCGGGGCACGGCGGCGATCTTGGCGATCGCCTCCTGGACGTAGTTCTCGCCGAGGTCGGCGAGGCCGGCCGCCCGCGCCGCGGCGGCGACCTCCGCGGGCTGGCCTTTCGTAACTCCGACCAGGATCACAGTTTCGGGCAGGCGGCCGGCCGCTCTGGCCGCTGCCGCAATGCGCTGGCGGACGGCTTCGATACTGGCGGCCAAATTCTGCGGACCGGTTAACATATTGGTGGCCGATACCCGCGGCTATACTGCCATCGGTACCTGTCCGGCGGCTTCGGTCCCGGGAGTTTGATTCATGGCCGTCGACATTGCCCAGCTGCTCGCCTTCGCGGTGAAGAACAACGCGTCCGACCTGCACTTATCCGCAGGGATGCCGCCGATGATCCGCGTCGACGGCGACGTCAAGCGCATCAACATGCCACCTCTGGCGCACAAGGAAGTGCACAGCATGGTGTACGACATCATGAATGACAAGCAACGGAAGGCGTACGAGGAGTTCTTCGAAACCGACTTCTCGTTCGAGATTCCGAAGCTCGCGCGCTTTCGCGTCAACGCCTTCAACCAGCAGCGCGGCGCCGGCGCCGTGTTCCGCAACATCCCGTCGGTCGTGCTGTCGCTCGACGACCTGAACGCGCCGAAGGTCTTCAAGGACCTGTGCATGCTGCCGCGCGGCCTGGTGCTGGTGACCGGGCCGACGGGCTCGGGCAAGTCGACCACGCTCGCCGGCATGGTCAACCACTGCAACGACAACCGGCCCGACCACATCCTGACGATCGAGGATCCGATCGAGTTCGTTCACGAGTCGCGCCGTTCGCTGATCAACCAGCGCGAGGTGCACCGCGACACGCTCGGTTTCGCCGAGGCGCTGCGCTCGGCGCTGCGCGAGGACCCGGACATCATCCTGGTCGGCGAAATGCGCGACCTCGAGACGATCCGGCTCGCGCTGACCGCCGCCGAGACCGGCCACCTCGTGTTCGGCACCCTGCACACGAGCTCGGCCGCCAAGACCATCGACCGTATCGTCGACGTGTTCCCCGCGGCCGAGAAGGAGATGGTCCGCTCGATGCTGTCCGAGAGCCTTCGGGCGGTCATCTCGCAGACCCTGCTGAAGCGCATCGGCGGCGGCCGCGTCGCCGCGCACGAGATCATGATCGGCACGCCCGCGATCCGGAACCTGATCCGCGAGGGCAAGATCGCGCAGATGTACTCCTCGATCCAGACCGGCCAGTCGATGGGCATGCAGACACTGGACCAGTGCCTCACGGAAATGGTGACCAAGGGCGTTGTCAGCAAGGAAGAAGCGCGCTACAAGGCGCAGAACAAGGACCAGATCTGACGTGCGCCGGCCGCACGCAGTCCACTGAGAGCACGACATGGATCGCGATCAAGCCATCAAGCTGATGCAGGACCTGTTGCGCCGCGTGGTCGAGCGCAAGGGCTCGGACCTGTTCATCACGGCGGGCTTCCCGCCCGCGATCAAGATTGACGGCGAGATCCGGCCGCAGACCGACAAGGCGCTGACGCCGGAGCAGAGCGCGACGCTGACGCGCGCGATCATGAATGACAAGCAGACCCGCGACTTCGACTCGACGAAGGAATGCCAGTTCGCGATCGCCCCGCCGGGCATCGGCCGCTTCCGCGCCAGCGCTTTCATCCAGCAGGGCTACACCGGCTGCGTGATCCGCACGATCAACGCCCAGATCCCGACGATCGAGGATCTCGAGCTGCCGCAGATCCTCAAGGACGTCGCGCTGACGAAGCGCGGCCTCGTGATCGTCGTCGGCGCCACCGGCTCCGGCAAGTCGACGACGCTTGCGGCGATGCTCGACTACCGCAACGAGAAGACTCGCGGCCACATCGTGACGATCGAGGACCCGGTCGAGTACGTGCACCTGCACAAGGGCTGCGTGATCACGCACCGCGAGGTCGGCGTCGACACCGATTCGTGGCACGCGGCGCTCAAGAACACGCTGCGCCAGGCGCCGGACGTGATCCTGATCGGCGAGATCCGCGACCGCGACACGATGGAGTACGGCATCCAGTTCGCCGAGACCGGCCACCTGGTGCTCGCGACGCTGCACGCCAACAGCGCCAACCAGGCGCTCGACCGCATCATCAACTTCTTCCCGGAGGAGAAGCGCGAGCAGCTCCTCATGGACCTCAGCCTGAACATCCGGGCGCTGATCTCGCAGCGCCTGGTGCCGCGCGAGGACGGCGCTGGCCGCATCGCGGCGATGGAGATCATGCTGCATTCGCCGCTGATCGCCGACCTGATCTTCAAGGGCGACGTGGCCGCCATCAAGGACGTGATGGCGCGCTCGACGCGCATCGGCATGAAGACGTTCGACCAGTCGCTGTACGAGCTGTACGAGTCGGGCCAGATCACCTATGAGGAGGCGCTCAGAAACGCCGACTCGAAGAACGAGCTTAGACTCCGGATCAAGCTGGAAAGCCGCCGCGAGGACAAGCTGAGCCACGAACAGGCAAGCAGCCTGAGGATCGAGGATGAATCCGAAGGCCAAGCCTACTGATCCGGTGGACCTCGTCCAGGCGGAGATCGCGGCCGAGACCGGCTCGCCGCGGCTCAACACCAAGCCGTTGTTCAAGCTGATGGTGGAGAAGCGGGCGTCCGACCTCTTCTTCACCTCCTACGCGCCGGTCAAGATCAAGATCGAGGGGCAGATCTATCCGGTCAACAAGCAGATCCTGTCGCCGGTGATGGTCAAGCAGGCCGCCTACGGCCTGATGAACGCCGAGCAGATCGAGTACTTCGAGCAGGAGCTGGAGATCGACTTCGCGATCTCGGAGCCGGGGCTCGGCCGTTTCCGCGTCAACGTCTTCCATCAGCGCGGCTATCCGGCGATCGTGCTGCGGTACATCACCGCCGACATGCCGCGGCTCGACGCGCTCGGCATGCCCGAGGTCCTCAGCGAACTCGTGATGCTGAAGCGCGGCCTGATCCTGATGGTGGGCGCCGCAGGCGCCGGCAAGTCGACGACGCTGGCCGCGATGATCAATCACCGCAACGAGTCGTCGTCGGACCACATCCTGACGATCGAGGACCCGATCGAGTTCCTGCACACCAACAAGAAGTCGATCATCAACCAGCGCGAGGTCGGCCTCGACACCAAGTCGTACCACCGGGCGCTCCGCAGCGCGATGCGCGCCGCCCCGGACGTGATCCTGATCGGCGAGATCCGCGACCGCGAGACCACCGAGGCCGCGATCGGCCTCGCCGGCACCGGCCACCTCTGCATCGCGACGCTGCACGCCAACAACGCCGCCGAGACGCTCGACCGGCTGATCAACATGTTCCCGCGCGACCAGCACGACCAGATCTTTCTCGATCTGTCGCAGTACCTGAAGGCGATCCTGTCGCAGCGGCTGGTGCGCTCGAAGGACAACAAGCGGGTCGCCGCGGTCGAGGTGCTGCTCAACACGCCGCACATCCAGGAGCTGATCAAGAAGGGCGACGTGGTCTCGATCAAGGAGGCGCTGCGGACGACGACCGAGCGCGGCATGCAGAACTTCGACGCGGCGCTCTACGCGCTGGTCAAGCAGGGCAAGATCGACCTCGAGGAGGCGCTCAACAACGCCGACTCGCGCCACAACCTCGAGGCGCGGATCAACTTCGGCTGAGCCGGGCCCGCCGCCGGCGCCTCAGCGCCCGGACTTCAGCCGTTCCAGTTCCTGCGCGAGCGTCGCGACCGTGGCCTCGAGCGCCGCGACGCGCGCCGGGAGGCCCGGCTCCGGCGCCTCGGTCGCGCGCGCCGGCGGCTCGAGGGCGGCCTCCGGCTCGCTGCCGACCACCGGCGTCCCGGTGAACAGCTGCGCGTAGCGCGCCTCGCGGGATCCCGGCTGACGGGCCAGCCGGAGCACGAACGGGCCGTCGGCTCGCGTGGCGAGGAGCTCGAGCGCGGTCTCCACGTCGTCGAGGCTCGAGAACGGCGCGAGGCGCTGTGCGCGGCTCCTGAGCTCGCCCGGCGTCTGCGGGCCGCGCAGCAACAGCTCGCAGACGATCGCCAGCTCCTGCGGCGAGAACTGCAGCGGGTTGTGGTCGCCGTTGCACAGCCGGTGGCGATACTTGACGACGCGGCTCCCGAAGCCGCTGCGCTCCATGACGAGGTGGCGCCGCGACAGGCCGTCGAGCGTGGCCTGCACCGCGCGCTCGTCGAGCTCGAGCACCGGGTCACGGTTGGTCTTCTGGTTGCAGGCGTTGGTCAGCGCGTTGAGCGACAGGGGGTACTGGTCCGGCGTCGTGATTTCCTTCTCGATCAGCGCGCCGAGGACGCGGGCTTCGAGAGCGGTGAGGGAGATCTGCATCGCTGCTCAGGCGGCGGGCGGGAAGACGGCGTCGGCGTCGAACACCGGCCCATCGACGCAGACGCGCTTCATCGCCTTGCCCTGCGGAGTCACCACCTCGACGGCGCAGCCGGCGCAGCCGCCGACCGCGCAGGCCATGAACTCCTCCAGCGACACCTGGCAGGGCACGCCGAACTGGCGCGCGACGCGCGCGCAGGCCGCGAGCATCGGCGTCGGGCCGCAGGCGTAGATCGCGGACTCGGCGAGCGCCGGCGGCGGCAGGCCGCCGAGCCAGGCGGCCGCAAGATCGGTGACGTAGCCGTGGAAGCAGCCGGCGAAACCGGCGAGGCTCGCGAGCCGGCTCGGCACGCCGAGGTCCTCGAGCAGCGGGTGACACGCAATCGTGCCGTCGGGCAGTCCCGGCACCAGGATCGTCGACGGCCGCGCCCGGAACGGGAACGGGATCTCCGAGCCGAACAGGCCGAGCGGCCGGAAACCCTCGGCCGCGCGCGCGACCAGCGCCTCGGCCAGGAACACCATCGGCGGCATGCCGACGCCGCCGCCGATCAGGAGCGCGCGCGGCCGGCGCGGGTCCGGCTCGAAGCCGCGGCCGATCGGTCCGAGGCACGACAGCCGGTCGCCGGGGCGCGCCTCGGCGAGCCGTGCGAGGCCGTGGCCGATCACCTTGTAGAGGATCTCGATCGTGCCGCTCCTGGGATCGGCGCGCTGGATCGACAGCGGCCGGCGCATCGGCAGGTCGGCGGCGCAGGACAGGTGCGCGAAGCTGCCGGGCAGCGCGCGTGCGGCGCACTCGGGCGCCCGTAGCTGCAGCACGTGCTGGCCACCCGGCCACGACTGCTGGCCGACCACTTCGGCGTCCTCGAGGAAGATCGAGCCGCGGTGCGCCGGGTGGCGTGCCGTCACCGGGCGCCCCGCTGGCTGCGGTTCGCGATCACGGTCTCGAGGACCGCCATGCGCACGGCGACCCCGTTCGTCACCTGCTGGCGGATCACCGAGTGCGGGCCGTCGGCCACGTCGCTCGCGATCTCGACCTCGCGGTTCATCGGGCCCGGGTGCATCACGATCGCCTCGGGACGCGCGAGCTTCAGGCGCTGCTTCGTCAGGCCCCAGCGCGCGAAGTAGTCGTGCGCGTCGGGAATCGACGCATCCGCCATGCGCTCCTTCTGGATCCTGAGCATCATCACGACGTCGGCGTGGGCGATGCCCTCCTCGAGCGAGCTGCAGCGGCGCGCGCCGGGCATCTCGCCGGGTTCCGGCATCAGCGCGTCGGGCGCGACCAGCCGCAGCTCCCCGACCTCGAGCGCGCTGAACACCTGGTGGGCCGAGCGCGCGACGCGCGAGTGGCGCACGTCGCCGACGACGGCGACCACGAGGTCGCGGAAGCCGCCCTTGTACTGCAGGATCGTCAGCGCATCGAGCAGGCCCTGGGTCGGGTGCGACA
>JBBINS010000013.1:0-39097 GCA_037443765.1 Gammaproteobacteria bacterium
GTTCACCGGCGCCGTTAGCGCGCGGCGGCGCGCGCCCACGGCGCCGCCGTGGGCGCCGCGGCGACGTCGCGCGTCCAGCCGAACGGATCCGGCGCGCGGCGCTCCTGGATCGCGAGCAGGGCCTCGCGGAGCTCCGCGGCGACCCGATCGACCGCCGGCGGCGCGTGCTCCGTGCCGTCGGCTTCGGCGAGCGCGCCGACCGCCGCGACGATCGCCGCGGTACCGCAGGCGAACACCTCGCTGCAGGCGCCGCTCGCCATCTGCGCCAGCAGCTCGTCGAGCGCCATCGGCCGCTCGTGCACGGTGTAGCCGCGGTGCCGGGCGAGCGTGATCAGCGAATCGCGCGTGATGCCGGGCAGGATCGCGCCGTCGAGCGCCGGCGTTTGCAGCTCGCCGTCGATCACGGCAAACAGGTTCATGCCGGACAGTTCCTGGAGGTAGCGGTGCTCGTGGGCGTCGAGCCAGAGCGCGATCGTGCAGCCGCGGGCGACCGCGCCGCTCGAGGCCCGCAGCGAGGCGGCGTAGTTGGCGGCCGCCTTCGCGTGGCCGACGCCGCCCGGTGCCGCGCGCACGTCCTCGCGCTCGATCGCGACCTTGATCGCGCCGCTGGCGTAGGCCTCGACCGGATTCGCGATCACCATGAAGCGGAAGGTCGTGGAGTTCCTCAGCATGTAGCCGCTCTCGGTACCGAACACGAACGGCCGCAGATAGAGGGCCTGGCCGGACTTGCCGGGCACGAATGGCGCGAGCGCGCCGGCGACCGCGTCGAGCGCCTCGAGGAACAGCGGCTCGGGCACCGCCGGCATGGCGAGGCGCTGCGCCGACCGCGCGAGGCGCGCGCAGTTGTCGACGGGCCGGAACAGGTTCGGCCACGGCCGGCCGACGCGGTAGGCCTTGAGGCCCTCGAACACGAGTTCCGCGTACTGCAGCGCCCGCGCGCCGGGCAGGATCTCGATCGGGCCGTACGGCAGCAGCCGGCCGCGACCCCACGTCCCCTCGGCCCAGTCGACGGCGTACATCACGGGCGCCGCCACGAGCCCGAAGCCGAGGCGTTCCGGCACCCGAAACGCCTTGAGCGCCGGCTCGACGCCGGGCGCGATCTCGTAGCCCATCGGGTTACTTCCGCAGGTACGCGTCGGTGCCGCTCAGCCAGTCCTGGCGCGGCGGGTTGAAGCAGTCGACGTCGAGGGTGTCGGCGAGCGCGAGCGCGCGGTGCGGCACGTTCGACGGGATCACGAGCACCTCGCCGGCACGCACCGTCACGGTGCGCTCGTCGTTCGCGCCGAGCCAGAACTGCAGCGCGCCCTCGAGCACGTAGGTCAGCTGCTCGTTCTCGTGCGCGTGGCGCGGCACGTCGTCGCCCTTCCTGAAGTACACGTGGGCGAGCATCAGCCGCTCGCCGGTGACGAGGCGGCGGGAGATCGTGCCCTTCAGGGGCTCCGCCGGGATGTCCTCCCAGCGGTGGTGGGTCACGCGGTCGACGTCGGCGGTGGTCGTGGTCATGGTGGCGTCCTCGAGTTCGGTGCAGCCGGCGTCGCGCGCGTCCCGGGCGCGGGTCAGAGGAACCGCGCGTCGACCGGCACGCCGAGTGCCGTCACGAGCCGGTTGGTCTCGTTGGCGAGGCCGACGATCGCGAGCAGCTCCGAGTACTGCGCCTCGCTCATGCCCTTGTTGCGCGCCGCGGCGCCGTGGGAGGCGATGCAGTAGTGGCAGCCGTTGGAGGCGCTGACCGCGACGTACAGCAGCTCCTTGGTCAGCGGGTCGAGCGCGCCCGGCCCCATCACGTCCTTGACGTTGCCCCAGATCCGTCGCAGGGTCGGCGGATCGTGCGCCAGCACCTTCCAGAAGTTGTTGACCCAGTCGGTCTTGCGCGTCGCCATGATGTCGTCGTAGACGGCACGCACCTCGGCGGAGGCGTCGGCGTACTCGATCGGGTCGCGGCGCGCGCTCATGGCACGATCGCGATCACGCGCGCCGGAAATCCGGAGCCGTGCTCGGGCTTGGGGAAGCTGACGATGACGATCCCGCCCGCCTCCGGCACCTGGTCGAGGTTGGCGAGTAGCTCGATCTGGTAGTGGTTCTGCGCGAGGATGTACGACTCCAGCGAGTAGTCGTCCTTGGTCGTCGCGAGCCCGGGATCGGTGTCGGTGGTCTCGTGGCCGGAGGCCGTGATGCCGCGCTCCTCGTACAGCAGCTTCAGCACCTCCATGCTCCAGCCCGGATAGTGGTAGACGCCGCTGGCGTCGCGGTTGGCGAGCGCCGCGTCATCGGGCCAGCGCTTGGACCAGTCGGTGCGCATCGCGACGAACGCGCCCTTGGGGATCCGGCCGTGGCGCTTCTCCCAGGCGCGGACGTCGTCGAGCGTCAGCACGTAGTCGGCGTTCTTCGCGACCTTGGCATGCACGTCGAGCACGACGAGCGGCATCACCATCTCGCTCGGCTCGATGTCGTCGACCGACCGCATCCCGGCGTGGAAGTGCGCCGGCGGATCCACGTGTGTTCCCCACTGGCCGACGTGGCAGAACTCCTCGATGTGGAAGCCGTCCTTCTCGACCGTGTAGAGCGTCTTGACGTGCTCGTCGGGCGCACCCTTCCAGTGCGGGATGCCGGGCGCGAAGCTGTGCGTCAGGTCGACGAAGCGGTGCGACTTCAGAACCGTGAGCGCCGCGGTCAGCGACGAGGGCTTCGCCCCGTCCGCGAGCGCCGGCGTGGCGGCGGCGAGAACGGCGACGACGGCGAGTGTGCGGACCCAGGCGTGCATCGATGATTCCTCCGTACAGGGCTTTTTAGGCTAGCACGCGGCAGGCGCGCGGGGCACGCCGGGGCCCGCCGAATCGCGCGCCCGGACGCTGGCGGCGATGGCGCCGGTGCGGCTAGCGCGCCGCGCCCGGCCGCTTGTAGATCGTCCCGCCCTTCATGACGAACGACACGCGCTCGAGCGCGCCGATGTCCTCGAGCGGGTTGCCGCCGACCGCGATCACGTCGGCGTAAAAGCCGGGCTTCAGCTGCCCGATCTCCGCGCCCCAGCCGAGCAGGCGGGCGCCGTTCAGGAGGTCCGCCTGCAGCACGGCGAGCGGCGTCATGCCGTAGCGGACCATCAGCTCGAACTCGCGGCCCTGCGTGCCGTGCGCGAAGGGCCCGACGTCGGACCCGACCGCCATCGGCACGCCCGCGGCGACCTGCTTGCGGAACTCGCCGACCTTGTAGTCGAAGATCTCGGCCGCGGCCTTGTTCTCCGCGGCGGTCGGCGAGTGCTCGCTGAAGTACTCGTACCAGGTCAGCGTCGGCACGGCGTAGATGCCGCGCGCCTTCATCAGGCGCATCGTGTCGCCGCCCAGCTGGATCGCGTGCTCGATCGAGGCGACGCCGGCCTCGGCCGCGTAGCGCACGCCCGGTTCGCCCGTCGCGTGCACCGCGACCGTCGCCCCGAGGCGCGCGGCCTCCTCGATCGCGGCCTTGAGCTGCGCGGTCGTGTACTGGTACGGCGTGTGCAGCGTGCCGCCGCGCATCGTGTCCGGGCCGGTCTGGTAGATCTTGACGAAGTCCGAGCCCTCCTTGTGCTGCGCGCGGATGGCCGCGACGAGCTCGTCGGCGTTGTTCGCGTAGGTCGCGTTCGAGAACACGTGCTGCGCCGGGTTGAACGCGATCGCGTCCTCGTGCCCGCCGAGGATGTCGATCGCGTTGCCGCTGACGCGCAGCCGCGGCCCCGGAAAGAGCCCGTCGTCGATCGCGTTGCGGACCGCGCTGTCGGCCGACCCCGCGCCCTCGGTGCCCATGTCGCGCTCCGCGGTGAAGCCCGCCATCAGGTCGTCCCGCGCCGCGACGAGCGCGAGCACGGTGCGCTGCGGGACCGACTCCTGCACCGTCTGCAGGTCCTCGGCGCCGGGGTGGAGGAAGAGGTGGACGTGCGCGTCGATGAGCCCGGGCAGCAGCGTGGCGTCGCCGAGCTCGACGACCTCCGCGCCGGCCGGGCGCGGCACGGACGTCCCGGCCGCGGCGATCCGCTCGCCCTCGACCAGCACCTCGCCCGGCGTCACGAGCCTTCCGCTTTCGACGTCGACGAGGTGCGCCGCACGCAGCACGAGCGGGCGTGCCGCCCCCGGAGCGGCCTGCGCCACCGTCGCGGCGCACGCCCAGCCCGCCACCAGCACGGCCCGCCACCAGCGCTTCGCTCGCATCATGATCCGACCTCCCCGATTCGACGCCGGCGAGTGTGCGGGATGCGGGCGGTCGGAGGCCAGCCTCGAGCCGCCCGCGCCGCGGGCGCACCGCCCGCCGCGCGCCGGGGCGGCGAACGTTTTTCGGCCACCGCCGGTGTCGCCGGCGGCGCCGGCGCGTCCGTCGCGGTACCGCAACATCGCCGGGCATCGGCCGCGATGCACTGATGCAGTGCACCAACCGTCTCGGTCGCACCGCAAGAGTGCGCTTTCGCCCGGCGTCAAACCGGGCGGAATCGGTCGCCGCATTCGAGGGCTACACCGCGGTTTTTTCGTTGATATGCTTGGGGCCACGCGGCTTCTCGAAATACGACAACAAGGGGACGTTCGGATCATGGAACCCTCACTGCTCGACCCGACGGCGATCGCCGTCAACCGCCCTGCTGTTGGCAATGCGATACAGCGCGCGCTGCCGGGCACGCCGCGCCTGATCGTGCATGGCGCCGCGACGTTGCTGGCCGTCGCCTGCCTGTCCACCGCCGCGTCGACGGCGCGGGCCGCCCCGCCGCCGCCGGCGGGATCGACCGAGGACAACGGGCTCGCCGAGATCGTCGTGACGGCCGAGAAGGTCCGCTCGACGGTTCAGGACACTCCGATCAGCGTGACCGCCGTGAGCGCGGCGCAGCTGACCGCCGCCGGCATCACGAGCGTCGAGCAGATCGCGCACGACGTCCCGGGCCTGTCGATGCGCTCGGCCGGCCCCGGCCTCACCGAGTACGAGGCGCGCGGCCTCGCCTCGAACGGCGGCGCCGCTCCCACGGTCGGCTTCTATCTCGACGAGATCCCGCTGTCGCCGCCGGCGCTGTCGCAGTCCGGCAAGGTCGTCATTGATCCGAGCCTCTACGACCTCGAGCGCGTCGAGGTGCTGCGCGGTCCGCAGGGCACTCTCTACGGCTCGAGCTCGATGGGCGGCACGGTCAAGGTCGTGACGGCCCAGCCCAAGCTCAACCTGTTCGAGGGCTCGGTGCAGGCGACGCTCTCGGACACTGCGGGCGGCGGCGGCAACTGGAGCGGCAACGCGATGCTGAACCTGCCGTTCGGCGACATGTTCGCGCTGCGCGTCGTCGGCGGCGACCTCTACCGCAGCGGCTGGATCGACCAGGTGAACCTCGGCACGGCCGGCTTCCCGGTGACGCTCGGCCAGACGACCTTCGGCAACCTCGGCGCGGTCACGCCGGTGAGCGTGATCAAGAACGCGAACGACGAGCGCCTCTGGGGCGGGCGGGCGACGCTGCTCTTCAAGCCGAGCGACGACCTGTCGATTACCGCGATGGTGTTCAACCAGAAGATGGCGCTCGGCGGCTACGACCTCCTGGACAGCCAGCCGACGAGCCCGCAGCCCGGCCCGATCTACACCGCGCATTACAACGCGTTCCCGTTCCGCGAGGGCGTGCACGACGACATCACGATCTACGGCCTGACGGTCAACGCGAACCTGGGCTTCGCGGACCTCACGAGCGCGACGTCGTACTTCGACCGCCTTGGCTGGCAGACGCAGGACGCCTCGGAGTCGATCTACTGGACGAACGGCGGCGGCACGCCGTTCGTTCCCGTCCCGTACTCCGAGCGCGACCCGTCGCGGCAGTTCACGCAGGAGCTGCGGCTCACGTCGCGCAACGACGGCGCGCTGCACTGGGTCGCCGGCGCGTTCTACAGCCGGCTGAACTCCACGTGGGAGGAGATCAGCAACAACGCGGCGCTGACGCCGGGTTACCAGCCGCCGCCGGCGGCGCAGCCGACGGCCCAGCAGGTCTTCGATACCGGCTCGTTCTTCACGTCGTGGAACCCGTACTCGGTCTCGCAGATCGCGCTGTTCGCGGACGGCTCGTACAAGATCACGGACCACTGGAAGGTCGCCGCGGGCCTGCGCTGGTACAAGTACTCGAGCCGCCAGGACGAGATCTCCTGGGGCTTCGACGGCCCGAACCCCGACCGGACGACGGCGTTCGCGAACGCGACCACGACGCGCGCCGGCGACCGCGGCTACAACCCGCGCGTCAACGTGTCGTGGGAGCCCACCAAGGACCTCAACCTCTACGCGACCGCCGCGCGCGGCTTCCGGCCGGGCGGCGCCAACCAGATCCTGCCGCCGCCGACGTCGCCGCCGTTCTGCGCGATCGCCGGGCCGCTGTCCTTCGGTCCGGACAGCGCCTGGAACTACGAGGTCGGCGAGAAGGCCCGGCTGTTCGACAACTGGCTGACGATCAACAGCGACGTCTACTACATCAAGTGGCACGGCGTGCAGCAGGTGTTCACGCTGCTGTGCGGCTACCAGTTCTACAACAACGCGGGCGACGCCCGCGCCTTCGGTCCCGAGCTCGAGGTCAACGCCAAGCTCGCCGAGGAGTGGACGGTGTCGCTGAGCGCCGCGTACACGGACTCGAAGATCACGAGCCCGAGCGCGGACTACCTGAAGTACCTGACGACGCAGGCGGTCGTGTCGCCGGGCCCGTCGACGAACACCTACTGCCAGACCGCGGCCGGCTGCACGGCGCCGATCCTGAACGTCGCGAAGGACACGGCGAGCATCTCGCTCGTCTACTCGACGAACGTCGCATCGGACTACAAGCTGACCGCGCGCCTCTCGGACAGCTTCACGGGCACCTCGACTGACGTTGCGTACTACTACGGCTACCAGCTGCCGTCGTACAACATCGCCAACGCCCGGCTGACGCTCGCGCACGCCGACTGGTCGGCGCACCTGTTCGTCGACAACCTGACGAACAAGCAGGCGCTGATCAGCTCCAACAACACGAGCTTCCAGTTCAACATTCCGCAGCTGGTGCGCTACTCGACCAATCAGCCGCGCACCGTCGGCGCGCAGCTGAACTATCGCTTCTGAGTACGTGCCCCCCGCGCCATCCGGCGCGGGGGATTTCCGGTGCGGCGTGCGGTCGACTAGACTCGGACCCTGCCGGCGCGCGGGCGTCGACCGGCTCTCGGCCCAAGAACCCGACCCCGCACTGGCGAGGAGCGCTCGGATGAATTTCCCCTGCGGCGCGATCGTGGCGGCGGGCGTCGCGGTGGCGGTGCTCGCGGCGGCGCCGGCCGCGCGTGCCGCGGAGCCCGACGACCTCGACCCGGGCGCCAAGCTCCAGCTCGCCGAGTCCCACGTCACGGCGACGCTGTCGCCGACGCACGCCCGGCGGCTCTTCGTCCTCGACACCGCGTTCCCGGCGGCCGAGGCGGCCAAGACCTACGTCCTCGACGGTGCGACCGGCGCGATCGAGGGCATGTTCAACCAGGCCTACTGGCCGAATTTCGCGGTGTCTCCGGACGGCACCGAGCTCTACGCGGTCGACTCGTACTTCGAGAAGCACACGCGCGGCAAGCGCAGCGACTACGTCGTCGTGCGCGACGCCCGCACGCTCGCGGTCAAGGAGGACATCCCGCTGCCCGCCGGACGGCTGCTGATCGTGTCGAAGAAATACAACTTCGACGTGACGCCGGACGGCCGCTGGGGCCTGACCTACAACCTCGCGCCGCAGACCGCGGTCACCGTCACCGACCTCAAGGCGCGCAAGTCCGTCGGCGCGGTCGGCATCCCGGGCTGCGGCCTGATCTTCGCGCAGGCCCCCAACCGGTTCTCGACGCTGTGCGCCGACGGCGCGGTCGCGACCGTCACCTTCGACGAGACCGCCCACGGCACGACCAAGCGCGCCTCGAAGGTCTTCGACGCCGTGCACGATCCCGCGTTCGAACACTCGGCGTGGGACAAGCGCCACCAGATGCTGTACCTGGTGACCTACCAGGGCCACGTCGTCCCGGTGAGCCTCGCCGGCGAACAGGCCGCGCCCGGGCCGGCCTGGTCGCTCACCACCGACGCGGAGCGCGCGAAGGGCTGGCGGCCCGGCGGCTGGCAGGTGAGCCACTTCCACTCGGCGCGGCGCCGGCTGTACGTGCTGATGCACGCCGGTCCCAACTGGACGCACAAGACCTCCGGCACGGAGGTCTGGGAGTTCGACGCCGAAAGCGGCAAGCGCCTGTCGCGGATCAGGCTGCCGGAGCCCGCGCAGAGCATCGCGGTGTCGCAGGACGAGGACCCGCTCCTCTACGTCATCGGCGACAGCGAGCGCATCTACGGCTTCCAGGTCGCCAGCGGCCGGCAGCTCTACCGGACCGAGCCGCTCGGCTTCACGCCGCAGCTGCTGACCGTGTGGGGCGACTGAGATGCTCGATCCGCTGCTCGAGCTGACGATCGCTTGGGCGCTTGCGGCCCTGTTCGCGGCGGCGGCGCTGCACAAGCTCCGGTCGTGGCGGGAGTGGCCCGGCCTCGTGCGCAACTACGCGCTCCTGCCGGACGCCGGCGCCGGTGTCGCCGCGGCCGTGCTGCCGGCCGCCGAGGCGCTCACCGCCTGCGCCCTCGCCTGGCCCGCGGCCAGGATCCCGGGTGCGGACGCGGCGGTCGTGCTGATGCTCGCCTACGCCGCGGCGCTGCAGATCAACCTGTGGCGCGGGCGCACGACGCTCGACTGCGGCTGCTTCGGCTCGCGCCTCAAGCAGGGCATCGCGCCGTGGATGGTGTCGCGCAACCTGCTGATCGCGGGGCTCGCGCTGCTGCTGAGGGTCCCGGTCGACGGCCGGGCCCTGACGGCCGGCGACCTCGCGGTCGCCGCCGCGGCGGTGGCCACGCTCGCCTTCCTCTACCCGGTCCTCGCCGTGGTCGCGCGGCCCGCGCCGCCGACCTTCGAACAGAACTTCCACGCCGATCGCGCGCGCCCGGAGCGCTGAGCCGAACGCCATGACCGCAGCGCTTCCCTACGTCGTGGCGATCCAGCTCGTGCTGACGCTGGTCCTCGCGGTGCTCTTGTTCGGGCTCGCGCGGCAGGTCGGGGTGCTGCACGAGCGCGTCGCCCCGATGGGGGCGATGACCAGCGACCAGGGGCCGGCCGTCGGCGAGCAGGCGCCGGTGCTCTCGGCCGAAACGCTCGACGGCGCGCGCGTCGGGATCGGCGGCCCGAACGCGCGCCGCCTTAGCCAGCTGCTCCTGTTCGTCTCGCCGACGTGCCCGGTGTGCAAGAAGCTGCTGCCGATCGCGCGCTCGTTCGCGAGCGCCGAGCGGCTCGAGATGCTGCTGGTCGGCGACGGCGACCTCGCCGAGCAGCGGGCGATGATCCGCGCGTTCCAGCTCGAGCGCGTCGCGTACGTGAGCGCCCCCGAGGTCGGCATGACCTACCGCGTCGGCAAGCTGCCGTACGCCGTGCTGATCGACGCCGACGGCGTGATCCGCGCCAAGGGTCTCGTCAACAGCCGCGAGCATCTCGAGAGCCTCGTCGCCGCCGAAGAGACCGGCTTCGGCACGATCCAAGCCTACCTGGCCGCCAAGGGCATCGTCGCCGGCGAGGCGGCCGAGCCTGCGCGCAAACCCGAAGAGATCCGTCCCACATGAAGCCGATCTCCAAGTCACCGTTCGACCGCGCTTTCGAGCGGTTCACCCGAAAGTCCGCACAGCGCACCTCGCGGCGGAGCTTCCTCGCGCAGTGCGGCCTGTGGCTCGTGGCGGCCTCGACGCTGCCGGTGCTGCCGGTCGCGCGCCGCGCGCAGGCGGCCGAACCGCACGCCAAGGGCAAAGCGGCGGGCAAGTTCGCGTCGGAGTTCGCGAACCGCGCGCAGACCAAGGACCCGACGCAGTGCAACTACTGGCGCTACTGCTCGAGCGACGGCTACCTGTGCGCCTGCTGCGGCGGCGGCCCGAGCACGTGCCCGCCGGGCACCTCGCCGTCGCCGACCTCTTGGATCGGCTCGTGCATCAACCCTGACGACGGCAAGACCTACCTGATCGCGTATCGCGACTGCTGCGGCCAGGACTCCTGCGGCAAGTGCGCGTGCCTCGGCCAGGAAGGCGACATGCCGTCGTACCGGCCGCAGGTCAACAACGACATCATCTGGTGCTTCGGTGCCTCGAGCATGGTGTATCACTGCTCGAGCGCGGGTCTGGTCGGCCTCGCGGAGTAGACGGCGCGTGCGTTCGGTTCTGAGGCCGGTATCGGTGTTCGCGCGGCTCGCGCTCGCCGCCCTCGCGTGCGCCGCGTCGGCCCCCGCGACCGCCCAGACGCCCGGCTCCAACGTCCCCGATGTCGTGACCCGCCGCTCGGGCCTCAGGCTGCAGCCGATGTCGCGACCGGCCCAGACGTACGCGACGAACTGCCAGGGCTGCCACGGCGAGCTCGGCCGCTCGGTGAGCGAGATCCCGCCGCTGGCGGGCCGGGTCGGCTACTTCGCGCGCGTGCCGGCCGGACGCCGCTACCTGGTGCAGGTCCCGAACGTCGCCCTGAACCCGAGCTCGGACGAAGACATCGCCGGCGTGCTCAACTGGCTGCTCAGGACCTACAGCCGCGCGGAGCTGCCGGCGGACTTCGAGCCGTACACGGCCGCCGAGGTGGCGGGGCTGCGGCAGGCGCGCATCGACGTCAACGCGACGCGCGCCAGCGTCGTCGACGAGCTCGTCGCCGCGAAGCAGGTCCCGTCGCGGGACACGCTGGCGCTCGCGCAGACGCCCCTCTACTAAGCCGCCGGAGAACCCACGTGCCCGCACGCCCCGTCCCGCCTGCAGCGCCCTGGGCCGTCGCCGCGGCGCTCGTGGTCGTCGCCGCACCCGCCACGAACGCGGCGCCGCCGACGCCGGCCGAGCTCGGCCGCGAGAAGTTCGTGCAGTGCGCCTCGTGCCACGGCGCCGATGGACGCTCGACGGTGGTCCCGCAGTACCCGAAGATCGGCGGCCAGTCGGGACCCTACGTCGTCAACGCGCTGAAGGCCTATCGCGAGGGGCGCCGGCTCGGCACCTTCGCCGCCGTCATGGCCGAGGTCGCGAGGCCGCTCAGCGACGCCGACATCGAGAACCTGGCCGCCTACGTCGAGTCGCTCGACGCCCCGAACTGAGGCGGCGCGCCGCCCCTGACCGTCATTGCCAGAGAGAGGTCTGCTGCGATCATGCCGAAGCTCATCCACTGCATGATCCGGGTCCGCGACCTGGATCGCTCGGTCGCCTTCTACCGCCAGGCCTTCGGCATGGCGGAGTCGCACCGCCTCGAGTTCCCGACGTTCACGCTGCTCTACCTGCGCGAGCCCGAGAGCGGCTGCGAGATCGAGCTGACGTGGAACCAGGGGCAGGCGGGGCCCTACAGCCACGGCAGCGGCTACGGCCACGTCGCCTTCTGCGTCGACGATCTCGAGGGCCACCGGCAGGGGCTGCTGTCGAGCGGCTACGCCGTCGGCGACATCAAGTCGCTCGACGCGCCGAACGGGTCGGCGCGGTTCTACTTCACGACCGATCCCGACGGCTACAAGATCGAGGTCCTCGAGCGCACCGGCCACTACGTCTGAGCGCCGCCCGGCCGCGCGCGATCAGAAGTACTCGGGCAGCGGCGCGCGGGCGACCGCCGGGCGCACCGCCATGACGAGCCAGGCCGCCGCGATCCAGGCGATCGTGACGTACGGCCAGAGGTTGTTCGGGTAATCCGGTACCGGATAGACGTTGCGGAACAGCACCCACGCGAGCAGCAGCGGCCCGAGTGCGCACGTGGCCGCCCAGACCGGCCGACGCTCGCGGTACGACTCGACGATCTCCGCGCCACCCACCGCGACGTAGTTGAGCATCAACGCGAGCACCGCGATCGTGCTCGTGTAGCTGTAGTAGTTGCCCGCGCCGACGAACGGCGCCCAGAGCACGAACGGCACGATGTTGAGGATCGCCGCGACCGCGATCGCCGGCGCGGGCGTGCGGTGCACCGGATGCACCTCGGCGAGCCTAGAGGACAGCCCGCCACGGCCGAGCGCGAACAGCACGCGCCCGGCGGCCGCGATCGCGCCGATGGCCCCCGAGAAGCACGTGGTCGCCGCCGCCAGGTCGAGCGCGATCGACAGCCGCGGCGACACGAAGCGCTGGGCGAGGTCGTCGAGCGGCGCCTCGGAGCTCGCGAGGTCCTTGATGCCCTGCGGCCCGAAGCCGACGACCTCGCAGTACGACACGAAGACGAAGAACAGCGCGCACACCAGCACCGTCCCGAACAGTGCGATCGGGATATTGCGGCGGGGGTTCAGCGTCTCCTCGCCGAGCGTCGCCGAGCCCTCGAAGCCCGAGAACGACAGGATGCTGAACACCATCCCGAAGCCCAGCCCGACCCAGCCGCCGAAGTCGGTCGACGGCGTGAAGCTGGCGCGCAGCTGCGCCGCGCCTGGATGGACCGCGCGCAGGATCGCGACACAGAGCACGAGGATCGCGACCACGGCGAGTCCCTCGAGCGCCAGCATCAGGCGACTCGCGAGGCGCATGTCCTGGTACGCGAGCCACCAGGCGACCAGCAGCGCCGCGACCCCGACGCCGATCCACGACGAGCCCGGCGGGATCCCGAAGCCCTTCAGCGCCGCGGCGACGAAGTTGCCGACCAGCGCCGCGAAGCCGGTGCCGAAGCACACGTAGGTGAGCAGCAGCGCCCAGCCGGCCACGAACCCGAGCCGGCTCCCGAAGGTGTGCGTCACGTAGGCGTACACGGAGCCCGCATGCGCGACGCGGTGCGTGAACGCCATGAACGACAGCGCGACGAGCGCCGTGGCGAGCGCGCCGATCGCGAACGCGAGCGGCGCCGCGGGGCCGGCCGCCTGCACGACGAGAGTGATGTTGAAGGCGGCGGTGACCGTCGGCGCCACCACCGCGAGGGACAGGCCGAGAGCCTCGACGAGCGTCAGGCGCGCGAGCAGTTTGACCATCGAACCTCGATAAGCGACCGCGCCGGACCCGGACCCCCGGTCACGGGATCATAGCTCACCACATCATGAAGGGCGCCACGTCGGCATCGGACACCGCGCCCGCGGCGACGTCCGTCAGCGCCTGGTCGATGATCGCGACGCCTTCCGCCGCCTCCGCCCCGGTCAGCGTCAGCGGCGGCGTGAGCTCGAGCACGTTGCCCCGCAGGCCCACGTAGAAGAACACGGCGCCGAGCTGCCAGGCCCGGTAGATGACCTTGGCCGTCGTCGTGACCGGCACCGGTGCGCGTGACGCGCGGTCGGCGACGAGGTCGACGCCGATTGTCATGCCGCGCCCGCGCACGTCGCCGATCAGCGGCTGGCGCACCGCGATGGTGCGCAGCGCGCCGGCGAGCGCGCCGCCGACCTCGGCCGCCCGCTCGCACAGGCGCTCGCTCGCGATGGCGCGGAGCACGGCCCGGCCCGCGGCGGTCGCGACCGGGTTGCCGGCGGTGGTCTGCAGGGCGAAGGCCGGCGCGTGGTCCATGACGGCCCGCGGCCCGACGACCGCCGACAGCGGCAGGCCGCCGCCGAGTCCCTTGCCGAACACGACGATGTCGGGCTCGAGGCCCTCGTGCTCGAAACAGTGCATCCGCCCGCTGCGCGCGAGGCCGACCTTGACCTCGTCGACGACGACCAGGATGCCGTGCCGCCGGCACCGGTCCTGGACGGCCTTCAGGAAGCCGGGCGGCGGCACGATCAGGCCGCCGTCCGACATCAGCGGCTCGATGAAGATCGCCGCCACCTGCTCCGGCGGGCAGGTGGTCGCGAACTGGAACTCGAGCAGCTTGAGGACGGCTTCGGCGCTGAACTCGGGCCGGTACGGCTCGGGATACGGCAACAGCACGAGCCCGGCGGCGGGCAGCGTGTGCGTCATCGCCGTGTGGCCGCTGACGCTCATCGATCCGGACAGGTTGCCGTGGTACGAGCCGATGAACGAGATGAACCGCGACCGTCCGGTCGCGGCCCGGACGACGCGCACCACGCAGTCGTTGGCGTCCGAGCCCGAGTGCCCGAACCACACGCGCCGATCGCCGCTCCCCGGCGTCAGCCGCAGCAGGTCCTCCGCGAGCGCGACGGCGTTCTCGTTCGGGAACGCGAGCAGGCTGGCGCCCGCCATGCCGGCGCAGGCCGCACCGACGGCGGCCGCGATCGCCGGATGGCTGTAGCCGAGGATCGCCGGGCCGAACGAGGCGGAGAGGTCCAGCAGCTCGCGCCCGCCCTCCTCGACCAGCCGGTTGCCGCGGCCGCCGACGAGGCTGAGCGGCGAGAAGCGCAGCCGCCCGATGTTGGCGATGGCCCGCGCGTCGCGCTCGCGCAGCGACGGCGGCGGTGACTGCGGGCCGGGCATGTGCGCCCGCCTCAGATCGCGGCCAGGGCCTGGTCGAGGTCGGCGATCAGGTCGCGCGGGTCCTCGATCCCGACCGAGTAGCGGATCAGGTTCTCCGGGATCCCGGCGCGGGCGCGCTCGGCGACGGTGAGTTCCACGTGGCTCGTGACCGATGGCGGCCCGGCCGTCGTCGCGACCCCGCCGAGGTGCGCGGCGCGCTGCGCGAGCCTGAGCCCGCCGAGCAGGGCCGAAAGCTCCGCCCGGCCCCCGCGCGGCACGAACGACAGCACGCCGCCGAAGCCGCGCATCTGGCGCCCGGCGATCGCATGGCCCGGGTGGTCCGGCAGGCCGGGGTAATACACGGCCGTGACCTTCGGGTGGCGCGACAGGTGCTCCGCGATCGCCTGCGCATTCGAGTTGTGGCGCGCCATCCGCAGGCCGAGCGTCTTCATGCCGCGCAGCACCGCGTACGCGGCCTCGGCGTGCAGCGTCGCGCCGGCGATCTCGCGGAAGTGGTGGATCTTGTGCACGAGGTCCGCCCGGCCCGAAACGAGCCCGGCGAGCACGTCGGAGTGGCCGGCCAGGAACTTCGTCGCGCTGTAGACGACGAGGTCGCTGCCGAGCGCCGCCGGGCGCTGGCTGCAGGGCGTCGCGAACGTATTGTCGGTGACGACGACCGCGCCCGCGCGGTGGGCGGCGCGGCTCAGGCGCTCGATGTCGACGACCTTGAGCGTCGGGTTGGTCGGCGTCTCGAGGTACAGCAGCCGGCAGCCCCGGGCGATCTCGGCCTCGATCGCGTCGGCATCGGCCGTGTCACAGAGGCGCGTCTCGATCTTGAACCGCGGCAGGAACTCCTCGAACAGCACGTTCGTACCGCCGTAGGAGTCGCGGATACTGACGAGGCGGTCGCCCGGCGAGAGCAGCGCGAAGAACGTCGAGCTGATCGCGGCCATGCCGGTCGAGAAGCCGGCGGCGGCCTCGGTGCCGTCCATGACGGCGATCTTGCGCTCCAGCACCTCGAGCGTCGGGTTGCTGTTGCGCGAGTAGATGTGGCCCTCGCGACGTCCGAGCGCCACGTCCTGCCAGCGGTCGAGATCGGGGTAGGCGAAGGTCGCCGCCTGGACGATGGGCACGACCGCCGCGCCGTACGGATACGGTCCCGATTCCGCCGCCCAGACCGCCTGCGTGTCCAGGTTCCAGCGTGCTGCGTCGTCCTCGCTCATGGGCCCGTTCCTCTCGATGACCGTCACGGTTCGCGGCGCGGCGGCGCGTCGGGCGCCGCGCGATCGGCGCCGAGCATAAGGCTTCCCGCCACGAGGCGCACGCGGCCGCGGCGCGCGACCGGGCGAACTCGGCGCGCGGCGGTGTACGATCGCCGACGTCGCGGTTCGCGCCGGCCGGCGCAGCGCCGCGGCGTCCGGACCAGAGCCCGACGGAGGCAACGCGCGCGATGGCATCACTCCCTGGATCGTGGAAGACCTCGTACCGCTCGCTCTACTACCGGGACGCGCCGGCGCCGGGCGACCCGGTGCTCGAGCGCGGCAAGGTCGCGCTGCTCGTGATCGACGTCCAGAACGTCTACCTGAAGCGGCCGGATCCGGCGACGCTCGACGCGGCCGCTCGCGCGTCCTACGACGCCTGGACGCCGTTCCACGAGCGCATGCACGGCACCGTGCTGCCGTCGATCGCGAGGCTCGAGGCCCGCTTCCGGGACGACGGCCACGAGGTCGTGTTCGCGCGAATCGCCTGCCATACGCGCGACGGCCGCGACCGCTCGCTGAGCCAGAACCTGCCCGGCTGGAACAACCTGCTGCTGCCGAAGGACGAGTGGGAGTCGCAGGTAGTGCCAGCCGTCGCGCCGCGGGGCGACGAGATCGTGGTCACGAAGACGACCGACAGCGCGCTCACCGGCACCAACCTGCGGTTGATCCTCACGAACCTCGGCGTTTCGCACGTCGTCTGCAGCGGGATCTTCACCGACCAGTGCGTCTCGTCGACGGTCCGCAGCCTCGCCGACGAGAGCTTCGCGGTCACCGTCGTCGAGGACGCCTGCGCGGCCGCCTCCGACGCGCTGCACCGGCACGAGCTCGAGATCATCAACATGATCTACTGCCACGTGATGAGCTCGGCCGAGCTCCTCGGCTACCTGCCGCGGCGCTGAGCCGCTGCGCTAGCGTGCCGTCAGGCGAGCGATCTCGGCGATGAGGTCGACGGTCGCGATCTGCCGGCAGTAGCCGCGGTTGTTCCTGAGCGACCACTCGTGCCGCTCGACCGTCAGCGTCGCGCAGGCGTCGGTCGGCACCGTCACGAGGTAGCCTAGATCGCACGCGTCGCGCACCGACGAGTCGACGCACTGGTCGGTGAGCACGCCGGCGATGATCAGGTACTTCGTGCCGAGGTTGCGGAGCACGTAGTCGATGTTCGTCGAGATAAACACCGACGAGGAGGTCTTCGGGATCACGATCTCGTCGGCGGCGGGCCTGAGCGCGTCGACGACCCGCGCGTCCGGCGAGCCCTTCGGCACGTGAAAGCCCGTGATCTTGTAGTCGAGCGAGCGGTCGCGGCCGTCCGCGGTCAGGCTCTCGACGACCGTGTACATGACCTCGATGCCGCCGCGGCGGCAGCCCTGCTGCAGCGCCGCCATGTTGGGCAGCGCGCTGTCGCGCATGGTCCGGAAGAAGCCGCCGTAGCGGTCGTCGCGGGTGGCGGGATCCAGCTGCGCGTACTCGCCGCCCTCCGGAATGCAGTTGTAGTTCTGCACGTCGACGAACAGCAGCGTCGTGTGCTTCGGCTCGATCTCGACCTCGCGACTCAGTGACTGGCTCAACGTTGTGCTCCCAAGAAGGCCTGCTCGGCCGCGCGCAGCACCCGCGTGATGCGCGCGCCCCATTCGTCCTGCCCGGCCGTCGCCGTGATCAGGTCCTGCCGTATCTCGATCTCGACGTGCGGCAGGCCCCGCGCCTCGCCGTGCACCGGGACGGAGTAGTCCGTGTCGTCGCTGACGAAGTACGGCTCATTGTCGCCGACCAGCGTGAGCGCGGGCTCCCGGCGCAGCGCGTCGAGCACGAGCCCGGCGAAGCGGCGGTCGCGGTTGTAGAGGACCGCGGCCTGCATCTCGCGCCGCGAGCCCTTGAAGACGTCGGTCATGCTGTGCTGGGTGACGAGGATCGTGCGCCGGCCCGCCTGCGCGCGCGCGTCGAGGAGCGCGCGCAGCGCCGCATGGTACGGCTCGAAGATCTCCGTGCGGCGCGCCGCCCGCTCCTCGTCGCTGATGCCGATGTTGCCGGGGATCGCGGTGTACTCGCCGACGACCGGGATCGACGTCGCGACCCGGGGATCGCGGTTGCAGTCGATCACGAGGCGCGAATAGTTGCTGGCGACGAGCGGCGCGTCGAGCGCCTGCGCGACGCGACGCGCCACCTCGAGGGCACCGATGTCCCACGCGATGTGTCGCTCGAGCTCGGCCGCCGGCAGCCCGAGGCTGCCGAGCCGGCGCGGGATGCGGGCGCTCGCGTGGTCGACGGCGATGACGAACGCCGAAGGCCGGTCGCGCCCGAGCTCGAGCACGGCGGGCGGCTCGTCGGCGGCGAGCAGCCGGTAGCTCACGGGCGCGACCCGGTGCGCGTCGGCATCAGTAGACCTCGGCGTAGCGTCGGCATACCTCGTCCTCCTGCAGATTTTCGAGGCCGGCGAGTTCGGCGCGCTTGAAGAGCAGGTAGCCGGCGAGCAGTTCGGCGCCGAGCGCGGCGCGGCCGAGCGGCGAGCGCTCGAGCAGCTCGAGCGCGGCGCCGAGGCTCGTCGGCAGCGGCTGGCGGTCGACGCCGTCCACGGCGAGCCGGCGCCTGATGCCGTCGAGGCCGGCCTGGACGACGAGCGCGAGCGCGAGATAGGGGCTCGCGGTCGCGTCGGCGACGCGGAACTCGACGTTGCACTGCCGCGCGCGCTGCACCGGGTCCGGCGCGTTGAGCGGCGCGATCCGCAACGCCGCGCCGCGGTCGAGCGCACCGACGTCGGCGTAGACCGGGGCCCAGCGGTTCGGGCGCAGCCGGTAGTACGACGACACCGAGGGCGCGGTGACGGCACACAGCGCCGGCAGGTGGTGCAGCACGCCCGCGACGAACTGACGGCCGACGTCCGACAGCTGCAGCGGCCGCTGCTCGTCGTACAGCACCGGCAGCCCGTCGCGGTCGAGGAAGCTGAAGTGGATGTGCGTGCCGTTCGCGACGCCGTTCGGCGTCGTCATCGGCGCGAGGCTCACCGACTGGCCGAACCGATACGCGACGGCGCGCAGGATCTCGCGCGTGATCACGGCGTCGTCCGCCGCTCGCAGGCCGATCGCGGGCGCCGTCGTCACCTCGAACTGCTGCGGCCCGTACTCGGCGAGGAATGAGTCCGGAACGACGCCCGCCTGCCGCAGCGCCGCGAGCAGCGTCTCGCCGAACAGGCCCTGGCGGCGCAGACCGTCCAGCTCGTAGGGACGCCACGGCTGCGCCGGGACGCCGCCGTAGGTGAACTCCTGCTCGAAGGTCGCGTAGAGGCCGAGGCCGGCCTCGCGCTGCAGTTCGTCGAGCGCCCGCCGCAGCACGTGCCGCGGGCAGAAGCTCCACGGATCGCCGTCGGCGGTGCGGATGTCGGCGAGGAAGAAGTACTCCGTCGCGCTTCCCTCGAACGGCACCAGCACGCGCGTGCCCGCATCCGGCACCAGGAAGACTTCGCCGACCGTGCCGAACGTGGTCGCCTGGATCGGCCCGAAGGCGCCCATGTAGATGTTCGTCGGCGCGGCGCCGACGCCGCGTTGCATCCGGCCGGGCAGATCGGCGAGCGGAAAGCTCTTGCCGCGGAAATGTCCCGACAGGTCGCTCGTCCCGACGAAGACTATCTGTTCTCGTTGCATCCACGGCCTCTCGGGCAGCGAGCGGTTTCCGGGGTCGCGGCACTGCCCGCACCGGGCCGGCACGATGGAATCGCGGGCGGAAATCGCGTCGAACTCGCGTCCGTTTCTTATACCAAATGCGCCGCGGTGCGGCGAATGGCGCAGCGTACGGCCGGCGGCGCGCAGGACCCGCGACCGGCGACGGCGTACCGCAGCTAGCGCGGCGCGGGCGCCGGCGGACCTTCGAGCGGCGCCGTGAGTTCGGCGTCGGTCGCGCGGCGATACACCGAGCGGACCGTCAGAGACTTCAGCCCCTGGGCCTGGAACTCGAGGACGGTCTCGAGGTGGTCGTCGGGCCGCCGCCGGAAGTGCTCGACGACCGTCAGCCGCGAGCCGTCGGCGCTGTGGATCAGGAACTCGTCGCGGTGCCATCCCGCGCTCACCTTGCGCGAGCCGTAGCGGTCGGTGACGCTGTACGGCTGGTCGTCGCCCGGCACGAACTCGCGACGGCGCTGGTCGCCGACGCCGACCCGGAATCGCGAGGGCAGCTGCTCGATCGTCAGCATCATCGGCGGCAACGCGAACGCCGCGATGAAGTCGCCCGGGCGCACCTTGCCCCACGACGGCACCTGGTCCGAGACGGGCGCGGACGCCGCGCCACTCTGGTCGTCGCTGCGACCGCCGCGGCGGCCCTGTCCGCGCTGGCCTCCTTGCCCGCCCTGGCCGCCCTGGCCTCCCTGGCCGCCGCCCTGCGCCGGCCCGGCGGCTGCGGCGTCGCGGTCCTTGGCCGTCCACGGACGCGGCTTCGGCGTGATCGCGGCGATCATCTTCACGGCGTCATCGCTCGCAGCGGGATCAAGTATCCATTTCCCGGAGAGGTCGACCGCCGGCTGCGGCTCGGCGGCGAAGCGCGGCGTGCCGCAGCCGCAGAGCAGCAGCCCGGACGAGACCAGCACGCCGAGTGCACGCCAAGCGACCGCGTCTGAGCTTCGCGCCGGATTCACTTGACGCTGTAGCCCCGCCCCTCGAGGCAGGCCGCCATCGCGCGGAAGTATTCGCCGCGCCGGGCAAGCGCGTCGCCGCCGGCCACGCCTCCGTCCTGCCGGGTCGGATCGAACCCGGTCTGGTCGGCCGCCCAGCGGTGGCACTCGTAGCGGTCGCGCGCCTGCAGGTCGGCGCTCTGGCCGTTGCGCGGGTACATGAACACGTCCTCCGGCGCCGGCGGTTCGGTGCTCGCGGCCGCCTCGCCGGGTGGCTCGACGACCTCATAGCCCCGATCCTGGTCGCGCCACACGTAGTATGCGTCATTCGCATAGTAGTACGGCACGCCGCCGAACCAGACCGTCGTGTAGAAGGGCGGCAGGAACGGCACGAACGCGCCGAACGGCGGCGCGACGACGGCCCAGCGCGGCCCGTATGGGCGGTACCAGACGCCGCCGTGATACCAATAGTGGCCGTCGCGGCCCTCGACGCCGTAGGCGCCGCGCGGCAGCTCGCGCGCCATGTAGCCGCGCGACGGGTAGTACTGGTTGTGCTGGTAGCGCGCGTCGAAGTGCGTGCTGGCGCCGCCGCCGTGCGCGGCCGGCCCGCCACCACCGTGGCCACCGCCGCCGCGATCTCCCTCGGCGTAGACCGGCATCGCGACGCAGGCGACCAGCAGCGTCGCCGCGACCGTTCCCAGAATTCTGCGAATGTTCATCGTCCCGCTCCTTCGCTATCTGACCGCGTAGCCGCGACCCTCGAGGCACGCGGTGATCGCGCGCCGGTAGGCGCCGGCGCGCTGCTCCTGCGGCGGGGGCCCCGCGCTTGCAATCGCGCGATCCTCCGCATCGCGGGCCGCCTCCGCCTGCTGAGTCTCGGCGACGCCACCGACCGCGGCGCCGGCCACCGCACCGACCAAGGCGGTCGCGCCCGAGTTGCGCGGCCCGCCGATGATGGCGCCAAGCACGGCGCCGGTGATCGCGCCGGCGGCGACGCCCGAACCCGGCGGCGGCGGCGGCGGCCCGCGCACGACGATCCGCTGGTGCGGCGGCACACCCGGGATGCTGGGATCGAAGCCGGTCTGCTTGACCGCCCAGTTGTGGCACTCGTACCGATCGCGGTCGAGTTGCTCGGGCGTCTGGCCCTGCGACGGGTAGGCGATCACTTCGGCGACCTGTTCGGGCGGCGGCGCCGCGACGCGCTCGACGGTGCGGTACGGGCGCGGGGGCGGCGCCTCGACGCAGCCGGACAGGATCGCGCCGGCGGCGATGAGGGGCAGCAGGACATATGCACGCATGGCAACTCTCCGAGACTACGGCCAGGTAATCAGTAAACGTTCGGACCTGCAGATCGCTGACGCGCCGATCGCAGGAAATGTCGCATAGCGCGACGCGTCTGGGGAGCCCTCCCGTGCGTATCAGATCCGATCGCCGCGGCCGAGTTCAGGGCTTTTGCCTTTCTTGACGTTGCGCCCGACCGAGGGCGCGGCCGCATATCCCGCTCTTGACGGCCACCGCGCGGCGGCCGGACGGCGCATGCCCAATTTGCGAACCACGTCATAGATCGGAGCTAGCGCCGCGCCGCAACGAGACGGCGGCAATTGCGTATGCCTGCCGAGCCACTAGAGTCGCCGGGTACCGGCCCGCAGGATGGACGACATGCTACGACACGTGCTCTTGGTGCTGCTCGCGCTGGCCGCGCTCCACGCGACCGCGGCGCCGGAGTGGAATCCCGTCCCGGCGCGGGCACGCACCGAGCCCCCGGTGGAGCGGCTCATCGTCAAACTGCGCGCGACCGACGCGACGCGCGTCGAGGCACCGGCCGCTGCAGCGCCCACCACCACCGCCCAGCAGCTCGAGGCGCTCGGCGCCCGCGCTGGCGTGCTGCTCGCCCATTCCCACAGCATCACCGGCGAGATCCAAGTCGCGCGGCTGTTTCGCGGGCAGGAAGGGGCCGAGCTCGCCGCGACGCTCGAGCGCCTGAACGCGGACGGGGCCGTCGTGTACGCGACCGCCGACCGCCTCAAGCAACCGCACGCGGCCGGCCCGAACGACCCGATCTACACGTTCCCGTCCACCGTCCCCGGCTCGAGCGGCACCGAGACCGGGCAGTGGTACCTGCAGGCGCCCCGGACGGTCGGCGCGAACGGCACGACGACGGCGGCGATCAACGCGGCCGGCGCGTGGGCCACGACGACCGGCTCGGCCGGCGTCGTGATCGCCGATCTCGACACCGGCGTGCGCTTCGACCACCCGGACCTGCTGCGCGCGAGCCTCGGCGGCAAGCTGATGCCCGGCTACGATTTCGTCGGCTGCGACGGCGGTGGCGGCTCGAACTGTCCCGCCGGCAGCGCCTACCTCACCGCCAACGACGGCGACGGCTGGGACCCGGACCCGTCGGACCCAGGCGACTGGGTCGACGCGACCGACGTCAAGCAGGCGGTGTTCAAGGGCTGCACGCAGGGCGACAGCTCCTGGCACGGCACCCGCACGGCCGGCATCCTCGGCGCGCTGACCAACAACGCGACCGGCATCGCCGGGCTGGCGTGGAGTTCCTGGATCGTTCCGGTGCGCGTGCTCGGCAAGTGCGGCGGATATGACGCGGACATCATCGCCGGCATGCTGTGGGCCGCCGGCGTCCCGGTCGCCGGCGCGCCCGCGAACCCCTACCCCGCCAAGGTCCTGAACATGAGCCTCGGCAGCGCCAATGCGTGCGTCGCGAGCTACACGGACGCGATCGCGCAGGTCATCCGCAAGGGCGCGGTCGTGGTCGCCTCGGCGGGCAACGAGGGTGGTCCGGTCGACGAGCCGGCGAACTGCCCGGGCGTGGTCGCGGTCGCGGGCATTCGCCACGTCGGCACCAAGGTCGGCTACTCGAGCCTCGGGCCGGAGGCTGCGCTCGCCGCACCGGCCGGCAATTGCGTCAACACGGTCGCGGGCTCGCCGTGCCTGTTCTCGATCGACACAACCACGAATCTCGGCGCGACGGTCCCCGGCACGAACGGCTACACCGACGAGATCAACGCCAACGTCGGCACGAGCTTCTCGGCGCCGCTCGTGGCCGGGATCTCGGCCCTGATGCTGAGCGTCAACGGCAATCTCTCGCCGTCGCAGCTGCGCGCGCGCCTGCGCAACGGCGCGCGCCCGTTCCCGGTGTTCGCGACCGACGGCAGCGGCAAGCCGATGCCCATGTGCCAGGTCCCCTCCAGCTTCCAGGACACCTCGCAGGCGATCGAGTGCAACTGCACGACGGGCACCTGCGGCGCGGGCCTCGCCGATGCGCCCGGCGCCGTCCAGGACGCGCTGCGACCGATCGCCGCGATCGCCGCCGGCAGCGTCAGCGCCGGCCAGCCCGTGGCGCTGAACGCCGCGGGCAGCGCCGCGGCCTGCGGTCGCGTCGTGAGCGGCTACGCCTGGGCGATCACCGGCAACCCGCCGGGCACGCCGTCGCTCACCGCGACCACCGGTGCGACCACGTCGCTGAACGCCGCGCCGTCCGGCGGCAGCGTCGCGGTGCAGCTCGTCGTAACCGACGACCAGGGCCTGACCGACACGGCGACGGTCGTGATCTCCCCGACCGCAGCGACGGGCACGGTCGCGAGCGCCGGCACGACCGCCTGCCTCGCCGCGGTCTCGCCGCCGGCGCCGACGGTGACGCTGTCGGTGTCGCCATCGCCGATCACGGTCGGCCAGAGCGCGACGCTGAGCTGGTCGGCCAAGGACGCCCTCAGCTGCAGCGCCGGCGGCTCGTGGAGCGGAACGCAGTCGACGAGCGGCTCTCAGTCGGTGACGGGCGCCGCGGCGGGCTCGAGCGCCTACACGCTCACCTGCACCGGCTCGGGCGGATCGACCAACGCGTCGGCGACGCTCGCCGTCCAGGGCGCGGCCACCGGCCATGGCGGCGGCGGCGCGCTCGATCCCGCGACCCTCGGGCTCGGTGCGCTGCTCGGCCTCGCCGCGCGCCGCCGCCGCGGCCGTGCGCTCCGACCGACCCGCGAGTCCGTGCCCCGGTAGACTACCGGCCTCGACGTCCCCGAGGTCCCCGATGCCGGCGCGCCCGCTCCCCTGCCCGACCGCCGCCGCGACAGCGACGCGGTAGCGCGATGGCCGACTCGCCCGCCGACCGGCCGAAGGCCCGGTCGCTCCGGCCGCTCGCGGCACTGCGCCCCTTCGTGCGGCCGTACCGCGCGCGAGTCGTGCTCGCGCTCGGCGCGCTGGTGGTCGCCGCGGCGGCGATGCTCGCGTTGCCGGTCGCGCTGCGCCAGCTGATCGACCACGGCCTCGCCGCGCAGAGCGCGACGACGATCAATCGCTACTTCCTCGGCTTCCTCGCCGCGGCCGTCGCGTTCGGCGGCTTCGCGGCCCTGCGCTTCTACTACGTGACGTGGATCGGCGAGCGCGTCGTCGCGGACCTGCGCGACGCCGTCTACCGGCGCGTCATCCGCATGGACCCGACGTTCTACGAGGTCACGCGCACCGGCGAGGTGCTATCGCGGCTGACGACCGACACGACGCTGGTGCAGTCGATCGCCGGCTCGTCGCTGTCGATCGCGCTGCGCTCGACGCTGAGCCTCGTCGGCGCGCTCGTGATGCTCGCGCTGACGAGCCCGAAACTCACCGCCGCGCTCGGCGTGATGCTGCCGCTCGTGATCGTGCCGCTGATCGCGGTCGGCCGCAGCGTGCGGCAGCTGTCGCGGGACTCGCAGGACCGGATCGCCGACTCGAGCGGGCTCGCCGGCGAGACGCTGAACGCGGTGCAGACCGTGCAGGCCTACACGCTCGAGGAGCTGCAGAGCCGGCGCTTCGGCCTGGCGGTCGAGGCGAGCTTCGTGACCGGCATCCGCCGCACCCGCGTCCGCGCCCTGCTGACGGCGCTCGGCACCACGCTCGTGTTCCTCGCGATCACCGTCGTGCTGTGGCTCGGTGCGCACGAGGTGCTCGGCGGGCGCATGACCGGCGGCCAGCTCGGCCAGTTCCTGCTGTACGCGGTCTACGTCGGCGCCTCCGCCGCCGCGCTCTCGGAGACCTGGGGCGAGGTCCAGCGCGGCGCCGGCGCGATGGAGCGCCTGTCGGAGCTGCTCGAGGCGCACCCCGCGATCGCGGCGCCGGCGGCACCGACGCATCTGCCGCCGGGTCGGCAGCGGCGCATCCGCTTCGAGCACGTGACGTTCCGCTATCCGTCGCGACCAGACGCGGCCGCGCTCGACGACTTCACGCTCGAGATCGCCGACGGCGAGACGGTCGCGCTCGTCGGGCCGTCCGGCGCCGGCAAGAGCACAGCGTTCCAGCTGCTGCTGCGCTTTTACGATCCGGCGTCCGGACGCCTGCTGATCGACGGCGTCGATGCCGCGAGCCTAGCCCCCGAGGACCTGCGCGCGCAGATCGCGCTCGTGCCGCAGGACACCGTGCTGTTCGGCGCGAGCGCACGGGAAAACATCGGCTACGGCCGGCCGGGAGCGAGCGACGCGGAGATCGTCGCGGCGGCCGAGGCGGCGGCCGCCGACGGCTTCCTGCGCGCGCTGCCGCAGGGCTACGACACGTTCCTCGGCGAGCGCGGCCTCAGGCTCTCCGGCGGGCAGCGCCAGCGCCTCGCGATCGCCCGCGCGATCCTCAAGGACCCGCCGATCCTGCTGCTCGACGAGGCGACGAGCGCGCTCGACGCGGAGAGCGAACGGTTGGTGCAGGAGGCGCTCGAGCGCCTGATGCGCGGGCGCACGACGATCATCATCGCCCACCGGCTCGCGACCGTGCTCAAGGCCGACCGCATCGTCGTGCTGGACCACGGCCGCATCGTCGGCAGCGGCACCCACGCCGAACTCGCCGCGGGCAACTCGCTGTACGCGCGGCTCGCGGCGCTGCAGTTCAGCGCCCCGGAGCTCGCGTAGCCGCCGCTCAGGGAAGGCGCGCGATCAGCTCGAGCACCGGCGGCGTCAGCATCCGCGTCGCCGGCCGGGCCTCGGCCGCCCGCACCGCGGCGATGAGCTCGCGCGCCTCGCCGCCGGTCATGAGGCCGAGCTCGACGAAGCGTTCGGAACCCACCTCGACATAGGCGATCGGCCACTTCCAGAACGGGTCCGCCGGCTCGATGAACTCGACGTGCAGGCGCGTGCTCTCGACGCGGAAGCCTTCGTCGAGCAGGTAGCCGGTCAGGAAGCGGCCGACGTCCGGCTCGCCGCCCTCGGCGCGCCAGCTCGCGATCACCTGGTCGACGAAGCGCGCGTGCGGCGCGCAGGGCGGCGACAGCGCCCACGCCCGGTAGTCGAGGTATTCGTGGAACACCGCGACGCCGCCCGGCTTGAGCGCGGCGCGGATCCGGCGCACCACGGCGCGCGGGTCGGTGACGAAGCAGAGCACCCACCGGCACCACGCCGCATCGGCGCCGGTCACGCCGAAGTCGGCCGTCACGACGTCGAGCTCGCGCGCCTCGAGCTGCGCGAGGCCGCGCGCCGCGGTCCGCGCGACCAGCGCGTCGAGGAAGCGCCGCGAGCGCTCGAGCGCCACGACGCGGCCCGTGCGGCCGACGATCTCGGCGAGGTCCAGCGCCGCGTAGCCGGGCCCGGCGCCGACGTCGAGCACCGACTGGCCGGACCCGAGGCGGGCGCTCCGCCAGGCGTCGAGCATGCGCGGGCGCCACAGCCGGTGCTGCAGTCCCAGCCGCTCGAGCTCCGCGTCGTGGGTGCCGAGCACGTAGTCGCGTTCCGTCATGGCCGCCTCCCGCCCCGGTCAGCGACCGAAAGGCTTGCTGAGTCCGAGATACCACGTCCGGCGCATGCCCCACTGCGGCGCACCGACTCCGACGCCGCTGCCGTCCCGGAGCTCGTAGACGCGGTCAAGCAGGTTGAGCAGCGACAGCTGGGCCTCCACCATGCCGACGCCGCCGAGGTCGAAGCCGCGGTGCGCCGCGAGGTTCACGGTCAGGTACGACGGCAGGTGATCGCCGTTGACGTAGCCGCGCCGGAGGCCGCTGCCGAACAGCGCGTCCGCCGCGAGTGCGGTGCCGCCGAAGGTGTGCGAGGCGCCGGCCGAGGCGGTCAGTCGCTGGTCGTGGTCGAGGTGGATGTACTCGCCGGCGATCGTCGCGAGCTCGGCCGGCGCGAAGTTGTACTGGCCGCTGACGATGCTCGTGGCCTTCGCGGAGCCGTAGGCGCCGTTAAGGTACGCGCTGGTGCCGTCCGCGCGCCAGTTGGCCGTGAACTCGACGCCGTAGATCCGGCCCTGGTCGTAGTTGAACGGCGCGAAGATCAGGGCGCTGCCGAACTGGCCCTCGTCGATCAGGTCGCGGACCCGGCGGTAGTAGCCGTCGAGGCCGAGAGTCAGCGCCGGCGTCAGCCTCGAGAGCAGCCCGAGGTCGTAGTAATGGCTGCGCTCGGCGAGCACGGGAGCGTTGCCGGTCGAGCTCGGTGCGCCCGTCGTATTGGCGAACAGCGCCACCGTCTCGACCGAAACCTTCTCGGTCGGCGGCGGCGTGAAGTAGCGCGCGTAGCCGGCGTGCAGCGTCGTGCCGCCGCCGAGGTTGTAGACGAGGCCGAGCCGCGGGCTCAGCTGGTGCTCGTCGGTCAGGCCCTGGTAGCGATCGTAGCGCAGGCCGTAGTTGACGGTCAGCGGCGTGACCGGCTGCCACTCGTCCTGCAGGTAGCCGCCGTACACCTTGACGCGGTCATCGGCATCGTCGGCGATCGCCTCGGGGACGTAGACGGGACTGCCGGACGCATCGAGCGGGTAGACGGTCGTGCGCGCGCGCGAGCGCGCCTCCTCGTCGTTGTAGGTGAGCCCGAAGCGCACCGTGTGGGTCTCGGCGAGCTTCCAGGCGGCGTCCGACTGCAGCCCGAAGCGCGCGTTGCTGCGCGCGATGTCGCCGGACGCGCCCGAGTAGTTGAGGTCGGCGAGCGGGTCCGGTCGGTAGTGGACGTCGGTGAACCGGTCGTAGAGCGCGAGCTGGTAGTGCAGCGCCTCGGTGACCGGGTTCTCGTACGACACGATCGCGAAGCGGTTGCTCTCGTGCTGGTTCGCGTCGAGCACCGACGAGGCGGGCACGTCCACGCCCGGCGGCGCGTAGACCGGCGTGCGGCCGGCGACGTCCGGAATCTGGAACGTGTCGTTCGATTCGCCGAGCATCAGCGACAGCCTCGACTCGCCGGGCAGCACGTAGGAGAAGTAGCCGAAGCCGTTCCACTGCTCGGTGCGGTCGTGCAGCGCTGCGACCGTCGGCATCGGGTTCTCGATGCCGATGTGGTCGCCGACGTAGCCCGCGGTCGCGTAGAACGACAGGCCGTCGGTACTGCCGCTCGCCTCGCCGCTCAGCTCGCCGTGCTGCTCGGAGCCGACCATCAGGTTCAGCTGCCCGCCCTGCTTGTAGTCGCTGCCCTTGGTGTGGATGTCGACGACGCCCGCCGTGCGGTAGCCGTACTGCGCCGGCAGCGCGCCGGTGAGCAGGTTGATCTCGCTCGCGAAGCGCGGGTTGAGCGCCTGGCCGAACAGCGAGATCGACTCGGGGATCACGACGTCGTTGATCCGGTACTGGATGTTGGCGTGATCGCCGCGGATGTGCAGCTGGCCGAAGGAGTCCTGCGTGACGCCCGGCGCGCGCAGCAGCACCTGGTTGAGCGGCGTCGAGTCGCCGAGCGGCAGGTTCCGGATGTCCTCGACGCCGAGCTTGTACTCGCTGCTGCCGATCTCGGGCATCAGGGCGTTGCGTGCCGCGTCGAGACGGTGCGCGCTCACCTGGACCTCGGTGAGCAGCGCCGGCTCGTCGGGCGGCGGATCGGGCGGCGCGGCGAGACCGGCGGCCGCGGTTGCCGCGAGTAGCGGCCCGGCGCCCCAGCGGGCCATGGGAAGGGAGAGGAACGTCACGACGTGGAGACTCCGACACGATGCGGAACGAGCGACGGCCGTGCGCGCGGCCGAACCGTTGGCGATCAGGTCGAAGTGGCGGGGGGAGCCCTGGAGCGGTAGGCGGTCGTCGTGCGCTCGGGGATGAGCGCCGGCGCGAGCGGCGGTGCGACCGCCGGGGCCGGGGCCGCGAGTGCGGGCGTCGCGAGCTCCGGAAGCGGGCCCGCGCCGGCGTCGGCCGACGCGATGCAGTTGCCGCAGACGAGCGCATGCGGCGCCGCGTGGTCGCGGCTCAGGTGGCTGACGAGGTGCGAGAGACCCTGCAGCTGGGCGAGCCAGAAGATCGCGGCGAGGGCGAGCAGACCCGCGCGCCGCCGACCCGCCGCCTGGACGGAGTTGGCCCGGTTATTCACGGGGGCGACCTTACCGGAGCGGGGCCGGCACCGACAAGCGGGTTCCGGCGGCGCCATCCCGGGACGCGGCGCATGCAGTTAAGTTATTCTGAATCGAACTTCAGGCCTTCGAAATCCGTGCCGCGCCGGGCGGCGCAAGCTTTCGTCCATGCCCGCCGGGCACCGGGAACGGCCACCGCCAACCCCCCGGCAGCGGCGGAACCTTCGGACACTGCCAAGGAGCGTGCCATGACCCACTTCCACCTGCGCCCCGTCGAGCTCGCCGCGGCGGCGCTCGTCTCCATCGTCGTGCTGCTGGTCGCGATCGCGCCGACGCTCGCGACCGCCGCGACGGCCGAGGCCGCCGCCGGCCTGCGCGTTGGCGGCAGCGCCGGTATAGAGTTCGTCCCGTCGCCGGAGTGGCGCCTCGCCTGAGGCGCCGGCACGGAGCAACGCATGGCTGAGCCGCGCGCGCGACGGGCGTCACGCCCGCCCACCGCCCGCCGCCGCCCGGGGGCGGCGATCCGCAGGCTGCCGCTCGGCAGTCTGCGGGTGTTCGTCGCGGTCGCGGAACACCTCAGCTTCACGCGGGCCGCGGACGCGCTCGGCGTCACGACGAGCGCCGCGAGCATGCAGGTCCAGGCGCTCGAGGAATACCTGCGGGTACCGCTCTTCCGCCGCCAGGGCCGCCAGGTGGAACTGACCGGCGAGGGCGCGGCGCTGCTGCCGAAGGTCCGGCAGGGCCTCGCCGACCTCGAGCATGCGCTCGACGAGGCGCGCGCCGAGCGCGGCGCCGGGCCGCTGCGGGTCACGATGCTCGCCTCGTTCCTCGCCCAGTGGCTGATGCCGCGGCTGATCGCCTTCAGCGAGCTGAACCCGCGCATCGACCTGCAGGTCCACACCGGCACCGAACTCGTCGACTTCGCGCGCACCGGCACCCACGCCGCGATCCGGTTCGGCGCCGGCGGCTGGCCGCACCTGCACGTCGAGAAGCTGTTCGACGAGTGGCTGGTGCCGGTCTGCCGCCCGTCGCTGCTCCGCAAGCACGGCCCGGTGGAAACGGCCGAGGACCTGAAGCGCTACCGTCTGATGCACAGCACGTCGGAACCCTGGAGCACGTGGCTGTTCGACGACTGCGCGGCCGAGCGCTGGCCGGCGAGCGGCATCGCTTTCGACGACTCGGTGGCGATCATCCGCGCGACCGAGGCCGGCCAGGGGCTCGCGCTCGCGCGCTGGAGCCTCGTCGCCGACGAGGTGCGCGAAGGCCGGCTCGCCGTCGCGAGCCCCCGCGTGCTCAAGTTCTTCCGCTCCTACTTCTTCGTCTGCCCCCCGGGCCTCGTCCGGCTCGACAAGGTGGACACGTTCCGGCGCTGGATCCAGGGCACCGCGGCGGGGTTCCCGACGCCGCCGGGAATCCCGGCGGCGGCCCGCCCTTCCACGGCCTGATCGACCGCGCCGCGCCCTGCAGGTAGGATTCCGTGGCGCGCGCGGCCCCGCGACCGGGGACACGGCGCCTTCCAATTGCAGGGGGAACGCATGATCACGCTCAAAGTGAACGGGCACACGCTCGAGACCGATGCCTCGCCGGACACGCCGCTGCTGTGGGTACTGCGCGACCACCTCGGCCTGACCGGCACCAAGTTCGGCTGCGGCAAGTCGTTGTGCGGTGCGTGCACCGTGCACGTCGACGGCGCGGCGACGCGCTCCTGCGTGACGCTGGTCAGCAACGTGGTCGGCAAGGACATCCGCACGATCGAGGGGTTGTCGGCGGACCGCTCGCACCCGGTGCAGAAGGCCTGGCTCGAGCTCGAGGTGCCGCAGTGCGGTTACTGCCAGTCGGGCCAGATCATGGCCGCGAGCGCGCTGCTCGCCCAGAACCCGACCCCGACCGATGCCGATATCGACACCGCGATGCAGGGCAACATCTGTCGCTGCGGGACCTACCCGCGGATCCGCGCCGCGATTCACCGCGCGGCGGAGCTGATGAAGACCGGAGGTGCCAGGTGAGCGCGCGCAATCTCGATCACCCGGACGCGCCGACGGCGCTCGACCGGCGCGAGTTCCTCAAGGTCGGCGCGCTCGCCGGCGGCGGCCTCGTCCTCGGCATCTCGCTCGCCGGCTGCAGCAAGCCCGCGGAGCTCGCCGCGAAGTCGGTCGCCGGCGGCCAGCCGGTCGCCTGGCTGAAGATCGCCGGCGACAACACGATCACGATCCTGGTCGACAAATCGGAGATGGGCCAGGGTGTCTACACGGCGCTGCCGATGCTGCTCGCCGAGGAGCTCGACGTGCCGCTGAAGGCGGTGAAGGTCGTCGCCGCGCCGGCCGCCGCGCCATACGTCAACGTCTTCCTCGGCACGATGATCACGGGCGGCAGCACCAGCGTACGCGAGGCCTGGGGCAAGCTGCGGACCGCGGGCGCGCAGGCGCGCGCGATGCTGGTCGGCGCCGCCGCCGACGAATGGAAGGTCGACGCCGCGACGCTCAAGGTCGCCGACGGCGTCGTCACCGGCCCGAACGGCCAGAAACACACCTTCGGCGAGCTCGCCGAGGCGGCGGCCAAGCGGCCGGTGCCGAAGGACGCGAAGCCCAAGGACCCGGCGACGTTCACACTGGTGGGCACGGCGCAGCCGCGCGTCGACACGCCGTCGAAGCTCGACGGCAGCGCCGAGTTCGGGATCGACGTGAAGCTCCCGGGCATGAAGTACGCCGCGCTCGCGCAATCGCCGGTGCTCGGCGGCAGCGTCAAGTCGGTCGACTCCGCCGCCGCCGAGAAGATGCCGGGCGTCGTCAAGGTCGTGACGACCCAGAGCGGCGTGGCGGTGGTCGCCGACCACTACTGGCAGGCGCACACCGCGCGCGACGCGCTGAAAGTCACCTGGGACGCCGGCCCGAACGCGCACCTCGACACGGCCGGGATCCAGACGGGCCTGAAGGCGGCCCGGGGCACGCCGCTGTCGGCACGCAAGGACGGCGACGCGGCCGCGGCGCTCAAGGCCGCCAGGAAGAAGGTCGAGGCGGCCTACGAGCTGCCGCTGCTCGCGCACGCGACGATGGAGCCGATGAACTGCACGGCGGACGTCCGCGCCGACGGCTGCGATCTCTACGTCCCGACCCAGGTGCAGCAGATCGCCCAGGGCACCGCCGCTGCCGCCGCGGGCCTAAAGCCCGAGCAGGTCAACGTGCACACGACGCTGCTCGGCGGCGGCTTCGGGCGACGCCTCGAGGTCGACTTCATCCCGGCCGCCGTCGAGGCCTCGAAGGCCGCCGGCGTGCCGGTGAAGCTGATCTGGACGCGCGAGGACGACATGACGCACGACGCGTACCGGCCGCCGGCGTACGACACCGGCACGGCCGGCTTCGACGCCACCGGCGCGCTGACGGGCGTGCACATCAAGCTGACCAGTCCCTCGATCACCGCGCGGATGTTCCCGCCCGTCGTCGAGGGCGGCAAGATGGATCCGTTCGCGGTCGAGGCTGCGGCCAACTTCCTGTACGACGTGCCGAACGTCGCGGTGGACTACCTGCGCCACGAGGTCGGCATCAACGTCGGCTACTGGCGCTCGGTCAGCCACGCGCTCAACTGCTTCGTGGTCGAGAGCTTCATGGACGAGGTCGCGCATGCGGCCGGCAAGGACCCGTACGAGTTCCGCCGCGCGCTGCTCGGCAAGCAGCCCCGCGCGCAGAAGGTGCTCGACGAGGCCGCGAGCCGCGCCGGCTGGGGCCAGGCGCCCGCCGGCCGTCACCAGGGCATCGCGGTGATGGAGGGCTACGGCACCTACCTCGCGCAGGTAGCCGAGATCTCGATCGAGCAGGGCAAGATGAAGATCCACAAGATCACCTGCGTCGTCGACTGCGGCCACAAGGTGAATCCCGGGATCGTCGACCAGCAGATCAGCGGCGGCATCGTGTTCGGCCTCTCGGCGGCGCTGTGGGGCGAGGTCACGCTCGAGGGCGGCAAGGTCAGGCAGTCGAACTTCGACAACTACCGCGTGCTGCGGATGCACCAGATGCCGGAGCTGGACGTGCACCTGCTCGACAGCACCGAGGCGCCGGGCGGCATCGGCGAACCGTCGGTCGCGGTGGTCGCGCCGGCGCTCGCCAACGCGGTGTTCGCCGCCACCGGCAAGCGCGTGCGCGCGCTGCCGCTGGCCGCCGCCGGGCTCGCCTAGCGCGTGCGGCACCGCGACCCGGCCTGGAACCCGGCGACCGGCGCGGCCGGCGCCGGGCTGCCGCGAGTCGCGTGGGGCAAGGGGTCCTACGTCTACGACGCCGCCGGGCGCCGTTACCTCGACGGCTCCGGCGGCCCGGCGGTGTTCTGCCTCGGCCACGGCAACGAGGAGGTCAACGAGGCGATCACCCGCCAGCTCGAGCGCATCGCGCACGGCTACCGCTACTCGTTCACCAGCGACCCGCTCGAGCAGCTCGAGGCGCTCGTCACCGCCGCCGCCGGTCCCGACTTCGGCGCGATGGTGCTGGTCTCGGGCGGCTCCGAGGCGGTCGAGTCCGCGCTCAAGCTCGCGCTCCAGTACCACAGCGCGCGCGGCGAGCCGGGACGCCGGCGCTTCATCGCGCGGCGGCGCTCGTGGCACGGCAACACGCTCGGCGCGCTCGCGGTCTCGGACTTCCTCGCGCGGCGCGCGCCGTTCGAGGGTGCGCTGACCGAGGCGTCCTTCGTCGGCGCGGTCAACGCCTACCGGCCGCCCGCGGGCGTCGCGCCGGCCGATCTCGCCGCCCACGCCGCCGCCGAGCTCGAAGCGGAGATCGTTGCACGCGGCGCCGGGGGCATCGCGGCCTTCATCTTCGAGCCAGTCGTGGGCGCGGCGGGCGGCGTCGTGCCCGCGCCGGCCGGCTACGCCGCGCGCGTGCGCGAGATCTGCGACCGGCACGGAGTGCTGCTGATCGCCGACGAGGTCATGTGCGGCTCGGGGCGCTGCGGCACGTGGCGGACGCTCGCCCACGACGGCGTCGAGCCCGACGTGTTCGCGATCGCCAAGGGCCTCGGCGCCGGCTACCTGCCGCTCGGCGCCACCGTCTATCACCGCCGCGTCGCCGAGGTCATCGACGCGGCGGACGGCGGGCCGCTGACCGGCCACACGTTCACGGGCCACACCGCGGCCTGCGCCGCGGGCGTCGCGGTGCAGACCATCGTGCGTCGCGAGCGGCTCGTCGAGCGCGTCGCGGCCGACGGGCCGCGGCTGCTCGCCGCGCTGCGTGCCGAGCTCGGCGGCATCGCGGCGGTCGGCGACGTCCGTGGCCGCGGCTTCTTCGCCGGCGTCGAGCTCGTCGCCGACCGTCCGTCGAAGCGGCCGTTCGCGCCCGAGCTCGGCGTCGCCGGCCGCGTCGGCCGCGCCGCGCTCGCCGAGGGGCTGCTGTGCTACCCGCTCGCGGGCAACGTCGACGGCGTCGCGGGCGACGTGATCCTGCTCGCGCCGCCGTACAACGCGAGCGCCGCAGAGCTCGAGGAACTCGTCGCGCTGCTCGGACGCGCGGTGCGTGGCGCACTCGAGACGCTGCCGCACTGAGACCGGCGCCGCCGCGGGATTTCGCATCGCAGCAACCGCCGGCGGTCGTGGCGCATGCCCGCCCCGCATGGCACCCTATGAGCCGCCACCACACCAAGAACGCCCGGCACGCGGTCGCCGCGAACGGGCCCGCGACGCTGGGGTTGCTCATGCTGCACGGCCTGCAAATGGACATGCCGCTCCTGGTGTCGACGATGATCGACCACGCGGCGACGTACCACGCCGACACCGCGATCGTCGCCCGCACCGTCGAGGGCGACGTGCAGCGCACGACCTACGGCGAAGCGGGGCGTCGCGCGCGGCGCCTCGCGCAGGCGCTGACGAGCCTCGGCGTCTCGCCGGGCGACCGGATCGGCACCCTCGCCTGGAACACGCAGCGCCACTTCGAGATGTTCTACGGCGTCTCGGGCATGGGCGCCGTGCTGCACACGGTCAATCCGCGGCTGTTCGCGGACCAGATCGTCTACATCATCAACCACGCCGAGGACCGGATGCTGTTCGTCGATGCGGCAACGCTGCCGCTCGCCGAGCAGCTCGCGCCGCGACTCACGGGCGTCGCGCACGTCGTGATGATGGCGCCGCGCGAACGCATGCCGGCGAATTCGACGCTCGGCCGGCTGCTGTGCTACGAGGAGTTGCTCGCCGCGGAATCCGGCGACTACGCCTGGCCCGAGTTCGATGAACGTACGGCATCGACGCTCTGCTACACGTCCGGCACGACCGGCAACCCCAAGGGCGTCCTCTACTCGAACCGCAGCGCCGTGCTGTCGACGATGCTCGTCAACGGCATGATCGGCGTCGGCGCCCGCAACGGCACGCGTGAGGTCGTGATGCCGATGGCGCCGATGTTCCACGCCAACGCCTGGCACCTGCCGTACGTCGCGCCGATGATCGGCGCGCGCCTCGTGCTGCCGGGGCGCAGCTACGAGCCCGAGACGCTGTACGAGCTCATCGAGGGCGAAGGCGTGACGATCACCTGCGGCGTGCCGAGCATGTGGACCATCCTGACCGAGTGGCTCGACCGCACGCGCCAGCGGTTCTCGACGCTGAGGCTGTCGGTCTCGTCGGGCTCGGCGCCGTCGCGCGCACTGGTCGAGAAGCTCGAGCGCGACTACGGCATCGAGCTGATGCAGGCCTGGGGCATGACCGAGGCGGTCGCCGGCTCGAGCGCCACGATGGAGCCGGGTAGCGCCGAGCTGCCGTTCGACCAGCGGATCGACCGGCGCATGAAGTCCGGCCGCGCGCTGTGCGGGATGCGCTACCGGCTCGTCGGCGGCGACGAGCGGCCGCTACCGCACGACGGGGTCGCGTTCGGCCATCTGCGCGTCAAGGGGCCGTGGGTCGCGTCGGGCTACTACAAGGGCGAAGGCGGCAGCGCGCTCGATGCCGACGGCTGGCTGAAGACCGGCGACGTCGCGACCATCGACCCGCACGGCCACATCGCGCTCGTCGACCGTTCCAAGGACGTCATCAAGTCCGGCGGCGAGTGGATCAGCTCGATCGAGCTCGAGAGCGTCGCCTGCGGCCATCCCGACGTGCTGCAGGCGGCGGTGATCGGCATCGCGCACCCGAAGTGGCAGGAGCGCCCGCTGCTGATCGCCGTGCGGCGGCCCGGCAGCAGGCTCGAGGGCGACGCGCTGGTCGGGTTCATGCGCGGCAAGGTCGCGAACTGGTGGTTGCCGGACGACGTCGTGTTCGTCGACTCGATGCCGATGACCGGCACCGGCAAGATCCACAAGCTGACCTTGCGCGAGCGCTACCGCGACCACGTGCTGCCCGCCGCCAATCGCGCGCGGGCCTGACGGCGGCGGACGGCCGCCGTCGCCGCCTGCTCGGCTAGGGCGTGTACTGCCACAGGTCGTTGAGATAGCCGGCTTTGCCGGCGGAATCGGCGCCCTGCCCGCCGAACAGCCAGAGGTGGCCGGACGCGTCGGTCCAGGAGCGGGCGCCGAAGCGGGCGCCCGGCGCATTGGCGGACGCCGTCGTGCCCTTGGTGCCGTAGGCGCCGGCCGCGTTCGCGGCCGCCGCCCCGTTCATCCAGGTCCACTGACCGTTGCTCGGCGTGAACTTCCACAGGTCGTTGAGGTAGCCGTTGGTGCCGGTCCCGTCGAAGCCGACGCCGCCGGACAACCACAGGTTACCGGAGGCATCCGTCCAGGAGACCGCCGCCTGGCGGCCACCGGGCGCGTTGCCGGTCGACCCTGTGCTTTCGGTGCCGTAGATGCCGACCGTGTTCGCCATGTTGCTGCCGCTGACCCACCTCCACTGGCCGGCGGTGGGGCTGAACTCCCACAAGTCGTTCAGGTAGCCGTTGTTCCCGGCGGAATCGAAGCCCGAACCGCCCATCATCCACAGGTTGCCAGACGCGTCGATCCACGTGACGGCGGCGTAGCGCGCGCCCGGCGCGTTGGTGGCCGCGGCCGTGCCCTGCGTGCCGTAGACGCCCGTGGCGTTGACGGTCGATGCACCGCTGATCCAGGTCCAGCGGCCCGTCGTCGGGCTGAATTCCCAGAGATCGGCGAGGTCGCCGGAGGCGCCGGCCGAGTCGAAGCCCGAGCCACCGAACACCCACAGGTTGCCCGACGCGTCGACCCACGACGCGGCGACCTCCCGGGCCCCGGGCACGTTGCCCGCCGCCGGCGTGCCCTTCGTGCCGTAGACGCCCGCGGCATTGACGGTCGTGGAGCCGCCTACCCACGTCCACTGGCCGACGCCGGGGTTGAACTCCCAGAGGTCGTTGAGGCCGCCGGCGGTGCCGGCGGCACCGTAGCCGGCGCCACCGAAGAGCCAGAGGTTCCCCGCGGCGTCGATCCACGAGACCCCGGATTCGCGGGCGCCGGGAACGTTCGTCGGCGCGGGCTGGCCCTGCGTGCCGTAGACGCCGCTCGCGTTCGCGGTCCCGGCCCCGCTAACCCAGGTCCACTGCCCGGTCGCGGTACTGAACTTCCACAGATCGTTGAGATCGCCGCCGTTGCCGACCGAGTCGTAGCCGAGTCCGCCGAACAGCCACAGGTTGCCCGAGGCGTCGGTCCAGCCGAGCGAGCCGATTCTGGCGCCCGGCGTATTGGCGGCGGCCGCCGTGCCCTGGGTGCCGTAAGTCCCAATCGCGCCGACGACGTTGACGCCGGCGACCCACGCCCAGGTCCCGGTCGGGCTGTTGCCGACCGGGGTCGGCAGGATCAGCGGCGGCGCGCCTGAGGATCCGCCGCACGCCGCGACGAGTGCACAGGAGACGGCGACGAACAGGCGGCTCGAATAGCGGTGCGGGTGCTTCATGAGAGGGGCTCTTCGGCTGGTCGGAGTGGACGAATTCGGGGGCCACCCGCGACGCGCGGACGGCATGGTCGGGCGAGGTGCAGACGGGAAATCGATGCGGCGACTCCCGGCCGCGCGATCTCACGCGCGCAGGCGCCCCGAGCGGGCGCCATCGGGGCGCGACACGCGGTCGCAGCGGGCGCGACGGAGCCACGGCCTGCATCCCGCGCATCGTCGCGCCGTGAAGCATGGCAGAAGCGACGGCGACCGTGAAGCGTGCCGAGCGAGGCTGGCGGTGCGATGCGTTCATGTCGGGCCCCGCGGGCGCGCGGCGGGCGCCAATCCAGCGCGGAACGGTGGCCGCGAACCCCCGCACGACGCCAGGGTGCGTGACGGCCGTGCAAAGAAGTGTGGGCCGAGCGGCGGCCCCGGGGCCGCGGGCGCCGGAGGTCCACCGCCACCGCGCCACGCGTGTGCCGGGAGCTGAAAGCTGACGCTCCCTGAGGGCAAATATTGTCGTTTATCGGCGGTTTTCGGGGTGCGGTTCGGTTGCCGGCGAGCGCCGTCGGCGCGATAACTTGTCGCATCGTGGACCTTCGAATCGATAACCCGTCGCACCGTGCAGATCCCGGGCGAATCAGCGTTTCTCCCGTGGCGCGCCGGACAGGAAATTCCGCACAGTTCTGGGCGTATCTGGCCTGCTTCATATAGCGATGGCACGCGACGCCGTCGCGGGGACGGCCAACCGGAGTGCCCCCTGAGGGCTTTGCCGGGCGACCGCTATGGCGACCCGACCCCCCGGGCTGTCGGAACCCAGTGCGCTGGAACTGTCAGTACTTGCGAAGGCCGCACGTGCCCGCATCGGAGAGGCGGGTCGCTTCGCACCGCCGAGAGGCGACGTGCCAGATGCGCTGGGGGCCGGAGAGGACGACACCATCGACAGCGGCATCGGCATCG
>JBBINS010000013.1:39197-40966 GCA_037443765.1 Gammaproteobacteria bacterium
CATCATCATCATCGTCGTCGACGACGAAGCTCGTGCACCCGAAACGAGGCCTTGGGTGGTCAGGGCTCGGGCGGGACTTCGGCGAAGAACCCTTCGTACAGAAACGCTGGCGCAATCGCATCGCAATCAGCGGCAGATACGCCCGCCGCGAGGTACACGTCGCGCCAGGTGCGGACGGCAGCGACCACCTCATTGATCACGACGCGCGCGGCCTCCTCGCCTAGTCCGAAACGGGCGGACTGGCTCATAAGGTTGTAGACGGTCGCCGCCCGTCCGAACTTGCCGACGGTGAGCGCGAGGTCGCGGCGCTCGAGGCTAACCTTCGGAGAGGGCACGAGGTCATACGCGGGCGAGAGGCGCCAGCCGCGGGCGGTGCGAAGTAGGGCGTGGTTGCGCGGGTGATCGTCGTCGTTGGTGACGGCGGCATTAAACACCATGCGGCGAAAGAGTTCCGCGCAGTCAGCCTGCGGCCGGTCGACCCAGCGGCGAATTTCGTCGGCGAGAAGCGGATACGACCAGCGATCGCGATCCAAGTGGCTGTCGCCCGCGTCGAGCACGGTGAGCCCGCTCACGAGCCCAAAACGGTGGTAGCCCTTCCCCGCCCACTGCCGGTCGAAGCGCTCGAGCATCAGCACGTCCTTCGTCCCAATCCTTTCGAGGCGCGGGCGCGCCGTGTGAATGCCGGCGCGCGTGGCAAGCGTCAGCGTCGCGAACTCGACTCGCTGTAGGTCGATGCGGTCCTCACGCGTAGGGAACTTCGCGAGATAGAGGACATTGCCGTCCTCGATCGTTGCCTTCGGGCGTGCGCCACCGAGCGAGGTGCCCGGCTGGAGCACCTTGAGGAGGTCCGCCTCGACCTTCTCTCCTTCGTCAATCTTCTGCGCGACGTCGATCAAGGCCTCGAGCTGGTGCGTTCGGTTGTAGGCGCGCACGGGCTGAGGCGGCTCGGCTTTGAGCCCGAAGCCGAGGTACCCGGCGGCATCCTCTGGCCCGTGCAGCAAGTAGTCGACCTCATCGAGGCCCTCAGGCGCACGGCTCAGCTGGTATTCGATGACGCGCCGGCCCCAAGAGTCGGGCGCGGCGTCGCGCACAGCGCCCGGGATGCCCTTTAGTGTCGTGAACTCGTAGACATCCGGCGCAAGCGGCAGCTTGAACAGGTCGAAGGCGACTGCGTTCGAACGCTTGAGGTACCGGTCGCCGTAGCGAAATCGCCCAACGCGCGTGCCGTCCCTGCTTTTCTGCACGCGAAGGAGCGCCGCCGGCACGAACTCAAGCGTGCCTGGCAACTGAACGTAGACATAGGCCTCTCGCTCAGAAGTCATAGTCGCCGCTGGCGGCGCTGCGCGCCCGCTCTGGCCGGCGTGAGGCTTCGAGCGCCTTGCCATGCAGGTCACGATCCGGATCGGCGATGGTCTCGAGCCCGTCGTCGAGTCCTAGCACCCAGAGCACGGAGACGAGCGAGGAAATTGATGTTCCGAGCTTGCCGTGCTCGATAGCGCTCAGGGTGTTGCGGTTGATGCCTGCCTTTTGGGCCAACGCGGAGACCGTCCAGCCGCGGCGGAGCCGGGCGGTGCGGACGCGCGCGCCAAGGCGCTCGAGGCGGTCGGTTACGGCGGAGGGCACGGTAAAATTGCTCATATACTAGGCGTTATCCGGTATTACGCCTATTATAGTAACATACTCGTCTAGGTTCCGCGAGCCATTCGACGCGAGAATGCCAGTTAGATGAGCGGTATCCGGCTTTACGCCTATTAAACTAGGCAAACGAC
>JBBINS010000014.1:0-38641 GCA_037443765.1 Gammaproteobacteria bacterium
GGGCTGGCCGCGGCGCGCGCCGCGGCGCGCGCGGGGGCCCGCGTCGTGCTGTGCGAGCGCGAGCCCGCTTGCGGCGGTGAGCTCGAGTTCGAGGGCGGTACGATCGACGGCCGGCCTGCCTCCGAATGGATCGCGATGGTGCTCGCCGAGCTCACCTCCCGCGGAGCGCGGCTGCTGACGGGCACGACGCTCGTCGGCGGCTCCGGCGGCGAGCTGATCGCGCACGCCGAGCCGGGGGGCCTGCCCGGCCGCAATTCCGTCTACAAGATCCGGCCGCGCGCCTTCGTGATCGCGATGGGCGCCGTCGAGCGCCCGATCGCCTTCAAGGACAACGACCTGCCGGGCGTGATGCTGCTCGGTGCGGCGGAGCGCTACCTCGCGCGCTACGGCGTGAAAGCCGGCGCGGACGTCGTGCTGTTCGCCAACCATGATCGGGTCTACGCGACCGCCGCGCGCCTCGTCGCCGGCGGCGTGCGCGTACGCGCGATCGTCGACACCCGCCCCGAGGCGGACGTCGGTCTCGCGCGGCTGCGCGGCGAGCACGAGCTGCGCGGCACCGAGTGCCTCGTGGGTCACGCCGTGCTCGCGGCCGAAGGCGGCCGCAGCGTGAACGGGGCGCGCGTCGCGCCGCTCGCCGCGCCGGACCGCGCGCGCACGATCGCGTGCGATGCCGTTCTCGTCAGCGGCGGCTGGTCGCCCGCCGTGCATGCCGGGCTGCAGGACGGCGGTACCCGTCGCTTCGTCAAGGAACTCGGCGGCTTCGTCGCCGGCGACCAGCCGGAGTGGCGAATGAGTGCGGGGGCTGCGAACGGTCGGCTCGAGCTCGGCGAGGCCCTGGCCGACGGGCGGGCTGCGGGCGAGCGCGCGGCGCGTTTCGCGGGCGCCGACGGCGACGCGGGCGTCGCGCCGATCGCCACGGGCGATGGCGCGCCGCGCCTCGCGCCGTTCTGGCGGTCACCGGCCACGCCCGCCGAGGAGAAGCGCCAGTTCATCGACTTCCAGAACGACGTCACGGTCGCCGATGTCCGTCAGTCGCTGGCCGAGGGCTTCAGCGACATCGAGCACCTGAAGCGCTACACGGCGCTCGGCTTCGGGAGCGATCAGGGGCGGCTCGGCGGCGTGCTCGGCGCCGCGGTCCTCGCCGAGTTCCGCGGCGAGGCGCTCGCGGACGTCGGCACCAGCCGGCTGCGGCCGCCGTTCCATCCGGTGACGATGCGTTCGCTCGCGGGCCTGCGGGTCGGCTCGGCGCTGCGTCCCGCGCGGCGCACGCCGCTGCACGACTGGCATGAGGCGAACGGCGCCGTGCTCGAGGCGATGGGGCTGTGGCTGCGGCCGCGCTTCTACCGCGCGAACGGCGCCGACGCCTTCACCGCCGGCCTCGCCGAGGCGAAGCGCGTGCGCGCGAGCGGCGGAATCGCCGACGGCTCGACGCTCGGCAAGATCGAGGTCGCCGGGCCCGACGCTGGCGCCTTCCTCGACCAGCTCTACGTGACCCAGGCGAGCACGATCAAAGTCGGCCGCAGCAAGTACATGGTCAACCTGCGCGAGGACGGCATGGTGCTCGACGACGGCATCGTGCTGCGGCTCGCCGCGGACCGCTTCGTCGCGACCACGGGTTCGGGTCACGGCCTGCACATGCTGTCCCACTTCGAGCACTACCGCGACACCGAGTGGAGTGGCCGCGCGGTGACGGTGACGGACGTGACCGAGGCCTGGGCGGCGATCGTCGTCGCGGGCCCGACGAGCCGCGATGCACTCGGCACGGTGCTCGGCACCGACTGGCGCGAGTCGATCGCCCGCCTGACCCACATGGACTTCGCGACCGGCCGCTTCCTCGGCAGCGACCTGACGGTGCTGCGCGCGAGCTTCTCGGGCGAGCTCGCGTTCGAGCTGCACTGCCGGCCGGCGATCGCCGTGGCGCTCTGGGAGGCGCTGGTCGCGGCAGGCCTCCCGCCGTACGGGCTCGAGGCGCTAGACATCCTGCGTGTCGAGAAGGGCTACCTCGTCGGATCCGAGCTCAACGGCCAGACGACGCCAATGGACCTCGGCATGGATGCGCTCGTCCGGCTCGGCAACCCGTGCGTCGGCCGCGAGCTGCTCGATCGGCCGGCATTCCACGAGCCGTCGCGGCCCCGCCTGATTGGACTGCGCGCCGCGGACGGGCGGGCCAAGTTCCTTGCCGGCGCCCAGCTGGCGACCGCGGAGTCGCCGAACCAGGCACTCGGCTACGTGACCTCGAGCGTCTATTCGCCGACGCTCGGCGAATGGATCGGCCTCGCGTTGCTCGCCCGCACGCACACGGCCGACGGGACGGTGCTCACGGCCCGGGACCCGCTCCGTGACGGCGACACGGTGGTGCGGGTCGTGCCGACCGTGCACTACGATCCGGCGGGCGCGCGGATGAAGTCATGAGCACGCCGCTGCACGCCTCGCAACCCGGCTGGCGGCTGGAAACGGCCGCGCCCGAGCCGATGCTCGAATTCGCGGCGTTCGGCTTCCCGCTCGGCGGCGCGTTCGTGGTCGGCTGGCCGGCGGCGCCCGGCGCCGTGCGCCACGATGAGGCCGGACGGCCGGTGCTGCTGCACTTCGCCCCGGCGCGCTGGCTCGCCCCGGCGCCGCATCCGGACATTGCGGCGCTGATCGCGGCCGCGACCGAGGCCGGCGCCGGCGCGGTCGTCGACGTCGGCGGCAAGTGGACGGCCATGCAGCTGCTCGGCCCCGGCGCGGCGCGGCTCCTCGCGAGCACGGTCGACGTGGAGCTCGTGCTCGAGGGTCGCGAGTGTGCGTCGGTGACGCTGTTCGATTGCCCGGCGATCCTGGCCCGCGTGCCGGACGGCTTCGCGGTCTGGGTGCGATCGAGCTACGCCGCGGATTTCGTCGCCGCGGTCCGAGGCCAGCACCGCCAGGCTTGAGCCGCGGCGGCGCGCGGCAGACCGCGGCGCAGCGTGCGGCGCGCGGGTCGTTGGCTTACCATCGGTTTCCCGCGTCTCCACGAGGTGCCCGCCGATGCCGACGCACCGACACCCGGCGGGACGGCGCCCGATCTCACTGCTCGGGCTCGCGGGTCTTGGACTCGCGCTGTCGACGCCCGCGGTCGCGCAGACCTGGCCTACGTACGGCGGCGATCCCGGTGGCAGCCACTACTCGTCGGCCGCCAGGCTCACACCCGCCAACGTCGCCGGACTGAAGCCGATCTGGACCTTCCACACGGGCGAGCTCGGCGAGGGGCTGGCCCGTCGCGACAAGCTCACGTTTGAGGCGACGCCGATCCTCGTCGGCCGCACCCTCTACTTCAATACGGCCACGGCGGTCGTGTTCGCGCTCGACGCCGCGTCGGGTCGCGAGCTTTGGCGATTCGACGCGCACATCGACCGCGCCCGGCGCTACAGCGAAATGGCGGCCCGCGGCGTCGCGGCCTGGGGACCGCCCGACCCGGACGTCGAGCCGTGCCGCACGCGGATCTTCGCCGGCACGATCGATGCGCGACTGATCGCGCTCGATGCGCGCACCGGGCGGCCGTGCGCGGACTTCGGTGACCACGGCGCCGTCGACCTTTCCAAGGGCGTGCGGCTGCGTGACCGGGGCGAGTACCTCGTGACCTCGCCGCCGGCGGTCGTCGCCGACGCCGTGATCGTGGGCTCGGCGATCGGCGACAACCGCGGCACGAGCCTCGAACTCGGCGTGGTACGCGCGTTCGATGCCCGCTCGGGCGCACTGCGCTGGTCCTGGGATCCGATTCCGCGCACCGCGACGATTCCCGCCGACGCGTCCAACCCGGCCTTCGGCGACGTCGAGGACCAGGCTGCGCGCTGGACCGGTGCGGCAAACGCCTGGAGCATCTTCTCGGCGGCGCCGGCGAAGGGCCTCGTGTTCGTGCCGACGGGGTCGGCGAGCCCGGATTTCTACGGCGGCGAGCGGCGCGGTGACAACCGGTGGGCCGACTCGGTGGTCGCGCTCGAGGCGGCGACCGGGCAGCTGGTGTGGGGCCGGCAGCTGATCCACCACGATCTGTGGGACTACGACGTCGCCTCGCAACCGGTCGTCGTCGACCTCGCCCGGCCGGGAGGCCCGGCGCCGGTCGTGCTGCAGGTGACCAAGACGGGCGAGCTCTACGTGCTCGAGCGCGACACGGGGCGCCCGGTGTTTCCGATCGAGGAGCGTCCGGTGCCGCAGGAGTCGGTCGCGGGTGAGGAGCCCGCGCCGACGCAGCCGAAGTCGGCGCTGCCGCCACTCGTGTCGCAGGACCCGGTGCGGCCGGACGACGCCTGGGGACTGAGCTTCTGGGACCGCGGCAAGTGCGCCGAGAAGATCCGGTCGCTGCGTTCGGACGGCATCTTCACGCCGCCGACCGTGACCGGCTCGATCGAACGCCCCGGCTACGTGGGCGGTGCCAACTGGGGCGGGCTCGCCTTCGATCCGAAGCACCAGTACGCGATCGCGGTCGTCAACGATCTTCCGATGGTGGTCGCGCTGATCCCGCGCGCCGAGTTCGACGCAGTCCGCGAGTCCGGCGAATTCCCGCACTCGGAATTCGCCACCATGCGCGGCACGCCGTACGGGATGCGGCGCGAGCTGCTCCGCTCCCCGCTCGGCCTGCCGTGCATCGCGCCGCCGTGGGGCGCGCTCGTGGCAGTCGACCTGGTGCGCGGGCGCATCGCCTGGCGCGTGCCGCTCGGCACGTTGCGCGACCTGGCGTGGCCGCTCGGCTTCATCCGCGGCGCGCCGAGCGCGGGCGGGCCGATCGTGACCGCCGGGGGCGTCGTGTTCGTCGGCGCCGCGGCCGACGACTACTTGCGTGCCTTCGACTCGGCGAGCGGCGCGGAACTCTGGAAGGGGCGTCTGCCGGGAGGGGGGCAGGCGACGCCGATGACCTATGAAATCGACGGCCGGCAGTTCGTCGTGATCGCCGCGGGCGGCCATGGCGGGCTCGGGACGACGCGCAGCGACGCGCTGGTCGCGTTCGGCCTCTGAGCGCCGCGGCAGCCGCGGGTGGCTCGGTTACACTCGCCCGCGCGTCGCCGTCGGCGCAGGACGGGGGAAACGACGATGGAGATCACGGGGGGCTGCTTGTGCAAGGCGGTGCGATACCGGGTGACGGCGGCGCCGCTGACAGCACGCATCTGCTGGTGCCGGCTCTGCCAGTACCTCGGCACCGGGGGCCCGACGGTCAATGTCTGCTTCCCGGCCGATGCGGTGACGATCGAGGGCGTGCTGCGCGACTTCCCCGCCGTCGCCGACAGTGGCAATGTCATGCACCGCAAGTTCTGCCCGAGCTGCGGCACGCAGGTCACGAGCGCGGCCGAGTCCCGGCCGCACCTCCTGTTCCTGCGCGCCGGGACACTGGACGACCCGGAGATTGCGAAACCCGAGATGACGATCTGGACGGCGGCGGCGCCGAGCTGGGCGTGCATCGACGAGCGGCTGCCGGCGGTTCCCGGCCAGCCGCCGCCCGCCCAGCTGCCGGGACGCTGAGGCGCGGCCCCGGGGGACACTCGCGACGCAGTCGGTGCGCCGGCCCCGCGTGGCCGCAGGCGCGCCGGCGCTCGCCGGCGCCTCCGTCGGCGCTTGCGCGTCGAGGATCTCAGACGGGCGGCGACGCTCGCGCGCACGCGGGGGCTGCATCGGCACTGCTATCGATCGGGTCGCCGGGCGCGGATCGGCGCACACGTCGCGGGGCCCTGAACGCGGGCGACGCGCCGCCCAACGGTCGCGATACGAGCAGGAGGGAAACCCGATGAAGCTGTACTGGTGCCCGAAGACGCGCGCGATACGCGCGGTGTGGATGCTCGAGGAACTCGCCGTTCCGTACGAGCGCGTGCTGATCGACATCCGCGACACGAATGCGAAGGCCGACGCCGCGTTTCGCGCCGTGTCCCCAATGGGCAAGGTACCGGCGCTCGAGGACGGCGCGACCCGGCTGTGGGACTCGGGGGCGATTTGCGCCTACCTCGCCGACCAGTACCCGCGCGCCGGGCTCGCGCCGCCGATCGGCGATCCGGACCGCGGCCGCTACCTGCAGTGGTTGATGTACACGAACGCCGTGATCGAGCCGGCGATGGCCGAGAAGTTCTCGAACGTGCCGGCGAGTGCGGCGGCGCACGGCTGGGGGAGCTATGAGCTGATGCTGTCGACGCTGCGCGCGGGCCTCGCCGCGGGGCCGTGGGTGCTCGGCGCGCGCTTCTGCGCCGCCGACGTGCTGCTGGGCACCGCCTGCCACTTCCTGAAGCAGTTCAAGCTGGTCGAGTCCGAGCCGGTGCTGTTTGCGTACGTCGATCGCTGCATGGCGCGGCCTGCGTTCCAGCGGGCGCTCGCACTCGACGTGCTGTAGACGCGGCTCAGCGGCCGACGAGCGCCCGCTCGGCGTGGGCGATGTCCTCGTCGGCTCCCTCGAGCACCGGGATCCAGTCGCGCGACGGGTCCGACCGCACCAGGGCCGCGAGCCGCCCGTGAAGCCGGCCGAGCAGCGGCAGCAGCACGGCGCGCTCGACCTCCGACATCCGCGCCTGCCCGCTCGGTGCGGCGCGCGCGCCCATGTCGACCTCGAGCATCGCCCCGAGGTCCTCGAGCGCGGGGAACGCGTCGTTGTGCAGGTTCATCGGCGCCGCCGAGCCGAGCGCGTGCATCAGCGCGTGCAGCCGCAACCGGTACCGGCCGAGGGCCTGGGCGAGTTCCGGGGGCGAGAGGCCAAGTGGTGTCAGGGTAAGCTCCGAAGATGTGCCTTTTCGAACCTAAGGGCGGGACCCCCGGGGCACCTATTCGTAGAAGCCGACGCCGACCCCGCCTAAGCGCACCATTCCGGCGCGCAGCTGTTTTTTTGCGGCGCCAAAATGGCGCAACGGACCCCCGGTTGGTGCGATCGGCGCCGCTAGCCCCTTGATCCGCATCGCGGCCGGCTCCCGGTACGAACCTTGCTTCAATCCCTTGTTCCGGGTGGTCACCGAGGTCCGATGCGAGTTCCCCGCCAGGCACTGCTCGACGGACTGCGCGCATTCAGCGTCGCGGCGCGACAGCTGAGCTTCAAGGCTGCCGCCGATGCGCTCTTCGTCACGCCGTCGGCGATCAGCCACCGGATCCGCGACCTCGAGAAACACCTCGGCCAGCGGGTATTCATCCGCAAGACCCGCGCCGTGGAACTCACCGACGCCGGCCGGGCGCTGCTCGACGAGGTCGAGCCGTTGCTCGCCGGGCTCGACGCCGCGGTCGACCGGGCCGCCAAGCGTGTCCGGCGGCGGGTGCTTCGGATCGCGGCGCCGCCGTTCCTCGTGACCGACCTGCTGATGCCGAGTCTCAGGAGCTTCTATGGCATGCAGCCGCGCATCGACCTCGAGATCACGACGAGCGTCGCGCGCCAGGTCGAGCACGCCCCGCAGGCCGACGTGTCGATCCTGATCGCGACGGCGCCGCCGCCCGGCAACGTCGCGGCGCGCCTATTCAGCCCGCGATTCGTCGCTGCGACCGCACGGCCCGTGGCGGTGGTCGCGCGCGAGCTCGGCTCGCGGGTCTTCGAGAAGCAGCGCCGCATCGTCTATCGGCACCGCGCGGAGCTGTGGACTAAATGGTTCGCGACGACTGGGTTCCCGCTGGCGCGCAGCGCGACGACGCTGCAAGTCGACACGCTGCTGGCCTCGATCAGCGCCGCCGAGCAGGGGCTTGGCATCGCGCTCGTCCCGACCTTCCTCTGCGAGCGGCGGCTGCGCGGCGGGCGCCTCATGCGCATCGCCGACTCCGAGATCGAGTCGGGTGACACGTACTTCCTCGTCTACCGGCCGGAGGACCGGGCGCGCCCCGAGGTCCGGGCGTTCCTCAGCTGGGCGCTGGCCGAGCTGCGCCGCGGAGACGCGTGAGCGGCGTTCACGCGTCAACCACGGCATCTTCGTTTGTGCGCCGGCCGGCGTTGCCCGACGCTGCTCGCCTCGACTCCAGGAGTAGGCGATGACCGTCAAGTTCCTTTCGCGCACCGCCCGGCTGCTCGGCTTCATCGTCTCGCCGTTGCTGACGGCGCCGGCGGCGGCGGGTGACTTCGCGCGCGGTGCGGTCCTGCTGCGCGACGCGCCTGCCGCGCTGCACGCCGCGGCGCTCGCGCGCGGCGGCGCCGATGGCGCGTACGACCAGCGGCGCCGGGGGGCCTAGCGCACAGCGACCTCAGCGGCCGCGACGCTCGGTCTCGGCGAGCAGTGCCGCGAGCTCGGACTTCCAGAGCGCCGCCCAGGTGTGCGAGCCGTGCCCGCGCGTCCGTTCGCTCGCCGGCAGCAGCACGAAGCGCCCGTGCGGCAGCCGCTTCACCTGCACCTCGGCGATTCCGAGCTCCGGCGGGTTGATGAAGTCGTCCGCCGAATTGATCCACAGCACCGGCGCCCGGATCTCGCCGAGGCGCGACGACGGGTCGTAGTCGCGCGAGGCGTTCACCTGGTAGAGAAGGTCGTTCGCATCGAGCGCAGCCAGCTGAGCGCGCGTGTAGTCGGCGACGCGCTGGTCGGCCGCGTCGCGGGTCGGATAGGCGGACTGGAAGTAGATCGGTGCGCTGCCGGCGATCAGCAGCAGGTCCGACGCGGTGCGGAGCGCTTCGCGCGGCTCGGTGCGGTACTCGCCGCCCGCCCAGGCCGGATCGTCGCGGATCGCGTCGATGACCATCCTGCGCCACATCCGGTTGCGCCCGGCGATCGGAACCGGCAGGCACGCGAGCGGCATCAGCGCATCCATGAAGTCCGGGTAGCTCTCGCCCCACACGAAGCCGTGCATGCAGCCCATCGAAGTGCCCATCAGCAGGCGCAGCCGGTCAACACCGAGGCCCTCCGTCAGCAGCAGGTGCTGGGCCTCGACCATGTCGGCGTAGGTGTACTCCGGGAAGCGCGCGTGGGCGCCGTCGCTGGGCTTTGACGACTTGCCGTGGCCGATGCCGTCCGGAAGGATCACGTAGTACTTCGCGACGTCGAGCGGCTGGCCGGGACCGAACAATTCGCCGGCGAACTGGGGCCGCAGGAACTGGTGGCCATCGCCGCCGGTGCCGTGCAGGACCAGCACGGCGTTCGTGACGTGGCCGGCGGCATCTCGCGCGGGTCGGCCGAGCGTCGTGTAGTGCAGCCGCAGCTCCGGCAGCACCGCGCCCGAGGCGAAGCGGAACTGGCGGGCGACGAACTCTCCTTCCTGCGGCGCGAGCGGGGCGGACTGCGCGAATGCGGCCGACCCCGCGGCGGCGGCCGCGAGTGCGATCAGAGCGACGATGCTGCGGGGCAGCATGCGCGGACGACAAGCCTGGCTCATGGTCGTGCCCCCGGGGATTCGTTGGCGGGCGGCCACTCTAACCCAGCGCAGGCGGCCCGGCCCGCCGGGCGACCCCGGCGGCCATCGCCTACAATCGGGTCGGATCGTGCCAGTGATGGGTCACGAGGCGGCCGCTGCCGGCACGCCGGGGGATCGATGAGCGACGCGGTCGACCTCGTCTGCAAGACCGTTCGGCGCCGGCTGCAGCGCGAGGGTGCCGGCGCGCTCGGCGACTCCGAGTGGCACCTGCTGCGCGTGAGTCATCTCCTGAACGCCGCCGAGCGCGGCGCGCTCGAGCAGCTGCTTTCCGACACGCCGATCTCGGAACTCATCGACGTCGCCGATGGCCTCGACGCGATCGGCGCGCCGAACGCCGGCGAACGGCTGCGCACGGCGACCAAGAACCTCGCCGTGGCGAACGACCCGGGCAACGGACTGGTGCGGGCCGACATCGTCGCGATCTCGGCCCGCCTGCTCGATGAACAGCTCAGCGCGATGCGCGGCGCGATCGAGCGGCAGCTGGTTTCATTCGCGATCCGTCATCGCCAGCGGATGCTCGCGGCGGACTGAGCTCCGGCCGCCGCGCCGCGCTCAGTCGGCGAGCGCGATCTCGACGCGCTTGTTCCGCTTGCCTTCGTTGCGGATGCGGATCACGCGGATCGGGCCGATTTCGGCGAGGTTGCGGACGTGGGTGCCACCGCACGGCTGCAGGTCGACACCCGGGATCTTGAGCAGCCGCACGCGCCCGGCGCCGCGAGGCGGCTGCACGCTCATCGTCTTGACGAGCTCGGGACGGGCACCGAGCTCCTCGTCGGTGATCCAGACCGTCTCGGTCTCGATGGCGCGGGCGGTGATCGAGTTGACCTCGTGCTCGATGTGCGCGGCATCGAGCAGCGCAAGGTCGATGTCGAAATCCAGCCGGCCCTTGTCGGGCGCGATCTGCCCGCCGGTCACCGGCGCGATCACGACGCAGGACATCACGTGCAGCGCCGTGTGCAGGCGCATCAGCCGGTGCCGGCGCTCCCAGTCGAGCTCGAGCGTGACGGTCTCGCCGACGTCGGGCAACGGACTGCCCGGAGCGAGGCCGTGCAGCACGACGTCCGGCGTCGCGCCCTTGCGAGTGTCGGCTACCGTAATGCGCGTGCCGTCGGCGCGGACGATGGCGCCGGTGTCACCCGGCTGGCCACCGCCCGTCGGGTAGAAGATCGTCCGGTCGAGGACGACGCCGTGTTCGTCGGCCGCGGTCACGCGCGCGGTCGCCGTGCGCAGGTAGGCGTCGGTGCGAAAGAGCAGTTCGGTCGCCATCGGTGTCGGTTGCGGCGTGTCGGGGGCAGGGTGCGGGTCGGGGCAATCGCAACGCGGACTCTACCGGAATACGGCGCCGCTGCGCAGCGCGCCGCGCTGCGGCGCGCCGGCCGGGCGCGGCTCTAGGCGGCCTTGACGGCCTTGAGGTGGGCGGGCCGCAGCTCCCCGCGCCTCACGACGAGCACCAGCTGCCGCCAGTTGGTGATGAAATGCTCCGCCCTGGCCGCGCCGATGCGCTCGACGATGAGCGGCCGCATCGGGCCCTCGAGCGAGGCGAGCTCGCGCTCGGCGAGGCCGAGATACCAGGCGTTGCGATCGCGCAGCTCGACGTCGGCGAAGCCCGCCTCGCGCAGCGCCGCCGCGCTCTCCTCGAGCGAGGCCATGTTGTAGGCGATGCCCTCGAGCCGGAAGAATTCCATCATCTCGGCGGAGTAGGGCCCGGTGCCGCCGCGCAGCCAGTCGCTCGCGAGGAAGCGTCCGCCCGGGCGCAGCACGCGGTGCACCTCCGCGAACAATGCCGACTTGTCCGGGATCTGGACGATCGAGTCCTTCGAGAAGACGACGTCGAAGCTGTTCGCGTCGAACGGCAGCGGCCCCGCCTCGACGAGCCGGCTCCGGATCCGGTCGGCGAGCCCCGCCCGCGCGACCCGCTCGTCCATCTGTCGCAGCAGCCCCGGATCGACGTCGACGCCGACGACGCTCCCCGCGCCGTGCACCGCGACCAGCAACTGGTCGATGGCGCCGAGGCCGGCGCCGATGTCGAGTACCCGGCAGCCGCGGATGTCGCTGCCCTCGAGCACGCGCGCGACCTCCTCGGCCCCGCCGGGCGACAGGAAGCCGTCGCCCCACAGGAGCTGCAGCAGCGTCTGCATGCCATCGTCGTACTCACCGGCCTCGCTCGGCTGATCGATCTTGACCGCCACGGATCCCCCTGCGCCTGTCTGCCGACACTCTATATATCCCGGATGCCGCGCCGCGGCGCAACCGGGGCGCGGCCCGCGACGGCATTTGCTTCGCTGCCGCACGCAATGGTTGACGTACACTCGACACCCCCGCAACGACCATGGAGGGCCCCCATGAAGCCACATGCCTTGACGAGACTGGTCGCAATCCTCGCGTTCGGCGGCCTCATCGCAGCGGGCGCTGCGATCGCGAAGGAGAGCCCGGCGATCGCCGGCGTGATCAGCAACGCGGTCGATTCCGCCGACCGCCCGGAGGCGGACCGCAAGCTCGACGCGGCGCGCAAGCCCAAGGAGATGCTCGCGTTCTTCGGCGTCCGGCCGGGGATGAAGCTCGTCGACCTGTTCACGGGCAGCGGCTGGTACGCGGAGCTCGAGGCGCGCGTCGCCGGCCCCGACGGCGAGGTCTACGCGCAGAATCCGCCGGAGTTCCTGGCCAAGTGGGGCGACAAGGGCATCGTCGAGCGCCTCGCGAACAACCGCCTGCCGACGGTCAAGCGCTGGGACAAGTCGATGGACGCACTCGAGCTGCCGAAGGCGCACTTCGACGGCGCGGTTGCCAACGACGTGTTCCACGACTTCTTCTGGCTGTCGAAGGACGTCGACGGCGTCGTCAAGCAGATCTACGACGCATTGAAGCCCGGTGGCTTCTTCGCGATCGTCGACCACTCGGCGCCGGCGGGCACCGGTGGTACCTTCGCGCGCAGTCGCGACGGGCAGCACCGGATCGACGAGGCGTTCGTGAAACAGGTGCTCGCGAAGGCTGGGTTCAAGCTCGAGGCCGAGAGCCAGCTGCTGCGCAATCCCGACGACGATCGCACGAAGGCGTTCTTCGCGCCGGAGATGAAGGGCAAGAACACCGACAAGTTCGCGCTCCTGTTCCGCAAGCCGAAATGACCGCGGCCGGCCGGCGACGCGGCGCCTGGGCGCCCGTCGCCGCGCCCCCGTTCAGCGCTTCAGCCAACCGATCTCCGCCGCCGTCGCCGGCCCGATGACGCAGTCGTCGAGCGCCTCCGGCATGTCCTGTTCTTGCTCCGAGATCGCGCGCCGGCCGGCCATGATCTCGGCGCGCTCCTGCGGGTAGCGCGGCCGCTGCTCGGGGTCGGCGAAACCCTCCGGAAAGATCGGCGCGTCCGTCGCGAGGTCGTACTTGTCGGTGGCGCCGACCGTGTGCAGCACCTCGTGGGCGGTCACGATCAGGTTCGTCCCGCTCATCGCGTCGCTCGCGAAGGCGTGCACGACGCCGATCCGCCCCTTGCGCAGCCCGATCGAGTGCGGCACCGCCGGGGTCAGCGACGGGTCGTGGTAGAGCACGAACACGCGCACGTGCGGCGACGGGCGGCCCGGCGCGGAGCCGAACCGCCACGCGTACCAGCGCATCCGCAGGCTCCACCAGATCGTTGACAACGGGCCGGCCTCGGCGGGCGCCGGGGCGGGCGGCGGCGGCGTCGCGGGCGGTGGATACAGCTCGACCCGGAACGGCGCCGCGAGCGACAGTCCGATGCGCTTGGCCTCGCCGGCGAAGAACGGCTCGAGTGGCAGGAACGACTCGCGGCGCAGCGACGCGAGGTAGGCGCGGGTCGCCGGCCGGTCGTCGGCGGCGACCGGGAAGATGCCGACGAACAGGCTGTCTCGCCAGCTGGCGGTGCGCTGTCGCTCGAACCAGGCATCGCTCGCGACGATCACGAGCACCATCAGCAGGATGCCGATGCGTATCGATTTCCACATCGCTGTCGTTCCGCCGGGGCTGCGCACGTTGGCCGGCCGGCCTCTCGCCCGCCGGATCCGGCGCCAGAGTAGCGGATCCGGGAGCAGCGAGCAGCCCGCCGTCCGCGGCCACGCCCCGCGGGGTGGCCTGCGGCGAGTACCTAGTGATCCGTTCCTCGGTCCTGCGTCAAGCGGCTGGACCGCCGGCAAGCGTCCGACCTCGGCCGCCGATACACGGGCACGGGCGCGGCGCGCGAGGGCCGGGGTTCTCGATGGCCGGCGCGGACACGCCGCGGACCGGCGTGACGTTCGCCCGCCGAGGACTTGCCGATGTCAGTGTCCAGTCTGTTGCCGCGACTCGAGGACCGCCGCCACGCCGCGGCACTGCCGCTCGCGGTGCTGGCCGCGCGGATGGAAGGATGGCGTCGTGATCCTCGACCGCGTCGCCCGCGTGCGCTTTTGCAATCGCGCGTTTCTGCGCGTGCTCGGCCGCGCCGACCGCGACGTGACCGGCCGGCCGGTCGCGCAGTTCCTGGACTCGCCGAGCCAGGACGTATTCCGTGCGCGCTGGCAGGATCGCCACCGAGGGGGCACGGAGTCTTACACGCTGCAATGGCGGCGCGCCGACCGGAGGCTGCTCGCCGCGCGCATCGAGCCGATGCCGCTGTTCAGCGCCTCGGGCGAGTTCGACGGCAGCATCGCGCTGATCGAGGACGCGAGCGAGCAGCAGCGGGCCGCCGGGGAACTCGCAACGGCGCGCGCGATCAGCGAGAACAGCGCGATGGTCATCTATCGGGCCCGCCTCGAGGAGGGGCTGCCGATCGAGTTCGTGTCGGGCAACGTCGCTTATTTCGGCTACGTCGCCGAGAGCCTGACTTCCGGCCTGGTCGGCTTCGCCGACATCCTTCACGCCGACGACGCAGGGCGCGTGCTCGACGAGCGGCGACGGCACATCGCCGCTGGCCATCGCGAGTTCACCCAGCACTACCGAGTCCGGACCGGAGGCGGCGAGACACTGTGGGTCGAGGACAGGACCTACGTGCGCACGGCCACCGACGGCACGGGCGACTGTCTGGAGGGCATCGTCACCGACGTGACCGAACGGCACGGCGCCGAGGCGCGCCTGCGGCGCGCGCTGACCCAGACGATCGGCGCGATCGCCGCTACGATAGACAAGCGTGACCCGTACACGGCCGGCCACCAGCGCCGCGTCGCGAATCTGGCGCGGGCGATCGGCTCGCGGCTCGGCCTCGGCGCCGATCGCCTCGAGGGGCTCTACCTCGGGGCGCTGGTGCACGACGTCGGCAAGCTCGCGATACCGGTCGACATCCTTGCGCGTCCCGGCCGCCTGTCGGCTGAGGAATTCGCGCTCGTGAAGACGCACGTGGCGGCCGGCGCCGACGTGCTCGCCGACGTGGATTCCCCGTGGCCGATCGTCGACATGGTGCGCCAGCACCACGAGCGCCTCGACGGCTCGGGCTACCCTGCCGGCCTCTCGGGCGACGCGATCGGCCTCGAGGCACGGATCATCGCGGTTGCCGACGTGTTCGAGTCGACGTCGACGCACCGCCCGTACCGGGCGGCGCTCGGCGCGCAGGCGGCGCTCGCCGAGCTCGCGCGCGGCCAGCTCACGCAGTTCGACGTGACGGTCGTCGATGCGTGCCGCACGGTGGTGGAGGAACACGCCGGCGACGCCGCCGCGCTGTGGACGGCACTCGAGTCGCTCGGGCCCGCCGCGGAGCCGGCGATGGTCGCCGAGACCCGTACCGACGCCGGCCGCGACTAGGCGCGCGGTTTACTGGATCTTGCCGAGAAAGTCGTTCTTGCCGACGTCGACACCGTTCTGGCGCAGGATGGCGTACGCCGCGGTGATGTGGAAGTAAAAATTGGGCAGCACGAACTTCGTCAGGTAGTCCGGGCCGGTGAACGTGAGCGTCTGCCGCGGGAACTGCAACACGATCTCGCGCGCGGCGCTCGCGTTGACCTGGTCAGATTTGACGCTGCCGATGAACGCGAGCGTCTTGGCGATGCGCGCCTTGAGCTCGACGAAGTCCGACTCGGTGTCCTCGTGCTTCGGGATCTCGAGGCCGGCGAGGCGCGCCGCGGCGCCCTTGGCGGTGTCGCAGGCGATCTGGACCTGTCGCTTGAGCGGGAACATGTCGGCGATGATCCGCGAGTCGGCGAGCACTTTCGGGTCGACCTTCTTCGCTTCCGCGTGGACGGCGGCCTTGTCGAGCAGGGCCGAGAGATTCGTCAGGCCCAGGGTCATCGGCGGAATCGAGACGTCGTAAAGAGCAATGGACACGGGGACCTCCGGGGGTCGGGGTGGTGAAAGAGGGGCGCCAGTGTAGACGGAGTCGGTGACCGCCGACGGGCCTTCGGCGCCGGCACCGGCGTGGCGCGCTCGGCGCCCGTCGTTCCGGGTAGACTCGCGCTGGACCAGCAGCGAGCCGAGGTACTCCGTGACGCCCGATGAGTTCCGACGCGCGGGACACGCGCTGGTGGAGTGGGTCGCAGCCTACCGCGAGCGGCTGGCCGCCGGGGACCTGCCCGTGCAGGCCCGGGTGGCCCCCGGGGAGCTGATTGGCAAGCTGCCGGCGTCCGCCCCGGAACGCGGCGAGCCGATGGCCGCGATCCTCGCCGACCTCGATGCGCTGATCCTGCCCGGCGTCACCCATTGGCAGCACCCGCGCTTCTTCGGCTACTTCCCGTCGGGCGGATCGCTGACCTCGGTGCTCGGCGACCTCGTCAGCACCGGCCTCGGCGTGATCGGGCTCAACTGGCAGGCGAGTCCGGCACTGACCGAGCTCGAGCAGGTCACGACCGACTGGCTGCGGGACCTTCTCGGCCTGTCGCCGGCGTTCAGCGGCGTCATCCAGGACACGGCGTCGGCGGCCTCGTTCGTTGCGCTCGTCTGCGCGCGCGAGCGCACGACCGACTACGGCGCGGCGCGGGAAGGGCTGCAGGCGGGCGAGGCGCCGCTCGTGGTCTACACCTCGGCGCAGGCACACAGCTCGGTGGAGAAGGCGGCGCTGCTCGCCGGCTTCGGCCGCCGGCACGTGCGTGCGGTCGGGCTCGACGCCGAGTTCAGGATGGACGTCCCGGCGCTCGAGGCCGCGATCCGCGCGGACCGCGCCGCAGGCCTGCGTCCCTGCGCCGTGGTCGCGACCACCGGCACGACCGCGACCACGGCGATGGACCCGATCGCCGCGATCGCCGCCGTCGCGCGCCGCGAGCGGCTGTGGCTGCACGTCGACGGCGCCATGGGTGGCAGTGCGATGCTGCTGCCCGAGTGCCGCCATCACTGGGAAGGCATCGAGGGGGCCGACTCGATTGTCGTCAACCCGCACAAGTGGCTGACGATCGCGTTCGACTGCTCGCTGTACCTGGTGCGCGACCCCGAACACCTGGTACGCGTGATGTCCACCAATCCGAGCTACCTGCAGACGGCAGTCGACACGCAGGTTCGCAACTACCGCGACTGGGGCATCCCGCTCGGGCGGCGGTTCCGTGCGCTCAAGCTGTGGCTGACGCTGCGCGAGCAGGGCGCCGAGGCGATTCGCGCGCGCCTGCGCCGGGACCTGGCGAACGCGCAGTGGCTGGGCGCCGAGGTCGCCGCCGCGCCGCACTGGCGGTGCGCCGCGCCCGTGGTGCTGCAGACCGTCTGCGTTCGCCACGAGCCGCCCGGGCTCGACGCAGCGGCTCTTGATGCGCACACCCGTCGCTGGACGCAGGCGCTCAACGACTCGGGGGTCGCCTACGTGACGCCCGCGGTCGTCGCGGGGCGCTGGCTCACGCGGGTGTCGATCGGTGCCGAGCTCACCGAGGCCCGTCACGTGGCGGAACTCTGGCAGGCGATGCGGCGCGAAGCGGAGGCGAGCGCCGCGGCGGGCTGAGGCACCCGATCGCGTATATTGGCGGCCCGTCCGGACGCCCGAGAACGACGATGACCATCAAGACACTGCTACTCGCCGCGGCGGCCGCCGCCGGTGCCGCCGTCGCATCGCTCGCGATCGCGGCCGATGCCGCAACCGTGATCAAGGCGCGGCACCTGTTCGACGGCGTCTCCGGCCGGCTCACCGAGCCCGGCGTCGTCGTCGTCGCGGGCGGCAGGATCGTCGCGGTCGGCGCCGACGCTGCCATTCCGGCCGACGCCCGCATCGTCGACCTCGGCGACGCCACGCTGCTGCCGGGCTTCATCGACGCGCACGTGCACATCACGGACCAGTCCTCGGACAATTCCTACCGCGACTTCTACCAGGACATGCTGCGCCTGCCCGCGGAGCAGGCCTACTACGCCGAGAAGTACGCGCACGCGACGCTGGCCGCCGGATTCACGACCGTGCGCGTCGTCGGCGCGGGTGACTGGGTCGACATCGCGCTGCGCAACGCGGTCAACGACGGGCTCGTGCAGGGCCCGCGAATCCTGGCCGCGGGCCACGCGATCGGCTCGCCGGGCGGCCATTGCGACCAGTCGCCGTTCCCGCCCGACCGTGTCAAGCCGCTCGGCCCGATCGACGGTGTCTGCTCGGGCCCGGAGTCGTGCCGCGAGGCGGTCCGCGACCAGATGAAGTGGGGCGCCGACGTCATCAAGATCTGCGCGTCCGGCGGCGTATTCTCGGAGTCGGACCCGCTCAAGGTGCCGCAGCTTACGCCGGCCGAGCTTGAGGCCATCGTCGGCGAGGCGCATCGCTGGGGTCGCAAGGTCGCCGCCCACTCGCACGGTGACGAAGCGGCGCGGCTCGCCGTGGAGGCTGGCGTCGACTCGATCGAGCACGGCACGTTCCTGACGGCCGACACGCTCCGGCTCATGAAGCAGCGTGGCACGTACCTCGTGCCGACGCGCATGGCCGGCTGGTGGAGCGGCCGCCACGCCGACAGCTTCCCGCCGCCGATCGCGAAGAAGGCCAAGGCCGCCGCCACCGCGGGCGCCGAGATGATGAAGGTTGCGCTCAAGGTTGGCGTACCGATCGCGTTCGGCACCGACTCCGGCGTCTCGCCACACGGCATGAACGCCAAGGAGTTCTCGCTGCTGGTCGCGGACGGCATGTCGCCGGCCACCGCGCTGCTGGCGGCGACCCGCGAGGCGGCGAAGCTGCTCGGCGTCGACGGCGAGACCGGCAGCATCGAGGTTGGCAAGGCCGCCGACCTCGTCGCGGTACCCGGCAACGTGCTGGACGACATCGCCGCGACCGAGCACCCGACCTTCGTGATGGCGCGTGGCGCCGTTTTCGTGCCGCGGCCGTGACCGGCCCGGGCGCAGACCTCGATTTCCAGGAGCCGCAGATGCCGAACCCGACCCTCAGCTGGGATGACATGGAGGCCCGGGCCGCGTTCCCGGCGCTGGCGATCAAGGACGGCGGCGTGCCGCGGATCTACATGGACGCGCCCGGCGGGACCCAGGTCGCGGGCCGGGTACTCGAGCGCATGCGCGAGGCGATGGTCGACCACTGCGCGAACGACGGCGGCGTATTCCGCACCTCGCGCCTGACCGAGCAGTCGATGCACGCCGCGCACGCGGCGGCGGCCGAGTTCCTCGGCGCCGGTGCCGACGAGGTCGTGTTCGGGCTCAATACGACGAGCCTGCTGTTCCACTTTTCGCGGATGATCGCGCGCGACTGGCGCGCGGGCGACGACATCGTGCTGACGCGGATGGACCACGACGCCAACGTCGCGCCCTGGCTGATCGCTGCCGAGGAACGGGGCGTCGCCGTGCGGTGGCTCGAGTTCGACCCGACGACATTCCAGTACCGCTACGAGACGCTGCCCCAGCTGATCGGCCCGCGGACGCGGTTCGTCGCATGCAATCACGCGAGCAACTTCCTCGGCACGATCAACGACGTCGCGCGGATCGTCGCCGCCGGACGCGCCGTCGGCGCGGTCACGATGGTCGACTCCGTGCAGTCCGCGCCGCACTTCCCGATCGACGTCGAGGCGATTGGCTGCGACCTGCTGGCGAGCTCACCGTACAAGTACTTCGGGCCGCACGCGGGCCTGCTGTACGTCCGGCGCGCGCTCGCCGACCGCCTCGCGCCGCTCAAGGTGCGGCCGTCGCCGAATGCGATGCCGTACAAGCACGCGCCCGGGACGCCCTCGTTCGAGGCGCAGCTCGGCACGGTCGGCGCCCTCGAGCACCTCGCCTGGCTCGGCGAGCGGTTCGCCGGCGTGTCGACCGGCGCGTCACTGCGCCAGCGCGTCGCGGGCGGGCTCGCCGCGGCGACCGCGCACGAGAGCCAGCTCGCGGCGCACTTCCTCGAGGGCCTCGGCGAGCTGCGCGCGGTCCGGCTGTACGGCATTTCCAGCCCGCGCGAGGTCGCCGGTCGCGTCCCGACCTTCAGCCTCCGGATCGGCCGCCTCGCGCCGGCGACGGTCGCGGAGACCTTCGCGGCGCGCAACATCTACGTCTGGGCGGGGTCGTTCTACGCCTACGAGGTCGCGGGGGCGCTCGGCGTGCGCGATGACGGCGGCGTCTTGCGCATCGGCTTTGCGCACTACAACACGCTGGCGGAAGTTGAGACAGTGCTGTCGGTGATCCGGGAGCTCGCACGGGCCGCCTGACGCGGCCGGGGGAATTGACCATGGCCGGGATGCGCAAGAAGTTCGACGCGGCCGTCCGCGACGTCCGGTCGTTGCCGAACGAGCCGGGCACGGCAGAGCTGCTCGAGCTGTACGCCCTCTACAAGCAGGCCACGGTCGGCGACGTCAGCGGAGCGCGCCCGGGCGCGTTCGACGTGCGCGCGCGCGCCAAGCACGATGCCTGGGCGAAGGCCAAGGGGCTGTCGACCGAGGACGCGATGGCGCGTTACGTGGCGCTGGTCGCGAGGCTGTCGGCCGGCTAGGGCCGGCGACGACGCGTGGCGCCGGTGCACGCTTTAGAATGCCAGGGGACTCAGCCGCGCTCTCGGCGGCCTCAACGGAGGAGAACGACGATGGGACTTTTCGACGGGATGCTGGGCGGCGTGGTGGGCGCGGCCATGGTCGGTGTCATCAACCACGTCCTCGAGCAGAACGGCGGCGTGCAGGGCGTCGTCAACCAGTTCGAGCAGAAGGGCCTCGGACCGACGGTGCGCTCCTGGGTCGGCACGGGCCCGAACCAGCCGATTACTGCGGAGCAGATTCACCAGGTGCTCGGCTCCGGCGCGGTGCAGGAACTCGCCCAGAAGGCCGGGCTGTCGGTGCCGGAGCTGACCGCGAAGCTCTCGCAGCTCCTGCCGCAGGCGATCGACAAGCTGACTCCGGCGGGGACGATCCCGACGACGCCGAAGACCTGACGGCCAGCCGCGAGCGCGACGCCCGCGGGCCGCAGCTCAGCGGCGCAGCCGCTCGGGAGCGAGCTGCTCGGGGCGGAGGCCGCGCTCGGTCAGGGCGGCCGGCGCCGCGAGCCCTAGGATCGTCGCCGCTGCGAACTCGCCGAGCGCCGGCGAGGTCTGGATGCCGTAGCCGCCGATCGCCGCGTGCCAGTAGAAGCCCGGCACGCCGGGCTCGAAGCCCGACACCGGGTCGCGGTCGCGGCCGAAAACGCGAAGGCCGGTCCACGATCGCAGCACGCGCCGGATCGGGAAATCGACCGCGTGTTCGATGCGATCCACGGCGGTCGCGACGTCGAGGTCCTCGGGCTGCGCGTCGTTGGGCGGCGAGGGGACCTCCTCGGCCAGCGAGCCGAGCAGACGGCCGGCCTCGGGCTTGAAGTAGTAGAGCTCATCCGCGTCCGTGACCATCGGCCAGCCGGCGACGGAGACGCCCGGCGGGCCGTCGAAGATGAACGCCGTGCGCCGGTGCGGCACCAGGCCGAGCGGCGCGACGCCGGCGCGGGCCGCGATCTCGTCCGCCCAGGCGCCGGCCGCGTCGACGACGACACGTGCCCGGATCTCGAAGCCGGCGCCGGCGATCCGCCACTGCGCGCCGTCGCGCGCGAGCACCTCGACGTCACTCGCCGTGAGCACGCGCGCGCCGTGTGTGCGCGCGCCCCGCAGGAAGCCCTGCAGCAGCGCCTCGACGTCGATGTCCTGCGCCGAGGTGTCGAGCAGCGCCCAGTCGGTGGCCTCCGGACGCAGCGAGGGCACGATCTCGCGCGCTTCGCTCACGGACAGCCGTACCACCGTCTGGCCGCTGGCGTGCGTGATGGCCACGTGCCGCTCGAGCGCCGGCCGCTGCGCCTCGCTGCCGATCATCATGAAGCCGCGCTTGGTCAGCAGCGGCGCCGCGGCGAATCCCGCCGGCGGTGCGCCGAGGAAGGCTCCCGCCGACGCGGTCAGATGGCGAATCACGAGGCCGCCGTACTGTGGCGCGTACAGCGCCGCCGAGCGCCCGGTGCTGTGATAACCGACGTGCGGCTCGCGCTCGAGCAGCACGACGCTCGCGTGAGGCGCGAGATGGAAGGCGACCGAGGCGCCCGCCATGCCGCCGCCGATGATGCAGACGTCGACCGAGTCCATGATGCGTTTCTCGTCCCCCTGCCGCCGGCGGCCACCGGTCGACGACATTATCGGGGCCCGCGGCACGCCGCCGCCAGTAGTGCGGCCCCGGTCCGGCGCGGACCTGAAACATGCTAACGTTCGTGACCGGCGCGCGCATGCGCGCCGGCGACAACAAGACGCCCCGCGTACGCCGCGCTCGCAGGATCCGCCGCCGCCGCCGCATGAAACGCTATGACGTGATCGTCGTCGGCGCAGGCCACAACGGCCTCACGAGCGCCGCCTTCCTCGCGCGCGCCGGACTCCGGGTGCTCGTGCTCGAGCGTAACCCGTACATCGGCGGCGCGACGGTCAGCCGTGAGCTCCACCCGGACTGGATCTACTCGAACTGCTCGTACGTTTGCAGCCTGCTGCGGCCCGAGATCTATCGCAGTCTCGAGCTCGGCCGCCACGGGTTGCAGGTGGTCCCGTACGGCGGCGGCGTCACGTTCACGCGCGACGGCGACGTGCTCGGCGGCTACGTCGACAAGGAGGTCAAGCGCCGCGAGATCGCGCGCTACAGCCCCCGCGATGCCGACGCCTACGTGCGCTACGGCCGCGACGTGATGCGCCAGTGCCGGCTGGTGCGCTCGCTGCTGATGCGCACGCCACCGGACCCCACCTCGCTGCGGCCGCGCGACCTCGCCGAGCTCCTGCACGTCGGCCGCGAGTTCGCCAAGCTCGGCGAGGCGGCGATCTACGACACGATCCGCTTCTATACGATGAGCATCGCCGACTTCCTCGGCGAGTACTTCGAGTCGGATCTCGTGCGGGCCAACTTCGCCGGCAGCGGCATCATCGGCACGGCGCTCGGAGTGCACTCCCCGGGCACTGCCTACGTTCTGCTGCATCACTACATGGGCGACGTCGACGGGCAGGTGGGTGCGTGGGGATTCGCACGCGGCGGCATGGGCGCGGTGTCGAAGGCCATCGCGGGCGCGCTCGAGTCGTACGGCGGCGAGATCCGCGCAAGCGCGTCGGTCGCCAGGGTCCTCGTGCGCGGCCGGCGCGTGACCGGCGTCGCGCTCGACAATGGCGACGAGATCGAGGCGCCGGTCGTCCTGTCGGCGCTCGACCCGAAGCGCACCTTCCTCGGCCTGTTCGACCCCGGTGACCTCGATCCCCGGCTGCTCAAGCGGGCCCGCGACTTCAAGATCCGCGGCTCGTCCGGCAAGCTCAACATCGCGCTCGACGGCCTGCCGTCGTTTCCGGCGCTCGGCCCGAAGCATCCGCTGCTCGCGGGCGACATGCACTTCCTCGACTCCCTCGAGCGCTTCGAGAAGGCCTACGACGACTGGAAGCGCGGCACCTGGTCGAAGGATCCGTACCTCGACCTGTTGATGCCGACGATGACCGATCCGACGATGGCGCCGCCCGGCAAGCACTTCATGTCGGTGTTCGTACAGTACGTGCCGCACAAGGTCGAGGGCCGCGACTGGACGGACGCCGATCGGGAAGCGTTCAAGAAGACGGTCTTCGCGCAGATCTCGCGCTACAGCCCGGACTTCGAGAAGCTCGTGCTGCACGCGGAGGTGCGCACGCCGCAGGAGCTCGAGGCCGAGGTCGGACTGACGGAGGGCAACATCTTCCAGGGCGAGCTGACGTTCGACCAGCTGCTCTTCAACCGGCCGTTCCCCGGCTTCGCGCAGTACCGCGGGCCGTTCCGCGGCATGTACCTGTGCGGCTCCGGCTCGCATCCCGGCGGCGGCGTGATGGCCGCGCCCGGCGCGAACGCGGCGCGCGAGGTGCTCAGGGACCTGAGGCGCCGGTCGACCGTGCCGGAGGGCTGGAGCGATGACTGACCCCGGGCGCACGGTCGTGATCGGCGCGGGCCACAACGGCCTCGCCGCCGCGGCGTATCTCGCGCGCGCCGGCCGCGAGGTCGTCGTCGTCGAGGCGGCCGCGCACGTCGGCGGCGCCGCGGTCACGCGCGAGTTCGCGCCGGGGTTCCGCGTGTCCGCGATTGCGCACCTCGCGCACCTGCTCGACCCGTCGATCGTCCGCGAGCTCGACCTGCAGCGCCACGGCCTCGCGTTCGCGCGCGCGGCGCTGAAGACGGTCGCGCTCGACGCCGGCGGCGATGCGCTGTTGTTCGACGGCAACAGGATCGTCGCGGGACCGGCCTCGGCGGCCGACCGCGCGGCGTACACGGCGTTCACTGCCCGCATGCGCCGCTTCGCGGTGGTGCTCGGGCGCCAGCACGGCCGCGTGCCGCCGCGGCTCGCGTGGCAGCACTGGACGGAGGCGCTGCCGGCGGCGCTGCTCGGCCTCGACATCCGTCGGCTCCGGCGCGAGGACATGCGCGAGTTTCTGCGCGTCGTGACCATGGCGATCTACGACCTGCTCGAGGAATCGTTCGAGAGCCCGCTGCTCAAGGGGGCGATCGCGCTCGACGCCGTGCTCGGCACGAAGCTCGGCGCGCGCTCCGGCAACACGGTGTTCAGCTACCTCCACCGCCTGAGCGGCGCGGCGTCGGGCGGGGGTGGTCCTGCGCTGCCGCGCGGCGGCATGGGAGCGGTAACGGACGCGCTCGCCGCCGCTGCCCGCAGCGCCGGCGCCGAGATCCGCCTCGGCTGCCCGATCGAGGCGATCGTCGTCAGTGGCGGGCGCGCCGGGGGCGTGCGGCTCTCCGGCGGCGAGGTGGTCCCGGCGGACGCGGTCGTCTCGAGCGCCGATCCGAAGACCACGCTGCTGACGCTGCTCGGCGCGCGTCACCTCGAGGCCGAGTTCGCCCAGCGCGTGCATCACCTGCGGGCGACCGGTACCGCCGCGAAGCTCCACCTGGCACTTGCGGGGCTGCCGGCGTTTCGCGGCGTTGCCGCGACGGACGCCGGCGAGCGGCTCGTGATCTCGCCGAGCGCGACCTACGCCGACGAGGCCTTCAACCCCGCCAAGTACCGGCGCTACTCCGAGCATCCGGTGCTCGAGATCAGCATCCCGACCGTGCACGACGCGACGCTCGCGCCGGCCGGCCGGCACGTGCTGTCAGCGATCGTGCAGTACGCCCCGCACGACCTCGAGGGGGGCTGGGACGCGGCGCGCGCGCCGTTCCAGGAGCTGCTGCTCGATCTGCTCGAGCGCTACGCCCCCGGGATCCGGCGGCAGGTGCTCGCGGCCGAGCTGGTCACTCCGGCCGATATCGAGCGGGACTACCGGATCCGCGGCGGGCACTGGCACCACGCGGAGCTCACGATTGACCAGGCACTGATGCTGAGACCGGTACCGGGGGCGGCCCAGTACGCGATGCCGGTCGCGGGTCTGTACCTGTGCGGCGCCGGCTGCCACCCTGGCGGAGGGGTCATCGGCGCGGCGGGCCGCAATGCCGCCCGCATCGTCGCCGGAGCGGAAGCATGAGGGCGCCGCGCGAACATTACCGGGAGATCGTGCGCTACACGCCGTTCCACTCGCGGACGTCGCGTGCCAACGTCCTCAACCTCTGGCACCGATGGCGCGACCATACGGTCGCCGACGCTTACTTCGACGTCACGCTCGAGTACACGGCGCTTCGGAACACCTGCGCGGTGTTCGACATCTCGCCGATGACGAAGCACCGCATCGACGGCCCGGACGCGCTTGGGTTCCTGAACCGGCTAGTGACGCGGGACGTCGCCAAGATCCGCCCCGGTCGCGTGGGCTACTGCGTCTGGTGCGACGACCGCGGCCACGTCATCGACGACGGCACGATCTTCCACCTCGAGGAGAAAGTGTTCCGGCTGTGCTCGCAGGAGCGCCAGCTCGACTGGCTGTCGCGCTCGGCACTCGGCTTCGACGTCACGGTCCGCGAGGAGACCGAGGACGTCGCGGCGCTGGCGCTGCAGGGGCCGACGAGCTGCGCGGTGTTGAAGGCGCTCGGGCTCGAGGGCATCGAGGCGCTCGCGCCGTTCGCGATGCGCGCCTTCCCGTTCGCGGGCGGCGAGCTGCTCGTGTCCCGCACCGGCTTCACGGGCGACCTTGGCTACGAGCTCTGGATCGAGCCGGCGCGTGCCGAGACGCTGTGGGACCGGCTGTTCGAGGCCGGCGAGCTGCACGGCATCCGGCCGATGGGCACGCACGCGCTCGAGATGGGCCGCATCGAGGCGGGCTTCATCCAGGCGGGCACGGATTTCCTGCCGGCGGATCGCGCGGTGCGCACCGACCGGACGCGATCGCCGTTCGAGCTCGACCTCGGCTGGCTCGTCGATTTCGCCAAGCCGAACTTCACCGGGCGGCGCGCGCTGCTCGAGGAGCAGCGCCTCGGCTCCCGCTTCCGGCTGGTGCGCCTCGACGTCGAGGGCAACAAGCCCGCCAAGGACGCATACGTTTACGACGACCGGCGCAACGTCATCGGCGCCGTCACCTCGTCGATGTGGTCGCCGATGGCGAAGGCCAGCATCGCGCTCGCGAGCGTCGCGATGCCCTGGGGACGGCCGGGCGACGAGCTGTGGGCGGAGATCTACTACCAGAAGGAACTCAAGTGGAACCGTCTCAACGCGCGCTGCGGCGTGGTCAAGGGCGCGTTCTACGAGCCCGCGCGCCGCCGGATGACGCCGCCGCCGGACCGCTGACCCGAGTCGCCTGCCGCACACACGACCGAGACTTCGCTGTCATGCGGCCCCGGTAGGGTTGACGCATGGCATCGGCATTCGACGGCTGCTGTCTCGACCTGCTCGCCAGGCTGTGGCTCGAGCTCGAGCGGCTCGCGACGGACTCCGGCACGGACGGCGCGGTCGCTGGCCGCGGTCGGATCGCGCTCGGCACGGAGATCGTGCTGCTGGAGCTCGCGGTGCTTGACGCGGCCGGCGACCGCTGGCGCGCCATGCGTCTCGTGACGGCAGCCGAGCGGCAGCGGCTGCGGGACCTGATCGTCGCGCTCAACGGGCTGGTGGCACGGATCGTCGATGCGTCCGACGCGGCGCGGCCCGACGCGGTCGCCCTGGCGCAGAACCGCCTCTACAACGAACTGCGCGCGCGCGCCGTGCCGCTCGCGCAGGACGCACCGCGCGCGGGCTGACTGCGGTCAGCGCGCCGAGCCAGGCACCGTGCGCAGGTGCGCCCAAGACTCGAGCGTCTCGGTCGCCCGCTCGACGTCGCGGCAGAGCTGCGATCGACGGTGGGCCGCGAAGGCGTAGGTCTGCGCGGCCTCCTGCCGGCGACGCGCGTCGGCGCCGGCGTCGGTCTGCATGCGCTCGAAGTGGCGGCGCGCCGCGAGCCACTCGCTCGTCGCCTCGCGCCACGCGAGGCGCAGCTCGCGGCAGTCACGGAGGTGGTCGGTCGGATCGTCGGTGGTCATGGGCAGGCCCGGGCCGAGGACCGGCGGATCTTGCCCCGTTGCGATGACAGTGCGATCTCGGCCGGATGACGCGTGGATGGCGGTCGTGGCCGGGACTCGCTTGTCCGGCTCCGGCGGAGTGTGTAGCGTGGCGCCATCGTCGGGCGGTCGGGCCGCGGTCCGGGCTCGCGACCGACGCTTCATCACGGGGGCGCCATGGAACGCAGGCATCAGGTCGTCGCGGCCGCCGTCGCCCTGGTCGCGGCAGGTGCTGCCTACTACTACTGGGACACACAGGTCGCTCCGGGAACCTCTGCCCCGGCCCCAGCGCCCGTGACCGCGGCCGGCGGCATCCAGCACCCGCTCGCGCCGGTGACCGGCGCGCCGCTGCCGCCGCTCGCCGAGAGCGACTCCGCGCTCGGCGCCGCGATCGCGGCCCTGGTCCACGCGCCGGCGCTGCCGGACCTGTTCTACCCCGACCGGCTCGCGCGGCGACTGGTCGCGACGATCGACAACCTGCCGCGCGAGCAGGTGGCGGGCGAAGTGCGGGCACTGCGCCCGCCGGACGGCCCTCTCGCGACCCGCGGGGACGACGAGGCGTTGGTGATTGCGCCGGACAACTCGGCACGCTACGCCCGCTACATGGTGCTGCTGGCCGCCGTCGACCCTAGCCAGGCGGCGACGCTCTATCGGCGCTTCTACCCGCTGCTGCAGGAGGCGTACGAGGAACTCGGCTACCCGGGCCAGTACTTCAACGACCGGGTCGTCGCCGTCATCGACCACCTGCTCGCGACGCCCGACGTCGCCGAAGCGATCCGGCTCGTGCACCCGAGCGTCATGTACAAGTTCGCCGACCCGAAACTCGAGTCGCTGTCCGCCGGGCAGAAGGCGCTGCTGCGCATCGGCCGCGAGAACGCGGCCGAGGTGAAAACGAAGTTGCGCGCGTTGCGCGCAGAGATCGCCGCCGCCAAGCCCTGAGCGGGGACGGCCGCGTGGCGCGCAGCCGCCACGCATCACGAAAGTGTCAGCGGGAGTGCCCGCCGCGAGTCGGCGGGCTGCCGGCGCGCCGGGACCGGCGCGCGACGTCGCGTTCGGCCGCGCGGGCCGTCAGAACCTGAGCAGCGAGGCGAGTCCCGCCACGACCATCAGGATGCTGACGGACACCACCAGGAAATCGACGACCTTTCCGACTCGTTCCATCTCTAATCCCCTTCAAGTGACGTCCTGTGTAACGGACGTTCGGCTTGACTCAATACTGACGCAAAACGGCGACAACACTCAAGGGGTGTCCAACACATTTGACATAATCATCCAGACGTTTCCGGCATTTACCGGCAAGATCCCCGTCGAATGCGGGCGTTTCACCATCTGGCGGCCTGGGCCTCCACCGTGGAGATGACCGCCGGATGGGCCTGCCTCGCCGCGGGACGCCGGCGATCGCACGGCCGGGACGGACGGCGGCTCCGGCCGCTCGGCTCGCGATCGGCGCTGGCGGGCGCTCACCCGAACTTCCCGCGCTGGGGCGGGGGACGTAGTCCCGCTACTCGGCCTGCATGGCGGCGAGTTCGTTGCCGGACGGGTCTGTGAAGTGGAAGCGCCGCCCGCCGGGGAACGAAAAGACCGGCTTCGTGATGCGCCCGCCGGCGTCGCGTACGGCCGCGAGGGTCGCCTCCAGCGACTCGACCTGGATCACGGGTAGCGGCGCGCGCGTGGCCTCGGCGCGATCGGCCTGCAGGCCGAGGTCGACGTCGCCGCCCAGCGTGCAGGCGTACGTCGGCCCGAAGTCGGTCATCTCGAAGCCGAACGCCGCGGCGTAGAAGCGCTTGCCGGGCTCGGTCGCCTGCGCCGGCAGCTCCACGAAACAGATTCGGTTGGCCATCGGTGGGTCCCTCCTGGGGTCGTGTTCAGTCGGATCGCTGCGCGCCCGGCGCGTCGAGCCAGCGCTGCATGAAGACGAGGTCGAGCCAGCGCCCGAATTTGCGTCCGACCTCGCGGAAGTGGGCGACCCGCTCGAAGCCCAGGCGCTGGTGAAAGAGGAGGGAGTCGAGGTTGGTGGCGTCGATGCTGCCGATCATCACGTGCTTGCCGAGGTCGCGCGCCCTCGGGATCAGCGCCTCGACGAGCTCGCGGCCGACGCCGCGGCGGCGCACGTCGGCCCGCACGTGCACCGTGTGCTCGACGGTGTAGCGGTAGCCAGCCCAGTTGCCACGCCAGTCGCCGAAGGAGGAGAAGCCGAGGACCTGGGCGCCGTCGATCGCGACCAGTACCGGAAAGCCGCGCTGGCGGCGCGCCTCCAGCCAGGCGCGGCGCTCCTCGAGCGCCACCGGCTCCACGGAATAGACGGCCGTCGAGGTCCGGATCACGTCGTTGTAGATCTCGAGGATACCCGCAAGATCCGAATCTGCCGCGTCCCGTACCAGCATCCGTCGCTCCCCGAGAACCGTGCGTCGGCCAGCCGCCGCGGCCGGTCGCTCCGCCGGCCATCATGCCGGGGCCGGGGCCGCCGTGGATAGCCGGCACGCGCGCCGCCTTGCCAGGGATTCCCGCGGGGTCGGCGCCGCGGCCGCGTGGCAGAATCCGCCGGCCGCCACCCGTGTGCGGTGCAGAAGGGGGTGCGATGAACCGAACCGGCGCCGAACTCGTCCGCCACGCGCTCGAGGCGCTCGGCATCCGGTTCACGTTCGGGATCCCCGGCGTCCACAACACGGAGATCTACGACCAGCTGGCATCGTCGCCGACGATCGAGCCGGTGCTCGTCGCGCACGAGGGCGGCGGCGCGTTCATGGCCGACGCGGTCAGCCGCATGGGCGGCAGCGTCGGCACCCTGCTGATCGTGCCGGCCGCCGGCGTCACCCACGCGTCGAGCGGCATCGGCGAGGCGTTCCTCGACGGCATTCCGATGCTCGTGATCTCCGGCGGCGTTCGCCGCGACACCGGCCGTCGCTTCCAGCTGCACGACGTCGACCAGCACGCGCTCCTGAAGCCGATCACGAAGGGCACATGGCTCGCGAAGAGCCACGCCGAGATCGTGCCGGCCATCTACGCCGCCTACGAGCGAGCGACCGGCGGCGAGCCGGGACCGGCCTACGTCGAGATCCCCGTCGACCTGCAGCTCTTCAGGGGCGATGCCGGTACGTTGCCGCCGCCGCCCGCCGCCGCGTCCCACCCCGTGCCGGCCAATGCCGATCTCGACCGCGCCGCGGCGCTGCTCTCGGCCGCGAGCGCGCCCGGGATCTTCTGTGGCTGGGGTGCGGTCGGCGCGACTGGCGAGCTCGAGCAGCTCGCCGAACGCCTCGGCGCGCCGGTCGCGACGACACTGCAGGGGCTGTCGAGCTTCCGGGCCGACCATCCGCTGCACGCCGCGTTCGCGCTCGGACCGTCGTCGACGCCGGCCGGAGTGAACGCGTTCGCCGGCTGCGACTGCCTGCTCGCGGTCGGCACCCGCTTCGCCGAAATCCCGACCGGCAGCTTCGGCGCCGTGGTGCCGGAGGACCTGGTGCACGTCGACATCAACCCGACGGCGATCGGCGCCAACTATCCCGCACGCGTCGGCCTCGTCGGCGACGCGCGCCCGACGCTGCGCGCACTGCTCGACCGGCTCGGCCCGGGAACCGCCGCGAGCCGCACGCGCCTCGAGGCACAGGCGCGGCGGATTGCGAGCGACAAGGCCGCCTACCTCGCCGAGTGGCTGGCGCACGACTCGGGCAGCCGCGTGAACCCCGCGCGCCTCTTCCAGGCGCTCAGGCGCGCGCTGCCGCGCGACGGCGTCGTCGTCGCCGACGACGGCAACCACACGTTCCTCGCCGCCGAGCTCATGCCGATCCTCGAGCCGCGCACGTTCCTGTCGCCGACCGATTTCAACTGCATGGGCTACTGCGTGCCGGCCACGATCGGCGCCAAGATCGCCGCGCCGAAACGTGCGGTGGTCGGCATCGTCGGCGACGGCGCGCTGCGGATGACGGGCCTCGAGGCGGTGACGGCCACGGCGCGCGGCCTCGGCATCGTCTGGTTCGTGTTCAGCGACGGCGAGCTGTCGCAGATCTCGCAGGCCCAGGAGATCCCGCTCAACCGCAAGACCTGCTCGGTGCTCGGCGAGCTCGACGTCGCGGCGCTCGCGGCCGCGGTCGGTGCCGCGCACGTTGCCATCGCGGACGACGGCGCGATCGGGCCCGGGATCGCGGCGGCACTCGCCTCGGCCGGCGCCGGCCGCTCGGTGTTCGTCGACGTGCGGATCGACTACTCGAAGCGCACGCGGTTCACGACTGGCACCGTGCGCACGACGCTTGACCGGTTCGATCTCGCGACGAAGCTCCGGTTTCTGTCGCGCGCCTTGTGGCGACGCGTGACCGGATAGGACCGGGTGCGGCGGCGCGCGCCGCGGACCCGGAAACACGGATGTTTCCAGGAAGGAACCGAGCATGCTCCGCAGTCTGATCGCGATCATCGCCGGCTGCCTGCTTGCCCTGCAGGCCACCGGTGCCGCCGCGCCGCTTGAGGCCTACGGGCGCCTGCCGTCGCTCGAGGATGCGGCGCTGTCGCCGGACGGCGCGTCAATCGCATTCGTGACGACCGTCCAGGAGCAACGGCTGATCGTCATTTACTCGCTCAAGGAACACCGCTTCCGCGGCGGCATCCGCATCGGCAATCAGAAGCTGCGATCCGTCGCCTGGGCGGACGACACCAAGCTCCTGCTGACGACCTCGACGACCGGCGTGCCGTGGGGGTTGCGGGGCTCCGACCGCGAGTGGTTCCAGCTGCAGAGCTTCGACGTGCAGGCACACAAGGCCCATCCGCTGCTTGACGCCGTGCACGACGTCCGGACGATGAACGTCGTCTGGAACGCACCGATGGTCCGGCGCGAAGGCACCGACACCATCCTCTACCTGCATGGCCTGTACCTGTCGGACCGGACGACGCCGGGGCTGTTCAAGGTGAATCTGTCGAACGGCATCGAGCGCATCGTGCGGCAGGGTTCGCCCGCAACCGTCGACTGGCTCGTCGACGACGCCGGTCAGCCCGCCGTCGAGGAGGAGTACATCGAAGACAGCCGGCGCTGGGCGATCAAGATCGCGCGCGGCGGTCACCTCAGCGAGGTCGTGTCCGGCGTCGAGGCGATCGACCGCCCGTACGTCGTCGGCTTCGATCCGTCCGGCGGGTTCGTCGTCGTCGCGTTCGTCGAGAACGAGCAGGTGGCGTGGAAGCTGCTGTCGCTCAAGGACGGCGAGTGGGGCGGCGCGTTCGCGGCCGACAAGCCGCGCGGCGGCGCGGTCGTCGACCCGCGCAGCCAGCGCATCGTCGCCGCGGCGGCCGGCGGCGACGAGCCGCGGTATGCCTTCTTCGATCCCGAGCTGCAGGAACGCTGGGACTGGGCTTTGCGCCAGTACCGCAACGAGCGCGTCGAGCTCGTGTCGCTGTCGCAGAACCGTTCCAAGGCACTGCTGCTGGTCAGCGGCCCGCACTCCGGGTACAGCTACCACCTTGCCGACTTCGACGAGCGGCTCATCGAGCCGATCGGCAAGGTGTACGACGGCGTCGACGAGATCGCCGAGGTCCGGCCCGTGACCTATGCCGCCGCCGATGGGCTCTGGATCCCCGCCTACCTGACGCTGCCGCCGGGCCGGCCGGCGAAGAACCTGCCGGTCATCGTGCTGCCGCACGGCGGACCGGCGGCGCACGATTCGCTGCGCTTCGACTGGTGGGCGCAGGCGCTTGCCGCCCAGGGCTACGCGGTGCTGCAGCCCAACTTTCGCGGCTCCGATCTCGGGCGCAAATGGATCGCAGCGGGGTTCGGCGAGTGGGGGCGCAAGATGCAGTCGGACCTCTCCGACGGCCTGCGCTACCTGGTCGCGCAGGGGATCGCCGATCCGAAGCGCGCCTGCATCGCCGGCGCCAGCTATGGCGGTTACGCGGCACTCGCGGGCGTCACGCTCGAGACCGGCGTCTACCGGTGCGCCGTCGCGGTCGCGGGCATCTCCGACCCGCGCGAGTTCGAGAAGTGGGTGGCCGAGCGCAATCGCTATGGCCAGCGGACGGCGCTGCGGTACTGGGACCGCTTCCTCGGCACGACGTCCATCGACGATCCGAGGCTCGCGGAGATCTCGCCGCTCAAGTACGTCCAGAACGTCAGCGTGCCGCTGCTGCTGATCCACGGCCGCGACGACACGGTCGTCCCGTACGAGCAGAGCGCCGACATGGCCAAGGCCCTGAAGCGCGCGGGCAAGGCGGTGGAGTTCGTGTCGCTCGACAAGGAGGACCACTGGCTGTCGCGCAGCGAGACCCGGTTGCAGATGCTGAAGGCCTCGGTCGAGTTCCTGAGGCGCAACAACCCGCCCGACTGAGTTCGAACCCGAAGTGTGACCGCGGTCCGCCCGCCGGCGTCAACGGACGTGGTCAGCTCCCGTTCCTGCCAGCATGAGCTGCCGCGGACGAGGGTTCTGACTGTGCCTGCCGATTGCCCGAACGGACGCCGACCGGCCCGGTGCGTCGCCGCGCTCGCGGCGGTGGCGGCGGCACTGCTTGCGCCCGGCTTGGCGGCGGCCGACGCCGTCGGCGCGTTCAACCGCGGCCGCGGCCTCGCCTGCGGCCGGGACACCGCCCTCGAACCGCTGCGCGAGTCCCGTGAGCTCGACGACGCGGCTCGCGCGATCGCGCGCGGCGCCTCGCTGCACGTCGCACTCGGCGCGCTCGCCGTGCGACCGGAGTTCGCGGCGTCCGTTCACCTGATCGGGGTGCGGGACGACCGCAGCGTGACGGACGCGGTGGCGCGCCGCTCCTGCGGCGACCTCGGCCAGACGGGACTGCGCGAGGTCGGCGTCCAGTGGTCCGGCCAGAGCCTCTACGTCGTGGTCGCGGCGCCGCTGCCGGTGCCCGCGGCCGGCGACCGGCAGCGCATCGAGCGCGAGATCCTCGCGCGGGTCAACGCTGCGCGCGGCGCGGCGCGGCGCTGCGGCGCGACGTACTATCCCGCGGTCGCGCCGCTGTCCCTGTCGGAGCCCCTCTCACGCATCGCCGCCGGCCACTCGCAGGCCATGGGCGCGCGCGACACGCTGGCGCACGACGATCCCGATGGCAGCACGCCCGCCGACCGCGTGCGCCGCGGCGGCTACGATGCCCGCATCGTCGGCGAGAACGTCGCGTCGGGAGTCCCGACCGCGGGCGCGGTCGTCGCCGGCTGGCTCGCGAGCCCGGGCCACTGCGCCAACATCATGGACGCGCGTTTCGCGGAGATGGGCATCGCCTACGTCGTCGCGCCGCGCAGCGGCGGCGCGATCTACTGGACGCAGCTCTTCGCCACGCGCCGGTCCTGATCGGACGCTCGGGCGGCGCCCGGCCCGCTGTCCGCGGCCCCGGCCCGCCGCCTACTTGCCGAAGCCCGGCGCGTCGTAAACGACGCGCCCGCCAACGACGGTCTCGAGCACCTTGATCGCCGCGATCTCCTCGGCGGGGATCTTGAACGGGTCGCGGTCCAGCACGATGAGGTCGGCGAACTTGCCCGCCTCGAGCGACCCGGTCACGTCGTCCTCGTGCAACTCGCGCGCCGCCTCGATCGTCGCCGCCCTGACCGCCTGGATCCGCGTCAGGCCCGGATCCGCGCCGAGGCGACCAACGTACTTCGGTCCCGCGTCCGGCGCATTGGTGCGCGTGACGCCGACCTTGATCGCGAACCATTCGTCGAGCGGGTCGACCGGCCAGTCGCTGCCGAAGGCGACCGACGCGCCCTTCGCCGCGAGCAGGCCCGACGGCTCGAGGATCTTGGCGCGCTCGGGACCCATCGGGTCGCGCAGCCCGTCGACGGTGTCGGTCGCGGGCTTGCCCCACTGCAGCGACAGCACCGGGAACGCCTTGAGCGCCGCGAAGCGGCCGTAGTCCGCCGGGGCGACGATCTCGCAGTGCGCGAGGCCCGGGCGGATGTCCCGGCCGGGCAGCGCCTTGCGCATCGCCTCGACCGCGTCGAGCGCCGCGTGGACGGCGGCGTCGCCGTCGACGTGCATGTGCGGGTCGATGCCGGCGCGGCCGAGCCCGATCAGCGCCTCGCGCAGCGGCGCGGCGGGGAAGTACACGTCCGGACCGCGGCTCGGGCCAGGCTCCCAGCGCGGGGCGGCCTCCGTGCCGACGTTGACGCGGTAGGGCTCGAGCATCGAGCCGGTGAACGACGGGCCGGCGATGACGCCATCGAGGAACAGCTTAGCGTTGCGTACCGTCAGGCGCGGCGCGACGACGAGCGGGCCCTGGTCGTAGCGCTTGCGGAACGCGACCACGCGCGCGATCGCCGCCTTGAGGTCGTTCGCTTCGGCGGGCGCGATCGGCGGCGCGAAATGCGCGCGCGCGGTGAGCTTGCCGCTCTTCTGGACCGCACTGAACGAGGCCATCGACTCGGCGGGCGCGTCGGCGTCGAGGAAGCTCGTCACGCCCTGCTTGGCGAGCGCGGTGAGCGCGGCGCGGGCCGCGGCGACCTGCTGCGACGGCGTCGGCTTTGGCAGCAGCTTGTCGTACACCTCGAACGCGGCGTCCTCGAGGATACCGGTGGGCTCGCCGGCGGCGTCGTGCGCGATGCGGCCGCCGAGCGGGTCGGGCGTCGCGCGCGTGATCCCGGCGAGCGCGAGCGCCTTGCTGTTGGCGAGCACGGTGTGGCCGAACGACGAGCGCACGATCACCGGCCGCGAGGTCTTGAGCGCGTCGAGCGTCACGCTCGAGGTCGCGACACCCGACGGCTGCATGCTCTGCTGAAACCAGGCGACGACCTCGAGCCAGCCGCCGGGCTCGTCCTGCCGGCTCGCGTCGAGGCAGGCTTGGATCCGCGCCTGGAACTGCGGCACGGTCAGCGCGTCGTAGTTGAGGTTGCACTTGAGCAGCGCAACGCCGCCCTCGAGCGGGTGCATGTGGCCGTCGACGAGGCCCGGCATCACGCTGCGGCCCGCGAGGTCGACGCTGCGCGTCGTCGCGCCGACGTAGCGCGCGGCACCGGCGTCGGCGCCGACGTAGACGATGCGGCCGGCGCGGATCGCGAGCGACTCGCCGATCTCGTCGCGAGCGTTGGCGGTGTAGATGCGGCCATTCCGGTAGACGACGTCGGCGGTGTCCGGACCGGCGGCGCCGGTCGTGGTGGCGGCCAGCAGCAGGAGGGCGGCGAGCGTCAGACGAAACGTGGCGGGCATGATGGGTTCCTGTCGTCGGGAAGCGCGCGCGATGGCCGGCGGAGTATCGCAAGATTCGCAGACGTCGGCGCGCTCGCCGCGATCGGTGCGAAGGCGGGCGGCACGCCGCCGGTGGCCCCGGCGCGTGGCGACCGCGATCGCGCCCACCCCTGGACCCTCGTGCCGCTGCTCGCCGCCGGCCTATACTCGCTGGCGAGTCACGGGCGACCCAGCGCCCGCGGTCCTGAATGCCGGGAGGTCGAGCGTGGGTGATTCGTCCCAGCGATTGGCAGGATCGGCCGGCGCGCGGCGGTGGAGCGGCGCGCTCGCCGCGGCGCCGGCGGCGCTGTTGGTCGCCGCCGCGCTCGCCAACGACGTTCCGCTGCCGGTTTCCCCGCCACCGTCGCCGACGGGCACGCCGGACGCGCCGCTTCCCGATGTCGTCGTCGAGGCACCCGAGCCGCGTTACGTCGCGCCGACGCGTCGCGACCGGATCGGGCGCATCTGGGCGCCCGTGCTGATCAACGACCAGGGGCCGTTCCGCCTGGTGCTCGACACCGGCGCGAGCAATTCCGCGGTCACCGCCGAGGTCGCCGCCGCGCTCGGCCTGCCGCTCAACGACGACCAGCCCGTCATCCTCCGAGGCGTGACCGGGTCGCGCGAGGTGCCGACCATCCCGATCGACAGCCTCGTGGTGGGCGACCTCGAGCTGCGTTCCAAGCGCCTGCCGATCGTCGTCTCGGCGCTTGGCGGCGCGGAGGGCGTGCTCGGCACCGAGGGCCTGCAGGACAAGCGCATCTACATCGACTTCCGTCACGACAAGATCACGATCTTCCGCTCGCACTCCGAGCGCGCGCCGCCGGGGTTCGTGACGATCCCGATCAACGTGGTCAATGGCCTGCTGCTGATCGCGGACATCAAGATCGGGACGCTGCGCGCAAAGGCGATCATCGACACCGGTGGGCAGGGCACGCTCGCGAACCTGCCGATGCGCGACGCGCTCATCAGTCGGATGCGGCCCGAGGACGTGCGTGCCGACGAGATCACGGGCGCGACGCTCGACGTGCAGCGTGGCGACCGGCTGGTCATGCCTCCGATCCGGATCGGCGACCTCACGATCCGCGGCGCGCACATCACCGTCGGCGACATGTACATCTTCCAGCACTGGAAGATGACCCGCGAGCCCGCGCTGCTGATCGGGATGGACGTGCTCGGGTTGCTCGACACGCTGATCATCGACTACCGGCGCCACGAGTTGCAGGTGCTGCAACGCGGCCCGGCCCCGGGCTGAGGCGCGCCCGGACCCGGGGTCCGAGGAGAGGAGGTCGCGCCGCGGCGGCCGGGGTCGCCCGGATCAGCCGCAGCGCTATCGTCCCGCGATCCCCGCGGCGTGCCGCGATGGCGCGCGGCCGGCGCGCTCCGCGTCGATCAGCGCGCGCTTGCGCTCGACGCCCCAGCGGTAGCCGCCGAGCCCGCCATCGCCGCGCAGCACGCGGTGGCACGGCACGAGGACCGCGATCCGGTTCGCGGCGCAGGCGGACGCCGCCGCCCGTACCGCCTTCGGCGCGTCGATCCCCGCGGCCACCTCGGCGTAGCTCAGCACCTCGCCCGCGCGGACGCCGAGCAGGAAGCGCCACACCCGGATCTGGAACGCGGTGCCGCGCAGGTCGAGCGGCACGTCCGGCCGCGGTGCGCGTCCCGCGACGTGCGCCTCGAAGGCGCGGACCCAGGCGTCGAGCTCGGGCGACTCGGCGAGTGCCGATGGCGCGAGCTCCGCCTTCGGGAACTCGGCCCCGAGCTCGCGCCTGAGCGCCGCCTCGCTCCGGCCGAACTGCGCGAAGCACACGCCGCGGTCGGTTGCGGCCATCATCAGGAGCCCGAGCGCGGTCGGCCGGCAGGCGTAGGCGATCGTCTCGCCGGCGCCGCCCGCGCGGTACGCGGACGGCGTCATGCCAAGATTGCGGGCCGCCTCGCCGTAGACGCGGCTGGTCGACGAAAAACCGGCACCGACGATCGCGTCGAGCACCGCGCCACCGGTGCGCAGTCCGGACTTCAGGCGCGCGAGGCGCGCGCCGTCCTGGTATGCCTTCGGCGAGACACCGAGCAGCGCCTTGAAGCGGCGCTGGAAGTGCGCGGGCGAGAGCCGTGCGCGGGCGGCGAGCGTCGCGAGCGGCAAGGACTCGTCGGCGTGCCCGTCGATGTAGCGCGCGACCGCCTCGATGCGCGTGGCGACCGGGTCGCGCGTGGCGAGCGGCGTGCAGCGCTTGCAGGGGCGGAACCCGGCGGCGACCGCTGCCTCGGCCGTTTCGAAGAACCGCACGTTCTCGCGCCGCGCCCGACGCGAGGCGCAGGACGGGCGGCAGAAGACCCCGGTCGTCGCGACGCCGTAGAAGAACGTACCGTCCCGGCGCGCATCGCGCGCGACGACCGCGCGCCACATCTCGGTGTCGGTGGCCATCGGCACTCGGGGGTTTGCAGGGGCATCCATTGTAGGCTCCGCGGCTGGGCTGGCGTACACGGACACTAGCAGCCTGTCGGACTGACGCTTTGGGATAGGGGCGTCGGTCCGAGGGC
>JBBINS010000015.1:0-36914 GCA_037443765.1 Gammaproteobacteria bacterium
CCGGCATCACGATGACGTTGGTGATGCCGTAGAAGCTCGCGCCGGTGACCGTCGGCCCGTGGCAGCCGACGCAGGTCGTGAGTCCGGCGTGACTCATGGCGGAGCCGGAGAATTTTGCACCGTCGACTACCGGTGTGACGGCGACACTCGATCCGGCGCCGACGTGGCAGTACTCGCAGCCCGCGCTGGTCGGCACATGATTTGCCGGCATCGTCACGATCGAAAAGTTGGCGGCCGGGATGGCGAATCTGCCGGCGACCGCCGGACCGTGACACTGCGCACAGGTGTTGCTGGTGCTGGGCGCGTAGCGGTGGATGTTCGTCAGCGTCGGCATCACCGAGAAGTCGGCGACCGTGTGGCAGTTGGCGCAGGTCGCGGTCGTCGAGGTCGGGATGTGGTTCGCGGGCTTGACCTGGGCCGAGAAGAAAGCCGTGCCCGTGTGACACTGCGAGCAATCGCCCGACGCCGGGTGCGCGGCGTCGACGAGGTTGGTTGCGCTCGCCGTCTTGCCGGGCCGCGTCTGGAACCCCGTGTACTGCGTGGTGGTGACGGCACTCAGCGTCCCCGGGTTGAGCGGGTAGCTGGCCGACACGCCCAGCCACTGGTCAGCGCCTTCGTGGCAGCTACTGCAGCCGCTCGTGATGCCGGCGTGGATCTGCGCCGTCGTCGGTGCCGAGGCCGCGAATTTCGTACCCGGCGGGAGGAGCGTCGCGTTCGCCGGGATGACCCCCGATGGCATCGCCGCCAGGTGGCAGCTCTCGCAGGCGGTTCCGGACGGAATGTGGGCGCTCGGGCCCATTGGCGCCGTCGCCGGCATCACGACGATCTTGATGATGCCGACGAACGTGGATCCGCCGACGGTCGGGCCGTGGCAGGCCACACAGGCCGTGATGCCGGCGTGGTTCATGGCCGAACCGGAGAATTTCGCGCCATTCGGCACCGGCGTCGTCGTGACGCTCGAGCCCGCGCCGACGTGACAGCTCTCGCAGGCGGCGGTGGTCGGAATGTGGCTCGCGGGGGTCGTGACGATCGAGAAACTTGCCGCCGGGATCGCGAAGCCAGGCGCGACCGTCGAGCCGTGGCACTGGGCGCAGTTCGTGGTCGTGCTCGGGGCGTAGGTGTGGATGTTCGCGAGCGTCGGCGGCACCGAGAAGTCGGTGCTCGTATGGCAGTTCGTGCAGGTCGCGCTCGTCGACGTCGGGATGTGGTTCGCGGGCTTGAGCACGCCCTCGAAGTAATTCGTGTTGGTATGGCACTGGCTGCAGTCGCCGGCGGTCGGGTGAACTTCATCCAGCAGGCCGAAGGCGCTCGCCGCGGCCCCCGGCCGGGTGTTGAATCCCGTGTACACCGTGGTCGGATTGCCGGTCAATGCAGTGGGCGAGATCGGGTACTTGGCGACGCCCATCCACAGATAGCCGCTCTCGTGACAGGTCGCGCACCCGCTCGTCATGCCCGCGTGGATCTGCGCCGTCGTCGGCGGCGGGAGCGCGAACTTCGTGCCGGGCGGCGCGCCGGTCGAGTTGGCGGGGACGAGCGCGGCCGGCATGGCCGCCTGGTGGCAGCCTTCGCACGCGGTGCTCGACGGAATGTGCGCAGCGGGTCCCATCGACGCGGTCGCCGGCATCACGACGATGCTGGTGACGCCGACGAAACTGGCGCCGCTGACCGTTGGTCCATGGCAGCCGACGCAGGTCGTAATGCCGGCGTGGCCCATCGCCGAGCCCGAGAACTTGGCGCCGTTCGGCACCGGCGTCGTCGTGACGCTCGAGCCCGCGCCGACGTGGCAGGTTTCGCAGCTCGCGCTCGTAGGCAGGTGATTGGATGGCGTCGTCACGATCGAGAAACCGGCCGACGGGATTGCGAAGCCCGCTGCGACGCTGGAGCCGTGGCACTGCGCGCAATTCGCGCTCGTGCTGGGCGCGTACGTGTGGATATTGACCAGCGTCGGCATCGCCGCCCAGTTCGTGCCCGCGTGGCAGTTCACGCACTGTGCAGTCGATGCGGTCGGAATGTGGTTGCCCGGCTTGAGCCTGCCGAAATCGCCGACGTTGAAGCCTGCGTGGCAGCTGCTGCAGTCGGCGCCGTTTGGCGCGCCGGCGCTGGGGTGGAGGCTGTCCTGCGCCGGCGTCGGCCGGTCCACCATCGTCACGCCGTACCAGGCCATGCCGGTCTCGTGACACGACTGGCAGTTGTTGGTGATCCCGACGTGATTCATCGACGTCCCGCCGAACGTCAGAAAGTTTGTCGGCGCGTGGCAGGTCTCGCACGCGGTCGCCGTCGGCACGTGCCTGGGCGGCTGTCCCGGTGCGTGAACGTTGTCGTGGCAACGAGCGCAGTCGCCAGTGATCCCGGTATGGGCGAAATGCACGCCCGCCCACGGCATCGTCACGAGATGGCACGTACTGCATTCGGCCGTCGTCGGAATATGACTCGTCGGCTTACCGGGCGCCTGCACGCCGTTGTGACACGAGCTGCAGCTGCCTATGACGTTGAGGTGATTGAACGCGGCGACCGGCGACCAGCCGAAGGGCGTGTGGCATTGTGAACAGTCACTGCTCGAGGTGATGTGGCGAGTCGGTTTGAACGTGGCACCGAAGCGCGCACCGGCGCTGTGGCACGTCGCGCAGTCATGTGGCGTTCCCTTGAAGATGCCGCCGACGTGGCAGGACTCGCACGGCGCGTCGCGATGCTGGCCATCGAGCACGAAGCCCGTCGTGTCGTGGTCAAACACCGAGCGCGCGGCGGCGGCGGGTGCGGCAAACAGCGCCCAGGCCGCGACCAGCGCCGCAATGACGATCGCGAGGCGGTGGCGCAGCGCGGCAGCCCGAAGCGACCCGCACGTATGCCGACGCGCGCCAAAGGATCGCGCTCCTGCCGGGCCCGTTGCCGGGTCCCGGACATCCCCCTGGCCTCGACCCCGGTCGAGTGGCCTGTCGACCCCCATCAATTGCACCGGCGCATGTCCAGCTCCCCAAGCCCTTTCAGGCCACCGTGGGGAAGCTGCCGGACAGTGGGGCGCGTCGGTCGGAAGACGACCTAGGCCGTGACTTCGATAGCCCGAATTGGGATCGAGAAGCAGCTACCGAAGCCTACTGTGGCAACCCCGCTATCGTTGGACAGAGTCCCGACGACCGGTGGCTTTGCGTCCCCGTCTTTCGACGGGTTTGCCCTTTTCACAGCGCGGACTATGCGCCGCGAAGTTATGTGACGCAATTCAAAATCGAGCACCGGCGCGTTTGAATCCGCTTGGCGTACTGAAAAGTGTCGGCGTTTGGCGTCAGATCGCATTGCCCGACGTGCGCCGTTTGATCCGCGCGGCGCAGCGAACTACCTGATTCATCTCGGGTGTTCAGGGCCTCTACGGAATATGACTTATTGCGCGTCAGGATTCGGAGGGACGCAACGGCGCGCGCTGCGGGTACCGAATGGAGACGCGGTCCCGCGGGGCGTCTTCGGCCGCGCTCCCGCTCGAGTCGTGGCCCTCGCGCGTCGAGCCACACCGACACGCGTCGGGCTGCTGTGAGTCACTTTCAGACTCGTGCAAGCGTCGGCGTGCGACGCCGGTGATCATCGGTCAAATGCGCGGCCGAAGGATGCACAGCTCGCGGGCCGTCGGCCGGCGTGTCGACGTCCGAACGAAACAAATGGTGGGCTTCTGACATGCGGCCCACACCAGCGCGCGTCTTGCTTGACTCTGCGGTCGGCGCAGCATGATGTCCGAACGCCTCCACCGAATTCGCCTTCGCGTCGCTCTCCGCGTCTTGCGGTGGCCGCCTCGCATGCCCTGCCGCGACCTTGTCGTAGGCGGCCGGCGGCGGTGGTGGCGCGGGCCGTGGACCCGGCACGGGGAAGCGCGCCGAGTCGGTGGGGCCAACGCAGCGCCTTGTACGTCGCGTCGGCAGGCGCCAGGGAGGCGGGCATGTCGACGGCGGGGCCATCGTTCGCGACGGCAGATGCGGTTCGCGAAGGGCCCATCGCCCGGACGCTTGCTTTCTTCGGGCTTCGGCCGGCAAATTCGGGCTACCGCTCGGACAGCGGAATTCGCCCGATGCTGCCGCGCGGCGTGCCGCGGTCCGCGATTTCGCACCCGCTCCGGCCGGCGTGGGCGGCGACCGTACCGTTGCGGGCGGGGGCCGGTGTCTGCAGTGGGCCGGGCGGGAATCGGGCGCGCCGGACTCGCTGATGCTCAAAGGAGGATAACAACGATGTCCGGGGCGCCATCCGCGTCGAGCGCTGAAGAAATGAGCTCCAGCAGTGTGCGGCGGATTCACTGGCGCATCGCGATACTCGGGCTCAGCTACGTGGGCCTTTGCTACACGAGTCTGCTGATGCAGAGCGACATCCAGCTCGTCGTGCGCTTCTTTCTGGGTCTCGACTTCAAGGAGTTCTACGACGCCGCGCATGTCTACCTGAGCGGCGGCAACCCATACGAGGTCGCTCGGTTCGTCACGCCGCCCGCGAGCCTGATGCCGAACCTGCTGCTCGCGCCCTTCAGCTTCGACACGGCGCGCGACCTCTGGTGCCTTGCCAGCGTGATCATGCTTGGCGCAGGAGGCGTCGTGGCAGCCCGCGCCGCGGGGCATCGCGGCCCGGGCGTCCTACTGACGGTGGCGTTCCTCTTCGCGGGCTTTCCGGCGCAAATGCTGATTGAGCGGGGCAATATCGACGCACTCGTCTTTCTGCTGCTTGCGCTCGCGCTGGTCGCGCGTCCGGCGTCGTTGGCCGCGGCGGCGTGGGCGCTGGCCGCGCTGACCAAGATCTACCCGCTGCTGGTCGCGCCGTTTCTGTGGAGGGTGCACGGTCGTCGGTGGCCGATGGTGGCGCTCTTCGTGCTGGCCGTCGTCTGTGCCGTGTTCTGGCGCGAGACGCTCGCGTACGGCCCGCACCTCCTCATGCGGGCGACCGAGCAGCGCTTCGAGCCAAACCTGTCGCCGGTCGGGACATTCGGTCGCGGCTTTCACGCCTACGCGCTCGGGTACGTGGCATTGAACCTGTGGCTGGACGCGCGACTCCTCGGTCGCGACACGACGGCCGACGTGCGGCGCTTTCTCGGCAGCACCTGGATCGTCCCGATGCTGTTCTTCCCAAGGGACGTGCTGGCTTACGTCGGCGTGAGCCTGACCCTGACCTTCGTCGCGGTCGACCCGCTCGAGCACCTCTTGATGCGCTGGCAGCGCGCGGGGCTCGCATTGCTCGAGGGGCTCATGATGGTCCCGACGACGGGGTTCGCATTCGTGACGGCCGAGCGGGCGTGGTACGCGGTACCGCGGGTCGCGCTTGTTCTCTACTCTCTTGCGCTGATTGCGTTCAAGGTGCAATTGCTGCGCGAGTCGCGCGCGCCGCCAGTGCCCTAGCAAAGTGACCGACGTCATCCGGGCGCGGGCGTTGCGCCCAACGGCCACCGCGACCGCCAGCCCCGACTCGCGCGCCGCGTGGGCGTGCAAACCAGAGCCCGTGCTAGAGGACCCGCCTGCCGAGCCAGTACGCGGCCGCGGACATCAGCGCCGCGGCCGGCATCGTGACGATCCACGCGACCACGATGTTGCCGGCGACACCCCAGCGCACCGCGCGCGCGCGCTGCGCGGAGCCCACGCCGACGATCGCCCCGGTGATCGTGTGCGTCGTCGACACGGGAATGCCGAGGCTCGTCGCCATGAACAGCGTGATGGAGCCGGCCGTCTCCGCCGCGAAGCCGCCGACGGGGCGGAGCTTCGTGATCTTCTGGCCCATCGTCCGCACGATGCGCCAGCCACCGAACATCGTGCCGCCCGCCATCGCGACGTAGCAGCTGGCGATGACCCAACTAGGCGGCATCGGCGCGTCCGGCGTGGTGACGCCCGCCGCGATCAGCATCAGCCAGATGATGCCCATCGTCTTCTGGGCGTCGTTGCTGCCGTGGCCCACGCTGTAGGCGGCCGACGAGACCAGCTGGATGCGCCGGAACAGGCGGTCGACCTTGCGAGGCGAAGCCCGCACGCAGGCCCACGACACGCCGATCATGATGAACGCGCCGAGTGCCAAGCCGAGCAATGGCGAAATGAAGATGAACGCGGCGATCTTGGCGATACCCGCCGGGACCAGCGGGTGCAGCCCGGCCTTCGCGACCGTCGCGCCGATCATGCCGCCGATCAGGGCGTGCGACGAGCTCGACGGGATGCCGTAGTACCAGGTGACGATGTTCCAGACGATCGCGCCGGTCAGCGCGCCGAAGATCACGTACTGGTCGATCGCCCCCGGATCGACGATACCCTTGCCGACGGTGGCCGCGACGTTCAAGTGAAAGATGAAGATCGCGACGAAATTGAAGACCGCCGCCCAGACGACCGCGTAGTGCGGCCGCAGCACGCCGGTCGAGACGACGGTCGCGATCGAGTTCGCAGCGTCGTGGAAGCCGTTCATGAAGTCGAAGGCGAGGGCCAGCACGACGAGCAGCGCGAGCGCTGCTATCGGGATCGACAGGTTGACCGGCATCAGGCGTTTTCCACGAACACCGATTCGATGACGTTGGCCACGTCCTGGCACTTGTCGATCGCGTTCTCGAGGTACTCGTAGACGTTCTTGTGCTTGATGAGCTGACGCACGTCCATTTCCTCGCGGAATAATCTCGAGATGCCGTCGCGCGAGACCATGTCCGCCTCGCTCTCGAAACCGTCGATCTCTTCGGTCAGCGCGAGCGCCTTTGGCGCGTTGTCCATCGAGCGCAGCAGGCCGACGCCCTTTTGCACCCGGACGCAACACTCCTTGAGCAGCTGCGCCATCCGCAGCGAGGCAGGCGGCAGCGTCTGGATGTCGAACAGATGCATCGACTCCGCGGCGTCCTGCATGAGGTCGAGCACGTCGTCCATGCACGAGATGAGCCGGTGGATGTCGTTGCGGTCGAAGGGCGTGATGAACGTCTTGTGCAGCACGGAGATCGTCTCGTGCGTGATCTTGTCCGCGCTCCGTTCGGTGTCCCCGATGCGCTGGATCAGCTCCGCGCGGCGGGTGGTGTCGGCGTAGTGCTCGACGAGTTCGACGATGGCCTCGCTGCCACTGACGATGAGGGCGCCGTGACGGTCGAACAGGTCGAAGAACCGGGTCTCGCGAGGCATCAGGGCCGAAAGGAACCGCATCCGGCCCTCCGTAGTGGCACGACTTAAAGCGCGAATTATCGGGAATCCTTCGCGTTCGTGCCATGGGGATGCTCCGCAATCCCGACCGGCACCGCGCTGGCGTCGGCTTCCACGCGGGAATCGCCCGCGGCCGTGCCGCGAGGGCTCACGCCGCGACACGCTGGCAGTTGCCGAGCGCTCTCCCGAGCGGGGCGGCCGCGTCCGCGACCTCGGTCGAACTTCCCGGTGCTTCGGCCGGCATCGGTCGCGTCGCCGGACGCTCGCGCCTCCCGCGCCGGCGACGACTCCCCTCACAACTCGGAGCCGTTCCAAGGGCTAGTGATGCATGCGACCGGCCTGCGCAGCCGAACGTCCGGTCGTCGCAACCGGGGCCGATCGCCTTTCCGACCGATCGCTAGCCCAACGGATCGGGCGCGGATTCGAGATGCCGCCGAGGACCCGCCCCCGGAACGCCCGGGACGCCGGCCGACACGCGACGGGTTTTGTCATTAGGTTCAGTGAGTTGCACGCTCTCGCATGCGGCCCGACCTCATCGCGCGAGCGGGCCGCCCGCGGACGCGAGCGGTTCGACGAGGCTCATCTCTCGTGCTTTTCCAGAAAGGCCAGCAAGCGGTTGAACAGCGCGTAAAGCCCGATCAGCGTTCCCGCGACCACGGTCGCCAGGATCAGGAACACGGCGAGAAACGGGAGCCATTCGATACGCATGGCGCCCATCAGCGGACCGCCGCCGCCGGCTTCGCGTGCCGGCAATCAGGGCTGATCGCGTCGATGACGACGGGCGACAGGAACGCGCGGTTGGCGGCGATCAGGTGCGAGCGGTCGATCGCGGGTTTCCACTCGAGCCGGAAGTAGCCGCCGGCGCGCGAATGCGAGCCGTGCGACAGGGCCGGGATGAACAGCGAGCACGTGCGGACCTGGCGCCGGATCGTCGCGTTCCAGGAGTCGCCGCCGCGGAGCTCGCTTTGGTCGAACCAGACGTTGACGCCGGCGAATCGCAGCGCGTCCCAGGGGTGCCGGGCAGCCTCAGCGTCCTGCGACGCATCGCTGAGAAAAACGGCGCGCGACGGCTCCGGCGGCGGCAAAGACCCTCCGGTGGCGACTTTCGATGCGATTCACCCGGGAGGTGAACGTCGAGGCCGCGAGTCTAGCGGAATCCGCCACGCCGCTTGCAGCGGTGGTGCTTGCGGGGCCGGGGGCGTCCGAGCGCCGCCGCCGGTCGGCGCGCTGACCGTGCGATCGGTCCGCCGACGGGCGCCGTCGGTGCCGGGCCCGCTCGATCCGCGGGCTGCTCGCGCCGAGCGGCCGACAGGCTCTTGCCCGCGCGGCGTCAGCTGCGCACCCGGGACCCGGGTCGAAGCCGCGCCGCGGGGGGGCCGAACCGTCAGCCCTGCAGCGACTGCGGGACCGGCGTCACGAGCGACGGGGCCGCGAGGTTCGCGAGTATCCGGTCGTTGTGAATCATGATCGGCGAGGACAGCACGTCGCGCAGGAACCGGCCGATGCTGAACTCCGTGTCGTTGCGGTAACCGGACAGGCCGCAGGCGCGCATCGCGTCGAGCACGACCGCGGCCGCGAGTTCCGACGCCTCGACCTTCGTCAGCGTGATCATCGACTGGTACTCGAGCGAGGCCAGAGCCTTCTCGTCGTTCATGACGCGCTCGTAGTTCGCGAGGCCCGACGCGAGCAGCCCGCGCAGCGTGCGCAGCGACGCGAGCGCCTGGGTGAAGTGGCGTGAACCGGGCGGCAGCTTGCCGTCGGAATGACGCGCGGCATGGCGGATGAACTGCTGCGCGCGCGCCACCGCGCCCGCCGCGATGCCCGCCCAGACCGAACCCCAGAACAGGTGCGCGCTCGGCACCATCGTCTCGACGTGAATCTTCTCGTACGGGACCGACAGGATGTGCTCGCTTTTCGCGGCCACCTTGAGCAGGTACCCGTCGCTGCACGTGCCGCGCATGCCGAGCGTGTCCCATCCCTGCAGGTGCGACAGCGTGTACTCGCTCTTGAGGACCGCCACGAGTACCTGGTCCGAGCTCGGCGAGTCCGGCGAGCGTCGCGCGGTCGTCACCATGCCGTCGGCCGCGGCGCCGTAGGAGATGCAGGTGGCCCTGCGCTCCAACGTGAAGTGGTCGCCGTGGACGATGACCGGTGCCTCGCTGGCGCGGACGTTGCCGCCGGCCATGCCCTCGGTCGTCGACGACGCGAGCAGCAACTGCTCCGCGCACAGCCGGCGCATCAGCGTCTCGAGCGAGGCGCTGCCGCGCGTATAACGCGCGACACAGGCGACCTTGACCTGGTGCATTGCATAGATCATTGCCGTCGAGGAGCACGCCTGGCCGAGCATGTAGCAGACGTCAGCGACCTCGCTGAAGCTCGCCCCCTCGCCGCCGAGCGCCTTCGGCACCAGGATCCCGAGCAGGCCCTGTGCCTTGATGGCGTCGAACGCCTCCTTCGGGAACCGCGCCGACCGATCGACGTCGTCGGCGTGCTTCGCGGCGATCGCCACCACAGCCTGCGTACGCGAAGCGAGAGTCGCCAATCTGGCGACGGCGGGTCCCTTGCCTGCAACGGGTTCCTGTTTCATTGACGAGCATCTCCGTGGATATGGCGGGTCCGTGGCCGCGAACGTCGTGACTCGCGCCCGCGCGGCTGCGCGCAGGCCGGCAGCGCCGGCGCCGAGTCGAGCGGCCGATGATACTGAGCGAACGGCAGACGAAGGTGTGCCGGCTTGTCAATAACTACTCGCTGAAATACGTATGCGCGTAGCCGTCCCGCGCAATCGCGCGGCTCCGGCGCGCGTCGCGGTGCCCAGTTGCGAGGCGATCGCATCCTCGCCGCAGGCGCACGCGGATATTGCGCACGCTTTGAATCGCGCCCGGCGGTGCCGACGCGCAGCAGCTGCGGGCGCTTGCTACCGGGCAGGCGGCGGCAGTCGCATCCGCGCGATGACCGCCGTGTAGCGCGCGCTGGTCGCGAGCCGTGGATAGAGACGAGGTACGAGCCGTGCGTTCGCGACGCTCGGCGACCGGTCGGCGAGCGCCCGCGCGTAGCACTCGAGCGCCGCGCCGGTCTTGCCGAGGCTCATGAGGATGTCCGCGAAGGCCGTCAGGTCGACGCACGGCTTCGCTGCCAGCGCGTGCAGCTCGTTGGGCTTCTGGCGCGCACGCACGGTGTCGCCGCAGGTCCCGTACGAGGCCCCGAGCCACGATCTCGAGGTCGGAGCAGCACCGTCGGCGATCCTGCGCTCGGCGGTCTCGGCTCGCGCAATCGCCTCCTGGCACTTCTTCTGGATGGCGAGCGTCCGGCCGCGCTTGATGTAGGCCCGGGTCCAGTTGGCGTCGATGGCGATTGTGCGCCGGAAGCCCGCCGCGCCCACCTCGAAGTTGCCCCGCGCCAATGCGTTGATCGCCGTGTCGTGGATCGGCTGGCCGAAGAGCGGGTAGAGCCGGGCCACCTCGCGGCCCTCGGCGAGCCCCCCATCGAGTCGGAGCATCGTGACGAGGAACAAGGCGTAGGCGTCGTTGACGCCTTCGCTGCGCCGGCTGAGCGACAATGCGCGCCGGAACTCGTCGTCCGCCCGCGCCCAGTCCCACTCGAAGAGTAGCGGACGCATGCCAGCGCCGCGTGGGCCTCGGCTAGGTCGGGGTCGAGTTCCAGCGCGCGAGCCACCGCTGCCGGCGCCTTGCCGAGCGCGTCGGTACGGCCGCTCGCGCGCAGAAAGGCCTGCACGGTGTGCAAGCATCGGGGACGCCGGCGTGGGCCACGGCGTAGCCGGGTGCGCGCGCAATCGCCTGCTGGACGTATTCGGCGCACTTGCCGATCTCGAGCCGCGTGCGGACGAGAAGGCTGCGACCGGGCCGGCACAGGCGATAGGCCTCGGGATCGGAGGTCTCGGCACGCGGGAGCTTCAGCCGCTCGTCGCCCGTGTCCCGGCGGGACGGTAGACTGGGCCCAGCACGCGCTCGGCTGGCCGGTTCCCGGCTCGATGCCCCGGGTGATGGTGCATCGCGCGATACCCGCCTGGCGCAGGCGAAGGAGATGAAGTGGACGTGACCGGTCGCACGCGCGTTCGTGCCCTGCTCTTCGACCTCGACGGCACGCTCGTCGACACCGAGAGTCACACCGACCACGCGATCGCCGCGGTCGTCGCGCGGCACGGGGTCAGGGGCTTCTCGCTTCCCCCGAACGAGACGCGGGGGCGCACCTGGACGCACGTCGCGCAGGTGATCCGCGAGCGCGCCCGCATCGACGTACCGACGCCGGAACTGTCCGCGGCGCTGCTCGCCGACTGGAACGTCGCCACCGCGGCCGTCAAGCCGATTCCGGGCGCCATCGAGGCGCTGCGCGCGGCCAGCACCCGCGGGCTGAAGGTCGCCGTCGTGTCTTCGAGCCCGCGCGCCGTAATCGCCCGGTTCCTCGACCAGCTCGGCGTCGCATCGATCGTCGAGCGGCATGCGTGCGTGGGCGGCGACGACGTCATGAACGGCAAGCCGGATCCGGAAGGCTTCCTCAAGGCGGCGCGGGCCCTCGGGGTAGACGCCGGCGAGGCGCTGGTATTCGAGGACAGCCGCGCGGGGCTCCTGGCCGCGCGGGCCGCGGGCATGCGCTCCATGTTCATCACCTGTGTCGCGAGCGACATCGCCGAGAACGCGATGCTCGCCACGGCCTCGTTTACCGACTACCGCGGTCTGCCGCCGACGCTCTGGGAGATGCTGGCGGCCGGGACGGCAGAGCTCGCGGGACGGTCGTTCACGTGAACGCGGCGCTATCGCCGGTGCTGCGTCGCTACCGGATGCAGCTGTTCACCGCGACGTGGCTGTCGTACTTCGGCTTCTATCTGGTCCGCAAGACCTACGCCGTCGTGAAGAAGCCGCTGAAGGAGCAGTTCGGGCTGGACGATGTCCACGTCGCGTATCCGTGGACCGTCTACCTCGTCACCTACATGCTCGGGCAGTTCGTCGCGGCGTGGCTCGGACGGCACGTCCAAAGCCGGCGCGTGGTCATCTACGGCATGGTGGTCGCGGCGGCCTGCAACATCGGCCTCGGTTGGCTCGTCGATTCGCACCAGGCCAGCGTCTTCCTGTGGATGTGCATCACGATGGGCATTCACGGCTTCGCGCAGGCGACCGGCTGGCCGCACAACGTCGGCCTGTTCGCCAATTGGACCCGCCGCTCGGAGCGCGGGACGCTGTTCAGCCTGTGGGGCACCTGCTACCAGTTCGGGGCGATCGCCGGGAAGGGCTTGGCCGCGTTCCTGCTGGGCTGGCTCGGCGTCGCCTGGTCGTTCATCGGCTCGAGCATCCTGCTGCTGGCGATCACGGTGCTGTTTGCATTCTGGGCGCGCGAGCGCCCGGAGGCGGTTGGGCTGTCGCTCGAGGACGAGGCCGAGCCCGACGCGCCGGCGTCGGATGCGAGCGAGCCGGTCGCGGCCGCGCCGCTGCCCGCCGGCTGGGTCGCGTCGATCGTTGCGATGGGACTCATCTACTTCGGCCTCAAGTTCCTGCGCTACGCGCTCGACAGTTGGTCCGCACTCATTCTCGGAGAGCAGTTCGGGATGTCGGCGACCAGCGCCGGCTACTGGTCCGCCGCATTCGACTGGATCGGGTTCCTCGGCGTCATCGCCGGCGGCGTCTGGTCGGACCGGATCGCGGGCGCGCGCCGCACGCCCGTGATCTTCTTCATGGCGCTCGGCTGCCTGGGGTGCACCTTCCTGATGTGGTTCGTCGGACTATCGTCGGTCACATTCTTCATCCTGCTGCTCGGCCTGATCGGCTTTACCGCGATGGGGCCGGACTCGCTGCTGTCCGGGGCCTGCGCGATGGACGCCGGCAACCGGCGCCAGGCTGCGCTCGCGGCCGGCATCATCAACGGCCTCGGCTCCGTCGGGCCGATCGTCCAGGAGCCGGTGATCGGCTGGCTGAAACAGACGGCGGGCGTGCACGCGGTGCTGCTGCTGCTCGTCGGCGTCGTCTTCCTGACCGCGGTGGGTACGGGCTTGCTGATGCGCTACGAGCGCGGGCGCCTGTGACCAGGCGGCGCGGACGTCGTGATCCCTGATTACGCTGCCGCGCCGGCGAAGACTGTGGCGGCCGCGAACGTATAATCGCCGACGGCCAGGCCAGATCGCCGGGCGCCGCTCTTGGCCCGGCGCGACACGGATGCAAGAGGTTCCAATGCGCATACGGACGAGAGCGGTCATTCCATTCCTGTCGCTGTGTCTCCTCGGAACGGGTGCGGCGCGAGCCGGAGTCGACGTCATCGACGCGGATGCCAAGTATCCCGAAGGCCCGCTGTGGGACCAGGGGCGGCTCCTCTACGTCGAGTACGCGGGCGACGACATCAAGGCCTGGAACGGCAAGCAGGCGACCGTGTACTGGCGCAAGGACCATTGCGGCGCGAACGCTCTGATCCATTTTCGCGGCGACCACGTGCTGGTCGCCTGCTACGACGGCAACTATCTGGTGGAACTCGACGCCCAGGGCAAGGAACTGCGGACGATCTCCGCGGACAGTGCCGGCAAGCCGTTCCTCGGACCGAACGATTTCGCCGCCGATGGCCACGGCGGCATCTACTTCTCCGCATCCGGCGTCTACGACGTGAAGGCGCCGATCACCGGGGCGGTCTACCACCTCTCGGCCGACGGCCGGACGCTCCGCGAGGTCGCCAACACCATTCACTACTCGAACGGGCTCACGCTGTCGAAGGATGGGCGGCAGTTGCTGGTGGCCGAGATGCTGGCCTGCAGAATCCTGTCCTTCCCGGTGCAGACCGACGGCACACTGGGGCCGCGCACGGTCTGGGCGCGCCTGCAGGACCTCGCGGCGCCGACTCCGAACGAGGATGCCTACAACGGCCCGGACGGCATCAAGGTCGGGTCCGACGGCAACTACTACATCGCACAGAACGGCTCGGGCCGCGTGTTGGTCGTGACCGAGGAGCGCAAGCTGGTACGCACGATCGACGTGCCCACGCCGTACGTCACCAATGTCGGCTTCGGCCCGAGCGGTGCCGACACGGTGTACGTCACCGGGGCCTTCGAGCAGTGGAAGCCGCCTTTCCCTGGAGCCGTGTATCGCTGGACGCCGTGAGCCGCCGCCGGGCGAGCGTCGCGCCGGCGTAACGTTCGTCGAGCCGACGGGCCCGGGAACCATGCCAGCTGCCGCCGCCGCGAGCGAGGCCCTCCGACTGGCGCAGTCCGGGCGCCTCGACGAGGCGTTGCCGCTCGCCGAGCGGGCGGTCGCGGGCGCGCAGGTCTGCCTGCCCGGCCACGGGTTCCTCGCGTCGCTATTGCTGCAGCTCGGCCGCGCCGGCGATGCCGAGCAGGTCGTCGTCCAGGCCGAGACGCTGGCGACCGGTGTCGCCGACGCCTACGACGGCCTCGCCAGCGTCTCGATGGCGCTCGGCCGGCACGATCGGGCCAACGCCCTCTACCGGCGCGCGACGGAGCTCGCGCCGGGTGAACCGCGCTTTTGGTACAACCTGGCATGCAGCGAGCGCAGTCTCGGTCGGCTGGTCGAGGCCGAGGCGGCCTGTGACCGCGGCATCGGCCTCGACCCGACACAGTTCCCGACCTACCTGCTGCGGTCGGAACTGCGCGTTCAGGCGCCGCAGACCAACCACATCGCCGAACTCGAGGCCGAGCTCGCACGCCGGCCCGGCGACTACCGCGCACAGCTCTTTCTCGGCTACGCGCTCGGCAAGGAGCTGGACGACGTCGGTCGCTACGACGAAGCTTTCCGCTCGTTTGCCGCGGCGGCACGGGCGCGCCGCTCGCGGCTCGTCTACGACGTCGCGATGGACGAGGCCAAGCTGCGTCGGATCGCCGAGGTGTACTCGCGCGACCTCTGCGCGGCTCGGTCGTCGCGTACCGTCACGGGGTCCGAGCGCCACATCTTCATCGCCGGTCTGCCGCGCTCCGGCACGACGCTGGTCGAGCGCATCCTGACGGGCCTGCCGGACGTGCGCTCCAACGGCGAGACCGACAACTTCTCGCGCGCGCTGCTGGCCGCGTCGCGCGGCGAGGGGGACGTGTTCCGCAAGGCGGCCGCCGCGGAGCCGGGCCCCGTCGCCGAGGCTTATGCCAAGCTTGCGCATGCCGAGGCAGATTCCTGCCGGGTCATCGAGAAGCTGCCGCTCAACTACCTCTACCTCGGCGCCATCCATCGCGCGCTGCCGGACGCGAGGATCCTGGTCGTCCGTCGCTCGCCGCTCGACAGCTGCTTCGCGATGTATCGCACGCTGTTCGCGGCGGGCTATCCCTTCAGCTATGACCTTGAGGAGCTCGCACGCTACTACGCGGCGTACGACCGGCTGATGAACCATTGGCGCGCGGTGCTCGGCGCCCGTCTGCTCGAAATCGTCTACGAGGACGTCGTGCGCGAGCCGCGACGCGCCGGACGCGCCATCGCCGAATTCTGCGGGCTCACCTGGAGCGACTCCGCCATCAATATCCAGAACAACCGGTCGGTGTCGCTGACCGCGAGCGCCGCGCAGGTCCGACGCCCGATCTACGGGAGTTCCTCTGGCCGCTGGCGCCACTACCGCGGCCACCTCGAGACGCTGATCGCGACCCTAAGGAATCAGGGCGTCGCGCTCCCCACCTGAGCGGGCGGGCACGCGCGTGCGGTGGCGCGCACCGTGTCCGTGCGCGCCATCGGCCGGCCGGGGCGGCGCCCGGCCCCGGCTCAGAACGAGTAGCCGACGCGAACGCCGATCTCGCGCGGCGGATTCACGAGGTAATCGTTCGTCAGATCATTGACCTGGTTGGGCTGCGACGGCGGCGCGAGGATCTCCTGCTTGTCGAGCAGGTTGGTCACGAACAAGGTCGTGTGCCACGGCTTGTGATTCAGCGTCGCGCTGAGGTTCATCATTTCAAAGCTCGAGGAATGCTGCACGGCGGTGCCGCCGACGCTCGGCGCGACTTGCAGCGCGGTCGCGCTGCGGTAGACTCCGTTGATCGACAGCGCGAGGTCCGACCCGGCGGAGAGATTGATGTCGTAGATCAGCGCGGCGCTGACGCTGGTCTTCGGGCTGCCCGGCAGCTGCTGTCCGGACTTCCCGGCGAGGAGGCCGGGGACGATGTTGCCGGTGCCATCGTTCGCGGGCAGCGCGAAGTCGCTTGTCAGCTTGGCGTCGGCATACGCAAAGCCGATGGAGTAGCTGAGGCGCGGTACGAGGAGCGGTCCGCTCGACTCGAGCTCGAAGCCCTTCGACTCGGCCGTGTTGGCGTTGTACACGGCAAGGTTTCCGGACGGCAGGCTCGAGGAAATCTGCGGCTTGTCCCATTTGATGTCGAACAGGGCGAACGTGTAGGACAGCCCGTTCGCGAAGCGCCCCTTGAGACCGGCCTCGTAGTTGTTGGTCTTGTCAGGCTGATAGTCGCGCAGCAGCGGGCTCTCCTGGAAGATGCCGGTCGCCGGGACGGAGTTCGCGCCGCCACGGCGGAAGCCCTGGGACCAGAGCGCGTAGACGTACTGGTGGTCCGCGTACTCGAATGAGGGATCCACCTTCCACACGGTCTTCGACGCCGGCGCCGAATACGGAATCGGCGGGACCAGCGTCGGGAACGTGAAGTCCTGATAGAGCTGCGAATCGGTAAAGCTCTGACTGAAATGCCGGACTCCGAGCGTGATCTGTCCGTGCGATACGAAGTGCCAGGTCAGCTCGCCGAACACCGACTCGTCTTCAAATTCCTGCGTGTCGACCTGCTGGAACGTGAGGTCGTTCGGACCGCTCAGCACCAGGCAGCCGGCGGGGACGTAGGCCGTGCAACCCTGGCTCACGGACCGCTCCGGCGAGCCCGGGTTGGTCACGTACCAGGCGCCGTGGCGCGTCTGCTTCTCGTAGAACGCGCCGACGACGTAGTCGAACGCGTTCGACGGGCCGGGCTTCGACACGAGCCGCAGCTCCTCGGTGAAGGCGTGCGCCGAGTCGGTGAATTGGAACGGGTAGATGAACCGCGGATTGGTCGGAACGCCGGCGTAGTACGGCAGGAACGCGCCGCCGGCGAAGCCGGCGTAGTCGTAAGTCGAATCCTGGATCAGCGAGCCGGTCGTCGTCTGGTAGGAGCTCGTCGACGAGACGGTCGCGAATCCCGCGTCGTAGCTCAGGTCGAGACTAGTCAGGTTGGTCGTGCGGTCGAACGGCTCCTCGACGAGCGCGAACTCCTGGTAGCGGCCGCCGGCCGGGTAGGTCGTGGCCGGGTCGAGCGGCGACACGCCGCCTGCGAAGTCGGGGTTGACCTGCGGCCCGCCGTTGCCGGTCACGTGGGCGTGAAGCACCGCAAGCTCCGCGCTGAACGCCTCGTTCGGCTTGAAGAGCAGGCTCGCCCGCCCGCTGAACGTCCGCTGCCAGTTCCAGTCGCCGCGGCTCGAGTAGATGGGCGGGCTGTTCACCGGATCACCGGGGTTCGCGAGCGCGGGTGTGCCGTATATCGTGTTGTCGCCGCGCGCGAGCAAGCCGAAGACCTTGATCCAGCCCGGGTCGTAGCCGTACTTGGCGGCGGCCCGGAATGCCAGCGTGTCCCCGATCGGCGCGTTCACCATGCCCTTCACCGCATAGCCCGTGCCGTCGGAGTGATCGAACCGCGAGCCGCTCGCCTCGACGGAACCCGCGAGGGTGTTGAGCTCGGGCGAATTCGGGATGAGGCGCAGCGCGCCACCGAGCGCGCCGGCGCCGTACAGGGTGCCCTGTGGTCCGCGGAGGATCTCGACGCGTTTTAGGTCGTCGAGCTGGAAGTAGCCCTCGATCGGCGAGTTGCCGATATACGTGCCCACCGGATCCTGCTCGAAGGTGCGAAAGCCGCGCGCCGGGCTGCCGGTCGCGTTGATGCCGCGGATGATCGGCGACGTGGCGCCGGCGAATCGCGCGCCGTAGTCGTACATGCTGAGTCCCGGCACCTGCATCGCGAGCGTCGCGACGTCGGTCGCCCCGGAGGCGTCGAGCTGCTCCGCGCTGATCACGGAGAGGCTGTAAGGCACCGCCTCGACGGTCTGCGAGCGTCGCGTCGCGGTCACGACGACCTCCTGCAGCGCGTCGCTCGGCCCCTCGGCTGCCGCCGCTGCCGCCGGGTGCGGCAGGCCGTACAGGGCGAAGCACACGGCCGCGGCGACGCTGGTGGATGCCGGGAAACGACCCTGGAGGTCGCTACGGGTCATCGAACGACTCGAATCGTTGTCTCGCATGGTGCCATCCCCGGCCGGTTGATGTTGTTGTAGTGCCGATCTGCCGCAGCGCACGTCCGAGCCCGGCGACGATCCGCGAGCCACGAAGCGGCGCCCTGCCGCCAGGCGTGCTGGATCGCTGATCGCCGCCACCGCCCCGCGACTGGCGCTTCCCGAACGGAGCGGTCCCTCCCGCTGCTCGCGTCCTGCGACCGCCGCCCGGACCGTGCCCGACGCGGTGGCCGACCGCCGGGCGATGGCCGCGCGCTACCGTCAGTCGGCGCATTATCGCCACATCATCCGGACCCAACAAGCGCGGCCGCGCCGCAAGACGCTCGTAATCGCTGTCGGATTCCTCCGCGTGACAGTACGCTTCGGCATCGGTACGCCGTGCCGCTGCGCGTGCGGCGGATGCGGGACCGACGGACCGGACGACGGCGCGACCCGCCGGCGCCGACGCGGCGCCATGCGTTGCGGACGATTGCTGCGACCGGCTGGAGGGTGCGATGACCGACCGACCCGCATACACGAACGCCCGGCGGATCAGCGTGTACTGTCCGGTGTTGCCGGACACGATCCGCGCGCTCGCGCGCGGGGAGTTGTCCGCGCTAGCCCAGGATCCCGTCGGCGGCCGGATCCTCGCCTACATCGAGCGATCCCCGGAGCTCGGTGACTTCGGCGCGTACCGCGGCGTCTGCGAGGTCGCCATCGGGCTCGAGGCGTTCACGTCGGACGAACACGCGCGGCCGACGATGGGATCGGTGGGCGAGCGCAGTCACTCGGCGACCGCGGTCATCTCGACGTACGCGGCGGACTCCATCTCCGACGACCGGCTCGACGCGCTGCTCCAGGAGCTGTGCGCGTTGCATCCGTGGGAGGTGCCGGTGATCGAGGTGGTCGCGGTGACGCTCGTCCGGCGACGCGTCAAGCCAGCGGCGTCGTGACTCTTCGACGGGGTGCACCGGCGCCTCGACGCTCGGTGCGCGGTGGTGCCGCGGCGTGAGGGCCGCGCGCGACCGACGCGGTCGGCCAGGGCCGCGGCGCTCAGGTGGGCGCGGGGGCGGGTGCCGGCTGGCGCCCCTTGGTGGGGTGGGGGCGAGCATTGTGCGCCGGGACCGCCTTCGCGTGCTTCGTCGGCGGTTTCGCGCGCGGCGTCCGCGCGGCTCCGGAGCGGCCCGACTCGATCGGCGAGCCGTACACGTGCTGGTGCGTCCCGGGTCGCGGCGTATAGGAACTTGGCTTCGGGCGCGGGGTGACCGCCGCCGACGACTCGGCCAGCGATTCCGCGGCGCCCGCGAGCAGGACCGCAGCGACCACGGCGAACGCGACTTTCTTCATGTCCGGCAGCCTCCCACGGCGGATCCTAGGCAATTCCAAAGCGCCGCGAGCGACGACGGCGTCTGAACGTGACGCGCCTCTCGGATGGCCGAGCGCGGCGGCGGCCGCCGGCCCACGGGGGTCGCGCGGAAATCCTGACGGTCGTCGCGGGCCGGCGATCGTGAGATCCGTCATGGCTGGACCGACGAGTTCCGTTGCTTCGCCGCGAGCGCCCGCATCGCCCGTGCGCGGTGCGAGGCGCGACGAGTCCGGGCCGCGGACCCTCCGTCGCGACCGCGCCGCCGGCGCCGGTGCGAGCTCGAGAAATCCCACCTCGAGCAACTTCGACGCGAGCGAGAGCCGCACGTCGTCGCCGACCGCACCGGGGATGTCGCGAATCCGGACGCGCGGCGTCTGCCCGATGCAGGCGACGCTGTCGCTCGCCCCACGGTGGATGTACACGTGACCGCCCGGATAGCTGAAGTCGATTTCTTCCGCGTTCGCGGTCAGGTGACAGAGCGCGGTCGGTCGTTGCACGAGGGCAGTGTCGAGATCGATCGCCCCGGGCGACGGGACCGTCGGTAGCGGGGCGAGCATCGCCACGGTCCGCGCCGACCGTCGCTGCATCGCCGCGCCGAGGAAGCCCGGTGTCCGGCACGCGGCGAGGAGCCTCGCGGCGCCATCGAGAACCGGAGTGCCGAGCCGATGGAAGCCGAGACCCCGCTGCTCGAACGCGACGCGGCCGCCGACGGTCAAGCGCAGCGCCTGATCGAGATCCGACAGATGGAGGATCGCCGCGACGAGCGCCTCGCGCACCGTCAGCGGCGTGAATCCGATCGCGAGGTGCATCGACTCGGTGTTCGAGTCGACGCTGTGAGATGGGTCCTGCGGCAGGAACAGGAGGTCCCGGGGGCGGATGTCGATCGTCGCGGCCGGCCCGAGACCGCCCGGGTCGCCGGGGATCGACGGCCACGTGATCGGCAGCGGCGATGGCTTCGTTGACACGTACCAGCGCTTTTCGCCCGCGGCTGAACGACGATCCGGTCGTGGCCGTCGTCGCGCACCGGCGCGCGGGTATCGCTTCGTCGGCGAGGCGCGGGCACGATCGCCGCGGCCCGGCAGCGGCGCTCCTTCGTCGGCGATGTGCGTTGCGGCAAGCGCCATTCCGCAGCCCGATCAGCGGCTTGGGACGCGCACCTTCCGCAACGTCTGAAGCCGCAGGTGCGCTGTCGCCGATTCAAGACGTGGGTAAGGCTTGTACTCCTGCGGCCGCACGCTCAATAGTGCCCGTGAGAGGCACGCACAGCGGCGCGGCGCGGGCCCGCGGCGGCGTGGCCGCAGACATGGCGGTGGCACACCGATGCCGCCGGCTCGGGACCTCCGCAGGGGATGCGACGATGAACATACGATCGACCGACGTGACGGCGCGCAGTGGTTCGCGATACGTCCTCACGCTTCAGACGTCGAGCGTGCCAATGCCGGTGAGACTCGCGGCCGGACTCGAATTCGCGGGTCTGTCGGTGTTCCGCTCGCGCACGATCGAGGACGGCCGCGAGCGCTTCCGCCTGCATCTCGGTTACTTCAGCTCGGGCAGCGACGCGGAGTCCGTGCTCGCCGAGGTGCGGCGGTACTACCCGTCGGCGCTCGTGACGAGCGTGCCGGAGGCGACCAGCGGCTCCCTCGATGACACGATGAACACCGCGTTCACGCTCGTGCGCGGCGCGGTCGCGCGCCTCGTGGAGAGCGATGAGGTCGAGGCGGCGCCGGAATCGCCCGCGACGCCGGCGACGCGCGCCGCCGGCACCGCCCCGCCATCGCCGACGCTCACGCCCGCCGAAGTGGCCAGCGTCATGGCGCCGCAGCGCTACGCGGTGCAGCTCGACTGGTCGCTGACGCCCATCGACGCCGCCGCGGTGCCGCGGCTCGGCATCTTCCGCGCCTACAGCCTGTACGCCGTCAGCGTGCTGCGCCAGGGATCGCCGGAATTCGGCCTGCGCCTCGGGTTCTACAAGAACCTCGAGGGCGCCCGCCAGGTCGCGGACTACGTGCGCCACGCGTTCCCGCAGGCGAGCGTCGTCCCGGTCAGCTTTCGCGAGTACACGCGCGCCAGCGGCCTCGCCCGCTCCGACCTCGACGCGGCCCGCGTGCCGCGCCCGCCGTCCGCCCCGTCAGCCCAGCCGGCCGACGGGCGCACGCATCCCGAGGCGTCCGCGCGGCCCGGCGCCCACGATCTCGACGCCGACCGCGACGTACACGTGACGCTGACGGTCGAGGAGCGCGCCATGCTCACCGACCGCCCTGAGCGCAACCGGCAGAATGGCTGAACGAGCGTCTGCGGCCGGACGGGCGCGCGCCGCCGCCGCGACCGTCAGGGCGTGCGCCGGACGTATACCGCCTTGCCGCCATCCGCAAGCGCGAGAATGTCGGGGTCCACGACCACGAAACCCGCCGACTTGCCCGCTTCGATCTAGCCCGCGACCGCGTCGCGCCCGAGGTAGCGAGCGCCGTTGATCGTGTACGCATCGAGGACGTCGCGGATCGGGACGCTCTGGCCGACGTCCGGCGACGACCCGCCGGGCAGGCGGCGCGTCACCGCCACCGCCATGTTGGTGAACGGCTGCGGGTCGCGCGTGTTGACCGGCGCGTCGGAGCCCGCGATCAGCGGCACTCCGGCGTCCCGCAGCGCGCGCACAGGGTAGGCGTTCAAGTCGTAGCAGCCGTCCGCGCGATGCAGCGCGGCGTCGTCACCGCCCCAGCCATGATCGAAGAAAGGCACGACCGACAGGTCGTACTCCGGCTCGGCGAACGCCCACGAGTAGGTGAACGCGAGATACAGGCGATCCGCGCCGATCCGCACGACGTCGTCGGGGTGCACGAGCTGGAGGTGGGCGATGGCGTCGCGGGTCGTTGCGACGCCGTCGGCGGCACGTGCGGCCTCGATGGCGTCGACGGCCGTGCGGATCGGCAGGTCGCCGATCGCGTGGATGTGCATGCCGCAGCCGGCGAGGTGGAAGCGCTTCACGTACTCGACAATCACGTCACGCTCGTGCGGCAGCTGCCCGGAGGAGATCCGGCAGTGTTCCCGGTGGTAGCCGTGATCCTGCAGGAACGCCTTGACGGCGGCAGCGGACTCGTACTGCCCGTGGCGCGCACGCACGTCCGCGCACAGCGGCGTGCCCGCGTCGATGTAGCCGACCACCGCCAGGCGGCCGTCCTTGCCCGCCTCGAGGATCGGCTGCAGGTAGGGCCTGATCGCGACGACCTCGGGTCGCGTCGACGGCACGGCGTAGGGATTGCCCTCGAGCACCCCGTCCGCGAACAGCTTGACGATGTACGCCCGCAGCAGCGGATCGTTCGCGTACCGGGCGCGGATCGCGGTCGCCGTCGACGCCATCCGGTCCCCGTCCGGCTGGCCGGCCGGGGTGGTGATCTGGTCGGGGTCGTAATATTGCGCGCGCGTTGCGCGCACCGTGAGCTTGTGGCGCTTCTCCGGCGCGTCGTAGAGAACCAGCGCCTCGGGGGGGCACCGCGGCGTCCATGATGCCCGTGCCGCCGGCGCTGTTGAGCGGCGCCGTGACGCGTTCCGGGGCCTTCACGACGGCGGCGAAGTCGACCTCGAGGATCGACGGCGGACCCAAGGTCGCGCGCGACTCGTCGTCGGCGGTGCCGTCGGTCTCGCCGGCCGCATCGACGCCGACCAGTCGGCGATACGCCTTCAGCCCGTCCGCCATCGGCGCCTTGGAGAAGCGGACCGTCCGGCCGGCGGAGTTCCGGGCCCGTGCCAGCGCGACGCTGTTGAAGGCGCCGTGGCGCCCATCGTTGCCGAGCGGCTGGATCGGGTGCCGGGTAGAGGCGAGGTCGAGCTCGGCGCGCAGCGTCGGGTGCGCGGCATCCGGCTCGTTGCCGTCGCTGAAGTTCCACTGCCGCACCTGAACCCAGGCGCCGTCCGGCACCTGCTAGCGCGCGATGCGGCCGCGCCCGAACTGCGTCATCGCCCGCAGCGATTTCGCCTGGCGCTTCCGAGCACAGACGTCGAGGTCGATGATGCCGGCCGGGTGATGTGCGAGTCGTAGAGCCCGGGACGCGCGAGGCGACCGCCGAGCCGCCGCGCCCGGGTCTTCGGGCCGATCCAGCGCTTGGCCTCGTCGTTGGCGCCGACGGACCCGATCCGGTCGGCGCGAATCGCGATGGCCGCTGTCATCGAGAGAGTGGCGTCCGCCGTGTAGACGGACGCGTCCGTGATCACGAGATCGGCGGTAGGTCGTGCGCCCGCCGCGAGCGGAATCGCGGACAACCGGATGGCGGCGAGCGCTTGGCGCACTTTGGGTATGGAACGACACCGCGGCGGGGCAGAGCAGGTGGTGTGTAGCGACCACGCGCCCGGTGCCGCAGACCGTATCGGTCGCGCTCGCGGGGCGTCAAGCGAGGCGCGCCGCCGCTCGGGCGCGATCGGCGCGGGTCGGCGTGAACTCAGGGGATTCGATGGGCCCGCGTCGCCGGTGCGCGCGTCACAGCCGCAGCGTCGCGGTCAGACGCAGCGCGCGCGGCGCGAGCGGATGGAAATGGTAATCCCCGACCGGTGCCGGCTCGCCGCGCAGGCGCGAGGCGTAGTAGTAGGTGATGTCGCTTTCGCGCCGATCGAGCGCGTTGAAGATCGTGAGCGTCGCTTTGAGCCGCGACGAGAACTGATAGCCGCAGTCGAGGTTGATCACCGTGGTCGAGGATGAGTGAGCGCTGCCGTCCTCGACGAGCGGCGCCGGCCCGAAGTAGCGCAGACGCGCCCCGCCGAACCAGCCGATGTCGCGGTTGTAGCGCACGCCGGCCGAGACGACGCGCCCGATCGCGTTCGGGACGTAGTCGCCGAGCGCGCTCGGATCGACGTAGCGGGCACGAGTCCACGCGAGATCGGCGTCCGCGACGACGCCGTCGAGCGGCTCGTAGTCGGCGGAGAACTCAACGCCGGTCCGCCGGCTGGCGCGCGTCGGCTCCGTCGTGCCGCCATCGCCGGAGAATACGAGTTCGGAATCGAGCCCGAGCGTCCAGACCGAGGCCGCGAGCTGCAGCCGCGGGACGAGCGTACTGCGCACGCCCGCCTCCGCGCCGATCGCGCGAACGAGCGGGTTGACCTTGGCGACCGGCGTGACGCCGTCGTTCGGATCGACCATGATGGTCGTGCCGCGGGCATCGTTGGAATGGAAGCCGCGGCCATAGTTGAGGAAGACCTCGCTCTTGGCCCACGGGCCGAAGGCCATCGTCAGCTTCGGGCTGGCGATCGAGTCGCTGGCGGTGCCGGAGTTGGCGGCGAGGCTGCTTTCGACGCGGAAGCGGAACTCGTCGAAGCGGGCGCCGAGATTGGTGCGGAACCAGTCGGTCCAGCACAGGCTTCCGGTCGCGTATGCCGAGTAGCTCGCCTGCAGGACGTCATCCTGCCGGACCGTCGCGTAGCGCACGTCGTCGGTCGTGCGGTAGAGCGCGACCGGCAGGAGGTCGTCGACTCGGACCTCGAGTCCGCCGCGGAGCGAGGCTTCGCGACCGGCGAGCGACAGTCGCTCCTGGTAGTCGATCACGCCGCCGTACACGCGCCGCTGCTCGAGCTGCTCGAACTGATCGCCGTGCACCGGGTCGATCGCGTACGTGAAGTTCGAGAACAGGTCGAGCGCCGAGTCGATGGCGTAGGCGTTGGCGCGCAGCCGCCCCGCGGCGACCGTCTGCCACCAGTCGCCGGACAGGCTGTAGCGGTGGGTGCGCCCGCCGTCGGTCGGATCGATCGCGCCGAAGCGGTCGACCAGGCCCTCGGAGACGGCGCGCGACGGGATCTGGTCGGAGCTGTGCCAGTGGCCGTCGTAGCCCATCGCCTCCAGGCCCCAGCCGTGGTCGCCGTCGCCGGTCGTGAACTTCGCCAGCGTGGCGAGCTTGCCGTAGGCCTCGGCGACGTCCCACGGTCCGTCGTGATGCGCGTACTCCAGCCCGAGCAGCAGGTCGCCGGAGGCGATCGCCGGGGAGGCCGCGACCAGCGTGCGGGCGTAGCCGTCCTGGCCGCCGGACAGCACGACGAGCGGCGCATCGAGGCTGCGCCGGTAGCGGACGTCGGCGGCGCCGGCTGCCGAGAAGTTGCCTTCCTCCGCGTAGTAGGTCCCCTTGCGGTACTCGACGCGATCGACGAGGTCGGACAGCAGGAAGTTGAGATCGCTGTAGCCCTGGCCGTGGGCGTTGGTCGGCTGGTTCACCGGGATGCCGTCGACCCGCGTGGCGAAGTCCGTGCCGTGGTCGAGATTGAAGCCGCGCAGGAAGTACTGGTTGGCCTTCCCGTCGCCACTGTGCTGCGTCACCACGAGCCCGGGCACGACCTCGAGCACCTCGCCGACGCGCAGTGCCGGCCGGTTCTCGAGTTGGTCCTGGAGGACGATGCCCTGACTCGCCGACTCGACGCTCGCGACGGTCTCGAGCCGGCGCGCCCGCACGACGACCTCCTCGAGGTCCGGCGTCGCGGTTTCGGCCGCGGCCGGTACGTTCACGGCGAGGAGCGCGGCGAGGCCGAGGGACAGGGAATTGCGACGCATCGGCGGAGGGGTCCCTCGTCGGGCCCGCGAGGGGCGCGGCCGCGTCCGGCGACGGGCCTATTATGAAAATTTAAGCAAAATTCATACCGAGCGGAGCCTGTATTTGCCACCGACGCGACGGCGGCAGCGCCGACGGCGACCGGGCGGTGCCGTGTGCTGTAATGAGAAGCCGTCAGCCGCTTGCGCGGGCGCAGTCCCGCTCGGACGCCCGATTCCGATGTCCGCATCACCCCAACCCGACCTGCTCGGTGCCGTCGATGGCGCCGCCCGCGTCGCCGTCGCCGACCAGGTCGCCTGGCTGCGCCGGTACGTGGCCACGATGCCGCTGCGCGCGCAGATCGAGCGCATCGCGGCGGCGGCCCCGTTCCGCCACCTGACGACGCCGGGCGGCGGGCGGATGTCGGTGGCGATGACGAACGTCGGCGCGTGGGGCTGGCACAGCGACGCCCGCGGCTATCGCTACGTCGAGCGCGACCCGCTGTCCGGCCGGCGTTGGCCGACGCTGCCGCGGGCCTTCGCCGAGCTCGCCGCGCGCGCGGCGGCGGAGGCGGGCTTCGCCGGCTTCGCGCCCGACTGCTGCCTCGTCAACCGCTACGCGGTCGGTGCGCAGATGGGCACGCACCGCGACTACGACGAAGCGGACCTGTGCCAGCCGATCGTGTCGGTCTCGATCGGCCTGCCGGCCGTGTTCCTCTGGTACGGCGCGACCCGCCAAGGTCCGCCGAGCCGCGTGCCGGTCGAGGATGGCGACGTCCTCGTGTGGGGTGGCGCGGCGCGCGCCGGCTACCACGGCGTGGGCCGGCTCGCGGCCGGGCCGGACGGAGCGGGCGATGGGTTGCGCTACAACCTCACATTCCGCCGCGCACGCTGACGGCGACCGCGCGCCGCGCCGGCCCGAGCCCGGAACGCGGTAGCATGCCGGCATGCTGACCGCGCAGGCCCGGCTCGTCCGCCATCCGATCGCACCCTGGTCCGGTCCCGACGTGTCGCTCGCCGCCGCCTGCATCGTCAACGGCAGCGGTGCGGGCCTGTGCCGCTTCGAGCTCGTCGGCGATCTCGACGCGCTGGTCATTCCCGCTGCGGGCGCCGCGGCGCGCGTCGACGGCCTGTGGCGGCACACCTGCTTCGAGGTGTTCGTCGCGCGGCGCGACGCGGCGCAGTACCTCGAAATCAACTTCGCGCCGTCCGGTGCGTGGGCCGCGTACGCCTTCAGCACCTATCGCGTGCCGGCGTCGCCACCGCCCCTGCCGGCGCCCGCGATCCGGGTCGACGCGGCGGCCGGACGCTTGTCGCTGACGGCGCTGCTCGGCCCGGGCTGTTGGCCGGACCCGGAGGTCGGGACGATCGACGTCGGCCTCGCGGCGGTGCTCGAGGCCCGGGACGGTGCGCTTGCCTACTTCGCGCTCGATCACCCGGCGGAGCGGCCGGATTTTCACGATCGCCGCGCGTTCGCGCTGACGCTCGCCGCGGGGGCGACGCCGCCGTGATCGCGAGCCGGGTCCTCGTGCGCCCTCGCGGCGCGTTTCGCCGGAGCGGGTGCCGATGATCCAGTTCGGGGTGGAGCGGCTCGTCGAGGATGCGACGCTGCGACGGCGCCTCGCCGGCCGTCGCTTGGCGCTGCTCGCGCACCCGGCCTCGGTGCTCGCGGATCTCGGTCATTCGCTCGATGCGCTCGCCGCGGCGCCGGATCTCCACGTGACGGCGGCCCTCGGTCCGCAACACGGCCTGCGTGGCGACAAGCAGGACAACATGGTCGAGTCCGCCGACTATCGCGATCCGCGCCGTGGCATCCCGGTGTTCAGCCTCTATGGGGCGGTGCGCCGGCCGACGCCGGCGATGTTGGACAGCTTCGACGTGCTGCTCGTCGACCTGCAGGACCTCGGCTGCCGCATCTATACGTTTCTGACGACGCTGCGCTACGTGCTCGAGGCGGCCGCCGAGCACGGCAAGGCGGTCTGGGTCCTCGACCGGCCGAACCCGGCTGGCCGCCCCGTCGAGGGACTCGCGCTCCGCGAGGGCTGGGAGAGCTTCGTCGGTGCCGGACGCCTGCCGATGCGCCATGGCCTCACGCTCGGCGAGGCGGGGCGCTGGTTCGTGCGCACGCTCGGCCTGTCGCTCGAGTTCGAGGTGGTGGCGATGGAGGGATGGACGCCCGGCACCGCACCCGGCTACGGCTGGCCGCTCGGCGAGCGCGCCTGGGTGAACCCGAGTCCGAACGCGGCCAGCCTGTCGATGGCCCGCTGCTACGCGGGCACCGTGATGCTCGAGGGCACGACGCTGTCGGAAGGCCGCGGCACCACGCGGCCGCTCGAGCTCCTCGGCGCGCCGGATCTCGACGCCGAGGCGCTCGCGGCGCAGATGCGCCGGATCGCGCCCGACTGGCTCGCGGGTTGCCGGCTGCGGCCTTGCTGGTTCGAGCCGACCTTCCACAAGCACGCCGGTGCACTGTGCGCGGGCCTCGAGATCCACGTCGACGACCCGGCGTACGACCACTTCGCGTTCCGGCCGTGGCGGCTGGTCGCGCTCGCGTTCAAGGCGCTGCGGCAGCTGCGTCCGGACTATCCGCTGTGGCGCAATTTTCCGTACGAGTACGAGCACGACCGGCTCGCGATCGACCTGATCAACGGCGGCCCCGGCCTGCGCGAGTGGGTCGACGATCCGGCGGCGGCCGCGGGCGACCTCGACGCGCTCGCCCGGCGCGACGAGCAGGCCTGGCGCGCCGAGATCGACGACCTGCTGCTCTACCGCTGACGCCGCGCGCGGCGACCGCGACCGGACCGATGCGTCACGTGACCACGACACAGCCGGGCCGGGGCGGCGCCGCGCTCTACGCGCCGAGCTGGCTGCCGGTCGGCGAGGCGCGCGGCGTGGTGGTACTGCTGCACGGGCTCGCCGAGCACAGTGGCCGCTACCCGGAGCTGGTGGAGCGCCTCGTCGGCCGCCGGCTCGCGGTGTATGCGCTCGACCATCGCGGCCACGGCCGCTCGGCGGGGCCGCGCGCCAACGTCGGGCGCTTCGGGTGGCTCGTCGAAGACGCCGCGGCGCGCCTGCGCACCGCTCGCGCCGAGCAGCCCGGCCGGCCGGCGATCCTGCTCGGCCACAGCATGGGCGGAGCGATCGCGCTCGCGACCGCGCTCGCGCACCCGGGACTCGTCGACGCGCTCGCGCTCTCCGCGGCCGCCGTCGGCGCCGATCCCGCCGTGCCGTGGGCCCGGCTCGCGCTCGCCCGGCTGCTGTCGATCGTGGCACCGTCGACCGGGGTGCTGACGCTGCCGTCGTCGGCGTTGAGTCGAGACCCCGAGGTGGGCCGGCGCTACGATCGCGACCCGCTCGTCTACCGCGGCGCGGTTCCCGCGCGGTCGCTGATCGAGCTGCTCGGGGCGATGGCACGGCTGCACGCCGACGCGCCCCGCCTCGCGATGCCCGTGCTCGCGATGCACGGGACCGGCGACGACCTGGTGCCACTCCGGTTCGTCGAGCCCGTCTACGCGCGGCTCGGTTCCGCCGACCGCACGATCCTGCGCTACGACGGCTTCTACCACGAGATCTTCAACGAGCCCGAGCGCGAGCGCGTCTTTGCCGACCTCGAGGCCTGGCTGGACCGGCGGTTCTAGCCCGGGCCGCCGACGTTTGTCGCCAGGCGCTCGCCGAGCGCGCGGCCGTTGCGACAGCAGTCGTTCATCGCCACGCCGTGATAGGCGTTGCCGGTCAGCGCGAGCCCGGGGTGGCGCGCGGTCGCCGCGTCGATCGCCGCGACCGTCGCCAGGTGGCCCGGCCCGTAGTTCGGGATACCGCGCTCCCAGCGCCGCACGTAGACGACGTCGGGCGTGGCGTCGACGCCCATGCCGCGCAGGATGCCCTCGCGCGCGCGGGCCACGAGCGACGCGTCGTCGAGCAGCGCGAGCTCGGGGTTGCGCTGGCCGCCGAGCATCGCACGCAGGATCTTGCCGCCAGGCGGCGCGCGATCCGGAAAGATGGAGCTATCCCACAGCACGCCCATCACCGGCAGACGCGCGGTCGCGGTCGTCAGGAGGCCGAAGCCGTCGAGCGGGTGCGCGAGCCGGCGGTAGCCGAGGCCGACGACGGCGATCGGCGAGTACTCGATGCGCGCGAGCTGGCGGGCGAGCTCGGCGTCGAGTCCCGCCAGCTGCCGAGTCGCGGCGTACGCCGGTGTCGCGACGACGACCCGGTCGACTTCCGTGACCGCGCCCCGGGCGTGGATCCGAAATCCCGCGCCGGCGCGCTCGACGGTGTCGACCGCGGCGCCGAAGCGCCAGTCGGCGCGCAGCGTGCGCGCGAGGTGGTCGACGAACGTGCTGACGCCGCCGCGGAAGCTCATCAGCACGCCGCCGGGACCGCCGCCGCGCTTGCGCTTGGCGAACATGCCGCGGAACAGGCCGCCGTGGTCGCGTTCGAGCGCCGCGACCAGCGGGAACGCCGCGGCGACCGACAGTCGCGCGGGCGTCGAGCCGTAGATGCCGGCGGTCATCGCGCCGAGGAACACGTCGGTGAACTCGCGGCCGAGCCGGCGGTAGCCGAAGGCCTCGAGCGTCTCGTCGACGCCGTCGCGGCGCGGCGGGACGAACAGCTCGCCCGCGACCCGCAGCTTGCCGGCGGTCGACAGCAGCCTTGTCGTCAGGAACGCCCGCGGCGACTCCGGCAGTGCGTGCAGCGCGTCCGTGTAGATGAAGCGCTTGCGCGCCGCGGCCGAGCTCTCGAGCAGCAGCTCGGCGGCGCCGCTCTCGCGGGCGAGGTCGAGGCTGTCGGGCTTGTTGGTCAGGAAGCCGTTGCAGCCGGCCTCGAAACGAAAGCCGTCGACGACCTCGGTGTGCAGCGCCCCGCCGGGTGCGGCGGCCGCCTCGAAGATGGTGAGCGGCCAGTCCGGCCGCGCTCGCTGCAGCCAGAACGCGGCCGCGAGCCCGCTGATGCCGGCGCCGACGATGCCGATGCGCATGCCGCCTCCCTGGATGAACGGCTGGCGATTATGGGCCGGGCAGGGCAGGGCCCCATCCGCGAAACCCGCGCCCGACCCCGGGGATACCGGGGCGCGCCGCGGCGCGGTCGGCCGGTCTAGTGGGTCGCCGCCGGCACCGGAAAGCCGCGCTGGCGCATCAGCGCCGCGATGCCGGGGTCCCGGCCGCGGAACGCCCGGTAGTTGTCCGCCGGATCGCGCGTGTTGCCGGTCGCATAGATATTGTCCCGCAGGCGTGCCGCGACGGCCGGGTCGTAGGGCCCCTTGGCCTCGGTGAACGCTTCCCACGCGTCCTCGGCCAGCGTGTCGGACCAGAGGTAGCTGTAGTAGCCGGCCGAATAGCCGTCACCGGAGAAGATGTGCCCGAACTGGGGCGTGCGGTGGCGCATCACGATCTCGTGCGGCATGCCGAGCGCGGCCAGCGTGTCGCGCTCGAACGCGCGCGGGTCGATCGGCGTCGCGCCGGCGAGGTGCAGCTTCATGTCGACGATCGCCGCCGACAGGTACTCGACCGTCTTGAATCCCTCGTTGAAGGTCTCGGCGCGGTGGATCTTGGCGACGAGATCAGCCGGCAGCGGCTTGCCGGTCTTGTAGTGCAGCGCGAAGCGGTTCAGAACCTCCGGCGTCGACACCCAGTGCTCGAGCAGCTGCGACGGGAACTCGACGTAGTCGCGCGCGACGTTCGTGCCCGCGAGGGTCGGGTAGGTCACGTTCGAGGACAGGCCGTGGCAGGCGTGGCCGAATTCGTGGAACAGCGTCCGCGCGTCCTCCCAGCTGATCAGGATCGGCTCGCCCGCGTGGCCCTTCACGAAGTTCGCGTTGTTCGACACGATCGGCGTGATCGGCTGCTCGAAGCGCTCCTGCGTGCGGTACTCGTTCATCCACGCGCCGGACTGCTTGTCGGGCCGGGCGTACGGATCGAAGTACCAGAGGCCGACGTACTGGCCCTGCTTGTTCTTCACCTCGAAGACGCGGATGTCGGGCTGGGCGACCGGCACGCTGCCGGCTGGCACCGGCGTGAAGTAGAGGCCGAACAGCTGGCCCGCGACCCAGAACATGCCCTCGCGCAGCTTCTCGAGCTGCAGGTACGGCTTGACCTCGTTGGCGTCGAGGTCGTACTTCTCCTTGCGCACCTTCTCCGCGTAGTAGCGGTAGTCCCACGGCTCGATCTTGATCTTCGCGACGCCGTGGGCCGCGCTCTCGCGGTCGGCGACCGCCTGCATGTCGGCCACCTCCTCGTGAACGCGCGCGACGGCGGCGGGCCAGACGGCCTCCATCAGCGCGACCGCCTTCTCCGGCGTCTTCGCCATCGAGTCCTCGAGCCGCCAGTGGGCGTGCGTCGGGTAGCCGAGGAGCTTGGCGCGCTCGGCGCGCAGCTTCAGGATCTCGGCGATGGCCGCGTTGTTGTCGTGCGCGTCGCCGTTGTCGCCGCGCATGATGAAAGTCCGCCAGACCTTCTCGCGCAGGTCGCGTCGCGAGGAATACTCGAGGAAGGGCTCGACGCTCGAGCGCGTGTTGAGCACGGCACCCTTGGCCTTGATGCCGCGCGCCGTCGCGCCGGCGGCCAGCGCGGCGCGGGTCGACTCCGGCAGCCCCGCGAAATCCGCGTCGGCGTTCAGCTCCAGCCAGTGATCGTTCTCGTCGGCGAGCAGATTCTGCGAGAACTTCGTGTAGAGCGAGGCGAGCGCCTGGTTGAGCTCCGAGAGGCGGGCCTTGGACTTGGAGTCGAGCTTCGCGCCCTGGCGCACGAAGCTCGTGTACACGACCCAGGTCAGGCGCTGCTGCTCGGCCGTGAGGCCGCTCGTCTCGCGCGTCGCGTACACCGCGGCGATGCGCGCGAACAGCTTGGCATTCTGCGTGATCTCGTCTGCGTGCGCCGCGAACACCGGCGACAGCTCGGTGTCGACGGCCTGCACGGCCTTGTCGTCGAGCGTCGACGTGTAGACGCCGAAGATCCGGCCGGCGCGGTTGAACGCGCGGCCCGCGCCCTCGAGCGCCGCGATCGTGTTCTGGAAGGTCGGCGCCTCGGGGTTGTTGGCGACGCGCTCGACGTCCGCGGTCTCCTCGGCCATCGCGGCGAGGAGTGCCGGCTTGAAGTCCGCGACCCGCACCTTGTCGAAGGGCGGCACGCCGCCGTAGGGGCCCGTCCAGGGTGCGAGCAGCGGGCTCGTGGCCGCGGCGGCGGGCGCCGGTGCGGGCGCAGGCGCGCCGGTCGTGGTCGCAAGGGGGAGTATCGTCGTCACGGCGAGAGCCAGGCCGAGGAGTGGCCGGAGGTTGGGATGGCGCATGGTAGCGGTCCAAGTGGCACGGCGAGGCCGTGCATCATACGCGCTCGAGCGCACCCGCCAGCAGCCAGCCCTTCAGCCAGCCCGCGGCCGTGGCCGCGGCGGCGCCGGCGTCGCCGAGCGACTCGGCCAGCTCCTCGCAGAGCTCGCCGAACGAGCGGCCGCCGAGCAGCCGGTCGAACGCCGCGGCCTCGTCGCCCGGCAGCGACCGGAACTCCGTCTCGAGCGCGGGCCGAACGATGAGCCACTCGACGCGGCCGCCGCGGGAGGCGGCAGGCTCCGTCAGCGCGGCGTCCGGCGCGCCCGCCTCGAGCGCCGCCTTCGTGGCCCGCCAGACCGCGACCGCGTTCGTCTCGGTGGCGAGGCGGGCGAGGCTCGGCACGGCGCGAAAGCGCAGCTCCGGCCAGTCCGGCGGCGCGACCCCGGCGAGGTCGGCAGGCGCGGCCGGCGTGCCGCCGGCGGCGTCGAACGCGGCCGCGAGTCGCCACTCGAACGCGGCGAGCTCCGCGCGCATCTCCTCCTCCGGCTCCCGGGCCGCGGCCGCGAGGTGGTCCGCGAGCTCCCGGCCGTAGTCCCGGATCGAGCGATGCACCGACGGTGTGGCGGCGATGAACGCGGCCATGGCGGCGCTGAAGTCGTCGCGACCGGCGCGCGCCGCGAGCGCCGGGTACTGCGTCGCCAGCGCCTCGGTCAACCGTAGCCGATAGGCCTCGACGTAGATCTCCCAGCGCTCCGCGGCCGGCGGCGCGACCGCGGACTCGAGGGCCGCCGGCAGCGGCCCGCCGTCGAGGATGTGGCGCTGCACGGCGCGCTCGAGTTCGGCGAGCTTCATCAGGCCGCCTCGCTCAGGACGTGGCGCGCGACCGCGCGGGCGCGCCCGAGCTCGGCGACGAGTTCCTCGAGCGGCGGAATGTTGTCGTCGCGCTCGAGCAGCGTGCTGACCGGGCCGAAGCGGCGCACGGCGTGCGCGTAGAGTTCCCAGACCTCGTCGCGCACCGGATGGTCGTGGGTGTCGATGACATGGGTGCCGAGATCGAGGTGCCCGGCGATGTGAAACTGCTGCACGGCCTCGACCGGAACGCCGTCGAGGAACTCGCGCGCCTCGAAGCCGTGGTTGCGGCTGCTGACGTAGACGTTGTTGACGTCGAGCAGCAGCCGGCAGCCGGTGCGTTCGACGAGCGCGGACAGGAACTCCCACTCGCCCATGGCCGAGCTCGAGTAGCTGACGTAGCTCGAGACGTTCTCGAGCACGAGCGGGCGGCCGAGCAGCTCCTGCACGCGCTCGATCCGCGGGCCGAGGTGCGCGAGCGCCTCGGGGGTGTACGGCAGCGGCAGCAGGTCGTGCAGGTTGGCGCCATCGGTGCCGGTCCAGCACAGGTGATCCGAGATCCACTCGGGCTCGCAGCGCGCGGCGAGCCGGCGCACGCCGGCGATGTACTCGAGGTCGAGCGGCGCGGTGCTGCCGATCGACAGCGACACGCCGTGCATGACCACCGGGTAGCGGGCGCGGATCGCGTCCAGAAAATGGAGCGGCCGGCCGCCACCCACCAGGTAGTTTTCGGTGATGACCTCGAACCAGTCGACGTCCGGCGCGCTGTCGAGGATCGCCGTGTAGTGCGGCGGTCGCAGGCCGAGACCGAAGCCGAGTGCGGGTCGCATGGCGGATCGGGCCGTATCAGGGTCCTCGGGACGGGGCGCGGCGGCGAACCGCCGCGCCCCCCGATCTTACTTCTTCGACAGCTTGGCCTTCGCGGCGTCGCAGTCGCTCTTGCTCAGCTGCAGGAAGCCCTGGCCCTTGCACTTGTTCTGCCCCTGGCACGAGTTGTGCGCGGTGGCGCAGGCCGAAGTGCCCTTGCAGGAGTTGACTCCCTCGCACTTGATCTTCGCATCCTCGGCGTTCGCGACCGGGGCGGCGATCGTCGAGAACAGCAGGGCGGCCGCGGTGGCGATGGCGGCGCCGGCGATGTTGGTCTTCATGACTCGATACCTCTGGGTTGATGGTTGGATGATGTCGGCAGGGACCGGCGATGACGGATCCGGCGCGGAGCGCGGACCCGGGTGACCCGCCGCGCCGGTCCCCTCGGAGCGGCGGGCCACCGTTCAACCTGTTACGGGCGAGGGGCGCGGGCGGAGGCGCTCGGCGCCTGCGCCGCTTGGGCCCGTGAGGAGGCCGTCCAGCGCCCAGCGGCCGGGGCCGTGCACCGCGAGCGTCAGCAGCATGAAGCCCCACAGCAGGTGCTGGCCGACGGCCGCCTCGAAGCCGTCCTGCAGCAGCACGTGACGGTAGGAGATGAAGGCCATGGCGTTCACGGCGAACAGCCCGAGCGCGCTCGCGCGGCCGGCGAGACCGAGGATCACGAGCGTGCCGAACACGAGTTCGCCCGCGGCGCCGGCGTAGGCGGCGGCGTGCGGTGCCAGCAGCGGCACGCGGTACTCGGTCTCGAACAGCGACAGCGTCTGCTCCCAGTCGCTGACCTTGAGCCAGCCGGACTTCACGAACACCCAGCCGACGTAGAGCCGGGCCGCGAGTGCGAGCGGGGAGACGAGATAGCCGGCCGTGGCCGCGAGTCCCCGTTCGAGCGTGCCGAGCGTCTGCCGTAGGTTCATCACACAGTCCCTTGCCCTGGGGCGTTGGCGGCGCCCGATTCCGGCGCATGTCGGACTAGACCGGCCGACCCTGCGACTTCTTACACGCCGACGATGACGAACGCGACCTCGCGTGACATGCTGCGCCGCGGCAGCGCTCGATGCCGCGTCCCGCCCGTGTAGGATTCGCGCCGGGCGGCGCGAGCCGCGCCTGTAATAAGCCACCCCGAGGCCCGGTCTCCGCCCATGAGCGACTCCGTTTCCCCGTTGGCGCAGCAGACGCGGTTCGAGGCGTTGTGCGGCCAGCTGCGCCCGGATCTGTACCGGTTCGCCTTCTGGCTCGCACGGGACCGCGCGGTCGCGGAGGACGTGGTCCAGGACACGCTGCTGCGGGCCTGGCGCTCGTTCGGCAGCCTCGGCGACGAGGCGGCGGCCCGGCCCTGGCTGCTGACGATCGCGCGGCGCGAGTTCGCGCGGCGATTCGAGCGCAAGACCTTCGAGACGGTCGACGTGGACGACCTCGCCGAGCTCGAGGATCCGGCGCTCGCCGCGCAGGACTCGCAGGAGGTGCTCGACATGCGGGCGGCGATCTTCGCGCTCGACAGCGACTACCGCGAGCCGCTGGTTCTGCAGGTGCTGATGGGATACACGACCGAAGAGATTGCGACGCACATGGAGCTCACCCCCGGCGCGGTGCTGACGCGACTGTTCCGCGCCCGCCAGAAACTGAAGGTCGCCCTGCTCGGCGGAGACGAAGAGCCGTGAACTGCCTCGAGCTGCGACGGACGCTCGGCGCGGATCCCGGCCATCGCACGCCGGAACTCGAGGCGCACCTCGCCGGGTGCGCGGCGTGCGCGAGCTACGCCGCCGACTTGACGCGCCTCGAGGCGACCCTGCGCCGCGCCCTCGAGGTGCCGGTG
>JBBINS010000016.1:0-36418 GCA_037443765.1 Gammaproteobacteria bacterium
GGCCGCCGGTGATCTTGGTGTAGAGCCGGTGGCGCTCGGCGATCTCGCCGATGGCGATCAGCTGACGCGGCGTGACCTCGCCACCGGGCACGCGCGGGACGACCGAGTAGGTGCCGTCCTTCTGGATGTTGGCGAGGAAGTAGTCGTTCGTGTCCTGCAGCCCGGCGTGGCGGTTCGACAGCACGAACTCGTTCCAGCACGACGCCAGGATCGAGCCGACGGCGGGCTTGCAGACGTCGCAGCCGAGGCCGTGGCCGTGCTTCTTCAGCACCGCGTCGAAGCTGCGGAGCTCGCCGACCTTGATGAGCTGGAAGAGCTGCTGGCGGCTGAACGCGAAGTGCTCGCAGAGGTGCGCATCGAGCGTGACGCCGGCGCGGGCGAGCTCGGCCTTGAGGATCTGGCCGACGAAGGTCGCGCAGCCCCCGCAGGACGTGGCTGCCCTGGTCTTGGCCTTCAGGGCGCCGATCGTCGTGGCGCCGGCGGCGACGGCCGCGCAGATCGCCCCTTTGGACACGTCGTTGCAGGAGCAGACCTGCGCGGAGTCCGGCAGCGCCGCGAGTCCGCTCGGCGCGCGTTCGGCGGGTACCGCAGCCGCAGGCAGCACCAGCTGTTCTGGCTCCGCGGGGACCTCGGCGCCCGAGCGCAGGTACTGCAGCCACGTCCCGTAGCTGTCGGCCTCGCCCACCAGGATCCCGCCCAGCAGCCGTCGGCCGTCCCCGGACAGCACGATCCGCTTGTAGGTCTGGCGGCGTTCGTCGACGAACGTGCAGGAGCGGGCGCCCGGCGTCGTGCCGTGCGCGTCGCCGAGCGAGGCGACGTCGACGCCGAGGAGCTTGAGCTTGGTGCTGAGGTCGCCGCTCTCGAACGTCCGCGTGCCGGCGCCGCACAGCCGCTCGGCGACGACCGCCGCCATCTGGTAGCCCGGCGCCACGAGCCCGTAGACCTTGCCCGCCCGGTTGGCGCACTCACCGACCGCATAGATGGCGGGATCGGACGTGCGACAGTCGGCGTCGATGGCGATGCCGCCCCGCTCGCCGCACTCGAGGCCTGCCGCGCGCGCAAGCCCGTCGCGCGGCCGGATGCCGGCCGAGAACACGATCAGGTCCGCGTCGAGGTGCGCCCCGTCGGCGAAACGCAGCCGGTGCGCGCGGTCCCCGGCCGGCCCGATCTCGACGGTCTGGCTCGCGGTGTGGACCTCGACGCCGAGCGCCTCGATCCGTGCGCGCAGCACCCGTCCGCCGGGATCGTCGAGCTGCACGGCCATGAGTCTCGGCGCGAACTCGACGACGTGCGTTGCCAGGCCGAGGTCGCGCAGCGCCTTCGCGGCCTCGAGACCGAGCAGGCCGCCGCCGATCACGGCGCCGACCCGCGCGGTCCGCGCGGCGTCTCGGATCGCCTCGAGGTCCGCGATGGTCCGGTAGACGAAGCAACCGGCGCGGTCGTGGCCGGGGATCGGCGGCACGAACGGTACCGACCCGGTCGCGAGCACGAGCGAATCGTAGGCGAGCTCGCGCCCCGCCGAGGTCGCGACGATGCGGCGCTCGCGGTCGATCGCGAGCGCGGACTCGCCGAGGTAGGCGTCGATTCCGTGACGCGCGAAGAAGTCCGTCGGCACGAGGGACAGCTCGGCCGCGCTGCGGCCGCTGAAGAAGGAGCTGAGCTGCACCCGGTCGTAGGCCGGCCGGGGCTCCTCGCCAAGCACCGTGATCGCGTGACGACGTGCCGGCGCGGTGACGAGTTCCTCGAGCAGCCGTTGACCGACCATGCCGTTGCCGACGACGACGAGTCTCAGCGGGGCGGCGGACTCCGGCATTGCGCGCTCCAAAGAGAAACGCCGCCGACCTCGTCGATCGCCGCTCGCGAGGAGCGGTATCGGGGTCGGCGGCGTTGCCGTCACACGGGGCCGCAACGTCGCGGCTCGATCAGAAGGCTGCAAGCGCCGTGCCACTCGCCCGCGTCGCTCCATCGTGCAGCGCCGTCAGTCAAAACAAGGGATTACGCGGCGGCCGCCGACGTGCATCGCGACCCACGCCGGCGCGGCGCCCCAGCATGGCGCAGGTCGCCGTCATGGTGCACTGTAAGAGTGCGGCGGGGCGGCGTGCGATCCGTCGTAGAGCGCGCCGAGCGTGGCCTCGTCGACGGCCATCACGGGACGCACGCCGGCGACCGCGGCGCGGTAGAGATCCGGGCGCATCGTCGCGCACGCGCGGCGCTCGCCGTCGTCCGACGGTGCGACCTGGTGCCAGCGCAGCATCTGGGCGTAGACCCACGCGGCGTAGGCGCGCGACGGCACGCCGGCGGCCGCGTCGCCAAACACCAGGTAGTCGGCAATCCGCCGGGCCGCGGCGCCATCGCCGGTGCGCACGTTGCCTGCGAGCGCCATGCCGATCAGTTCGCTCGCGATGCCGACGTAGCGCGGCCCGGCCAGCAGCCGGGCCAGGTCGTCATGGTTGCCGGGGTCATCGCACCAGCGCGCGGCGCGCGCGACCGCGCGCACGAGCGACGCCGCAGCCTCCGGCTGCGCCTCTGACCACGCCTGCCGCAGCCCCAGCACCTTGTCGAGCGTGCGCGGCCAGATGGCGTTCGCGCTCAGCAAGAGCCGCGCGGCCCCCTCGGCGACGGCGAGGCTGCTCCACGGCTCGCCGACGCAGAAGCCGTCGATCTGGCGCGCGCGCAGCGTATCGACGAGCAGCGGCGGTGGGATGACGACCAGCGTGACGTCACGGTCGGGATCCACGCCGTTCGCCGCGAGCCAGTAGCGCAGCAAGTAGTTGTGGCAGGAGAACGGGTAGACGACGGCGAACACGAGTGGCGGCTGGCCGGCCGCCGCCCGCGTCGCGACGACTCGCCTGAGCGCCGCGCCGGTGGCCGCCGGGTCGAGCGTGTGCGGATCTCCGGCCGCCGACAGACTCTCACCGAGCGGCTTCGAGACGCAGACGCCGTTGCCGCCGTAGCCGAGCGCCATCGGCGCCACGATCGGGACCTCGACGTGACCGACGCCGAGCGTCGAGGCGATCGCCATCGGGCCGAGCAGGTGGACGGCGTCGAAGTGGCCGATCAGCAGCCGGTCGCGGATATTCGCCCACGAGGACTCGCGGACCAGCCGGAGCTCGAGGCCTTCGTGTGCCGCAAAGCCGCACTCCTGGGCCGCGACGAACGGCGCGCAGTCGACGAGCGGGATGAACCCGACGGCCAGTCTGCTGCGGCTCATGGTGCTGCCATCGTCAGCCGCCCTTGCGCTGCGCGGCGAGAATCGTGCTGCGCGCGACCTCGGCGACGCGCTGGCCGCGGTCCATGGCGGACTTGCGCAGGAGCGCGTAGGAATCCTCCTCGCTGAGCCCGAGCTCCTTCATGAGCAGGCCCTTGGCGCGGTCGACGAGCTTTCGTTCCTCAAGCGCCGCGCGGGTCTCCTCGAGCTCGTCGCGCAGCTTCGCGAAGGCCTTGAAGCGGCTGACGCACATGTTGACGATGGGCTTCACGCGCTCCTTGCGCAGCTCATCGACGACGTAGGCGCCCACCCCGGCCTCGACGGCCGCCTCGATCATGTCGGTGTCCGAGTGGCCGACCAGCATCGCGATCGGCCGGCGCACAACGCGCGACACCTGGAACATCTGCTCGAGGACGTCACGGTTCGGGTTCTCGAGGTCGATGAAGATGACGTCGGGCTCGATCGCATCGATCTGCTTCAGCAGATTCGTCGTCTCCTCGATCACGACGACCTCGCGATGTCCGGCCTCACGCAGGCCGTCCTCGAGCACGCGGGCCCGCGCCGGGTTCTGGTCGACGAGCAGAATCCGGGGAGCCCGCGCCGTCACGGGCCGCCGTCGCCTCGGTCGAGGTCATGGGGGCAACTCAAATCCGCGCCTGCACGGCCGCGCCCCACGTCGTCCGCCAGCGGCGCTTGACGCTCGTGAGGCCGACGAGCGCGACGATCGCGAGGCTCGCGAAGATCAGGAAGCCGTTCGAATAGCTGCCGGTCCACTGGCGCGCGAAGCCGAGACTCGAGGCCAGGAAGAACCCGCCGACGCCACCCGCCATGCCGACGAGCCCGGTCAGCACGCCGAGCTCCAGCCGGAAGCGCTGCGGCACGAGCTGGAACACCGCTCCGTTCCCCATGCCGAGCGCGAGCATGGCGACGACGAACGCCGCCAGAGCCTGCATCGCCGTCGGCGGCCTCGTCGCGACCGCGACGAGTGCCGCGGCCGCGACCAGATAGACGATCGAGAGCGTGCGGATGCCGCCGAGCCGGTCGGCCACGGCGCCGCCGACGGGCCGCACCAGGGAGCCCGCGAACACGGCCGCCGCCGTGTAATAGCCGGCGAGGACCGGCTTCAGGCCGTACTGGTCGTTGAAGTAGATCGTGAGCGAGGCGGACAGGCCGACGAAGCCGCCGAAGGTCACGGCGTAGAAGAACATGAACCACCACGCGTCGCCGCTGCCGAGCGGGTCGAGGTACTGGACGAGCCTCTTCGGTGCCGGGGCCTCGGGACTGTCCTTCGCCCAGATGACGTAGACGAGCAACGCGACCCCGAGCGGGATCACGGCGAGCCCGAAGACGTTGTTCCAGCCGACCAGGATCGCGAGCCCGGGCGTGATCAGCGCCGCGAGCGCCGTGCCGGAATTGCCCGCGCCGGCGAGGCCGAGCGCGGTGCCCTGGTAGCGTGGCGGATACCAGCGCGAGGCGAGCGGCAGGGCGACCGCGAACGACGCCCCGGCCACGCCGAGCAGCAGGCCGACCAGGAGGATCTGGCCGAAGCTGGCGGGATGGGCGACCCAGGCGATCAGCAGGCCGCCGATCACGATCGCCTGGCCGATGAGGCCCGCCCGGCGCGGCTTCACGTGGTCGACGAGCACCCCGCCGAGGATCCGGAAGAACGCACCCGCCAGCACGGGCACCGCGACCATCAGCCCCTTCTGGGCTGGGTTGAGCCCGAGGTCGCGCGCGATCGCGACGCCGAGCGGGCCCAGCATCACCCAGACCATGAAGCTGAAATCAAAATAGAGGAACGCCGCGAACAGCGTCGGCCGGTGGCCCGCTCTCCAGAATCCCGAGTCCATGGCATCTCCCCAAGCGCCGAGCAAAAGAAGACGCCGCAGGCCACACGCCGCTCGCCTCCGCAGGGAGCGAGCGACGCGGAGCCGGCGGCGTTGCCGGAACCCTTACGGGTCGTGCTGGGGCGAGCAACGCCCCGGCGGTATATACGAAGCAAGTAGCGTGCCATCGCGGCCGGCGCGAATGCCCGCGGCACCTTCGACGCAAATCAGCGGGTTAGCGGACGCGCGCGGCCGGGGCGTCCGCGCGCGCCGCGAGATCTTCGCGCACGCCCGGACGACGATGCACCAAGACCGTGCACGCCCGCGCCGCGTGACGCTCGCCGACCCTGTGTCATAGTCGAACTCCGCGTTGCAACAACTCGAGGGCCGTCCGGCGGTGACCACCGCGACCATCGCGCCGCAGATCCGCGTCGACTACGCGTCCGAGCGGGGCGAACGGCCGTCCAACGAGGACTTCGTCGGCTACTGCGTCGCCGAGGGGCCGGACGCGTCGCGCCGTGGCCACGTGATCGCGATCGCCGACGGCATGGGCGGCGCGAAAGGCGGGCGCACCGCCGCCGAGGTCACGATTCACAGCCTGCTCGACGGCTACTACTCGCTGCCGGAGACCCTGGGCGCGCAGCGCAACGCCGCGCACGCGCTCGAGACCGTCAACGGCTGGCTGCACAAGCAGGGACAGACCGACCCGAAGCTCGAAGGCGCTGCCACCACGCTCACCGCGCTCGTGGTGACCGGCCGCACGGCGCACGTGCTGCACGTCGGCGACACCCGCGCCTACCACCTGAGCGGCGGCCGCCTCGTCAAGCTCACCGACGACCATACCCACGGCCCCGGCGACCTGCAGCACGTGCTCTATCGCGCGGTCGGGCTCGAGCCATCGCTGCGGCTCGATCACGCGACCGTCGCGCTGCGCGGACAGGACCGATTCCTGCTGTGCAGTGACGGCGTGCACGCATCGCTCGGCGTGGCGCGTCTCGCGACGCTGCTCGAGCGACACGGCTCGCCGGGCGAGGATGCGCGGCTGATCGTCGATTCCGCACTCGCGGCCGGCGCGAGCGACAACGCGACCGCGGTGGTCGTCGACGTCGTGGCCCTGCCGAGCGCGAGCCCCGGCGAGGTCGCGTCGCTGATCGCGGAGCTGCCGGTCATGGCAGCACCGGCGCCGGGCGCAACGGTCGACGGCTTCCTGATCGAGGAGCTGCTCGCCGACGGCCGCTACAGCGAGGTGTTCGCCGCCGTCGACCGCCGGTCCGGTCGCAAGGTCGCGATCAAGTTTCCGAAGCCCGCCGTCACGAGCGAACGGACGTACGCACTCGCGTTCGCGCGCGAGGCGTGGATTGCGGGCAGCGTTCGCAGCCCCTACGTCGCGGAGTGCATCGAGGTGCCGGCGGAACGCCGCTCGTGCCTCTACACGGTGATGCCGTTCTACGAGGGCGAGACGCTCGAGGCGCGCCTGTCGCGCCCGGCGCGCGTCTCGCTGGACGAAGGCGTGCGGATCGCGCTCGGGCTGACGCGCGCGGTGGCCGCGCTGCACCGCGCGGGCATCGTCCACCGCGACATCAAGCCGGACAACATCCTGCTCGAGCCACCGGGCACGCTGAAACTGCTCGACCTCGGTGTCGCGCGGCTGCCGCAACTCGAGGAGTTGCCGGCATCGGACATCCCCGGCACGCCGAGCTACATGGCGCCCGAGCTCTTTCGCGGCCAGCCCGGGAACGAGGCGTCGGACCAGTTCGCGATCGGCGTCACGCTCTATCGGCTGTTTACCCAGCGCTATCCCTACGGCGAGATCGAGCCGTTCCAGCAGCCCCGCTTCGGCAAGCCGACGCCGTTGGCGGACTACCGCCCGGACCTGCCCGCCTGGGTCGATCACCTGGTCGGTCGCGCCATCAGCATCGAGCCGGCGCGGCGGTTCGGCGACGTGCTCGAGCTCGGGCTCGAGCTCGAAAGCGCCAAGGCCCGCGGCACGCCCGCGGCGCCGCGCCGGTCGCCGCCGCTGTACGAGCGCAATCCGCTCCTCTTCTGGAAGGTCGTGTCGTTCGTCCTGCTGCTGGCGCTGATCGCGAGCCTCGCGCGGTGAAAGGGCGGACCCTCGTCGTCTTCGAGAGCCGGGCGGGGCGGGAGCTCGTGACGGCCCTCGAGCGGCGCGGTGCCACGACCCTCTGGGCGCCGGCGCTCGCCGAGGAGCCGGATATCGACCCCGCGGCGATCGCGCGGCTCATCGACGACAGCGAGCGTGATCCGCCCGCGCTCGTAGTCTTCCAGACGGCGGTCGGCACGTCCGCGCTGTTCCGCGCCACCGACGCCCTCGGCGCGACGGCGCGGTGGCTCTCGATCCTCGCGGCGAGCCGCGTCGCGGTGCGCGGGCCGAAGCCGGTCGGGGAGTTGCGGCGGCATGGCGTGCGCATCGATGCGAGCGCCGCGTCACCGTTCACGACCGCCGAGCTGCTGGAGGCGATCGGCCGGTTCCCGATCGAGGGCCGGGACGTTTTGGTGCAGCGCTACGGCGAGACGAACGCCGAGCTCGCCCGGGGCCTCGCGGCCCGCGGTGCGCGGGTGGTCGAAATCGCGAGCTATCGCTGGGCGCTGCCCGCGGACCGGGAGCCGCTGCTTCACGCGATCGCGGAGATCCGCGGCGGCGCCGTCGCGGCGGCGGTGTTCACGAGTGCGGCGCAGGTCCTGAATCTCCTCAGCATCGCGCGCGAGGCCGGCAGCGACGAGACCCTGGTTGCCGCGCTCAACGCGACGACCGTCGCGTCGATCGGCCCGGTGTGCTCGGCGACGCTGCTGGCCGCGGGTATCAGGGTCGCGGTGGAAGCGGACCCGCCGAAGTTGGGGCCACTGGTGGCGGCCCTGGACGCCGCCCTGCAACCGTAGGCCGAGAACGTCGCGGCGTCCGGCACGGGCCGGGGGACGTCCTCCGGCGCCTGGCTGGCGGCGAGGCCGTCGTGGCCGACCGTGTAGGTACATTCCCGGAGCACGACGTCCGGATCGCGGCGCCACAGTGCTGTGGCGCGTCCCGGAGCGATCCAATACCCGAAGGGGCGAGTCGATATGCCGATGCCGCGAACCTTGTGGATCACGCTCGCGGTCCTCGCCGGCCTCCTGCTCGGCGTCGGCGGCGTCACGCTGCACGAGGCCAGGGCGCTGTCCTACCTCTCGAGCGACCCCAAGGTGTGCGTCAACTGCCACATCATGCAGCCGCAATTCGACGCATGGCAGAAGTCCAGCCACCACGCGGTCGCGGGCTGCGGCGACTGCCACCTGCCGCACGACTTCATCGGCAAGTGGCTGACCAAGGCCCTGAACGGCTACCACCATTCCAAGGGTTTCACGCTGCAGGACTTTCATGAGCCGATCATGATCAAGCCGAGAAACGCGCGCGTGCTGCAGGCGAACTGCCTGCGCTGCCACGAGGACCTCGTGCACGACCTCGTCCGGACACGCGACCGCTCGCGACCGGGCGACGAACTCCAGTGTGTCCACTGCCACGCCTCCGTCGGCCACGGCGACACCGTCGGTCTCGGCGGGCCGGAACGCGCGGCCGACCTCCCGCATCCCGCCAGGCCCACTCTTTAGTCCCGAGGATCGCGCCATGCCCACCCCCAAGCTCGAACGTTCGCACCGGGCGCTCGTCGGCCTCTGCGTCGGCGTCGCGATCGGAACCGCGCTCGTGACGGCGCTGCTGCTGAACATCCGCGAGCGGCAGTCCGAGGCCCGTGCCCCGTTCGCACCGCTCGCGCAGGTGACCGAGGACACGACCGACCCCGAGGTCTGGGGCCGCAACTGGCCGAAGGAGTACGACTCGTACAAGCGAACGGCTCTCGAGACCCGCACGACCTACGGGGGCCACGGCGGCAGCGAGGCCTTGCCGCAGGAGAAGGCGGACCGCGATCCGTGGCGGACGCGCATCTTCGCCGGCTACGCGTTCTCGCTCGACTACCGCGACCGCCGCGGCCACGCGTACATGCTTCAGGACCAGGAGAGCACGAAGCGCCTGACGAAGCCGCAGTCGGGCTCGTGCCTGCATTGTCACGCCTCGGTCATGCCGCTCTATCGCAAGCTCGGCAACGGCGATGCCAAGGCCGGCATGGACGCGACCTACAAGATGACCTACCAGGAGACCCATGCCCAGTTGACCGCGATGGGGCACGCCCATCCGGTCGCCTGCGTCGACTGCCACGAGCCGAAGACGATGCAGCTGCGGGTCACGCGCCCCGCGTTCATCGACGGCATCCAGAGACTCGCCAACTCAGACGCTCCCGTCCCGCAGCTGCCATCGGTGCAGCAGTGGCGCGACGGCAAGCGCGACCGGCCGTACGACCCGAACCTGGACGCGACCCGCACCGAGATGCGCTCGTACGTCTGCGGCCAGTGTCACGTCGAATACTACTGCAGCACGAAAATGCCGCTCACGTTCCCGTGGGGCCACGGGCTGCGCGCGCGGGACGAGGAGCAGTACTGGAACGAGACCAAGTTCCCGGACGGCACGCCGTTCTACGACTTCGAGCACAAGGAGACGGGCGCCAAGCTCATCAAGGCCCAGCACCCGGAGTTCGAGCTCTGGAGCCAGGGCGTACACGCACGCAGCGGCGTCGCGTGCGCCGACTGCCACATGCCGTACATGCGCGACGGTGCCGGCAAGATCTCCGACCACTGGGTCCGCAGCCCGCTGGTCAACATCAACCGCGCCTGCCAGACCTGCCACCACGTCGAGGAGGACGAGATCAAGGCGCGCGTCGCGACGATCCAGAACCGCAACCACGAGCTGCTCGAGCGGGCGGCTGCGGCGGTGACGGACCTGCTGGACGCGATGAACGCGGCGAAGGCGCGCGGCGCGACGGCCGCGCAGCTGCAGGCCGCGTTCGACCTGCAGCGCAAGGCACAGTGGCGACTCGACTACATCGCCGCGGAGAACTCGATGGGCTTCCACGCGCCGCAGGAAGCGGCGATGGTGCTCGGCGAGGCCGCCGACTACGCGCGGCAAGGCCAATTGGCGGCGCTACGCGCCGATGCGCCAGCCGCGGCGGCCGCGGCGGCCGCGGCCAGGGTGACCGCCAGCCACTGACGCCGGGCGCCGGGCGGGCGCGGCGCAGCCGTCGCGGAGCGGGGCGGCCAGACGCCGCGAGTGCCGGCGGGACCGACCGGGCAGCTACCAGATGCCGCCGAGGGCCACCGTGATCGCCTCGCCATTCACGCCCCCGGCAGCGTCGGTGCAGAGAAATGCGATCACCTCGGCGACCTCGCGCGGCTCCAGCACGCGCTTGCGCGGATAGATGGCGGCACGCTCCTGCCACACCTGCTCGACGCTGACGCCGCGCCGCTCGGCCTCGGACTTTGCGGACTTCTCCGCCATCGCCGTCCGGACCCAGCCCGGCAGCACGGCGTTGGACGTGACTCCGAAGGGGCCCGCGTCCTGCGCGACCGCGCGGGCGAGACCGATCACGCCGTGCTTGGAGGCGGTGTAGGCGCTGCCGCAGCGCTCGGCCTTCTCGCCGGCGGTCGAGCTCGTGAAGACGAGGCGGCCGAACCCGCGCCGGCACATGCCGCCGACCGTCAGTCGCGCGAGCTCGAACGGGCCGTCGAGGTTCACGCGCATGGTCTCGCGCCAGACCGCCGGGTCCTGCTCCCACACGAGCCGCTCGTGGGCCGAGCCGATGCCGTGGTTCACGACCATCAGGTCGATCGGCCCGAGCCGTCGCTCGGTCTCGGCGACGGCCAGCGCACAACCCTCGCTGGTGCCGAGGTCGGCCGCGACGTAATCGAGGCCCACCGTCGCGAGTTCCTCGGCGCTGCGCGCCACGACCATCACGCGTGCCCCCGCGGCCGACAAGAGGAGCGCCGCCTCGCGCCCGACCCCGCGGCCACCGCCCGTGACCAGTGCCACCCGTCCTTTCATTCGCCGGCTCCCGTGTTCAGGTACGGTCGATCGTCACACGCCCGGTGGGCGCGCACAATCGCGCGACGAAGAATCCGGCCGTCGGGCGGGCTCGTTCCCGGGGGAGTTCCGCCGGCGACGACGGCGGGGCGGACGCCGCGACGCGGCTATGGCTGGCGCCGGTAGGCCGCGAGCTTGCTGTGCGTGCGGATCGCGTCCTCCTCGCTCAGCGGCGCCTCGCCGTCGGTGAGCCCGCGGATCAGGTCCTCGAACTGCGCAGCCGGCAGCGGCTTGCTGAAGTGAAAGCCCTGGTACTCGTCGCAGCCGACGGCCCTCAGGAACGCGAGCTGCGACGGCGTCTCGACGCCCTCGGCGACGACCTTGAGGCGCAGGCTGTGCGCCAGCGAGACGATCGCGCGCACGATCGAGGCGTCCTCCGGCCGGTCCATGATCTCGTTGATGAACACGCGGTCGATCTTGAGCTTGTCGATCGGAAAGCGGCGCAGATAGCTCATGCTCGAGTAGCCGGTGCCGAAGTCGTCGACCGACACCAGGACGCCCATCATGCTCAGCTGCTCGAGAATCGCGATCGACTCCTCGGGATCGCTCATGACGGCGCTTTCCGTGAGCTCGACCTCGAGGAACCTCGGCTGCAGACCCGCGGCGGCGAGTGCCGACCGGATCGATTCGACCAGCCCTTCCTGGCGGAACTGCGATGCCGAGAGGTTGACGGAGACGCGCAGCGGCGCGACGCCGGCCTGCTGCCACGCCCGTGCCTGGCGGCAGGCCGCCCGGATGACCCATTCGCCGATCTCGCTGATGAGCCCGCATTCCTCGGCCAGCGGGATGAACTCGCCGGGCCCGATCAGTCCGCGGGTCGGGTGCTGCCAGCGCAGCAGCGCCTCGGCGCTGCGCACCTCACCGGTCGCCGTGTCCACCTTCGGCTGGTAGTGGAGCGTCAGCTGGTCGAGCGCTACGGCACCGTGCAGGTCGCTCTCGAGCTGGACCCGATCCTCGGCGCCGGCATTCATGCCCGCGGCAAAGCACTGCACGTTGCCGCGGCCGCGCTGCTTCGCGCAGTACATCGCGGCATCCGCGTGCGCGAGCAGCGCATCGGCGCAGACGCCGTCTCCCGGATAGAACGCGACGCCGACGCTCGGCGACGTGTGCACGTCGATTCCCGAGATCCGGACGGGGGACTGCAGCGCCGCAATCGCCCGCGCCGCGAGTCTGGTCGCATCCTCCGGCGTCGCGATCGGGCTGACTAGCAGCACGAACTCGTCGCCGCCGTAGCGGGCGACGGTGTCGACGCTGCGGGTGAGGGCGCTCAGGCGGTTGGCGACCTCCTGCAGCAGCTGGTCGCCGGCGCCGTGGCCGAGGGAGTCGTTGATGGTCTTGAAGCGGTCGAGGTCGCACACCAGCACCGCGAACGCGGTTCCGTTCCGGTCGGCCTGCGCCATGGCCTGCGTCAGGCGGTCGTCGAGCAGCGCGCGGTTCGGCAGGCCCGTCAGCGCGTCGTGCGTCGCGAGGTGCCGCAGCTGGCGGTTCGCGACCTCGAGGCCGCGCGTGCGGACGGTGACGAGCTGCTCGAGTTCCTCGACTTGGTCGCGGACGAGCTGCTCGTTCTGCCACTTGCAGCAGAGCGCGGTCGCGCACTGCAGCACCTCGATCGGCTCGAAGGGTTTGCGCAGCACCAGCAGCCGGTCCGAATGGCCCAGGCGCTCGACGACCTCGGTCCAGTCGTAGTCGGTGTGTGCGGAACAGATGCAGACCTGGATCTGCGAATCGACCGCCCACAGGCGCTCGATCGTCTCGAGACCGTCCCAGCCGGGCGGCATGCGCATGTCGACGAATGCCATCGCGTACGGACGCCTTGCGTTTACTGCGGCGAGCGCGAGCTCGACTGCCTCGCGTCCCTGGAAGGCGGACTCGATTTCGAACTGCGGTCGTTCTGCCCCCCGCCGCTCGTCCCCCAGGATGCCGGCCTCGAGAATCGCGAGCGCGTCGCGGGCCGCGTGGTCGGCGTCGCCGCGCAGCACCTTGGCGAAGTCGCCGTGGATCGCCGTATTGTCGTCGATGATGAGTATGCGGCGATTGACGGTCGCTGCGGACCTGCCCCTAGACATGGCTCGTCTCCGGCGGCGCCACGGGCAGCTCGAGGATGAACGCTGCGCCTTGTCCGGGGCCGTCACTCTCGGCGCGGAGTGTCCCGCCGAGCTCCTGGGCCGCGAGCGCGCCACTGTGCAGGCCGAAGCCGTGACCGGACTGGCGGGTGGTGAAGCCGTGCCGGAACAGCTGTCCCATGTTCTGCGGCGCGATGCCGACGCCATTGTCAATCACGGCAATGCGCACCCTGCCCGGCAGCGGCTCGATGCGAAGCGTCAGCAGCTTGTCCTTGCGCCCGGACTCGTCGCACGCGTACTTCGCGTTGCGGACGAGGTTGACCAGGATCTGCAGGACCTTGTGCTTGTCGACCGTGATCGGCGGCACGTCGCCGAACTCGCGGCGCAGCGTCACGCCGTGGCGCACGAAGGCGCCGGCGTTGAGCCGCAGACTGTCCTCGACGAGGTCCGCCACCTTGACGGTCTCGGTCACGCCGCAGAGCTTGGCGTAGCTCTGCTGCATCGTCACGGTGTCCTTGATGTGCTCGAGGTTGTCGCGCAGCGACGCGAGCTCCTCGAGGGCCGCGCTCTGATCGGCGACCAGCTGCGCGCCGAGCGTGGCGAGGTAGCCGGGGATTTGCCGGCCGCGTTCGTCGTCGGCAATGAACGCCCCCGCCCGGTCGCCCTGCTCCTGGAGCAGCGATGCGACTCGGCACAGCCCCGGCGCCTTCGACTGCTTGAGACGCTCGGCGACGCGGCTCGCCGAGATGTTGATGCTGTTAAGGATGTTGCCGACGTTGTGAAGCACGTTCGTCGCGACCTCGGCCATCCCGGCCTGACGCGATGCCGACATCAGTTGCTTGTGCACGCGCTCGAGCTCGAGGTCCGCGAGCTTCTGCTCGGTGATGTCCTGAATGACGAGCACTGCGCCGAGCGTCTCGCCCTCGGGGCCGGCGAGTCGCCGCGCGTGGGACAGCGTCGTCCGCGGCCGCGAACCTTCCGGCACGATCACGAGCTCGAGGCCGTGAATCGTCTCGCCGCGAAGCGCCCGGGCCAGCGGCCGCTGCTCCGGGTCGACCGCAGTCAGCCCGTCCGCGAGGTAAACGTGGCCCTTCAGCGGGTTCTCGCCCGCGGCGCCGGGCCGGGCCTGGGTGGGGTTGGTAACGGCAAGGAGCTCCGCGGCCGCCGCGTTGCAGTGGGTCGTGCGGCCGGAGGCGTCGCAGGCGAGCAGGCCGACGGGCAGGTTCGCGATGACCGCCTCGAGCAGCGCCTGGTTCTCCTGCAGAGTGGCTTCCATCCGCTTGCGGACCGAGATGTCGCGCAGAAACTCGACGCAGCACTCGGGCTCGCCGCCGCCGTCACGGACGAGCGCCGTGGTAGTGCGCACCCAGAGGATGCTGCCGTCGAAGCGGCGGTAGCGCTTCTCGATGTCGGTGAACTCGACCTCGCCGCGCCACAGGCTCGCCAGCTTGTCGCGCGTCAGCGGCACGTCCTCATCGTGGGTGAGCTCGCCGATCGTACGCCGCTCGATGTCGCCGGGCGCAGCGCCGAGGAGCTCGCGGAACGTCTGGTTGCAGCGCAGGAACCGGCCGTCGCGATCGGCATAGGCGATGCCGATCGGCGCCTGCTCGAACGTATGGCGGAACAGCGTCTCGAGTTTGCGAAGCTCGTCGCGGGCGGCGATCAGGTCGGTGACGTCCGTGATCGTGCCGACGAAGCTGCTGCCGCTCGCCGCGGGAACGACCTGCTCGGCAAGGACCCTGGCGCCGTAGCGGTCGGGGTCGGACCGGTACTCGAATCGCACGGGGCGCGGCCGCACCCGGAAGTCGGCCCATCCCGCCTGGACCCGGACGCGATCGTCCGGATGCACGCCTTGGATCCAGTCGTCGTCGCCCTGGCCCGGCGACAGGCCGAACATCCTCCGATAGGCGGGATTGGCGTAGAGCGAATGGCCGGCGCCGTCGGTGTGGTAGATCGCGACCGGCGCGCTCTCGATCAGGGAGTGGGCGAGGGCGGCCTCGTCCGTGCGCGACGATTTCGGCGCAAGGGCGCCGACGATCACGAGTTGCTCGTTGAGTCGCGCGCGAAGTTCGACCTGCGCGACGCACTGCGCCGCAATCAGCGTCAGTGCCGCGCGTTGCCCGGGCGACAGCCGCCGCGGGTTGGCGTCGAAAATCGCGAGCGTGCCGAACGGCTGGCCCTCCGCGTCGCGAAGTGCGGTCCCGGCGCAGAAGCGGATCCCGTCCGAAGCGCTCATGCCCGGCGCGTCGCGAAAACGCCCATCAGCGCTCGCGTTCTCGACCTCGAACAGCTCGCTCGCGCCGCGTAGGTATGGCGCGAACGGCTCGGCACCTGGAGCGACTGCCGGCGGCACGGGACCATCTTCGTCGCACCAGCTCGATCCGACGCCATCGAGGACGATCGCGGCCCAGCGGGAGCCGCCGAGGCTCGCGGCGAGATGCGCGAGGCCGGCGAAGACGGGATCGAGTGTTCGGGCCACCGGCCCGGGGGACGGGGTGGCCGGGATCCCGGCGGCATCGAGACGTGCGGATTCCGTCTTCAACCGTCCACTCCTTGCGGCGGTCGCTCGGCCCTACCGCCTGAGGCCGACGTCGCCGCGTTCCGACCAATGGCAATACACCGATCTGACCGCGTGATGCGAACGAGTCGCAATACGCCGATTGACCATAACCCGTACAGGACAGGCAGACTGTGCAACTGGTCCCGCTTTTTCCCCCTGGTTGCACCGCATCACGCGTACGGATTCGGTTCAAGTTCCGGCGCGCGCCGTCGTACCTCGCGCCCACCGCCACGCCGTGGCGCACGCGTCGTCGCGGAGCGAGGCTCGTTACCAGTTAGCGATCGCCGCGCGCGATTCTTGAAGAGCGATTTCAATGACGTCGATTGCAGATCGGCCTGCCGCTTCGACGGCCGCATCACGCGGGCGACGCCACGCATCGCAGCGCAGGAGCGTTCCCGCTTTGGCTCGCGGCCCGTCGTCCGGAGCGGCCCTGGGAGCCCCCGGACATTCCATGTACTAAAATGGCGCCCGTCGACTCCGCGGGCCGCGTCATACGATGCACATCTCGATCCTGACCTTCGATGGCTTCAATGAGCTCGACTCGCTCATCGCCTTCGGCATTCTGAATCGCGTCAAGCGGCCCGGCTGGCGCGTCACGATCGCGTGCCCCACGCCTCGGGTGACGTCGATGAACGGCGTGGTGATCGAATCGCAGAGCGCGCTAAACGAAGCCTGTGCCGCCGATGCGGTGATCGTCGGCAGCGGCATGCTGACCCGCGAGATCGTCCGCAACGCGACACTGATGGCGGAACTTCAGTTCGACCCGCGGCGGCAGCTTCTCGGCGCCCAGTGCTCCGGCACGCTGGTGCTGGCCAGTCTCGGGGTCCTCGGCGCACTGCCGGCCTGCACCGACCTGACGACGAAGCCGTGGGTCGAGGAGGCGGGCGTCACCGTCCTCAACCAGCCGTTCTTCGCCAGGGACAATGTCGCCACCGCCGGTGGCTGCCTCGCTTCGCAGTACCTCGCGGCCTGGGTGATCGCGCGGCTGGTCGGGACGGACGCTGCCGAAAGCGCACTCCATTACGTCGCCCCGGTGGCAGAGAAGGAGGACTACGTGTCGCGGGCGTTGCGGCACATTGCGCCGTACCTGCCAAACGGCGGGGCGATGCGTGTGGTGGCCGGCGCTGCGGCCGCGTCGGACGGCGCCCGGGCACTGCCGGGCTGAGCCGGCACGCTCGGCAGCTCTATGGGAGTCGCGGCCGGCCAAGCGAGAGTCGAACGCTCGCGCCGCTCCGCGGTTTGAGTCGAGACACGCCGACGCACACCTGCGAATTGGCGAGGCCGAATTCGGGCCGAGCGATTGCCGCCGCGCGCACGGGGACGCGCGCGCCGCACGGCAGGTCGGGCGATCACCCCGGACGTTGTGCTCGCCTAGCGCCTGCGCCGCGCCAACGAGTCTGCCACCACCCACGCGACGCCGGTAAGCGCGAGGTTCAACGCGTTCTCGGTCCAGTTCGCGTGGCTGGACGGGCGGGCGACGAGCATAGGCACGTGCACCAGCGGCGTGAACGAGGCGAACATGATGGTCAGCAGAATCGCGGCGAGGCGCGCCTGAACGCCGGCCAGAATCGCGATGCCTGCCGCAATATGGCCGATACCGGTCACATAGCCCCAGAACTCCTGCGTGGGCGGAAGCCAGCTCGGCACCAGCGGAGCGGTGAGGCGCATGTAGAAGAAGTGCGCGCCGCCGAACAGTACGGCGCAGACGCCGAACGCGAGCTGTCCCAGGCGGGTCAGGCGCGCGGCGACGGGAACTCCGATCGGGGCAGTGGCGGCGTAGACGATCAGGCCGCCTGCGGCGATCGCGAGCTGCTCCGCGGCGCCGCTGTAGGCGCCGAACTCGGCAGCGTGGGCGAGCATCAGGCGGCCGTTCATCAAGACCACGACCACGAGCGCGTAGTAGGCCGTCAACGCCGCGGCGCCGAGAGCCGCAGTTCGGCGCCACTCGACCGCCGTGCCCGCGACGAGCATGAACGTCGCCGCTGCATATGCGAGGACCGTTCGGCCGGGGAAGCCTTTCGGAACCGGCTGCCCGGGGTCGAAGTTGCCGAGCACCAGTGACACAACCGCCAGCGCAACGATGCCGAGGCCATAGACGCGCCAGCCGATGAGCAGCGCCCGTTCATCCGCGTTCATGGCTCTGGCCCCCCTCCACTGCAGACACCCGGGCCGGCTGCGGTCATCGCGTGCCCGCGTGCGAGACGGTCAGGCGACGCGGTCGTCGAGCGCAGTCGCTTCCGATTCGGTCGCCTCGGCCGGGCACCGCGTCGCTCACGGCGACTCCAACGTAGTGTAGCCGCAGCGCTCGGCGCGGTGGCGCGCCACAATGCGGGGACCGGTCGAACGCGACGGCACCGACCATCGGCGGACGCCTCGCCGCGCGCGCGGCACTTGAATCCGGCGCGTGCAGCAAGCCGCTGCGTCACCGCTCCCCGCGTTTTGGAAGACTTTCGCCTCGCTGAATCGGTCGCCGCCACGTGTGCGTACAATGGCCACGGTCGACGCGGAAACAGGATCAAACGTGCGCTCGAGGAACAGGTCTTGTTAGGGCGCTTCCGCCGCACTCGCGTCTGGCTGTTGACTGGACTCGCCATGGTCGGTGTCGCCGGCCTCGCGCTGTCCTACGTCCCCGACTTCTGGCTGCCGCGACGCGCTGAAACACCGCACGAGACGGTCCTCTACTACTTCGCACAGAACCTCGGGGCGCCTGAGCTGTGCGGCAAGATCTCCTGGGCGGCCTATCGACGCCACAGCTTGTTGTTCGCCGGCGGCGGGGCGTCGTTCTGGCGGTCCGAATGCTACGAGCGGGTGGCGCAGCTCCGTGGCGACGCCTCAATCTGCTGGCGGGTGAGGCCGCTCGTCGACCTCGACCCGCTGTCGACGGGCTACTCGGCGCTTTCGTGCCGGCGGCGGACGCTTGCGGGGTTTCGAAGCGGCATCGGGCTGCCTCCCGGGGTCCTGACGCGAACCTTCGAGCGCATGGGCTACGACATCGACGCGATGGGCCTTGAACCCGGCACGCCGCGCGCGATCCGCTGGGAGGACACCTACCGGAAGCTCGAGCGTGATCCCGCGGCCGTGGCACGCGCCCAGACGCTGCTGAAGCGCGCGGATCCTGCGCTCGAGCCGAGGGACGTGAGCTACCTCGCCCACCTCGCGGCAATCGGCACGTTGGATCCACAGTGGTGCGGGTACGTGCCCGCCGGCCAGACGATCGGCGCGATCGAAGCGCCGTTCAGGAACTGGTGCTACTACACCGTGGCGTTCGATGCCAACGACACGCGGATCTGCGAGCGCATGACGCCGGCGGCGCAGGAAGCGAAGGTAGTTGCGGCGCAGGCCCATGGGGTCCGGCCCGAAATCGCCGAACAGATGGGGCTCCATTCCGAGTGCGTCCGCGGCGACAGGCACCTCGGGCCACGCCTGCACTACGGCCCGGAGCTGCCCCGCGACGAGCAGAATGCACGGCGGCTCTTCCGGGCACTCGGCATCACGGAGCCGTCCGCACGTGACTGGTCGGCCGACGAGGTCACCCGTTTCTACCAGAACTTCCTATTCAGTCTCTGGCCGTCGCACCGGCCAGACGCCGGCCGCGATGCCGGTCACGACGCGGCCCGCGCGACGCTCGTAACGCGCCTCATGGCGCTGCCCAGCGAGTAGTCACGCGCTTGACCTCGCCGCAGTCGATAGGCGCGGCGCGGTACGAGACGCTCGGCCTGCCCGTCACTCTCCTGGATAGGGTCCACCGACGGCACCGGACCTCCGCGGCCGATGGCGCCGCTCAGCCCAGAACCGATGTCGGCGCGAATTCCCCGGAAGCGTCCGCCTCGGCGGCGTGGTGGCCGGACCGCTGGCGCCGCGCCTGCTCCGAAGCACGCAAGTCGGCGGTCGTTCCTCTCGAGCCGTCGTGGCTCCAGCCGGGCGGGCCGAAGAAGTAGCCGATCCGCTGCGCCAGAGTCAGTCCCTTCCGGAGCAGGTCCCGTGCGATGCCGAAGTACTCGTGCAGGGCGATGCGGATCGGATTGAACGTCCCGAGGTTCTCGACCAGCCCGTAGCGGACCGGCTCGTCGTCCTGCTCCGCCACGAAACTGCCGAACAGCCGGTCCCAGATCATGAAGACCCCGGCATAGTTCGCGTCGAGGTAGCGCGGATTGCTCGCATGGTGCACGCGGTGGTGTGACGGCGTGTTGAGGAGCCATTCGAACCAGCGTGGCATCCGGTCCACCGCCTCGGTGTGGATCCAGAACTGGTAGAGCAGGTTGAGTCCGAATGCGACGCCAACGAGCGCGGGATTGAAGCCAACGTACGCGAGCGGCACGCCCATCAGGATCAGGCCGCTGAACTGCGAGGTCCAGCTCTGGCGCAGGTTGGTCGAGAGGTTAAAGTGCTGGCTCGAGTGGTGCACGACGTGGGACGCCCAGAACCAGCGCGACCGGTGGCCGATGCGGTGCCACCAGTAGTAGCGGAAGTCCTCCAGCACGAAGGCCAGCAGAAACGACCACCACGTAAAGGGCACGTCGGCCAGCCGGTGCTGGTAGGCGACGGCGACGACCCCCAGCAGGATCCAGTTGAACGAACCCCAGAAGAAGATGCTGCCGATGCTCACGGCGACGTTCGCGAGCGTGTCGCGCGCGTCGTACTCGGCGCGGATCCAGCCTCGCGACGCGAGCACGAGCTCGATCGGAATGAGCAGCAGCACGAGCAGCTCAGCGATCCCGACGGCCGTCACGAACGTCGCGTCAGGCATGCGTCGACACCGTTGCGGTACGCGCCGCGCTGGTCGTGGCCAACGATCCCAGACCGGCGAGCCAGGCGGCACGGTCCTCGGGATCGGCGATCGGCAGCTGTGCCCGCGGCCAACCGAAATCGGCAAGCGAGATAATGAGCGTGTCGCCGCCCGTCAGGGCGACCGAGCGGATGTCGCCGGCGCCCAGCTTGCGAGCCGTCCAGCGTCGCCCGCGCCTTTGCAGCAGGCCGATGCCGGCGCCGTGCCCGAGTGCGATCAGCGCGCCTTGCCGATCCGCCGTCACCGTCGCCACTCCCGTGGTATCCGGGAATCGTTCCCTGTAGAGGCGCAATGCCTCGTCGCCGTCGGCCAGCCGCGCGCCATCGACAGTACGTCGCGACAGGAACAGCGCCATCAGCACAATGGCCAGAACGACGTTTGCGGCGATCGGAATCAGTAGATGCATCGTGTCGCGAGCTTACGCGGGAGGCGATGGGCCCGGCAATCGGCGACCTGCAGACGGTCGACTCGCCCGGGCGGACAACCGGAGCTTCGCCGCCGATCATCGTCCCGGCGCCTGCACCGGGGCTCGCGGCGGGCACTCATTGTCCCAGGGGCCACGAACGGCGCGGCGGATCGCGGCACGGCGATGCTGCAACGCGTCGAATGCTCCACGAGTGCCCTAACGGCGAACCGGCCCCTGTGCGGCCCCGCGTTATGCTTCGCCAGGCGTCGTGAGTCGTCGGGCACCGCTCGCGAGCTTCGGTGCGGACTGCGGGGCGAGCGAACGGAGAGGTCAAGAGGAGTATCGAGGCATGGCCACCGGAACCGTCAGACTGCATCGAGTGCTGCGTTCGAAACCCGAACGCGTCTACAGGGCGTTCCTGGAACCGGAAGCGGTCGAGAAGTGGCTCCCGCCATACGGCTTCACGTGCCGGGTGCACCACATGGACGCCAGCGTCGCGGGTACCTACCGGATGGCATTCACGAACTTCGGCGCCGGCGGCGGCCATTCGTTCGGCGGGACCTATCTCGAGCTGCGGCCGCATGAGTTCATCCGCTACTCGCATCGGTTCGACGACCCAGGACTGCCGGGCGAGATGCAGACGAGTGCCTTCTTGAGGCCGGTCATTTGCGGAACCGAACTCGTCATCGTGCAGGAAGGCTTGCCCGAAGCGATCCCGGTCGAGTTGTGTTACCTCGGCTGGCAGGAATCCCTGGAACAGTTGGCGAGGCTCGCCGAGCCCGAGATTCCCAGGTAGCCCCGCAACGCGCGCCCTCGAGTCGAACTATTTGGCGCCGAAGACGAACCGCGCCTGCAGCGACACGCCGCGGTGCACGGCCAGCGCGACGCGCCCGGTCGAGGTACTCCAGAGGTCGAGGTGGGCGGCGGGCATGCGCCCGCCCACGGGAGCGGATGGCCCCCATGACCGGGCGGGCAGGTGCAATCCCGGTGTGTCGCCGGCGGGCTCCCGCGCGCGGGACACATCGGCGATGCCGACGTCGCCCATTCGCCGCAGTGCTCCGAAGCCCCCCGTCGACTCCAGGGTCGTGGGCACCAGCTCGGAGCTAAACCAGCTCGACCCCGCACGGAGGCGGTTCGAAGGATCCGTGGCGGCCGTCGGACGTACCGGCCGGATCGGCGCGGAACTCATCTTTGTCAGCTCCGCCGGCGCCGCACTACATCCGACGTCATGGAGCACCGCGCACAGCGCGAGCGCGATCATGACGGCGCGACGCGAGCCGGCAATCTGTAACCACGGTGACGACACGGGCCGATTCACCTCCTACGTGCACCGACTGTAGACCCGGGCTCCACCGGCACCCGCGACTCGAGTCACACGTCGCGCGCATCTGCGCCGGCGGCATCCCAATTCCTCATTGCACTGGGCGCGCGTTGCGGGAATTCCGGGTCCGCCCGCCTCATTCTCCAGGCCCCAGCCCGTTTGTCGCGACGTGCCGACAAATCGTGCCGCGATCGGCGATCGCGTGAGCCGCAACCCGACCGCGGCCTATTCGCTGCCTCGGTGCGAGACCCGGACGAGCAACGAAGCCACGTCCTCCTGCCGCGACTGGCCGACGCGACCGTGGCGGAGGTTGCAGCCTTCGGCATTGCGCGCCTTCGCGGCACGTTCGGTTCGAGAGCCGCAAGTTCCGCATCTCGTCGCTCTTGCGGCGGGGCCGACTCAACGACTCGTGTCAGGAAACGGGCCCGCACCCTGGAACAGGATCGGGCCGGGGGTCCGCGACGCCGGGGCGCCCGATCGCAACGGCCCGGCGCGCGAATCGCGGACTGTCGCTGCGCGTCCTCGAAGGCACGCAGCCGCATCTTCCTGTGAACTGTGACCCAGGTCGTGCCGCCGCTATCCGCTCCGTTATCATCGATCGATGCGCTCGCTCTCGATTTCCCCGCGATTCGACGTCCAACCAGACAGGCTGAGCGGCCGCACGCCGTGGGTCGCCCGCGTGATCTGGCTGTTCTCGTACGACCGTCGCGTGACCGTCGATCGGGCACGGCGCCAGGTGTCGGTCGCGACGCGACGATTCTGGATCTGGCGTCGTCGAAGCGTGATCGCGTTCGATCGCGTCGACCGCATCATCCTGCGGGCGCGCGAACTCCCCGGGTTCGGCCTGCTCGGCTTTCTGACACTTTGGATGGCGCCGAGCACGACATCGTCATTCGTCCTGGTCGCGCTGGGGCTGGCAGACGGGAACGGTGAGTTCCTGCTGTTCACGCTCTGGGAACTCGAACGCGATGACCTTGCCTGGCTGGACGCCCTCACGTCGACACTAGCCGGCGGTGAGGCGACGGTCGACGAGGGCATTCAGGACGTGGTGCGGTTGCTCCAGGAGTATCTCGCCGTTCCGGTGTCGTCGCACTGACCGGCGCCGGCGCGCCGCGGTGCTACCTGAGCGTGCGGATCCTGGTCGTGTCCCCGGTCGGAGTCCGTAGCGCCTTGCGTGCGGCCTGTGCGGCCGCGAGCGCTTCCGTACCGGCCAGAATCAAGCGGCGCTGCTCGTTCAACTCGTGCTTGAGGTACGGCAGCAGCGCGCGGCACGGGTCTGCCGCCTGCAGGTCGGGCCGGCTCGCGGCGCAGAACAGGCGAAAGTACTCCGTGAACATCCGCTCGTAGTCGCGGAAGGCCTCGTCGAACGTCCGCTCCTCGAGTACCGACGTGGCGATGTAGCTCGTGCAAAGGATGCTGCACGACGCGCGGACGAATTCGCGGTGCTCCGCGACGAGTGCGGCCGTATGGCAGAGCGACCGATGAAAGAGCGCCACGATGCGGCGCCGTTCCTCGGCGGCGGGCCTCTCCGTCCGCAGATGCTCGAACACTGCCTTGCGGTGAATCAGCCCGAACGACACCGCCCGCAGCGCGGACACTTGCGCAGGCCGGCGGCGCTCGCGGGCAATCACGCGCATGTAGCGCGCGTGTTCGACACTCCACAGCCGAAGCACGGCCCCGTCGGCGAGCAGTCGGCGAGCAACGGTCGATTCACCCGGATCCGTGGAGTCGACCGCACTTTCGATTCGCCGCTCGGACTCGCGCATCAGCTGCGGGTGAGTCAGAGCCCCCGCATCCATTTATTCCCCTCTGATGGGCGGCACTTCAGTATCCCCCTGATGGTCGCAATCACGGCTGGGGTCAAACCCTACCGTGCGGCGTCCACGCCTCGGCCGGCGGCCGGCGAACCACTTCCGAGGCTCGACACGACACGGCACGGCGGCCGACGGCGTCACCGTCGGGTCCGGCTACCGCCGGCGTAGAGGCCGGAGCGCCCGCCGCAGGCGCATCGTGGCCGTCCGAGGCGATGAGTTCGCCGGCGACGGGCCCCGGCGGGCGGCGCGCCTCGCTGCGGCACCCCACGCCGGCGCGGCCGACTCGCACGCCGGATCGACGGCGTCTCGGTCACGGCTTGGCCCTCCTGGCCGACGCCGGCGGGCGCGTACCCCACCGACCGGCCGAGCGGCACTCGCGGACGAACGGCGCACACGTCGGCGTTGCGCTGTATGCGGCCTAATGCCCCATGCGGTCGCCGCGGCGCGCGGTCTCGTACAGAAACCACGTGCGCTTCTCGGCCTCGTCGATCCAAGTCTCCAGCAGGCTGGCCGTTGCGACATCCCGGTGCTCGTCGCAGACGAAGTGTGCCTCCCGCAGGCGTCGTGTCAGCGTCAGGTTGTCCTCGCGCAATTCGGCGAGCATGTCGAGCGGATCCACGTAGCTCGCGTCGTTGTCGCTGATGCGCTGGGTTCGCGCGATGTGTGCGATCGAGCGGATCGTCACGGCGCCGATCTTCCGTACGCGCTCGGCGATCGGGTCCACCATCGCGAAGATCTGGTCGGCCTGCTCGTCGAACAGCAGATGGTAGTCGCGGAAGTGCGGGCCGCTCACGTGCCAGTGGAAGTTCTTCGTCTTCACGTACAGCGCGAACACGTCGGCGAGCGCACCGTTCAGCGCCGCGGCGATGTCCTCGCTCGCGGTGGCCCCGAGGTCGGTCGGCGTCGCGAGCTCCGCACGCTCCTTGGTCACGGTCGGTGTGGTTCTCATCGTCAGGCCCTCCATCGGTTGCGGTGCATCGGATCCATGGACGGCAATCGGGTCGCTGGCGGGAAACGTTTCGTCGAGCGCTTCATCGAGAGCCGCATCGAGTCGGTCGCCTCCGGCCGCGCCGGTCGCGCGCGTGCTGGCGACGCCGGCGGTCGGTGGCCGTCGGCAATGCGGATCAGCGGCAGTGGGCATGCCTATCGTCCCCGTCGAACTCCGGTGCATTTGACACCTTCGGCGTTACCGCGGGAAGACGGCGGGAGGCGCCGCGCGGGCACGGCATACCTGCGAGATCGCGGCCACCCCGATTCGCTGCACTGCGATACCGCCGGACGGGCGACAGCGCGCGTGTAAGACGCTCGCCGGGCGTGCTGACTTCCGGCCTCGACTCGCGAGCCCGCGCGACGCGGCCGGTGTCGCGGCGCGGCTCGGGCTCGTGGCGCGAACGGGCCGCGCGCGAAGGCTGCGCGCCCGAATGAGCCCCTGTCGCCCGGCAGTCATTTCCGCCAGACAAACATCCGCACGCGCATAACTTCAGTTCCAGTCTCACGCCCATTGCGAGGACTGCGGCCACGGGACCGGCTTCCTGAGCGCCGGCGACCGCCCCGCCGCACCGGCCCTGATGCGGACGCGAATGGCTTCGCGAATCGACGCCTCGCGACCGCGACTGCGCATTGCTGATCCGCCGAAATTTGCATTTGCGTGGTCAAGGGCGGTGGTGACGGTGCCGATAACCCGGTCGGCCGGGGCGCTCCGTGAGTTCGCGCCGAGTGCGGCAGTTGCCCGTGACAGGGCCCGATGACGATCGCAGCGGCGCGGCGCGCCTCAAGGGGGGCCGCAGGCAACGCGCGTTGGAGTATCCACATGTTCAGTCGCAAGTCTTCCACCGCGGCGCGCGAGCCGCGCAACGTCAGCAGCCGCCACCAGGTTGCGCAGGTTGCGGCGGTGACCAGCAGCGCGATCATGCTGGTCGACCGGGACCTACGCGTCACCTACGCGAACCTCGCGACGCTGGACTTGCTGCGCCGCCACGCCGAGCACTTCCGCCGGCTGGCGCCGGGCTTCGACCCCGAGCGGATCATCGGCACGAACATCGACATCTTTCACAAGGACGCCGCGCGCGTCCGCCGGATATTGTCCGACCCGTCGAACCTCCCGCATCACGCGGACATCGAGGTCGGGCCGCTGGCGTTCTCGTTGCACATCCACGGCACATTCGGAATCACCGGCGCGTACAACGGTAACGTACTCGAGTGGGCGGACATCACCGAGCTGCGCGAGCAGCGGGCCCGCGAGGCCGCGATCGACCGCGTTCGCGCGGTGATCGAGTTCGAGCTCGACGGCCGCGTCATCCGCGCGAACGAGATCTTCCTCAAACTGTTCGGCTACTCGCTTGCCGAGGTCTGCGGCAACCACGACGAGATGTTCGTCGCCACGGGCGACCGCGGCGGCGCCGAGTACCGCGAGTTCTGGGATCGGTTGCGCCGCGGCGAGCCGAATGCTGGCCAGATCCGGCGCATGGCGAAGGACGGCAGCACGATCTGGCTGCAGGCCAATTACAACCCGGTGCTGAGCCGCAGCGGACGGCCCGTCAAGGTCGTGACGTACGCGACGGACATCACCGCCCAGGTGCTGGCAAACCAGGCGCTCGAAGGCGCCGTCCGGGAGACGCAGGCGGTCGTCAAGGACGCAATCGCGGGGAACCTCGCCGGCCGCATCCCGACCGCGGGCAAGACGGGCCACGTCTCGGCACTCACGATCTGCACCAACGACTTGCTCGAAGCGATGGCGCGGGTCGTCGGCGAGATCAAGAGAGTATCCGCGGACGTTCAGACCGGTGCCCGCGAGATCTCCGACGGCAATGCGAACCTGAGCGAGCGCACCGAGCAGCAAGCCTCGAGCCTCGAAGAGACCGCCTCGAGCATGGAGGAGATGACGAGCACCGTGCGCGCGACCGCAGGCAACGCCGCGCAGGCAAGCGAGCTCGCGATCGCGGCGCGTGATCAGGCCGAGCGGGGCGGCGCCATCGTCCAGGCGGCCATCACCGCGATGAGCGGGATCAATGCGGCGAGCGCCAAGATCGCCGACATCATCGGCGTAATCGACGAGATCGCGTTCCAGACGAACCTGCTCGCGCTGAATGCGGCGGTCGAGGCCGCCCGCGCCGGCGAGCAGGGTCGCGGCTTCGCGGTCGTGGCGACCGAGGTGCGCACCCTCGCGGGCCGCAGTGCGTCTGCCGCCAAGGAGATCAAGGCGCTCATCACGAACAGTGTCGAGACGGTCAAGGAGGGCGCCAAGCTCGTGGACCAGTCCGGCCACGCGCTCGGCGACATCAGCGCCGCGGTGCAGCGTGTCACCGCGGTGATCGGCGAGATCGCCCAAGCGAGTCGCGAGCAGGCGGCCGGCATCGAGGAGGTCAACAAGGCCGTCACGCAAATGGACGAGATGACCCAGCAGAACGCCGGACTGGTCGAGCAGGCGTCCGCCGCCAGCCTGGCGATCGTCGATCGGACCACGCATCTCGCCGATCTCGTCGCTCGATACCAGCTCGACGCGGGCGCGAAGGCCGCAGCCGCTCCGGTCCGGACGGCGGTCGCCCAGCCGCAGGCTCCTGCGCGCCAGCCGGTGCCTCGCGTCCAGCGAGCGGCCATCGCGCCGCCTCGCCCGGCGGCCAAGTCGCCTCCGCGGGCGGTGGCTCCCGCGGCCGTGGCCGCCGTCGGCGGCGGCGCGGACGACTGGGAAGAGTTCTAGCCTCCCGCTGCACCCGCCAACGCCGCGGTCCCGACCACGGGTTCCCGGCGGCCGGCAGATCCGGAGGGCACACCCCCCAGCCGAGGCAAGATCGCGAAGCCGGTTCGACGGTCGTTGCGGCCAGCCTACCGCTGCGGCGCGCCGTCCTTCGGCTCGCAACTGACCGGCTTGTATGGCTCGCCGACGTCGAGCGAGCGCACCAGCCCTTCGACCCGGCGCACGCTCGAGAACGTGTCGACGATGACCAGCGTATCGGTGCAGGGATAGGCCGCGAGATGCGCGTATTGCGGGAGCAGGGGTCGGAGAATGGGCACCCGCTGCGCTGCTGAGACGTGCTTGACGACGACCGCCGTGCTGACGACCTCGTAGTCCGGTCTGGCGCCCTTGTTGGTCACGGTCGGAACGGACATCGATCGCGCGTTGGCGTCCGGAACGATCTGCACGTAACCCCCATCCTCGACCGCTGCGATCCCGTACACGCGCAGCACGGTCAGCAGGTCGCTGTAGGACAGCCCCCCGCATCTTGCCCGACAATCATGACGTCCGCCTTGACGCGCGGATCGGTCACGAACTTCTTGCCGATCTTCCTGGCGACCGCGGCGATCAGTCTCGACACCGGCACGCCGGGATGCGGCGGACTCGCGCGAGCGAGCGACGGGCTCTCGCCATCGGCCAGCGCCGAACTCGCGAGCAGCAGTGTCGCAAGCCAGAACCTGGTCCAGGCCTGCACGCCGGTCTCCCGTCTGCACACCCACGTCGCGCGGCGCCGATAATCCGCTAGCGGATCAGGTCCTGCTCGTTGCCTCGCAGCCATCTGCGGAGGCCGCCGTGTTCGATGCACGCGTGCCCGTCAGGCTTGCCGTGGAAGAACGTCCCGTCGCGGCATTCCGCGGCCGCGCCCAGGCCGAGCCACTCGAAGTCATCGCCCGTACCGAGCACGGGCCGGGTGTCGGGATCCGTCGGCCCCGCTGGCGGCGGTGCATCGGCCGGCGCGGTCTGGGCGAAGCCCGGGCTTGCCCGGACCATCATGACGCACGTGAACGCGGCGAGTAGGCCCCGGGACCGGCGAGAGCGCATGAAACGCCTCCATCCTGCAGGCGACTGCGCGCATGTTGCGCCTGCCCCCGCGGCCGGTCCACGTGCCGCGTAGGGGGGCACTTCGCTGTCGCGGGACCTCGTCCCCGCGTCTGCGGCGCGCCTGCTAGCGCTTCGCAGGTCCTCCGCCGGACGCGAGCCGTTCGACCTCCGCAAGCGCACGATCCACGTTGGCGGCCGGCGCCAGCCCGCCGATGATCGCGGCGATATTGCCGTCGGGCGCGACGACGAAGGTCGTCCTCTCCGTGAACCCGTGGCCGACCTCGACGCCGCGCGTGTCCTTGAAGCCGTGCTCCTCGGGCGCGACCTTGAGGTGGAAGGAGGCGGCGATCTTCCCATCTGCGTCCGACGCGACCGGGACCTTGCCGGCGCAGTACTTGGGATCGGCCGAAAACGCGTTCAGCCGGTCGATGCTGTCGAGTGACACGCCGACGACGGTCGCGCCGGCCGCCTTGAACTTCTCCATCCGCACCGCGAACTCGTGGGCCTGCACGTTGCAGCCTTCGGTGAACGCCGACGGATAGAAGTAGACGACGACGGGGCCGCTGCGCCGCGCATCGCCGAGCGAGAACGCGAAGGCCTTGCCCGCGAGCGATGCCTGAGCGTGGAAGTCCGGGGCGACATCGCCCCGCTTGAGCGCCGCGAAGGCGGGCACGGCGACGAGAGTCGCGAAGAGGATCGCAAGCGTGGATCGTTTCATGCGCAGGCTCCGGAAGAGAGATGGAAGGCGTCCGACGAATCGGCCGGCAGGATCGTCGCGCCGAGGGTAATCACTCGCGCCACTGGCTGCCACCCGCGGTCGGATCGCGATCGCGCAGGATAGTTCATTCGACCGGCGCAAGCGCCGGATGTCGAATGGAATTCGCGGGGCGTCGTGCAGAGTGGACGTCGCGTGCGCCGCGACTCATTGCCTGCTGCGCCGCAGCGCGATGCCGCCACGGCGGCCGAAGCGGCCGTACCGATTGGTCTAAGCTCGCGCCAGTTGCGCGTTTGTTCGGCGTCGATGCCCAAGTCGCGTCGCGCACCACGCGGTCCTGGACAGCGCTCGCGGAGGTTCCCGGTGAAGCTCAACAGCAAGGGCCCGATCGCGCTCGGCGCCGCCGCACTCGGCGCGCTGCTGGCCGGAATGCCGGCCGCCGCACGCGCGGCTCCCGCCGACGTCCGCGTGGAAGCCGGCGAGATCGGGGGTCAGGTCGCGAGCGCCGCCGGGCCGGAGGCGGGTGTCTGGGTCATCGCCGAGACGGACGAACTCGGGACGCGGTTCGCGAAAATCGTCGTCACCGACGACCAGGGCCGCTACCTGATCCCCGAGCTGCCACGCGCGAAGTACCGCCTTTGGGTGCGCGGCTACGGGCTCGCCGACTCCGCCAAGGTGCTCGCGGAACCCGGCCGTCGGGTCGACGTCGCCGTCAGCGCGGCACCGGACGCGGCGACCGCGGCGCTCGTCTACCCCGCCGCGTACTGGTACGCCATGATGAAAGTGCCGGCGGCCGCGGAGCTTGCGGCGATTCCCGGCGGCCGCAACGAGTACCTGATGTGGATGAAGAACATGGGCTGCATCGGTTGCCACCAGCTCGGGAACCTCGCGACGCGCACGTTGCCGGATGCGTTTCGAGCGGCGGGATCGTCGCAGCAAGCGTGGGCCCGGCGCATCCAGTCCGGGCAGGCGGGCGTGTCGATGGTCCGAATCGCGATGGACGCGCTCGCCGGCGTGCCGATCAAGTACCTCGCCGACTGGAGCGACCGGATCGCCGCCGGGGAAATACCGGCGTCGGCCCCGGCACGGCCGTCCGGCGTCGAGCGCAACGTGGTCGCGACGGTGCGCGACTGGTCGGAGCCGAACGCGTACCTGCACGACCTGTCGGGCACCGACCGCCGCGATCCCACCGTCAACGCCAACGGCCCGCTGTACGGCACGGCGGAGCTCAGCACCGACGAGTTCCCGGTCCTCGATCCGCTGCACAACCGCGCGACGACATTCCACGCGCCGGTGCGCGATGCGGACACGCCGACGAGCCACGACGACCCGGTTCTCGCGGCCTCGGCCTACTGGGGCAACGAGGCGATCTGGAGCAGCCGCGCGAACGCGCACAACCCGATGCTCGATCGCTCCGGCCGCGTCTGGTACACGGCGCGCATCCGCGGCCCCGACAACCCGGCGTTCTGCAAGGCGGGCTCCGGCCATCCGTCGGCGAAGCTGTTCCCGACCGACCGTGCGGAGCGACAGCTCGCGATGTACGACCCGCGCACCGGAAAGTACACGTTCATCGACACCTGCTTCGGCACCCACCACCTGCAGTTCGCGAGCGACGCCGACGACACGCTGTGGACGAGCGGCGGGCGCGACGTCATCGGCTGGCTCGACACGAAGACCTTCGAGCGCACGGGCGATGCGGCGATCGCCCAGCACTGGGCACCACTTGTGCTCGACACCAATGGCAACGGCAAGCTCGATTCCTGGGTCGAGCCCGGCCAGCCGCCGAAGGCGGGCATGGATGCACGCCTCGGAACCGGCATCTACGCCGTGATGCCGAATCCGGCGGACGGGTCCGTCTGGGGCTCGATCGCGTTCCGCTATCCCGGTGCGATCGTCCGCTTCGACCCGCGGACGATGCTGACCGAGCTCTACAACGTGCCGCTCCCCGGCTTTGGCGTGCGGGGAGCCGACATCGATCGCAACGGCGTCGTGTGGGTGTCGCTCGCGAGCGGGCACCTCGGCCGGTTCGACCGCCGCAAGTGCAAGGGGCCGCTCAGCGGCCCGACGGCCACCGGCGATCACTGCCCCGAGGGCTGGAGCTTCTTCGACCTGCCCGGTCCGGCGTTCAAGAACCTGCCGGGATTCAGCGTCGAGTCGAGCTATTACACCTGGGTCGACCAGCACGACACGGCGGGCCTCGGTGCGAACGTGCCGATCGCGACCGGCAATCTCTTCGACGGCCTGCACGCCCTCGTCAACGGCAAGTTCGTGACGCTGCGAATTCCCTATCCGCTCGGCTTCTACGCCAAGGGCGTCGATGGGCGTATCGACGACGCGCGTGGCGGCTGGAAGGGGCGCGGGCTCTGGGTCACGAGCGGCGATCGCACGCCGTGGCACCACGAGGGCGGCAAGGGCAACAAGCCGCTGGTCGTCCACTTCCAGGTGCGACCGAACCCGCTCGCGCGCTGAAACCGCACTTGCGCCGTCCGCGCCGCGTTTGGCCGTCGCCGGCGTCGCCGTGCGCGGGCCGCGGCGGCGCGCGTGCCCCGCCGTCCTGTCGCCGGGCGCGCCCGCGTAACGATCCTTCACTCGTGCCTACCGGCAGCGCCGGTTATCATGCGCGCCCGATTCCCCCGCCCGACATCCTGCAAGGCCCGCCGACGTGCCCCTGACTACGATTGCCACTGCCTGGCCACTGCTGCTCGGCATGGGTGTGCTGATGCTCGGCGCCGGGCTGCAGAGCACGCTGCTCGGCGTCCGCGCAACGATCGAGCAGTTCCCGACGTCGGTGATCGGCGTCGTGATGTCCTCCTACTACGTCGGCTACCTGCTCGGGACGATCGCGGCGCCGCACCTGATCCGCAAGGTCGGCCACATCCGCGTGTTCGCGGCGCTCGCGGCGATCGCCTCGGCTGCGACGCTGCTGCAGGCGGTGTTCGTCCATCCTTTCCCATGGGGCGTCACCCGGTTGATGACGGGTTTCTGCTTCGCCGGCATCTACGTCGTCGCGGAAAGCTGGCTCAACGAGCGTGCGACTCGCGCCAACCGCGCGCGGCTGCTGGCCGTCTACATGGTGGTGCTCTACGTCGGGCTCGGCGCCGCGCAGTTCCTGCTGATTCTGTCCGATCCCCGCTCGTCCTCGCCGTTCATGCTGGTATCGGCGCTCATCTCGCTGGCGATGGTGCCGATCGTGCTGTCGGCGCAGCCGACGCCGGCGGTCGTGGTGCCGCGTCCGGTCCGCTATCGCGACCTGTACCGGAACTCGCCGCTCGGCGTCGTGGCGGTCACCGTCGCCGGCGTGATCACCTCCATCTTCTTCTCGATCGGCCCGGTGTACGCGCGATTGCGCGGGCTCGACACGACCGGCATCGCAACCTTCATGGCCGGCAGTATCTTCGCAGGCGTGGCGACCCAGTACCCGATCGGTACGCTGGCGGACCGCATGGATCGCCGCGCCGTGATCGCCGGCGTGTGCGCGTTCGCGACCGTGGTGGCGGTGACGATCACGCTGTTCCCGGAGATGCCGCGCGCGCTCTTCCTGGCGCTCTCCGCGCTCTTCACCGGCGTCGTCCTGACGATCTACTCACTCGGCATCTCGCACGTCAACGATCGGCTCGAGCCGGCGCAGATGGTTGCGGCGAGCAGCGCCCTGTTGCTGATGAATGGCACGTCGGCGATCGCCGGGCCCGTGCTCGCCGGCGGCCTGATGTCGACGTTCGGGCCGGAGGCCTACTTCGCGACCCTCGCGTCGCTGTGCGGCGGCCTGACGCTGTACTGCCTGTGGCGCAGGATCCGGCGCGGGCCCGTGCCTGCGGACCAGCGCGGACCGTTCCTGAGCGCGCAGCCGCAACCGTGCGCTTCGGTCGACGGTTCGCAGTGGCTCGATCCGGTGAGCCGCCGGCAAGCCGAGGGGGGGACGGATTAGGGCGAAAGCCCCGCGGCGATTCGGATCTGCCTGACCGCGCCCCGCGCGACCGGGTGATGCGGGGGCAGACGCGAACAGCCGCGACCGCAACGGCGGCCGCCGCGGGCGGGGTGGCGACGAGTGCGCGCATGAACGCGCGGCCCGATCAGCTGGCGCCGGTGGGAGCCGCTACCGCCGCTCTGCCGGCGGGGCCAGCCGCAACCGGGGCGTCGGGTGTGGCGACCGCGACCAGCTTGTCGACCTGCATCCGGATCAAGCGCAACTCCGTGACGAGTTCGCGCAGCGCCTCGGCGATCACCTTGTACTCGGCGTTCGCCGCCAGTTGAGCGTTGCCGAAATTGCGGCTGTCAGCCGCGGCCTGTTCGAGCTCGGTCGGCGTGGCGTTCGCGGGAGTGGGTTTCATGACGGGTGGATCCGGCAACCTGCTGGCGCAACGACTGCGATCCAGTATGCGCCTCCGGCCCCCCCGGCCGAGCGGATAACGCGCGGCGCATCCGCCCTTCGTGCGCCCGGTCGCGGCGGTTCGCCGCGCCTTTCGCGAACCCGCCGCCCCACGACTTGGCTTGCGGAGTGATCGTGCCCGCAATGCGCGCGGACGCGTCCGGTCGCCCGGTGATCCGGACCTGCAATGCGACGACGAGCAGGCGAATCGACGCCAACAGGGATACGGACAGTAGCAAGTGGCTGCCGGCCGCCTAGATCGGCGAATATCCGCATGCGCCTCGGCCGCGGCTGACGCTCCCCGACCATCCGAGAGCGTCGTGCCGCGCCGAGTGAACGTCGCCGGACGAGCGGCGCGACACGGATCGGGAGGGCGCCGCAAGGGGCCCTTCCGGCCGGCGGTCAAGGTGAGAAAATGCGGCGGTGGCGACGTTCGTACCCATTCCGTTGGCAACGTCGCCAAGGCGTTTCCATGAAGGACAACCGCCGCATCAGTGATCTGTCGCGATCCCGCCCGGAATCTCACCCCCCTCGGAATACCGGCACCGGTGCTGAGACGGCGCCCGAGGTCGCGACACTGCTGGCATGCCGTGCCGCTTCCGGCGCGCTGGCCCACAGGACGTCGTCGATGGCAGGGTTCGTGCTCAGCCGAGGTTCGTGGCGAATCGGTGCCGTCGGGACGCGAGTGCGCGTCGCGGTCGCGTTGACGGACGATGCGGTCGGCCGGATCCGGCAGGTCGCGGCGGCGTGCCGGGAACTCGGGTTCGAGCACGACGCGACGCTCGGGAGCATCGGCGTCCTGACGGGATCGGCCGACGTCCGTCTCGTCGCGAGGCTGCGCGACGTTCCCGGCGTCCTGACGGTCGAAACCCGGTGCGAGTGGCGCCCGCCCAGGTCGCCGCGTTTCGCTTAGGCGAACCCGGGCTGCCCAATCCGGCGCGGGCCGGTGCTAACGGGCCGGGTTGCGGAGGCTGAAGGCAAAGGCCTCGATGCCGGCGGCCTGATCGGCCTCGGCCTGCACGCGAAGCTCGTAGTCGCCCGCGGCCAAACTGCCCGCGTCGACGTAGGCGTGAACGAGGCCGTCCGCTGCGGGCGAAAGACCGCCGAGCTCGCCGAGCTTCACGGGCTCACCGACGGCATTGCGCCGGTCGAGTTCGAGTCGGTACCGGGCCGCGTCGGACGTGCTCGATCGCGACGCGCGCAGTTCGACAACGCCGCGCGCAGGCAGGTCGAGCATCGGCGGCGTCCACGGCCCCCGCATCGCCATGAACGTGAACGTGGCTGCGGGACCGGTTCCGCTCGTCATGGATGACGCCAGCGCGACCGGCCCTCGGCCCGGCGCCTGCATCCAAAGCAGCAGCGTCACGCCGGCGAGGGTCGCCGCGAGCGCCGCGCCCCACGCCCAACGCCGCGAGGTCCCGCGGCGTCCTGCAACCTCGAGTCGACCGCTGTCGCGCAGCTGCTCGAGCCCCTCGCGCAGGCGCTGCGAAAGCTCGAGCTCGCGCACGAGTTCCGGATCGCGCGCGAGGCGGTCCTCGAAGGCACGGACGTCGAGGTCCGACAGGCGTCCGGCGACGTAATCGCGCATCCGCTCCAGATCGCGTCCAACGTCGATCACGGCTCGTCTCCCGCAGAGTGGTTAGTCGAGGCCGGCGCGGCGATCGCCGCGGGAGCCGCCGCGGCGACCTCCGCCCGCAGCATCAGCCAGCCGGCCGCCGCGAGACCGACGCTGAGCACTGCGATGGCGAGGAAGTCCGAGCGCGAGAAGCCGCGCCTCTCGAGCAGCCCGCGGAACCGGTTCCGGGCCCGGAAGATCACCCGGTTGAAGTGCTCGTCGCTGAGTCCGAGCTCGCTGCAGATGCTCTCTTTGTCCTCGTCGTTGAGGTAGAAGCGGACGAGGAGGTCCCTGTCGCGGCTCGTCGGCATCTCCTCGAGCATCCGGCGGGCAGCCGTGGCCCACTCCGGGTGGCCTACGGAACGCCACTCGGGGTCGGTGTCAGGATGCGCGAGCGTCTCAAGCTCGTCGGAACTCGAGACGCCCGTCCGGTCCTTGCGCCGGTGGTTCCGCAGGTGGTTGAGCGCCACGCGGTAGAGGAACCCGCCGACGTTCTCGACCTGCGCGATCTCGCCGCTGCGAAGCTTTTCGAGCGTCGTGACCGCCGCATCCTGGAGGATATCCGCGGCCGTCTCCGGATCCCGGACCCGGCGCAGGATCAGCGCCCGGAGGCCCGGGAAGTCGCGATAGACTGCCGCGAGATGGGAAGTCGGATCCGTTGCCCGCCCGGCCGGCGCGACTTCCGCCGGGAGCGTCGCAGGTTGCAGGATCCCGTCGTGCACGGTCATGGCCGCAGTATATGCCGCGCCGGGCGCTCGTCGCGGTCGGTCGCGCCGCGGCGCCCCCCCGCTGCCGGCCGGTCATAAGCTGGCCATGAGAACCCGCCCGGCGCGCCAAGCGAAGCCCCCGTTGGACGGTGGCCGTTCACCCCGCCCGGCGCCTCGACAGACCCGACCGGCGGCGTGCCAATCCGGCCCGCACCCGGTCGCTACGCCGATGCGGCCCTTCACGGCAGCCCGCGCCGGCCACGTGCCGGCCGCGGGCACGCGGCCGGCGGCGGCGCTG
>JBBINS010000017.1:0-35107 GCA_037443765.1 Gammaproteobacteria bacterium
AGCCGGAGCGCTTCGCGGGCCTCGTGGCGGCGCTCGACCGCGCGCCGGCGGCGCCGGCGGGCACGCCGCTTGAGATCCGCGAGCGCTTCCTCGCCGCCTACCAGGACGCGCGCTACGCCGCGCGCTACCGCGCGCTCGTCGAGCGGGTCGCGGCGGCGGAGGCCGAAAGGACGCCCGGCCGGACCGCGCTCGCCTCGGCCGTGACTCGCTACTACTTCAAGCTGCTCGCCTACAAGGACGAGTACGAGGTCGCGCGCCTCTATGCCGGCCCGGAGTTCCGGGAGCTCGTGACCGGCACGTTCGCCGGCGGCTACCGGCTGCGCTTCCACCTCGCACCGCCGGGGATCGCGCGGCCCGACCCGGTGACGGGCCAGCCGCGCAAATCGAGCTTCGGCGGGTGGATGCTGCCGTCGTTCCGGCTGCTCGCGCGGCTGCGGTTCCTGCGCGGAACGCCGTTCGATCCGTTCGGCTACCGCGCCGAGCGGCGGCTGGAGCGCCGCCTGATCGCCGACTACGAGCGGCTCGTCGCCGAACTGCTCGCAGGCCTCACGCCCGAGAGGCACGCGCTCGCGGTGGAACTCGCAAGCCTGCCCGAGCAGTTGCGAGGCTACGGCCATGTCAAGGAGCGACACCTCGCGGCGCTCGAGCAGCGCCAGGCGGAGCTGCTCGGACGCCTGCGCGCGGGCCCGGCGCCCGTCGAGCGCGCAGCCTAGCTGCGCGCCGCCGCTGCGGCCGGACGCGCTGGCGCCGGCCGCGGCGCTCGTGCTGGAATGACGCAGCGCGCCACCTTCCGGGAATCCTCCGATGAGCTACACCGCCCCCGTCGACCACATGCGCTTCGTCCTCGAGCACACCGCCGGCTTCGACCGGGTGCGCGCGCTGCCGTCGTTCGCGGAGGCGACCCCGGACGTCGTCGCCGCGGTCCTCGAGGGCGCCGCGCGGTTCGCCGGCGAGGTGCTCGCGCCGCTCAACGCGCCGGGCGACCGCGTCGGCTCGCGCGTGACGCCGGCCGGCGTCGTGACGCCGCCCGGGTTCCGCGAGGCCTACCAGCGATTCGTCGCGGACGGCTGGAGTTCGCTGGCGGGCGCCCCGGACTTCGGCGGGCAGGGCATGCCGTTCGTCGTGCAGCTCGCCGTCGCCGAGATGTGGGCCGCGGCCAACATGGCGTTCGGCCTCTGTCCGGAACTCTCCGGCGGCGCGATCGCCGCGCTCGAGGAGCACGGCGACGACGCCGTCCGCCGACGCTTTCTGCCGAAGATGGTCTCGGGCGAGTGGACCGGCTCCATGTGCCTGACCGAGCCGCAGGCGGGCTCGGACCTGTCGACGGTGACGACGCGCGCCGAGCCGGACGGCGAGGCCTGGCGCCTCTACGGCCGCAAGATCTACATCACCTGGGGCGAGCACGACATGGCGGACAACACCGTCCACCTCGTGCTCGCGCGCGCGCCGAACGCCCCGTCCGGGGTCAAGGGGCTGTCGCTGTTCGCGGCGCCGCGCTATCGCGTCGGCGCCGACGGCCGCCCGGGCGAGGCGAACGACATCCGCTGCGTGTCGGTCGAGCACAAGATGGGCATCCACGCGAGCCCGACCTGCGTGCTCGCGATCGGCGACGGGCCGGGCGCGGAGGGCTTCCTGGTCGGGCCGCTGCACCAGGGCCTCGCCTGCATGTTCACGATGATGAACCACATGCGCCTCGGCGTCGGCGTGCAGGCGCTCGGCGTCGCCGAGCAGGCCTACCAGATCGCCGCACGCCACGCGCGCGAGCGCGTGCAGGGCCGCGACGCGGCCGGCAAGCCGACCGTGATCCTTGGCCACGCCGACGTGCGGCGGATGCTGCTCACGATGAAGTCGCAGATCCAGGCCGCGCGCGGGCTCAGCTACGCCGCGGGCGCCGCCGTCGACGTCGCGCATCACGGCGCCGGCGAGGCACAGGCGGCGGCGAGCGCGCGCGCAGACCTCCTGACGCCGATCGTCAAGGCCTGGTGCAGCGACATGGCGATCGAAGTCACCTCGCTCAGCGTCCAGGTACTCGGCGGCATGGGCTTCACCGAGGACGCCGCGGCCGCGCAGTGCTACCGCGACGTGCGCATCACGGCGATCTACGAGGGCACGAACGGGATCCAGGCGCAGGATCTGCTCGGCCGCAAGGTCATCAGGGACGGCGGCCGCGCGCTGGCGGCGCTCGTGGCGGAGATGCGCGCGGCGCAGGGGCGGCTTCCGGCCGGTGACGCGCGCGTCGCGGCACTGGGCGCGAGCCTCGGCGAGGGTATCGCGCTACTCGAGCGCGCCACCGCGTTCGCGCTGGCGGAATCGGCGCGCGACCCGGAACTCGTCGGCGCGACCGCAGTCAGTTACCTTCAACTCGCGTCGCTCGTGTGCGGCGCGTGGCAGTGGGCGTCCGCCCTGGCGGCAGCCGCGGCCGGCGGGCTCGACGGCCCGGCACGCGGGGCGCTCGCGGACGCCGCCGCTTTCTACGCCGCGCACCTGATGCCGCGCGCGGCAGCGAGCGCGGCGATCGTGCTCGCCGGCAGCGCGCCGGTCGCCGCAGTCGATCGCGAGTTCCTGTAGCGCGCCTGACGGGGAGATGTCGATGTCAAGGACGCTCGGTTCCTCGCGCTGGCTGTCGACCGCCGGAATCCTCGGGCTCGCGGTGCTGCTGTCGGGTTCGTACTGCAGCTGGCGCGGCTACTACGTGCCCGCCAGCCTGCAGGGCTCGTCCTCGACGCAGACGACGATCGGGCCGGTCGGCGCGTTCGCCAGCGTGTTCGTCAACGGCACGGAGTTCGCCGACTCGACCGCGACGTTCACGGTCGACGGGGTCGCCACCAGCGAGTCGGCGCTGCTCGTCGGCCAGGTCGCGACCGTCGGCGGCGCGGCCGGCAGCGCGAGCGCGGGCACCGCCAACACCGTCGCGGTCACGACCAAGCTCGTCGGCCCGGTCTCGGCGATCGACCTGCCCGCCGCCACGGTGACCGTGCTCGGCCAGACGGTGCGGATCACCGGCGACACGAGCGTCGGCGACAGCGTCGCCCCGACCGACGTCGGTGGCCTGCTGATCGGCGACGTCGTCGCCGTCGACGGCTATCGCACCTCGGCCGGCCTCATCGCGTCGCGCTTCGACCTCGCGCTCGCCGGGCGCTCGTACCAGGTGGCCGGTCGGGTCGCCAACCTCAACGGCGCCACGCAGACGTTCACGATCGACGGCACCACCGTCGACTACAGCGTCGCGTCCGGCGGGCTGCCGTCGCAGACGGCGAACGGCAGCTACGTGGTCGCGAGCGGCGTCACGCTCGACAACGCGACGACTCTGCAGGCGATGCTGGTCACCGCGCAGACCGAGGTGCCGGCCGGCACCAGCGGCACCGCCGGCAGCGTCCACGGCGCGGTCACGCGCTTCGGCTCGGCGAGCGATTTCGACGTCGGCGGCCAGACGGTCGCGACGACCACGACGACCACGTATTCGGGTGGCGTCAGCAGCGACGTCGCCGCCGACGTCGAGGTCGAGGTCAGCGGCACCTACGACGCCAACAGCGTGCTGGATGCGACCACGGTCGTGCTCGTGCCGGTCACGAACGTGCGCGTCGTGGGCCCGGTCAGCGCGATCGACACGGCCGGCCAGACGCTGACGGTCGCCGGCATCACCCTCGGCACGGCGAGCGAGACCCGCTGGGACGACCGCAGCGCGACGCAGCTCAGGATCTTCGGCTTCGCGAACCTGCAGGTCGGCAACTGGGTCGTGGTGCGCGGCGCCTCCGCCAGCGGCGCGAGCGCCTCCGGACGCGTCGTCGAGCGCTACGACACGCCGTCCCCGGCGCTCGTCGAGCTGCAGGACGTGGCGGCGTCGGTCGCGAGTCCGCGGTTCACGCTGACCGGGATCACGGTCTCGGCGATCGGCGCGACCTTCACCGACGCCAACGGCGTGAGCCTGTCCGCCGCGACGTTCTTCGCGCAGGCCGCCGGGCGCCTGGTGCGCGCGACCGGCACGTTGTCAGGATCCGGCACGCTGGTCGCGACCGCGGTGGCACTGCGCGACTGACGGCCGAGGGCTCCGTGCCGCGGCGGACGCCCAGGGCCGGGTGGCGTACCACGAGGCTCGGGCGACCGCGCGCGGCGCGGAATCAGCGCAGCCTACGCCGCGGCTGACGTGCGGGGCGGCCGTCGACCGTCGGTGTATGGCGACCCGGCGGGACCGGGAACGGGCGCGCGATGCGGGAGCGGGGCGGGGCGGTGACGGACAGCGGCGTTCCACGGCGATTCAAGACGGAGCCGCGCGAGCGGCTGAACGCGCGCTTCGAGGCCGCGCTCGCCGCCGCCGACGGCGCGACGGCGGCCGAGTGCGTCCATGAGCTCTGGATGCGCGGCGAGATCGGCACCAACGTCGAGCGCGCGCTCGAGCGCCTGTGGACCGCGGCCGCCGCGTCCGTGCCGGAGTGGTTGCCGATGCGGCACGTCGAATGGCTGCCGCTCGCGTACGAGGTCGCCGCCCGCTGCGTCGCGCGCCGGCGCGGGCGCTCGAACATCTACCTCGTGCTGCTCGACTACCGCGACAGCGCCGGCGACCCGCATGGCGTCTACGTCGGCATGACCGAGTACGCGCCGGCGGCGCGCTTCGACCAGCACAAGGCCGGCATCCGCGCGTCCGGCAGCGTGCTCCGCCGCGGCCTCGAGGTGCTGACCGGGCCGGTGCTGCACCTGCAGCGGATCGCGCGCAGCGAGGCCGAACGCATCGAGGCCGAGCTCGCCGAGGCGCTGCGCGCCGCCGGCCTGCGGGTCCGCGGCGGCCACTGAGGCGCCGCGCGGACGCGCCGGCGGCCCGGGTGTAAGCTCGGCCGTACAACGGTTGAACGGCCCCGGGCGCGCCATGGGCGAGACCACCTTCGAACCGATCCGGCAGCCGCGACGGCTGTGGCTCCGGATGCTGTACCTGATCGGTGCGAGCTACCTGCTCGACAGCGTGCTGCTCGGGCTGTTCGCGATGTCGGGTGCGCTGGCCGGCTGGGTGCCGCTCGCCTACGCGGGCGCCGCGCTCGCGTGGTGCGCGGTCTTCTACGCGCTGATGGCGAGCGGCCTCAGCGAGCGCTTCGTCGACGGCAACCTGACGCTCGCCAAGCTGGTCAGCGCCGTGGCGCTGCAGCTCGCGTTCATCGTGCTGGCGCCGGCGGCGGCGCTCTATTTCGTCTGCGTGCTGTTCATCGTGTTCGCGTTCGCGAGCCTGCGGCTGCCGCTGCGCGAGGCGCTCGCGGCCTGCGTCGGCGTCGCGCTCGCGCTCGCGCTCATCCTGGCGCGCACGCCGGCGGCGTTCCACCTCATGCACGACACCGCGCTGCAGCGGGTACTCGTCGGCGTCAGCATCGTCCTGACGCTCGCGCGCTGCACATTGCTCGGGCTCTACAACACCTTCCTGCGAACGCAGCTCGCCCGGCTGCACGCCCAGGATCGCGTGTCGCTCGACGAGAACGCGCGCCGCGCGCTCGAGATGGCGGTGGCGCTGCACGAGGACCTCGGCCAGGAGCTCGCGGGCGTTGCGCTGCTGCTCGCGGCGAGCGCCGGGCGGCTCGAGCGCGACGGCCATCCGGGTGCGCCGGAAGTGTCCGAGGCGGTCGCGCACTTGCGCTCGGCCGTCGCCAAGACGCGCGTGCTGGCCGACGAGGCCCGAGCGGTGCCGCATGGCGGCGCGCTCGCCCGTCGCCCCGGCTGAGCGCCGCATGCGCCGACCCCGCCCGCCGCCCGTCGCGCCGCGCGATGCGGCGGCGATCGACGCGCTCTACGGCCTCGAGCCCGTCTACGAGCCCGGCGGCTCGAACGCGGAGCTCGGCGTGTTCATCGAGGTCGACTGCCCGTACTGCGGCGAGCGGTTCGGGACGCCCGTCGATCTCTCGGCGGGCTCGTTCAGCTACATCGAGGACTGCCAGGTCTGCTGCCGGCCGATCGAGCTGAGCGGCGAGGTCGACGCGGCGGGTCGGCTCGGGCGCTGTGCGGCGCGCCGGCTCGACTAGACGCCGAGCCCGAGCGCGTGGCGCCAGGCCGCGCGTTGCGCCTTGAGCGCGTAGTCGACGACGCCCATCTGCTCCTCGGCGAATTCCACCGCGGCGCTGAACGGCGTGACGCGCGGCACGTGGATGAAGCCGTCGGCTTCGTCGTGGCTGAACGAGAACTCGGCGCCTGCGGCGCGCGCGAGCCGCATCAGGTCGTCGTTCTCGGCCAGGCAATGCATGAACAGGCGCTCGGCGCCGATCATCCGCGCGTGACTGAGCGAGCGGCGCATCAGCAGCGAGCCGAGGCCGCGGCGGCGGGCGGTCGCGAGCACGCTGATGCCGAGCTCGACCACGCCGCGGTCGGGGCACAGGTGCGCGACGCCGTTCAGCTGGAGGTTCTCGCCGTACACGCCGAGCACGGTGGAGCGTTCGAAATCGATGCCGTTGACGTAGTTGGCGATCGACTCGGGGCCGACGTAGGTCCCGAAGCGCAGGTACGCGTCACGGCGCGACAGGGCGCAGAAGTGGGCGAGCAGCGCCGGACGATGGCTGGAGTTCAGATGGCGGGCATTGACGGGCATGGAAACGGAACCTTTTATTGCAGCGCAGCATACTCCCTTGCCTCTGATCGGCGGCGTGATCTGGGTCCGCAGTTTCGGCAAGCCCTAACGGCGCCGCGGTCGGCCGCAGTCGCGCGCCGGGGCTTCGCGCCGATCGCGAAGGCCACGCCATGGGGCCAATGAAAACAGCGTCTTGCACTGGCGCAGTCTCGCCGCGGCCGACACGCCCGGGCGTCGCGCCGCCGCCCCGCGGGCCGCTTGCGCGCGGCGCCCGCGGCGAGGTGAAAGTTCGTCCCGCGTGCGGTGAATCGGACTCCTCGGCGCGGTCGGCTCGCGGCGGGGGGCCGGAACGCGCCACGATCCGCCGCGGATCGGCCGACCCGTGCCGCGGGCTTGCACGACGGGTCGGTCCCGTGGACGATGCCGCCGCCCCGACCGACGAACGAGCCGCCTTGCCGACCCGCATCCCACTGCCCTTCCGTGGCGCCGCCCGGATTCCGCGCGCGCTCCTGCTGGTCGCCGTCGCGTGCACGTCGGTCGCGGTCGCCGGGCCCCGCGAGGACGAGGTGGCGGCCGTGCACGCGTGGCGCGCGGGACGCGTGGCCGAGATCGCGGGCGAGGACGGCTGGCTGACGGTCGTCGGCCTCCACTGGCTCAAGCCCGGCGCGAATTCCGTCGGTCGGGCGCGCGACAACGACGTCGTGCTCGCCGGCCGCGAGCTCGCGCCGCATGCCGGGCGACTCGTGGTCGACGGCCGCGCGGTGCGCTTCGAGCCCGCGCCGCGCAGCGGCGTCGCGGCCGACGGGCACCCGGCGGAACCGCGCGACGTCGCGCCGTCGGCCGGACGCGACGCCGTCGTGCTGTCCTCGGGCTCGCTGCGCTTCTTCGTCATCGAGCGCGGCGGGCGCTTCGCGCTCAGGGTCCGAGACCTCGAGAGCCGCGCGCGACGCGCGTTCCACGGGCTCGACTATTTTCCGATCGACCCGTCCTGGACGTTCGACGCGCGTTTCGAGCGCTACGATCCGGCGCGACACATCACGATCGTCAACGTGCTCGGCGACGAGGTCGAGATGCTGGCGCCCGGCGCGATCATCTTTAGCCGCGACGGGCGCGAGTGGCGGTTGGATGCACTGCTCGAGGCCGAGGGCGACGACCACCTGTTCGTGATGTTTGCCGATGGCACGTCCGGGCACGAGACCTACGGCGCTGGCCGTTTCCTGCACGTGCCGTTGCCGGCCGGGCCTACCGTGCACATCGATTTCAACGAGGCCTACAACCCGCCGTGCGCGTTCACCGGCTTCGCGACCTGCCCGCTGCCGCCGCCGCAGAACCGCCTCGAACTCGCGGTGCGTGCGGGCGAGGTGCGCTACCGGGGCGGGGTGCACTGATCGAGACCGGCGCTCGACGCGGCGCCACTAGGCTAGACTGCCGCGCGGCGACGACCCGGATCGCCGCGCAAGGGGGATTCCAAATGCGAACCAGCCACACCCGCGCCGTGGAGCGTCTCGTCGCGCTCGTCGCCGGAGCCGGCCTTGCCGTCTCGCTGGCGGCAGCGGAGCCTGCGACACCGCCGGCGGACCCGTATCCGTCGACCTACGTTCCCGGCACGTCGGCGCCGGTGCTCATTCGCGGCGCGACCGTGCTCACCGGCACCGGTGTCCGACTCGAGGACACCGACGTGCTGGTCGCGGACGGCAAGATCGCGGCGGTCGGCCAGCACCTCGACGCACCCGCGGGCGCCCGGCTCGTGGACGGCAAGGGGCGCTGGGTCACGCCGGGCATCATCGACATCCACTCCCACCTCGGCGTCTATCCGGTGCCGGCGGTGTCCGGCAACAACGACGGCAACGAGGCGACCGCGCCGGTGACCGCCAACGTCTGGGCCGAGCACTCGGTGTGGCCGGTCGACCCGGCCTTCGACACGGCGCTCGCCGGCGGCGTCACGACGCTCGAGATCCTGCCGGGCTCGGCGAACCTGATCGGCGGCCGCTCGGTCGTCCTCAAGAACGTGCCGGCCGTGACGTACCAGGGCATGAAGTTCCCGGGCGCGCCGCAGGGCCTCAAGATGGCCTGCGGCGAGAACCCGAAGCGGGTCTACGGCCAGGGACGGAACATGGCGCCATCGACGCGCATGGGCAACGTCGCCGGCTACCGCGCACAGTGGATCGAGGCGCAGGAATACCTCCGCGACCTGAGCGCCTACGACGCGAAGATCAAGGCCGGTGGCAAGGCGGCCGAGGAGGCCAAGCCGCCGAAGCGGGACCTCCGGCTCGACACGCTGGCCGGCGTCCTGAAAGGCGAGATCCCGGTGCAGATGCACTGCTACCGCGCCGACGAGATGGCGATCATGCTCGACATGTCGCGCGAGTTCGGTTTCAGGATCGCGGCCTTTCATCACGCCGTCGAGGCCTACAAGATCGCCGACCTGCTGGCGGAACGCGGCGTCTGCGCGGCGATGTGGGCGGACTGGTGGGGGTTCAAGATGGAAGCCAACGACGGCATCCAGGAGAACATCGCGCTCGTCGACGCCGCGCCGAACGGCTGCGCGATCGTGCACTCCGACTCGGGCGAGGGCATCCAGCGGCTCAACCAGGAGGCGGGCAAGGCCGTCGCGCGCGGCGGCGCGATCGGCCTCGACATCCCGCCCGAGCGCGCCATCCGCTGGCTGACGCAGAACCCGGCCCGCGCCCTCGGCATCGATGGCCGCACCGGCACGCTCGAGGCCGGCAAGATGGCGGACGTCGTCGTCTGGAACCGCAACCCGTTCAGCGTCTACGCGCTCGCCGACGAGGTGTACATCGACGGCGTGCTGCAGTACGACCGCGCGCACCCGCCGGCGGCGCCGCGGTCGGACTTCATGCTCGGACAGCCCGCGGCGGCCGGAGTCGTGCCATGAATCTCAGCATCCCGACGGGCCTCGCGGCCCTCGCCGTCGCGGTCGCGCTCGCCTCACCCGCTGCATCCGCGGCGTCCGGCACGGTGCTGCTGCGGAACGGCGTCATCCACACGGAGGGTGCGCGCGGCACGCTCGAGGGCGGCTCGGTCCTGATCGTCGGCGGACGCGTCACCGCGATCGGCCGCGACCTCGCGGCACCCGCCGGTGCCGAGGTGATCGACCTCAAGGGCCGGCCGGTGACGCCGGCGTTGTTCGGCGGCATCGGCCAGTTCGGCGTCAGCGAGATCGAGGCCGAGTCATCGACCAACGACGGCGCGCTGAAACTCGGGCAGATGCGGCCGGAGTTCGACCTGGCATTCGCGTTCAACCCCGATTCGATGCCGCTCGCCGTGTCGCGCGTCGAGGGCATCGGCTTCGCGCTGCTCGCGCCGAGCGCCGAGCCGGGGCGCAAGGGCGCGCCCGGCAGCTCGATCATCGCCGGCCTCGGCTCCGTCGTGCGCCTGGACGGCCGGCGGCCACGCGCCCCGGTCGCGCTCGCCGTCACCGTCGGCGAGGACGCCGGGCCGCTCGCCGGCGAGAGCCGCGCGGCCGCCTACATGCTGCTCGCGCAGGCGCTCGACGAGGCGCGGGCCCCGGTCGCGCCGGCCGCGGGGGAGCCGCGGCTGCTGACGCCGGCCGGTCGCCGCGTGCTGAAGGGCTTCGTGACCGAGCAGAAGCCGGTGGTGTTCGGCGTGGACCGCGCCGCGGACATCCGCACCGTGGTCGAGTTCGCCGAGCGCGAGAAGCTGAAGGCGGTGGTGTTCGGCGGCGCCGAGGCGTGGCGCGTCGCGCCGCTCCTCGCGCACGCGCAGGTACCGGTCGTGATCGATCCGCTCGACGACCTGCCGGAGCAGTTCGACCAGATCGGCGCCACGCTCGAGAACGCGGCGCGGCTGCACGCCGCGGGCGTCACGGTGGTCTTCAGCCGGCGTTCGGCGTCGCCGCACGACGCGCGTAAGCTGCGCCAGGCGGCCGGCAATGCCGTCGCCCACGGCTTGCCGTGGGACGCGGCGCTCGCGGCCCTGACGAGCGCGCCGGCGCGGGTGTTCCGCGCCGGCGGCGAATTCGGCAGCATCGAGGCCGGCCGCCCGGCGAATCTCGTCGTCTGGAGCGGCGACCCGCTCGAGGTGTCGACCGTGGTCGACGCGTCGTGGCTCGACGGCCACCGCCAGTCGTTGCGCACGCGCCAGACGGAGCTCCGCGACCGCTACCTCGCCAAGCTCAAGGCGGGCGCTGCGCGCTGACCGGGAGGCGTCAGCCCCTGCCGGCCAGCGCCTTGATCAGCACGTACCAGTGCGTCAGGCCGCTGTAGAAGGAAGCGACCGGGATGCGCTCGTTGAGCCCGTGCGCGAACACCTCGCTTTCCTTCTCGAAAGTGCTGCCGACGCCGTACGTCGGGATGCCGGCGTTGCGGTAGCACAGGCCGTCGGTCGCGTACGCCGCCTGCGTCGGCACGATGCGCGCGCCGGGGTTGGCGGCCTCGACGGCACGCGCGACGACGCGCATGACGTCGTCGCGCAGCGGTGAGGCGTCCGAGGTGGTCGGCTCGTAGTTGCGCTTGACCTCGACCTTCGGCCCGGCGAGCCGTCGCAGCGTCTGCTCGACCTCGGCGACCGGTGTGCCGGGAAACACCCGGCAGTTGACCGTCGCGGTCGCCGACTGCGGCAGCGCGTTCTCGGCATGGCCGCCCTGCAGCATCGTCGCGACGCAGGTCGTGCGCAGCTTGCCGACGTACTGCGGATACTTCGTGATCTCGGCTGCCGCAGCGGCGTCGTGCGGGTCGGCGGCGTAGCGCCGCATCGCCGCACCGAGCGCGCCGGGTGTCGACAGCGCCGCGGCCTTGAAGTCGCCGAGCGTCCAGTCGTTCCACTTCACCGGGAACTGGTAGCCCTGCACCGCCTTCAGCACGTCGGCGAGCTCGTAGATCGCGTTGTCGGCGCGCGGCTGCGAGCTGTGCCCGCCGGGATTGTGGGTCGTCATCGAGAAGGTCACCGAGTACTTCTCGGCGCCCTGCACGTAGAAGAGCTTCGGCCGGCCTGTCTCCTCGTCGAGCACGCCACCGCCGCCGTCGCCGTTGAGCGCGAACTCCGCGTCGACCAGATCCCGGTGGTTCCGGACCAGGTCCTCGGCCGTCGCCTGCTCCGTCTCCTCGTCGCCGCTGAAGGCGACGATCAGGTCGCGCGTCGGCACGAAGCCCTCCGCCTTGAGCCTGAGGAAGGTCTCGGTCAGCAGCGCCACCTCCTGCTTGACGTCGGAGGTTCCCCGGCCGAAGAAGTAGCCGTTCTCCTCGGTCAGCCTGTACGGGTCGCGCTGCCAGTCCGAGCGCTTCGCGGTGACGACGTCCATGTGGGCGAGGAACGCGACCGGTCGGCCGCCGCTGCCGTCGCCGCGATAGCGCACGACGAGCGAGGCGGTCTCGCCGAGCGGCAGGACGTGCACGTCGGCTGCCGGGAATCCGCCCTTGCGAAACCGCTCGGCGAGGTACTCGGCGAGCTTCGGCACCTGGCCCTTGCCGATCGACGTCTCGAAGCCGATGGCGGTCGCGAAGATCTCGCGCGCATCGGCGCGCACCGCCTCGGGCGTGGGCGGCGCCGCCGGCGACGGCGCGGCGGCGAGCGCGAGGACGGCGGCGAACGGTGCGATTCGGTTCATGGCGGGCTCCACGGCGCCGGCGCAAGGCGGCCGGCGGCTGCACTATATCGGGGTTGCCCCTTGTTGAAACGCCCGCGGCGTGGTGGCACCGTAGCCGGCGCCTCCCGACCCCGCCGCCCCCTGGGCCAGGCCAGCCACCATGTCGCAGCCGACCGATCCACTGCTCGAAGGCCTCGCCGCCGAGTTGCCGCCGGGGACGCTGCTGTCGGGCGCCGAGGCCGGCGCCCGCCACCACTCGGACTGGACCCGGGTCAACGCCTGCGAGCCGCGCGCCGTGCTGCGGCCGCGCTCGACCGCCGAAGTCGCGACGATCCTGCGGCGCTGCCACGCGGCGTCGCAGCCGGTCGTCGTGCAGGGCGGGCTCACCGGACTCGCCGGCGGCGCGACGCCGCGCGCGGGCGAGGTCGCGCTGTCGCTCGAGCGGCTGAGCGGCGTCGAGGAGGTCGATCCGGACGGCGGCACGATGCGGGTGCTCGCCGGCACGCCGCTCGCGGCGGTGCACGCGGCGGCCGAGCGCCACGGGCTGCAGTTCGCGCTCGACCTCGGCGCGCGCGGCTCGTGCACGATCGGCGGCAACATCGCCACCAACGCCGGCGGCAACCGCGTGATCCGCTACGGCATGGCACGCGAACTCGTGCTCGGCCTCGAGGTGGTGCTCGCCGACGGCACGATCGTCTCGTCGCTCAACTGCATGCTGAAGAACAACGCCGGCTACGATCTCAAGCAGCTCTTCGTCGGCACCGAGGGTACGCTCGGAGTCGTGACGCGCGCCGTGCTGCGGCTGCACCCGGCGCCGCGCGAGCGCATCACCGCGTTCGTCGGCACGAACTCCTTCGAAGCGCTGGTCGCGCTGCTGCGCGAGTCACGCGCCGCGTTCGGCGGCCAGCTCGGCTCGTTCGAGACGATGTGGCATAACTACTTCGAGTTCGCGCTCCGGGAGCTGAAGGCGGGCGCGCAGCCCTTCGACGCGCCGCACTCCCACTACGCGCTGATCGAGATCGAGGCGCTCGAGCCCGCCGGCGATACCGAGCGCCTCGAGGCGTTCCTGGCGCGGATGCTCGACGCGGGCGTCGCGGCGGATGCGCTGATCGCGCGCTCGCTCGACGACAGCGCGCGCCTGTGGCGCATCCGCGAGTCGGCGGCCGAACTCATGATGCGGCTCGGCATGCCGATGGGTTACGACGTGTCGCTGCCGATCTCGCGGATGGTCGGCTACCTCGACAAGCTGGCCGCCGAGGTGCCCGCCGTGCTCGGTGACCGTCCGTTGTTCGTCTTCGGCCACCTCGGCGACGGCAACCTGCACCTCGTCACGGGCCTCAAGTCGCTGGCCGAGGCCGGACCGCTCGATCGCATCGTCTACGGTTCGCTCGCCGGCTTCGGCTCGGTGTCGGCCGAGCACGGCATCGGCCAGCACAAGCGCCACTGGCTCGCGAGCTCGCGGCTGCCGGAGGAGATCGCGCTGATGCGGCAGCTGAAGGTCGCGCTCGACCCGCGTGGCGTCCTGAACCCGGGCCGCGTGCTGTGAGCGCGGCGTCCGGCGGCGGCGCCGCGGCCGCGCCGGAGTACGTCGGCTTCTGGGCGCGCGTCGCCGCGGCGCTCATCGACACGGTGTGGGTGCTGCCGCTGGTCATCGTCTGGCTGGTCGTCGTGTCGGGTGGCTGGCGCCACGTCAGTCTCGAGCGCGTCGTCGAGTGGTCGCAAAGCAGCGCCGAGCAGCTGTTGCTGTTCGCGGTGCTCGCGCTGATCGTCGTGCCGTTCTGGATGCGTCGCAGCGCGACCCCCGGCAAACAGCTGATCGGCGCGCGGATCGTCGACGCGACGACACTCGGGCCGCCGACGCCGCGCCAGCTCGTGATCCGGTATCTCGGCTACCTGCTGGCGACGCTGCCGCTGTGCCTCGGGTTCGCGTGGGTCGGGTTCGACCGGCGCAAGCAGGGCTGGCACGACAAGCTCGCGAACACGGTGGTGATCAGAATCAGGCGCTGACCGGCGCCCGCGGAGAACCGGCATGAAGCTCTACACCTTCTGGCGCAGCTCGGCGGCCTACCGCGTGCGCATCGCGCTCAACGTCAAGGCCCTCGCCTGCGAGAGCGCCTCGAAGCTCTTTTCGCGCGACGAGCACCGCGCGCCCGAGTACCTGACGCTGAACCCGCAGGGACTCATACCGGCGCTCGAGGACGACGGCCTGGTGATCGGCCAGTCGCTCGCCATCATCGAGTACCTCGACGAGACGCACCGCGCGCCGCCGCTGCTGCCCGCCGACGTGCGTGGCCGCGCCATCGTGCGGTCGATGGCGCAGGGGATCGCCTGCGACATCCATCCGCTCAACAACCTGCGGGTGCTCAACTACCTGAAGGGGCCGCTCGGGCTGGACGCCGCCGGCGTCGACCGCTGGTACCAGCACTGGATCCGGGAGGGCTTCGTCGGCCTCGAGGAGCTCGCGAGGCGCCATTCCGGCGACGGCCGCCATCTCTACGGGAAGTCGGTGACGATGGCCGACGTCTGCCTCGTGCCGCAGCTCTACAACGCCCGCCGCTTCCGCTGCGACCTCGCCGCGTTCCCGACGCTGACCGGGATCGGCGCGGCGCTCGAGACTCTGCCGGCGTTCGCCGCCGCGCGCCCGGAGGTCCAGCCGGACGCCGACTGAACGCGCGCGGGCAGCCCTGTCGCGCGGCCGCCGAGTCGGCGATACTCCCGTCCCGCGGCCTCGCGCCCGCGTCCGTGCCACGCCTGCCTTGGGGTTCTCGAATGAAGACTCGCGCCGCCATCGCCTACGCCGCCGGCAAGCCTCTGGAAGTGGTGACCCTCGACCTCGACGGGCCGCGAGCCGGCGAGGTACTCGTCGAACTCAAGGCGACGGGCGTCTGCCATACCGACGAGTTCACGCGCTCGGGTGCCGACCCGGAGGGCCTGTTCCCGGTGATCTTCGGCCACGAGGGCGCCGGCGTCGTCGTCGACGTCGGTCCGGGCGTCACCTCGGTCCGCAAGGGCGACCACGTCATCCCGCTCTACACGCCGGAGTGCCGGCAGTGCAAGAGCTGCACGTCCCACAAGACCAACCTGTGCACGGCGATCCGCGCAACGCAGGGCAAGGGCGTGATGCCGGACGGCACCAGCCGCTTCTCGATCGGCGGCGAGAAGGTCCACCACTACATGGGCTGCTCGACGTTCTCGAACTACACGGTGCTGCCGGAGATCTCGGTCGCGAAGATCCGCGAGGACGCGCCGTTCGACAAGGTCTGCTACATCGGCTGCGGCGTCACGACCGGCATCGGCGCCGTGATCAACACGGCGAAGGTCGAGGCGGGCGCCAACGTCGTCGTCTTCGGGCTCGGCGGCATCGGCCTCAACGTGATCCAGGGCGCGCGGCTCGTCGGCGCCAACAAGATCATCGGCGTCGACGTGAACCCGAAGCGCAAGGTGCTCGCCGAGAAGTTCGGCATGACGCACTTCGTGAACCCGAAGGAGGTCGGTGGCGACCTCGTCCAGCACCTCGTGGCACTCACCGACGGCGGCGCCGACTACTCGTTCGAGTGCGTCGGCAACGTCGACCTGATGCGGCAGGCGCTCGAGTGCTGCCACCGCGGCTGGGGCGTGTCGGTGATCATCGGCGTCGCGGGGGCGGGCCAGGAGATCAAGACCCGGCCGTTCCAGCTGGTGACCGGCCGCGTCTGGAAGGGCACCGCGTTCGGTGGCGCGCGCGGCCGCACGGACGTTCCGAAGATCGTCGACTGGTACATGGACGGCAAGATCGAGATCGACCCCCTGATCACGCACACGATGCCGCTCGACAAGATCAATGATGCCTTCGACCTGATGCACGCCGGCGAGTCGATCCGCAGCGTCGTCCTCTATTGAGGTGTCCCCATGTCCGTGACCGCCGTCGTCCTGATCAAGGCCAAGACTCGCGAGATCGGCGCGCTCGCCTCGGCGCTCGCCGAGCTCGAGGGCGTCGTCGACGTCTACTCGGTGGCCGGGCGCTACGACCTCGTCGCGATCGTGCGCGCGGCGCGCAATGACGAGCTCGCCGACATCGTCAGCGACCGGATGCACGCGCTGCCGGGGATCGAGGACTCGGAGACGCTGATCTCGTTCCGCGTCTACCGAAAGTCGGACGTCGAGGCCGGCTTCGGGCTCGGCCTCTCCGAATAGCGCGGCCGGAGGCGGCCTTCGGTCGCGCGCCGAGCCGATCCGCAGGCGCTCGCATCGAACGCGCACATCGCATAGGCTCGGTGCACCCCAGGGAACGGGTAGCGCAAGCCATGAAGACGACCAGCCTGAGCGCGGTGATTTCGGTGCTCGTACTCGCGGCGTGCGGCGGCGGCGGCGGGGGACGCCCGACGAACCCCGGTTCCGGGCCGGCCTACGCGTTCGTGACGCCGGCGCTCAAGTCGGCCACGCGGTATAGCGAGACGGTCGTCGACAACGCCAACAACACGATCGACCTCGGTTTCACCCGCACCGTGACGACGGTCAATCCGGACGGATCGTACGACGTGCTGTCGGCGGATCCGAACCACAACACGGTGATCGTCAACGGCACCGACTATTCGATCGTGACGGGGACCGAGACCCTGAACAATTCCGGCGAGGTAACGGCCTTCGTCTACACGGCCGCGAACGGCAATGTCGTCAACTGCATCTACAGCCCGCACGGCGGCGGGCCCGTCTTCCCGATACGCGTCGGCGAGACGTGGACGCTCGACTACACGTACGCCTGCGGGACCGAAGCTCCTATCGCCTACACGCAGCAGGGATCCGTCGTCGACATCGAGTCCGTGACCGTCCCGGCCGGCACCTTCACCGCTCTCAAGCTCGAAAGCACCGTCACCTGGACGAGTCCTGCGGGCACGACGCGGACGGAGACCGTGACGAACTGGCGCGACGTCGTGACGTTGATGTCGGTCAAAGAGGACGCCTCGATCGCCTATAGCGGCGCTGTCCCGACGACCGGGTACGCCGTGAGCCGGAACCTGCTGCTCGAGAACACGTCCTGACCGAGACTGCAGTCGCGATCAGCGCCGATGTGCGGCGCGCCGCATCCGGGCGGCGCACGTCGAGTCCCGGCTGAGGGAAGACCTCACGCGCCGCCGCCGCCGGCCGACGGCGTATCATGGCCGCCATGCCATCGTTCCTGCAGCGCAGCCGAGCGGCGCAAGGCAAGCGCGCCAGAGCCCCGGCGGCATCATCGGGCCCGGCGGCAGCGCCGTACCTTCGTTTCTACCATTCGGCGAGCCTGCGCAAGAAGACGCTGTCGGTGCTGGACGCTCTCGAGCGGGCGCCGAATCCCGTCCGCCACCGGGACGCGCTTGCGGATGTCGTCGTGGAGTTGACCCAGAGCGGCCTGGACTACTTCTTCATGCAGCCGCTCAAGCGCGCCGGCACGGGATTCATCCTCCAGCAGTCGGCGAAGCTCGGCATGGCCGGGACGGAGCAGGTCATGGGATCCGTCGTCCGCAACGTCATCGGGCGGATGGACGGGCCGCAGTTGCTTTCCGTGTGCGACTACATCCGAAAACTCATGACCTGACTCCGGCGGCCACCGACGGATTCCCGCCGCGAGCGGCGCGCCGCTACTTGCCGGCGAGCTCGGCGGCGACGCGCCGGTAGGCCTCGCGGAACGGGATGCCTTCCGTCACGACCAGCCGGTTGGCGCGTTCCGCGGCGTGGATCGCGGGATCGAGGCGGATGTTCTCCGGCCGGAAGCGCACGCCCTCGAGCGCCGCTGGCAGGATGTCGAGCGTTTGAGCCGCGACGTCGATGCCGCGGAAGAGCGGTGCCTTCAGGAGCTGCAGGTCGCGTTGGTAGCCGCTCGGCAGCTTGGCGACGACGCCGAGCGCCTCGTCGAGGCAGGCCGCGGCCGTGGCACTGCGGCCGCGGATCAGCTCGAACACGTCCGGGTTGCGCTTCTGCGGCATGATCGAGGAGCCGGTCGTGAACGCGTCGGGCAGGCTGACGAACGCGAACTCCTGCGTGTAGAAGAGGACGAGGTCGGACGCGAGGCGGCCGAGATCGGTCATCAGCAGCGTGATCTCGAACAGGACCTGCGCCTCGGCCTTGCCGCGCGACAGCTGCACCGCGGTCACCGGCTCGTGGTTCGCCGGAAAGCCGAGCCGCCGCATCGTCTCCTCGCGGTCGAGCGGCAGGCCGGGTGTCCCGTAGCCGGCGGCCGAGCCGAGCGGGTTCTTGCCGATGCGCCGGTGCGCGAGCCGCAGGCCCTCGGCGTCGTCGTGCACCTCCGCGGCGAAGCCCTGCGCCCAGAGCGCCACGCTGGACGGCATCGCCTGCTGCATGTGCGTGTAGCCGGGCAGCGCCACTCCGGGGTGGCGGGCCGCGAGCGCGTGCAGCGCGTCGGCGACCGCCTGCGCCCCGCTCCTCAGCTCCTCGACCGCGTCGCGCAGGTAGAGCCTGAGCGCCGCGAGCACCTGGTCGTTGCGCGAGCGGCCAAGGTGGATGCGCCCCCCGGCGGCGCCGACCTTGGCCGTCAGCTGCTGCTCGAGCGCGGTCTGCCCGTCCTCGTTCTCGAGCGTGACGCGCCACTCGCCGCGCGCGTGCGCGGCGCCGATGGCCGCGAGCGCCGTGCGCAGCGTCTCGAGATCGCCGGCCGAAAGCAGGCCGGCGGCATGGAGGCCCTCGGCGTGGGCGGTCGAGGCGCGGACGTCGTACGCGACCAGCCGCTCATCGAGCGCGTGATCCTCGCCCGCGGTGTAGCGGAGCACGCGCGCATCGAGCGGCGCGCCCTTGTCCCACAGCCGGCTCACGGCTTCGGCCCGGGCGGGCTCTGCTCCGCCGGCGACAGCGCCTTGACGTCGGCGACGATCAGCGTGCCGAGGCCCTCGTTGGTGAACACCTCGGCGAGCAGCGCATCCGGCGACTTGAACGAGATCACGTGCACCCGGCGGACGCCGCCGCGGATCGCGGCCTCGATGGCGTCGGCCTTCGGCATCATGCCGTCGGCGAAGCTGCCGGCCGCCTCGAGGCGCTTCAGCCCCGCGAGGTCGGTGTAGGAGACGAGCGTCGATGGGTCGGAGATGTCCTCGAAGATGCCGGCCGCGCCGGTGCACAGCAGCAGCTTCTCGGCGCCGAGCGCCGCGCCGATGCGCGCCGCGACCGTGTCGGCGTTGATGTTGAGGATGGTGCCCTGCGCGTCGCACGACAGCGGGCTCACGATCGGCATGTAGCCGCCGTCGAGCAGCTTCTGCAGCACGTCCGGGTCCACCTCGTCGATGTCGCCGACCTGGCCGTAGTCGACGGTGCTGCCGTCAGCGACCCTGACCGGCGGCCGGCGGCGCGCGCGGACCAGCCCGCCATCGAGCCCGGAGACGCCGACCGCGCGCAGCCCGAGCTCGCGGCAGATGCCGAGCAGGCGGGTGTTGAGAAGGCCGTTCAGCACCATCACGGTCACGTCGACGGTCTTGTCATCCGTGACGCGGCGGCCGTCGACCATCTTCGGCTCGATGCCCAGCGAGCGCTGCATCTCGTCGAGCTGCGGGCCGCCGCCGTGCACGAGCACGACGCGGATCCCGACCTGGTGCAGGATCGCGACCTGCTCGACGATCGAGCGCGTCGCCGCGATGTTCGCGAACACCGCGCCGCCGACTTTGACGATGAACACCTTGCCCTTGTACATGCGCAGGTACGGCGCGGCGTTGCGCATGGCGCGGATCGCGGCGGCTTGTTCGGGGCGGTAGCTCATGGGGATCCTCTCGTGAAAAGGCGGTTGGCTGGGCGGCCACGGGGCCGGCCGCGGCGTCACTTCAGCAGGCGGTAGAGCACGGCCATCTGCACGACGAGCCGGTTGTGTGCCTCGCGCAGCACGATGCTCCGCGGTCCGTCCAGGACCTCGTCGGCGACCGCGACGTTGCGGCGCACCGGCAGACAGTGCATCAGGTGGCAGCCGGGCGCGCTCGCGGCGAAGGTCTGCTCGCGCACCTGCCAGTCGCGGAGCGCGGCGCGAAGCTCGGCGTCGCGCGCCGCGTCGCCGTAGTGCGCGGTCGAGCCCCACTCCTTGGCGTACACGACCTGCGCGCCCTTGAGCGCCGCGTCGCGGCCCGCGGTCTCGGTCACCGAGCCGCCTGAGGCGCGCGCGGCGGCGCGCGCCTTGTCCATCACCGCCGGCGGCAGCGCGAAGCCCTCGGGGCGCAGCACCACGACCTCGTGGCCCCTGAGCGCCGCCATGTGCACCGTCGCCGCCGGCACGGCGAGCGGCAACGCCCGTGGATGCGGTACCCACGACAGCACGAACTTGGCGCGCTGCGGGACGCCGACGTCGTCGAGCGTCTTCCAGTCGGCGAGCGCCTGACACGGATGGTTGACCGCCGACTCGAGGTTGATCAGCGGCTTGTCGACCAGCGCCGCCATCGCCTTGAAGTTCTCGTCGGCGAGGTCCGCGGCGAGGTCCCTGCCCTCGGCGAAGGCGCGGATGCCGAGCGCGTCGCAGTACGAGGCGAGCACCGGCAGGCCCTCGCGGATGTGCTCCGCCGCACCGCCGTCCATGCGCACGCCGAGGCGCGTCTCGAGCGCCCACGTGCCCTGGCCTGGGGTGATGACGAACGAGGTGCCGCCGAGCCGCGCCATGCCGGCCTGGAACGAGGCCAGCGTGCGCAGCGACGGGTTCAGGAACACGAGCCCGAGGATCCGCCCGGCGAGCGCCTGCGGCTCCGGACGCTGCTGCAGCCGCGCGGCGAGCGCGAGGAGGTCACGGACCTCCGCCGCCGTGAAGTCGGCGAGGTCGAGGAAGCGGGCGAGGCTCATGCCGGCAGCTCCGCGAGCGCGGTCGCGAGCGCGGCGACGTGCGCCTGCTCCAGCGTGAACGGCGGCAACAGCCGGACGATGTGCGGGTCGGCGGCGGTGCCGGCGAAGATGCCTTGCGCGAGCAGCTCGCGCTGCACGTCCTTGGCCGGACGCGTCGTCCGCAGCCCGAGCAGCAGTCCCGCGCCCTGCACGCCCGTTACGGGGCCGAGGACGCAGGTCGAGCGGATCAGCGCCGACATGCGCTCGACGTTGGCAATGAGGCCCTCGGACTCGATGATGTCGATGACCGCCTCGACGATCGCGCAGGCGAGCGGCCCGCCGCCGAAGGTCGTGCCCATGTCCTCGATCTTGAGCCGCGCGGCGACCGCCGGCGACAGCAGCATCGCCGACACGGGGAAGCCGGCGCCGAGCGCCTTGGCGGTCGTCAGGATGTCGGGCGTGACGCCGGCGCGGTTGGCGGCGAATGGCGCGCCGCTGCGCCCGACGCCGCACTGCACTTCGTCGAAGATCAGGAGCGCGCCCACCTCGCTGCAGCGGCGCCGCAGCGCCGCCAGCACCGCGACCGGGACGTCGTGGGCGCCCGCCAGGCCCTGCACCGGCTCCACGATCACGCAGGCCGTGTCCGCGGTGATCCCGGCCGCGGCCGCGGCGGGGTCGCTGCGCGACACGAAGCGCACGTCGAAGGGCGCCTGCGGGAAGCCGTACCACTTCTCGCGCGCTCCCCAGGTCACGGCGCCGGCCGCGGCCGTGCGGCCGTGCCAGCCGTGCTCGAGCGCCACCGCTTCGCGGCGGCCGGTGAGCTTGAAGCCGAGCCGGAGCGCGTTCTCGTTGGCCTCGGCGCCGGAGTTGACGAAGAACACCGTGTCGAGCCCGAGGCCCGCGAACGCGACCAGCCGCGCGGCGGCCCGCTCGCGGATCCGCATCGGGATGGCGTTAGTCTGGAACAGCACCTCGCGGGCCTGGCGCTCGAGGGCCGCGATCCAGCGCGGGTGGCCGTAGCCGAGCGCGGCGACGGCGTGGCCGCCGTAGTAGTCGAGCACGCGGCGGCCGTCGCGCGTGTGCAGCCACACGCCCTCGGCGCGCACGACCTCGAACGGGTACTGCGCGAAGACGTGTGCCAGGTGATCGGCGGGGGCGTTGGGCGACGGGTTCGCGCTCGACGGAGGCATGCGGCGTGTACTCGTGGTGGCGGGCGGGCTCAGGTCCAGCCCGGCGCGGGCGCCGCGAGCCCGGTGGCGGGATCCCAGCCGAACATGCGGTTGAGCCACTGCACCGCGCCGCCGGCTGCGCCCTTGGTGAGGTTGTCGACGACGCTCATCACCGCGACCGTCGCGCCGTTGGTGGTCGCGGACAGGTGGGCGTAGTTGCTGGTGACGACTTCCTTGAGCCGCGGCGGGTCCGCGAGGACGCGGACGAACGGCTGGCCGGAGTAGAACGCGGCGAGCGCGGCGCGGATCTCGGCGCCGGTCATTGGCAGGACCAGCCGCGCCTGGGTGGTCGCGTGGATGCCGCGCGCGAACGGCCCCGAGTGCGGCACGAAGTTGAGCTCGGCGCTGCGTCCGGTGAGCGCGCGCGCGATCGCGACGACCTCGGGCGTGTGGCGGTGGCCGAGTGCCCCGTAGGCGTACAGGTCGCTGTGGCGGCGCGGATGGTGCGTGCCCTCGACCGGCGTCCGTCCGGAACCGGTGCTGCCGGTCACGGCGCTGACGTAGAACGCGGGCTCGACGAGACCGAGCTTCAGCAGCGGCACGATCGCGAGCAGCATCGCGGTGGCGAAACAGCCGGGATGCGCGACGTGCGGCGTCGCGAGCGTCGCGAGATGCTCCGGCAGCGCACAGCTGAACTCCCTGAGGCGCCCGGGCGCGCCGTGGGGGTGGCCGTAGACCGCGGCGTAGGCGTCCGGGTCGGCGTAGCGGTAATCGGCCGAGATGTCGACGACGCGCGGCCGCGTACCCGCGGCCGAGGCCGCCGCGAGCAGCCGGTCGATCAGCGTCGCCGACACGCCGTGCGGCGCGGCCGCGAGCACCGCGCTCACCGGCAGGCTCGCGATCAGCCGCTCCGCCTCGTCGACGCCGACGAACGCGGTATCCGGGAAGACCGGCGCGAGGTGTGCAAAGGCGCTCGCGAGCCGCTCACCGGGCTTCGAGTCCGACACCGCCGCCGCGAGCTCGAGGCGCGGATGCGCGGCGATCAGCCGCAGCAGCTCTCCCGCGACATAGCCCGTGCCGCCGAGGACCAGCGTCGGAATGCGTTCCTGGCGGTTCATTCGGATTCGGTCGTCGGCTTGACGGGGAACTTGTCGGCAAGACCCGCCGCGGCGATCACGCGGTCGCCGAGCTCCGCGCCGCTGGTGATCGCGTTCGCGGCGGCGACGCCCATCTGCTGCAGGATGATGTCGACCCCGACCTGGTTGTCGGTCGCGGGCCCGGTCACGACCGCGGGTTCGATGCCGAACTTGTCGCGCAGCAGCTTGACGCCGCCCCAGGCCGCGACCGGGTCGTTGGCCGACAGGAGCAGGACGCTGATCGCGTTGCGGATGTCGGCCGCCGCGAGGATCGACTCGACGCCGTAGGTGCCGAGCAGTCCGTCGCCGAGCTCGAAGACGATGATGTCGGGGTGGCCCTCGGCCATTTCGGTCAGCATCGCGCGCGTCAGCGCGGGCCCGACCTTCGCGGTCGTCGTGCCGACGCCGAAGTCGGTGAAGATCATCGTCTTGCGGGCGCCGGCATCTTCCATGGCGAGGATGTCACGCCGCAGCGAGACGCCGGTCGCCTTGAAGGCGTGCACGGCAAGACCGCGGTGGCGCATGCGCGCGATGATCGCGCACGCCGCCGCCGTCTTGCCGGCCTCCATGCAGCTGCCGGCGAGCGCGACCACCGGCACGCCCTGCGTGTCGAGCGGCGAGTCGAGGTCGAGCGGCTTCTGGCCGATCCGCGCCGGCACGCCGATGCGCTCGCCGAGGTACGGGAACTGCAGCACGACGCCGAGCACGCGGCAGTCGAACGGCCGGCCGCGGTCCGCGTTCATCGAGTCGCAGATGCCGAGCACGCCGCCGATGTTGAGCATCTGGATCACGTCGCCGGGCTTGATCGACTCGGGCACGTGGCCGGAGTAGCCGAACAGCGCCTTGCGATGCCCGAGCGCGCCGACGACGATGTCGCCCTTGGAGACCTTCGCCATCCGGCCGCTGGTCAGCTCGAGCGTGTTGTAGGTGCTCTTGTTGGTCAGCACCTCGACGACCACGATGACGCCTTCCTCGCAGGGAATGTCGGCCGAGATCCGCAGCTCATGGCTGAGGCCGCGGGCCTGCGTGATCGAGGCGATCTTGTCGACGACGACGGATCTCACGCGCGCTGCCCGCCGCGCTCGCCGGCGCGGGTGTAGAAGGTGCCGGTCAGCGCCAGCATCTTCGAGTAGCCGAGCGCGTCGGCCGGCGTCCATTCGCCGGCGGACTCGCCGTAGACACCCTTCGAGGCCGTCATCAGCGACCACGGCGAGGTCACGCCCTCGACGAACAGGCTGCCGGGGCGGAACAGCACCTTCACCTCGCCGCTGACCCGGCGCTGCGAGGAGAGGAGCAGCGCCTCGATGTCGCGGCAGACCGGGTCGAGGTGATGCCCCTCGTGGACGAGGTCGCCGTACGGCGCCGTCACGAGTTCCTTGATGCGCGCCTGGCGGCCGGTCAGTACCAGTTTCTCGAGCTCGCGGTGCGCGGTCAGCAGCACGTCCGCCGCCGGCGCCTCGAACGCGACGCGACCCTTGGTGCCGATCACGGTGTCGCCGAGGTGGATGCCGCGGCCGATGCCGAACGGCGCCGCCAGCGTCTCGAGCTTCTCGATCAGCGTCACCGGGCTGAGCGCGACGCCATCGAGGGCGCAGGGAACGCCTTGCTCGAAGCCGATCGTGTGACGCTCCGGCGTGCGAGGGTTCGTGAACGCGTCCCGCGTCAGCACCCACGCCGAGTCCGGGATGCTGCCGTCGGAGGTCAGCGTCTCCTTGCCGCCGATCGTGACGCCCCACAGGCCGCGGTTGACCGAGTAGGCGGCGCCGTACGGCGGCACTGGCAGCTTGCGCTCCTCGAGGAACGCGAGCTGCTCGGGACGCTTGAACGCGCGGTCGCGCACCGGGGCGAGGATCTCGAGGCCCGGGGCCGCGGTCCGGATGGCGACCTCGAAGCGCACCTGATCGTTGCCGGCGGCCGTGGAGCCGTGCGCAACCGAGGTCGAGCCGAGCGTCTTGGCCATCTCGGCGATCGTCTGGGCCTGCAGCACGCGCTCGGCGCCCACGCAGAACGGGTAGAGCTGGCCGCGGCGCGCGTTGCCCATCAGCAGGTACTTCAGCACGCGGTCGAAGTACTCCGCCTTCGCCGGTACGAGGTGGTGGGACATCGCGCCGAGCTCGCGCGAGCGCGCCTCGAGCATGCGCGCGGCCGCCGCGTCGAAACCGCCGGTGTCGACGGTGACGGTGATGACGGGGCGCTGGTAGGTCTCCTTGAGCCAGGGCACGCAGAACGACGTGTCGAGACCGCCGGAAAAAGCGAGGAGGATGGGCGAGGCGCCCGGGTCGACGTTGGTCATGGGACAGCCTTCAGCGGCTTGCGATGGAGCGGAGGTGGTCGAGCAGCGCGCGCTGGGCGCGCTCGCTCGCGGTCGCGATGAAGATCGTGTCGTCGCCGGAGATCGTGCCGACGACCTCCGGCCAGCGGGCGCGGTCGATGGCGAGGGCGACGGTCTGCGCCGAGCCGATCGTCGTGCGCACGACCGTGAGGTGCGGGCCGGCCGGCAGCGCGTCCTGCACGAAGGCGGCGACGGTCGCGAGTCCGGCGACCGGCGTCGCGGCGTCCTCCGGCAGCACGTAGCGGTCGCCGAGCTTCGCGACGCCGAGGTCGCGCAGGTCGCGGCTCACGCTCGACTGCGTCACCGGATAGCCGGCGCGCTTCAGAAGGCGCACGAGCTCGGCCTGCCGGCCGACGGCGCCGTTACGGATGATCCGCTTGAGCGCCTCGCGCCGGTCGTCGGTCGCGCGGGGCGCGCCGGAGCCGAAAGGTGATGGACCGCTATGCATAAAGTCGCGCAATGATTGCATATTTATGCGAAGGCCGTCAAGCGCGCGCCGTGCCGTGCCCGCGCTTCGTGGCCGGTGGATGACGGGAGTGCCGGCGACGGGCGGGCGCGATGCCGAGGTCGTGTCGCGATTTCGCCGCGGACGCCGTCGCGCGGCCGCTATTTCGGCGGCACCGGCAGGAAGATCCGCCACGCCTCGGTCGGGTGCAGCAGCGCCCACACCGGCGCGGCGATCCCTCCCCAGATCTCGTGCGCCGGGTCGCGCATCGGTTGCAGTTCCGTCGGCGCCAGGACGGTGACGTCGTCGAACGCGCTGTGCCCGGCGTCGTTGGGCTCCGACTGGTAGCGGAAGAGAATAGAGCCTATCTCGGGCTGCGTCAGCGACAGCAGCAACGGCTTGCGCGGCCCGAGCGCGAGTGGCGGAGCCGCCACCCGATCGGCGCGGGGACCCGCTGCGGAGTGTTCGACCGGGCGTGGTCGCGGGCGGAATTTCACCGCGGCCGGGGCCACCGGCGCCTTCGCCTGGCGCGCGGGTGCCGGAGCGCCGGCATCAGCGACTTCGCCGGCACTTGCGGGACCGACGCCGGCCGGCATCAGCAGCAGGACCGCGGCGATGACCAGCAACGTCGCGTTCGCACGGGGGCCGATCAGGGCGTCCATCGCAGATCCTCCGTTCGACGCGCGTCCACGCGCGCCGCGCGCGATGACGGTCGCATCGCCCGATCCGCCGGTCGGCGGCCACGCACGCGCGGCTTCGACGCCGGCCTCCTCGAGGCCTCGCGCGAACCGACGCCGCCGGGATCGACTCTTTGACGATCGGTGCGCCTTGTCAAGCGCCGCGCCCGGCGGGCGGAGTCGCGCCGCGCGCCGTCGGCTCCAGTCGAAACGACCGCGTGGCGATCGCAGCGCCCGCCGCATCGTGCGTGCGCTCGACGACCTCGCCGCGGCCGTCGGCGCCGAGCACGACCGCGGTCGCCGCGCGCGTGCCGTAATGCTCGCCGACGATGAACGGCGGCGCCAACCGTCGCTCGAGCTCGATCCCGATCCCGGTGTCGGGAAGGTCCGCGTCCGGTGGCGGTGTCCGGTCGGCGAGCAGGTCCAGCAGTTCCGGCGCGGGCCCGAGCGGCCGTGCGAGGCGCGCCGTGAGCCGCTGCCGCGAGCGGCGCACCTTCGGCCAGTCGGCCGCGAGCGTGCCGTTGCTGAGGCCGTAGATGCCGGGCTCCAGCCGGCGCGGGCCGCCGGGGTCGCCGTTCGACAGGTACCAGAGCTCGTGCTCGTCGCCCACCAGCAGGCTGAAGCCCGCATAGCGATCCGCCTCCGCCGCGAGCGCGCCCATGAACTCGGCTGCGGGTACGTGGTCGCCGAGGAAGCGCGGGATCAGCGTGCCCCGCGACGGCGGTGCCGCAGGGCTCGGGGCGCCGCGCAGGTTCGTGATCGCGCCGAAGCGGCCGCCGTCGGCGATTCCGAGCCACGTGCCACCGGCAACCAGGTCGCGCCCCGCCAGCAGCCGCGGCGCGCCCCACCAGTCCATCGGCGCGGTGGCGCGCGCGTGGGCCTCGTCGCGATGGCCGACGAGCACGAGCCGCTCGCGGTCGGCCAACTTCCAGGCGCAGACGATGAGGCACACGGCGAATTCAGCTCCGTGACAGGAGCGCGAAGGCGTCCCACGCGGTGTTCGCGATCAGGGAGGCGACGATGGCCACGAACAGCGCACGAATGAAGCCGACGCCGCGGCGCAGCGCGAGCCGCGTGCCGACCTGCGCGCCGGCGATGTTCGCGAGCGCCATCGCGAGGCCGAGCGGCCAGAGCACGGAGCCGTGGCCGCCGAACCAGGCGAGCGCGACCGCGTTGGTCGCGACGTTGACGAGCCGCGCGGCCGCGGCGGCGTTCAGGAAGTCGAAGCCGTAGTGGCGGATGAAGAGCAGCATCAGGAACGTGCCGGTGCCGGGCCCGAAGAACCCGTCGTAGAAGCCGATCGTCGTCACGAGCGCGGCGCCCGACAGCGCGGCGCGCCGGTCGAGCGCGCGGGGTGCGTGAATCCGCCCGAGATCGCGGTGCGCCAGCGTGTAGACGAGCACGACGAAGAGCGCGACCGGCACGAGCGGCCGAAACAGGCGCGCCGAGACGTGTGTCACCGCGATCGCGCCGCAAAGCGAGGCGAGCCCGGCGAGCGCCGCGACCGGGAGCAGCGCGCGCCACGGAACCTCGACGTTGCGCGCGAAGCGTGCGGCCGCGCTCGAGGTGCCGGCGAGCCCGGCGAGCTTGCTCGTGCCGAGCAGCGTCGGCGGCAGCGCGTTCGGCAGCGCGGTGAACAGCGCGGGTACCTGAATCAGACCACCGCCGCCGACGATCGCGTCGACTCCGCCGGCGACGAAGGCCGCCGCCAGCACGGTGAGCGTCGCGGGCTCGAACGCCGTCAACGCTGCAGCGGCCAGATCCGGGCGCCGGGCTCGTCGGCGAGCGATCGGCCCGTGCGGCGCTCATACCAGTCGGCGATGAGCCGGAACGAAATCGACTGCGGCGGCGGCAGCGCCGGCGTGCCGCTCGCGAGCTCGGCGGCCGTGAACCAGCGCGCGTCCTCGAGCTCGCCGTCGGGACACGCGGCCGCCGTCGCGCCGGCCCGTGCCCGGAAGCCGACCATCAGCGACGACGGGAACGGCCACGGCTGCGACGAGTGGTACTCGACCTCGAGCACCTCGACGCTCGTCTCCTCGCGGACCTCGCGTACGACCGCGTCCTCGAGGCTCTCGCCCGGTTCGACGAAGCCCGCGATCGTCGAGTAGCGGCCCGGCGGCCAGGACGCCTGCCGGCCCAGCAGCGCGCGCTCGCCGTCCGTGACCAGCACGATGATCGCCGGGTCGATGCGCGGGAAGAACTCGGTGCCGCACTCGGTGCGGGTGCAGGCCATGACGTGGCCGGCGCTCATCGGGCGCGTCGGCGCGCCGCAGGCGCCGCAGTGACGGTGACGTTCGCGCCAGTAGACCATCGCGCGCGCGTACGCGAGCAGCCCCGCCTCGTCGGGCGGCAGCAGCCCGCCGGCGAGCCGCAGGTCCGTGAACTGCGCGTCCGCGGCGAGCGCGGGCGGCGCCGGTGCGACGAGCTCGATCGCGAAGCACGCCGCGCCGCGGTACTGCCCGAGCAGGATCACGTCCTGCGCGGCCAGCGCGCCGAGCGCGTCGCGGCCGACCAGCACCGCCGCGGGCGAGGGCCCCTGGCGCACGAGGCTGCGGCTCCGCCAGACCGGGACGTAGCGGCTCGCAGGGTCGGCGAGCGCGGCGTCGAGCCACGCCCCATCCTTGCGCAGGCCGCTGGTGCGGTCGACGTAGGGTCCGGCGTAGACGTGGCGGGCGCGGTGCAGTGGCATGGGGGGGGGGCGCGGATGCGCGCGGGCATTCTACCCGGGTTCCGCCGGTCGCTCGCGCGCTTCGCTCTCGCACCACGGGCACACGCCGCCGTGCCGCTTGAGCGTGTCGACGACCATCAGTCCGCGGCACGCCGGACACGTGTCGGGTCGCAGCTCCGCGCGTCGTTGCAGCAGGCGCAGCAGGTAGCACGCGTGCTCGAAGGAGATGCGCTGCGGCTGGTGGAGCTCGAGGTACGTCTCGTAGGTGCGGCAGAAGAGCTCGCCCCAGCGCAATGCGGTCCCGGTCCCGGCCACGCCGCGTTCGTCCGCGGCGATTCGCAGGAGGCCGAGCAGCGCATACAGGCCCGCCAGCCCCGCGGCATGGCGACGGGTCTCGAGGTTCTTGAGGAAATACGTCACCTGGGTGGGTGACTTGCCGCGATGGCGACGGATCGTCACGCCCTGGGTCGCGACGTAGTTGCGGTAGAGCTTGCGGATCCGGTCGTCGCTGAGGCCCGTCCAGGTACGGATCGTCTGGGTCCGCGCCTCGTGGTGGATCATCCGGAACGCCAGATCGAGGCGCTGCCGGTCCCGTGTATAGCGGTCATCCGTAATTCTCATCTCGTTGTTCTCCCGCCTGAATGTAGTTTCTTAAGAAATCGTTTTTGGTACAAATCCACCAAAAACTGTACTCTCAGGCGGGCCAGAGAGCCAGCCAGAATAATTCCCGGCGTTGGGGAGAAAGACCATGGTCGACAGCTTCGGCAGGATTCACGACGTCGCGGACGGCGGCTACCGCGCGCAGGCCGTGCTCGACGCACGCGCCCTCGAATCGATCCGGGAGACCAACGTGGGCTTCCTCGCGCTGGTCGCCGAACGGCACGCCGCGCGCCCGGGATCGGGCGTCTTCGGCCTGACCGGTGCCGCGGCGGGCGGGGTCGCCGCGCTCGACGCCGCCGGACGCCGCGCCGCCGCGAGCTGCCCGTACACGCTCTTCAACCTGCGCTTCGAGGACACCGCGTTCTGGGCGGGCGTCGCGCGCGAGGGCCGCCTCGCCGGCTCCGCAAGCCTCGCGAACGAGGCGACCTTTGCGCGGACCGCCGTGTTCCTCGCGTGGCACCTCGCCCAGGCCTCGGAGCTGACGGCGCGGGTCGTCCTCGGGATGACGCCGACCGTCCACCAGGCCTGGCGCCGGTTGCCGCTGTCGGCGATCGACCGCGCCGCGACCGTGTCGTTGCCGCACCTCGCGGCACGCTGGGGCGACCACCCGCTGTTCTGGCCGAAACTCGTCGAATCACCCGCAGCCGCGCCCCGCGCGCGCGGGGCGTCGGTGCGGCTGCTCGGGCTGCAGCTGCTCGCGGCCGACGGCATCCGCGCCGACGGCGCCTGGGACGACGCCCGTCCGGACAATTGACCGTCGCGGCGGTTGCCGCGGGCGGTCCGGGGTCTTACGCTTCGCGCTCGCTGCCGCCGGCCGGCCGCCCGTCGCATCCCCCCGGACCCATGCCCGCGCTCTCCATCCGCCAGCTGACCAAGACCTACTCGAACGGCATCGAGGCCCTGAAGGGCATCGACCTCGACGTCGAGCAGGGCGACTTCTTCGCGCTGCTCGGGCCCAACGGCGCCGGCAAGACGACGACGATCGGCATCATCACCTCGCTCGTCAACAAGACCGGCGGCCAGGTGTCGGTGTTCGGCCATGACATCGACCGGGAGATCGCGGTCGCGAAGTCCTGCATCGGCATCGTCCCGCAGGAGATCAACTTCAACCAGTTCGAGTCGGTCGAGACGATCCTCATCAACCAGGCGGGGTTCTACGGCATCCCGCGCCAGGTCGCGCGCGAACGCGCCGAGAAATACCTCAAGCAGCTGCAGCTGTGGGACCGGCGCAAGTCGGTCGCGCGTTCTCTCTCGGGCGGGATGAAGCGCCGGCTCATGATCGCGCGCGCGCTGGTGCACGAGCCGCGCCTGCTGATCCTCGACGAGCCGACCGCGGGCGTCGACATCGAGATCCGGCGCACGATGTGGGAGTTCCTGCGCGAGACCAACGAGCGCGGCGTCACGATCATCCTGACGACCCACTACCTCGAGGAGGCCGAGAACCTCTGCCGCCACGTCGCCATCATCGACAAGGGGCGGATCATCGAGAACGACCGCATGTACAACGTGTTGCGCAAGCTCCAGACCGAGACATTCGTGCTCAACCTGCGCGAGCCGCTGCGAGAGGCGCCGAACCTGCCAGGCTTCGGCGTCGTGCTGGTCGACGATCGCACGCTCGAGGTCGAGGCGTCCAAGGACAAGAGCCTCAACGACATCTTCGTGCGCCTCGCGGCGCAAGGCATCGACGTCGTCTCGATGCGCAACAAGGTCAACCGCCTCGAGGAGCTGTTCATGCGGCTCGTGAGCCGCGCGAGCGCCGCGCCCGCGGTCACGGCCGGAGCCGGCCGATGAGCGCGACGCCTGATTTCGCGTCGCCGCCATCGCGCGCGCGCACCGACTGGATCGGCTTTCGCACGATCGTGCGCCGCGAATTCAGCCGCATCGTGCGGATCTGGGGCCAGACGCTGGTGCCGCCAGGCGTCACGGCGACGCTGTACTTCATCATCTTCGGCAGCCTGATCGGCGCGCGCATCGGCCAGATGGGCGGCTACGACTACATGCAGTACATCGCCCCCGGGCTGATCATGATGTCGGTGATCACGAACTCGTACGGCAACGTGGTGTCGAGCTTCTTCGGCGCGCGCTTCGGCAAGCACGTCGAGGAGCTGCTGGTCTCGCCGCTGCCGAACTGGCTGATCGTCGCCGGTTACGTCATGGGCGGCCTCGTCCGCGGGCTGCTGGTCGGGCTCGTGGTCACGGTCGTCGCGCTGTGCTTCACGAAGCTGACCGTCAGCCACCCGCTGCTGACCGTGGCCGCGGTGTTCTTCACGTCGGTCGTGTTCGCCCTCGGCGGCTTCATCAACGCGGTGTTCGCGAAGAACTTCGACCACATCTCCTGGTTCCCGACCTTCATCCTTGCGCCGCTGACGTACCTCGGCGGCGTGTTCTACTCGATCAGCCTGCTGCCGCCGTGGGCGCGCGCCATCTCGCAGGCGAACCCGATCCTCTACATGGTGAACGGCTTCCGCTACGGCTTCCTCGGCGTATCGGACGTCGACGTGCGGCTCGCGTTCGTGATCATGATCAGCTTCGCGGTGGCGCTGTACGGGGTCGCCGTTGGCCTCATGTACAAGGGCATCGGCATCCGCGAGTAGCGGTCGGGGCGGAGGCGCAGATGTGCGGACGCTTCTCGTTCCACTCGCCGCACGAGACGGTCGCGCAGCTCTTTGGCGCGACCGCGTTCGCGCCGGCCGTGGCGCCGCGATGGAACATCGCGCCGAGCGCCGCGGTCGCCGCGGTGCGTGCGACCGCGGCCGCCACGCGCGAGCTCGTGATGCTGCACTGGGGGCTGGTGCCGTTCTGGGCCAAGGAGCGCTCGATCGGGCAGCGGCTGGTCAACGCGCGGCTCGAGACGCTGCGCGAGAAGCCGGCGTTCCGCAGCGCCTTCAAGAAGCGCCGTTGCCTCGTGGTCGCGGACGGCTACTACGAGTGGCGCATCGTCGGGTCGCAGAAGCAGCCCTACCTGATCGAGGCCGCGGACGGGGCGCCGTTCGGCATGGCGGCGCTCTGGGAGTCTTGGTCCGACCCGGCGACCGGCGCGGCGCTCGAGAGCTGCGTGATCGTCACGCGCGAGTCGGCCGGCGTCGTGCGCGAGATCCACGGGCGCATGCCGGCGATCGTCGCGCCCGCCGACTACGCGGCGTGGCTCGATCCCGCGCTCGCCGATACGGCGGCGCTCGAGGCGCTGCTCGCCGGCGAGCCGCGGGTGGCGCTCGTCGCGCACCCGGTCAGCCGGCGCGTCAACAACCCGCGCAACGAGGGTCCCGAACTCGCGGCGCCCCTTGACGCCGGCGTCGAGTGAGGCGCCGCCGAGCGACTGCGACGCGCTGCGCGTTCCCCGCGCGCGGGGCCCGCCGCGCGCGGTCCGCGATCGCAAAACCGCGAGCGGCTTTGCGGTCCCGGAGGGCCGGAATGGGCTACAAGGGGTTATTGTAAACGGCAGGATCCCCGCATGACCCGCAGCCTCCATCTCGTCGACGTGTTCACCGACCGCCCGTGCAGCGGCAACCAGCTCGCCGTGGTAACCGGCGCCAAGGGGCTGACGGCGCGCCAAATGCAGGCTTTCGCCCGTGAGATGAATTTCGCCGAGACGACCTTCGTGCTCTCCGAGCAGCCGGTCGGGGGCGGCTGGCCGGTCCGGATCTTCACGCCGGGACGCGAAGTGCCGTTCGCCGGGCACCCGACGCTCGGTACCGCTCACGTGATCCGCCACGCCCTGCTGGGCGGCCGAGTCGACCGGGTGACGCTCGCGCTCGAGGCCGGCCTGACGCCCGTGTTCGTCGAGCGCGACGCCAAGCGCGAACTCTACTGGATGCGGCAGCGGTTCCCGACCTTCGGCAGCCGCCTGCCGCGCAAGACCCTCGCGCCGGCGCTCGGGTTGTCGCCGGCCGATCTCGACAGCCACCCGATCGAGGTCGTCTCGACCGGGCTGCCGACGCTGGTCGTCGCAGTGCGCACGCGGCGCGCGCTCGAGCGCATTCGGGTCGACCGCGACCTGCTGCTCAAGCTCGGCCGGGACGTCGACGCGACCGCGGTGCTCGCGTTCGCGCCGGGCGCCGAGCGAGCCGGGCATCAGCTGACCGCGCGCGTGTTCGTCGACGACCTCGGCGTGCCCGAGGATGCGGCGACCGGCAGCAGCAACGGCTGCCTCGCCGCGTGGCTGATCCATCACCGCTTCCTCGACGACGACGCAATCGACGTGCGCGTCTCGCAGGGCACGAGCATCGGCCGGCCGTCGACGCTGCACCTCAGGGCGATGCGCACGTCGCGTGGCATCGAGATCCGCGTCGGCGGCGGCGTCGTGGACGTCGCGCGCGGCACGGTGGTCGCCGCCCGCCTCGCCTGACCGGCCGCGGCGCCCGGTGCCGTTGCACCGGGCGCGCGATGCCCGCTCCCGCCGCGCGCGAGGTGCGCTACACTCGCGCACCATCCGGGATTCCCCTAGCCGCGAGGTCGTCGTGACCGCGAAGCGTGCGCTGATCGTGGACGATTCGAAGTCCGCTCGAGTGGTGCTGTCGCGCCTGCTCGAGAAACACGACCTGACCGTCGACACCACGGATTCCGCCGAGAGCGCCCTCGTGTACCTGCGCGAGCACCGACCGGACGTGATCTTCATGGACCAGGTCATGGGCGGCATGGATGGACTGTCCGCCGTGCAGGCCATCAAGAGCGACCCGAGCACGGCCTCGATCCCGATCATGATGTACACGTCGCAGGACGGCGAGCTGTACGCGGGCGAAGCCCGCGCGAGCGGCGCCGTCGGCGTGCTGCCGAAGCGCATGGCGCCGGCCGACATCGCGAGCGCGCTCTACGAACTCCAGCTGCTGCCCGACCGCCGCAGCGTGCCGCCCGGCGGCTTCGATCAGGTGCAGCTGCCGGCCGTCGAGTCGGGCGCGGGCCCGCTCGACGCGGTGATCCTGCGCGCACCGGCCGGCGAGGCGCGGGAGGCGGCAATCCCGGTTGCGGCGGCAGCGCCCTTCGGCGCGGCGGAACTGCGCGGGGTCGTCGAGCCGCTGCTGCAAGAGCAGGGCGCGGAGTTCCGGCGATTCGTGGTCGCGAGCCTCGAGGGCATGAGCGCGCGCGTCGTCACCGAGGTCGCGGCGCAGGTCCAGGCCGCGGTCGCGGCCGCGCTGCCGGCACCGGCCCCTGTCGCCCCCGTCGCAGCC
>JBBINS010000018.1:0-33493 GCA_037443765.1 Gammaproteobacteria bacterium
CATCTTGATGTACGAGCGGAGCCCGCGGCTGTCGCCGAGCCGGTCGGGGCCCCAGACCTCGCGGATCAGCTGGTTCTGCGTGACGATCATCCCCGCATTGCGGGCGAGGCAGTCCACGACGCGAAACTCGAGCGGCGTGAGGTGCACCGCGCCGTCCGGGCCGTGCACGGAGCGTTTCGTCAGGTCCACCGTCAGCGGGCCGAGCCGCAGGGTCGGCAGCTGCTCGCCGCCGCGCGAGTTGCGGCGCAACGCGGCGCGGACCCGCGCCAGCATCTCCGGCGTGCTGAACGGCTTGGCGACGTAGTCGTCGGCGCCGGCGTCGAGCGCGGCGATCTTGTCGGCCTCCATCGTGCGCGCGGACAGGACGAGGATGGGTAGCGGCGAGAAGCGGCGGATCTCGCGGATCAGCGACAGGCCATCCCGGTCCGGCAGGCCGAGGTCGACGACGGCGAGGTCGGGGCGGTGCGCGCGCGCCTCGGTGAGGCCGCGGCCGGCGGTCTCGGCCTCGACGACCCGGTAGTGCTGCGACTCGAGCAACGTCCGAAGCACGCTGCGGATGCCGGCGTCGTCCTCGACGATCAACACGAGGAACATCGCCTCGGTCACGGGGCCGGCTCCGCCGTCGGCAGCGTGAACACGAAGCACGCGCCGCCGCGCGGACTCGGCATCGCAGTGATTTCCCCGCCGTGGGCGTTGACGATCGCCCGGCAGATCGCGAGCCCGAGGCCGGCGCCGCCGGCGTTGCTCTCCTCCCGGCCACGCTGGAACTTGGCGAACAGCCGCTCCGGGTCGCCCGGCGGCAACCCGCTCCCGGTGTCGTCGACCGCGATCCGCACCATCGGCTCCTCGGCCACCGCGGAGATGCTGATCCGGGTTCCGGGCGGCGTGTGCTTGACCGCGTTCTCGAGCAGGTTCACGAGCACCTGAGTCACGAGCGGCGCATCGACGTGCACCGCCGCCAGCTCGGCCGGCAGCGCGACGTCCACGACGCGGTTGCCCAGCCGCCCTTCGAGGCGCGCGAGCGCTGTGCCGACCAGGTCGTCGACGGTCTGCCAGTCGCGCCGCAGGTGGACCTCGCCCGCCTCGAATCTCATCAGGTCGAGTACGTTCGAGATGAGCTCGGACATCTCGCGGGCCTTGGTGTCGATCGACCGGACAAGCTGCGCCCGGGCGTCCGGACCCAGCCCCAGGGCGGGGTCGTTCAGAGCGCTGCTCGCCCCGGTGATCACCGCGAGTGGCGTGCGGAGGTCGTGCGAGATCGACGCGAGCAGGGTGTTGCGGATGCTTTCGGTCTCCACCGCGACGCGCGCGCGCTCGGCCTCCTCGGCCAGCTGCGAGCGCTCGATCGCGAGCGCGATCTGTCCTGCGAAGGTCTCGAGCAGGTGACGCTGCTCCGGCAGCAGCAGCCGGCGCCGCTGGCTCGGCCGGACCGCAAGCACGCCGAGGGTCCGGCGGGTGCCGATCAACGGCACGTACTGGGCCGGGGCCGCCGGCAGCGTGTCGGTGCCGAGCCCGGCGGGCTTGCCATGGTCGTGGACCCACTGCGCGACCGACACGTCGGCGCCGAGCAGCGAGCCCGCGAGCGGCGCATCCGTCGGCGCCTGCAGGCGCCCTGCGCCGTCGGGCATCAGCACGACGGCCTCGCTCGCGAAGGTCTCGGCGACGTGCTTGATCGCCACGCGCGACAGATTGCCGAAGCTGCGGTTGGCCGCGAGTTCCCGGCTCATCGCGTACAGCAGCGACGTGCGCCGCTCGCGCGCGCCGGCGACTCGGGTCTGAGCCCGGACGCTGGCGACGAGGCTGGCGATCACCAGCGTCATCACGAGCATCACGGCAAACGTCACGAGGTACTGGAAGTCGCTGACGGCGAAGCTGAAGCGCGGCGGCACGAAACAGAAGTCGAACGCCGCGACGTTGGCGAATGCGGTGAGGCTCGCCGGTCCCCGGCCCAGCCGCAGCGCCGCGATCGTGCCGCCAAGCAGGTACACCATGACCAGATTGGTCAGCTCGAAGTATGGATACATCAGCGCGGCGACCAGAGTGCAGGCGCCGGAGATCAGCAGCGACGCCCAGTAGCGGTCCCAGCGGATCTCCGTCGGCCCGCTCGGCGGCAGCTCGCGTGGCGCCGACTGCTGCCGCTCGCGCCCCGCGATGATCGAGACGTCGAAGCCCCGGCCGCGGCGCGCGAGTTCGGTCGCGGTCGAGCGCCGCAGCCACGCCCGCCAGCCCTTGCGCTTGGACTCGCCGACGACGATGCGCGTGACGTTGCGCAATCGCGCGTATTGAATGAGGGCGTCCGCCGCCGACGGCCCGTCGAGCGTCACGGTTTCGGCACCGAGCGACTCGGCCAGCCGCAGCACGTCGATGCGGCGGTTGCGCTCGCTCTCGGACAGCTTGAGCAGGTCCGGCGTCTCGACCGACACGACGAGCCACTCCGCGTCGAGCGCGTCCGCGAAGCGCTTGCCGACGCGCACCAGCTGTTCGGCCTGGTCGTCGGGCGCGACCGCGATGAGGAAGCGGTCGCGCGCCAGCCACGGCCGCGACGTGCGTTCCCGCCCGGCGTACTCCTGCGCGGCGGCATCGACGCGGTCCGCCGTGCGCCGCAGTGCGAGCTCGCGCAACGCGAGCAGGTTCGGCTTGCGGAAGAACCGCTCGGTCGCCGTCGCCGCCTGCTCGGAGACGTAGACCTTGCCGGACTTCAGGCGGGCGAGCAGGTCGTCCGGCGGCAGGTCGATCAGCTCGACGTCGTCGGCCTCGTCGAACATCCGGTCGGGGATCGTCTCCTGCTGGCGGACGCCGGTGATGCCGGCCACGACGTCGTTGAGGCTCTCGAGGTGCTGGATGTTGACCGTCGTCCAGACGCCGATGCCCGCATCCAGCAGTTCCTCGATGTCCTGCCATCGCTTCGCGTGGCGCGGCCGGGGCTCGCCCTCGACGATGTTCGAGTGCGCCAGCTCGTCGACGAGGATCGTGGACGGCTTGCGCCGCAATGCCGCGTCCAGGTCGAACTCGCGCCGCGTGATGCCGCGGTAGCGGACCTCAAGGAACGGCAGCCGCTCGAGCCCTTCGAGCAGGCGCTCGGTGTCGGCGCGGCCGTGTGGCTCCACGTAGCCGACGACGATGTCGGCACCGGCCGACCGCGCGACCCTGGCCGACTCCAGCATCGAGAACGTCTTGCCGACGCCGGCCGAGGCACCGATGAAGATGCGCAGCCGGCCACGGCGCGCGCGCGCCTCGTCGCGCTGCACGTCCGCCAGCAGTTCGTCCGGATTGCGACGCTCGTCCTCAGTCATGACCTGCTTGCCTTGCGCGGCGCCGCGGCGGCCTCCCGCACGCGGCTCGCAGTTCGAACCGTACGTCGCAGCGACCGGCGAGTCCAGCGGCCGGAACGATGTGAATGGCGCTCAGAAGTGAAACACCACGTCGGCCGCCAGCAGGAGCTGCGAGTTCTTGCCTGCGCCGGCGACGGACGTCGGATTGTCGTACGCGTCGGCATCGCGCGCGTGCTCGAAGCGAATCTCCGGCCGCAGCTCGATCGCGTCGCCGACCCAGTGCGTGTAACCGAGACCGAATTCGTAGTACCGCGACTTGAATCCCGTCCTCTGCCCGCGCGCGTCGTTCAGGTAGTCGCTGCGGAACGTGAAGATGTCCCGCACGCCGGCCTGGTAATTGACGTAGTTGACGAGCGCCCACTCGTATGAATAGCAGGTCACCAGCGCCGGTGTGCACTGCGCGCCGCTCGGAGCGCCGTACGTCGCGTACGGATAGCGCGCCGCGATCTGCGCCACCCCGCCCGTGGCGGGGTCGAGGTTCGAGACGTTCGGCGTGTGGCTCTCCCACATGTACCAGGCCTCCGAGTCCATGTGCCAGTGGTCGTCGAACTTGTGATACCAGGTCGTGGCCGCGTGCTGGATGTTGTTCCAGCGCCAGTTGCCGTCGTTCAGGCCGTTCATGCACGGATAGATGCTGTCCCGGCCGGACGTCGACGTCCAGATGACGCACGCAGCCGGGGTCAGGTGGCGTTCGCTCTTCAGCCACGGCGCGACGTCGTTACCGGCCGACAACTCGAGCTGCACCTGCCAGTTCCAGTTCAGCTTGATCGTGCCGACGGCGCCGTGCTGCGTGTACGGGTCGTAGGTGTACAGCAGCGAGTGACTGTAGGTGATGTTGTTCGGTGCCAGCTGCGCCTCGATGTCGGGTATCGAGATGTACCGCCCGATCCGCAGGTTCAGGCCGTCGGCGACCTGCGGGAACCAGAAGTCGAGATAGTACATGACCGGGTCGAGCCCATTTCTGCGCGCGCTGTCGAGGTACTGGTTGCTGAAGACGCCGTTGCTGAACGTGTACTTGTAGTCGGCTCCGTACAGCAGCGCGAGCCGGCCGCCCCAGTCAAAATGGTCTCGCTGCACCTCGTCGGCCGTGCGCTCGAAGTAGATGGCCACCTGATCGAGTTGCACGGTGTTCGGCTCGAACGAATAGGCGGCCGGGTAGTTGCCGCCAGTCCCGGTCACGTAGTTGAAGCTCGTACGCGACGTGCTGAGGTTGGCGCCGGGCTCGATCCAGCCGTAGATCGTGATCCGGCTGTCCTTCCAGCGGCGGCCGTTGTGTCCGCAGTAGATGGCGTCCATCAGCGCGTTGGAATAGAGGTTCTCGACGCCGATCGTCTGCGAGCCGCCGACGTTCCAGGTCGAGTATGGCCAAGGCGGATTGGATTCCGGGACTTCCGCGCCGCCGACGACCCGGGCGGGCGGCGCCGTCGCGTCGCCGCCGTTCCAGGCGACGTGCGACGCGTAGCTGTCCTTCAGGCGCTCGAAGAAGCCCGCCTGCTCGGAGCCCTTCTTGCAGCCGTCCGCGGGACCGTCGGCGCGGGATGGACTGCCCGGGGCCGCCGCGGTGGCGAGGGCGGACTGCGCCTCGTCCGCCTCTGCGGCCGCGGCCGTGATCGGCGCGGCGACGACCCCGGACGCGATCGCCGCGGTCAGCGCGAGTGCGAAGCGGCGCGCGATGCCGCCGAGCCCCCCCGCGGCGCCGCCCGATGACGGGGCCCGCTCGCACCAGGCGGGCTCCGGAGGTGCCCGGGAGGGCTTTCGGTTCGACTCAACGGGCATCGCTCGATCTCCGCGTGGTGGTGCGCACGGTGCGTCATCGCTGGCCGGGGCGCACGGGCGTGCTGGCCGCAGGAATCCCGAACCGGTGGCCGCGGCCAGGGCGGCGGCCACCGGTCGTTCCGGCCCCTAGAACTTGACGAGGACGCCCGCGCCCACGACCACCTCGCGGGTACGAAGGTCCGGGAACCAGTCGCTGGGCGAGCATTGTCCGGTCGTCGGATCGCTGCCGCCGCCCACGCAGCTCGCGGGCACGCCGTTGTTGCCGCCCGGTGGTGTCACGCCGCCGGCCCCCGACCAGTACGGCACGCTCGAATGCCGGAACGTCGCTTCGGTCCACCACGTGATCCAGTCCGCCGGCATGTACTGCAGGTTCAGCTGCGTGTCCCACTGGTAGAGCTTCTGCCCTGGCTGCTGCGTGAAATAGGGCGAACCGGACGCGGCCGTCGCGCCGTTGATGGGCGGGGTCAGCGCGAGATACCGCCCCGGATTGTTCATGAACCCGCCGCCGATCGTGATCGCGTAGAGGTCGTGGTTGAACCACGTACGGTTGTAGAACATCGAGCCGAAGAAGTTCGCCTTGTTCTGTCCAGTGGAGCAGGTGACGCCACCGCCGTATTCGCAGCCGATGTCGATCGTCCAGCTGAACGCCATCTTGGATATACCGGCGCCGCCCTGGCCCTTCGCGTCGTAGTACTTCACGAGGAGGCTGTCGTCCTCGTGAATGCGCTTGACCTTCGACCAGTCGATCGGCGCCCCGGCGCCCACGAGCGACCCGGCCGCCGCGCCGGGGTTGCCTCCGTTCTGGGGCTGGCACAGCGTGTCGACCGTTCCGGGCCCGGAGGTCCTGTTGGCCTGGCAATTCAGGTTGTCCTGCCCGATCGAGTAGCTGTTGAACACGAGCTTCAGGTTCTCGTTCGGGATCCAGAGGATCTGCCCGCCGAAGCCCGGCTTGCTGTTGAACTTGGCATAGGACTGCCAGCCGTTGATCAGCCACGGCTCGATCTTGAGCGTCTGCGTCGGCCACCACTGGACGCGCAGCCCGTTGAAGAACCACGGCGTGTTGGACGACACGAACGAGGGCTGGTAGGTCCAGTTGTCGTAGTTGTAGTAGCTGAACAGGCCGATGTACGACACGAATACGCCGGCATCGACATTGAGCCCATGGTTGACGTCCCAGTGATAGCCGGCGTTCGCTTCCGAGAAATAGCGGTAGGCGTTGGACAGGTCCCACTGGCCGACCGCGTTGCTGGCATCGTTTCGCGGCGTCGTCGTCGCGAACATGCCGAACATCGACAGGAAGCGGGCCTTGACGTTGTGCCAGTGGAAATCGCCGCCGAAGCTCACCTGCTCAATCTGGAACTCGCCGGAGCGGAATTCCTCGGTCGAGCCGACGATCGTGTGGTCGATCGGATGATTGCCGCTGTACAGATAGTTCATATCGAGGCGGATTTCCGGCGTGAAGAAATTGGTGTCGAAGATCGGCGCCTTTTCCCGCGGTGTGCCGTTCATCCAGCCAAGATCACCGACGGCGAACGGCGTCTGCGTGTCGCCTTCCGGGCCGGGCGGCGGCGCCTGCAGCGCCTCGGGCACCGTCGCCGCCACCGCGGCAGCGGCCGCCGCCTTCGGCTCGGGCGACGGTGGGACCGGCGCGGGCGTTGCCGGGGCGTTCGTCGCGATGTCCGCGCGTGCGGCTTCGTTGGCCACGACCGACAGCGACCCGACGACCGCGTCGGGCGCGCCGTCGACGTGCGCGGTCACCGACCAGAGCCCGGCCGGGACGTCATCGAACGAATAGACGCCGTCGGCTCTCGACAGGGTCGAGCGAATGCCGCTGCCGCCGAGGCGCCTCGCCGTCACGGTCGCCCGCGCGACGGGCCCGTGGGCGGCATTCGTCACGACGCCGACGATCGTGCCGACCGACATCCGTGCGGCCTCGGCCGTCGGCGCCTGCGGTTGCGCTGCCCACGCGACCGGCGTCGCGATGACCCCGGCGGCGAAGGCCGCGAGCACTGCCCTTGGAAGCGTCTGGCTCTTCATTCGAACTACCCCTGCAAATGCGGCAGGCGCCGACGCGGGCGCGAGCGGTCCTGCCTGTCTATCATTTCGGCTTTCAGGTTGACGGCGTCGCTCGCGGCGTCGGTCTCGCGGGCGCCGGGTACTGCTTGTCCAGCTCGAGGTTGAGCTCGAGGACATTGACCCGCGGCTCGCCGACGAAGCCGAACAGCCGACCCCGCACGTGTGCGTCGATCAAGGCCTCGACCGTCGCGGGCGGAAGTCCGCGGGCGCGGGCCACCCTTCCGGCCTGGTAGCGCGCGGCGGCCGGGCTGATCTCCGGATCAAGGCCGCTCGCCGAGGCCGTGACGACGTCGACCGGCACCGGCCGGAGGTTGCCCGGGTCCGCGTCGTGCAGCGCCTTGGCGTTGGCCTTGACCGCATCGATCAGCGCCGGGTTGAGCGGCCCGAGGTTCGAGCCGGTCGAGCCGGTCCCGTTATAGGGCTGCGGCGTCGTCGCCGACGGGCGGCCCCAGAAGTACTTCGGGTCCGAGAAATTCTGGCCGATCAGCGCGGAGCCGATGAGCCTGCCGTCCCGGCGGAGCAGGCTACCCTGCGCCTGATACGGGAAGGCCAGCCTGGCGATGCCCGTGATCACGAGCGGATAGGCGATGCCGACGAGCGCCGTCATTACGAGCAACAGGCTGAGCGCGGGTCGCAGGATGCGTGCGGACATGATTCGGCTCCTCAGGCCCAGCCGGCGGCCGACAGCAGCATGTCGATCAGCTTGATCCCCGGGAACGGCACGATGATGCCGCCGAGGCCGTAGATCAGCAGGTTTCGCCGCAGCAGCAGGCCGGCGCCGAGCGGGCGGTACCTGACACCCTTGATGGCCAGCGGGATCAGCAGCACGATGATCAGCGCGTTGAAGATCACCGCCGACAGGATCGCCGAATTCGGCGTCGCGAGGTGCATGATGTTGAGCGCGCCGAGCTCGGGGTAGGTCACCGCGAACGCGGCCGGGATGATCGCGAAGTACTTCGCGACGTCGTTGGCGATCGAGAACGTCGTCAGCGCGCCGCGCGTCATCAGCATCTGCTTGCCGGTCTCGACGATCTCGATGAGCTTGGTCGGATTGGAGTCGAGGTCGACCATGTTGCCGGCCTCCTTGGCGGCCTGTGTGCCGGTGTTCATCGCGACCGCGACGTCCGATTGCGCGAGCGCCGGCGCGTCGTTCGTGCCGTCGCCCGTCATCGCGACCAGGCGGCCCTGCGCCTGGTGCTCGCGGATCAGCTTCAGCTTCGCCTCAGGCGTCGCCTCGGCGAGGAAGTCGTCGACGCCGGCCTCCGCTGCGATCGCCGCCGCCGTGAGCCGGTTGTCGCCGGTGATCATGATCGTCTTGATCCCCATTTGGCGCAGGTCGGCGAACCGCTCCTTGATGCCGCCCTTGACGATGTCCTTGAGTTCGATGACGCCGAGCACGCGCGGCCCGTCCGCGACGACCAGCGGCGTTCCGCCCTGGCGCGCGACGCGCTGCACCGCGTCGTGGACCATCTGCGGGATGTGCTTGCCGAAGCTCTCGACGTGCTTGGTGATCGCGTCCGGGGCGCCCTTGCGGACCTGGCGGTCGCCGATATTGACGCCGCTCATGCGGGTGTGGGCCGAGAACGGCACGAAGGTCGCGCCCAGCGAGCGCAGGTCGCGCTCCCGAAGGTTGAAGCGCTGCTTCGCGAGCACCACGATGCTGCGGCCTTCCGGTGTCTCGTCGGCGAGCGACGCGAGTTGCGCTCCATCCGCAAGTTCCTGCTCCGCGATTCCCGGGGCCGGCAGGAAGGCCGCCGCCTGACGGTTGCCGAGCGTGATCGTGCCGGTCTTGTCGAGGAGCAGTACATCGACGTCGCCGGCGGCCTCGACCGCGCGGCCGGACGTTGCGATCACGTTGGCTTGCATCATGCGGCTCATGCCGGCAACGCCGATCGCGGACAGCAGGCCGCCGATGGTCGTCGGGATGAGGCACACGAGCAGCGAGACGAGCGCCGTGATCGTCACCGGGCTCCCGGCCTTGCTCACCTCGACGCTGAACACCGAGAACGGCAGCAGTGTGACGATGACGACCAGGAACACGAGCGTCAGCGCGACCAGCAGAATCGTCAGCGCGATCTCGTTCGGGGTCTTCTGGCGCTTCGCGGACTCGACCATGGAGATCATCCGGTCGAGGAACGTCTCGCCGGGGTTGACGACCACGCGCACGACGATCCAGTCCGACAACACCTTCGTGCCGCCGGTCACCGACGTGAAGTCGCCGCCGGATTCGCGGATGACGGGAGCGGACTCGCCGGTGATGGCGCTCTCGTCGACGGACGCGGCGCCTTCGATGACCTCGCCGTCGGCCGGGATCATGTCCTGCGCCTCGACGAGCACGACGTCGTCCTTCCGAAGGTCCTCGGCCTTGACGCGGGTCGTCTCGCGGCGCGCGCGCGTCGGGTCGAGGAGTTTCTTGGCGAACACCGTCTGCCGCATGCTCCGCAGCGACGCGGCCTGGGCGCGACTGCGGCCTTCGGCGAGCGCCTCGGCGAAGTTCGCGAACAGCACCGTGAACAGCAGCCAGATGGTGATCGCGAGGATGAAGCCCGCCGGGGCTTCGCCGCGGCCGCCGAGGGCCTGGGCGTACAGCGCGGCCGTGACGATCGTGCCGATGTAGACGACGAACATCACGGGGTTGCGCCACTGCACGCGCGGGTCGAGTTTCCTGACGGACTCGACCAGCGCCGGGCCGAGCAGCTGGCGATCGAGCAGCGACAGTTGTTCGCGTGACATGGGACTCTCTCTACTGGGCTGCCGCGAGCATGAAGTGCTCGACGATGGGGCCGAGCGCCAGCGCCGGCACGTAGGTCAGGACGCCGATGAGCACGATCGAACCGATCAGAAGCGCAACGAACAGCGGGCCGTGGGTCGGCATCGTGCCGTCGGTGACCGGGACCCGCTTCTTCGCCGCCAGCGAGCCGGCGATCGCGAGTGCCGCGACGATCGGCCAGTACCGGGCGATGAACATCGCGAGCCCGGTGGCGACGTTGTAGAAGGCCGTGTTCGCCGCCAGGCCGCCGAACGAGCTGCCGTTGTTGTTAGCGGCCGAGGTGAACGCGTACAGGATCTCGCTGAACCCGTGCGCGCCGGGGTTGGCGACACCGGCCTTGCCGGCGACCGTCGACACCGCGACGGCGGTCCCGATCAGCGCGACGAACGGGGTCGTGAGGATGAAGATCGACGCGAGCTTCATTTCGAGCGACTCGATCTTCTTGCCGATGTACTCCGGCGTCCGGCCGATCATGAGACCGGCGATGAAGACGCCGAGAATCGCGTACATGAGGATCGAGTACAGGCCGGTCCCCACGCCGCCCGGCGCGACCTCGCCGAGCTGCATCAGGAACATCGGCATGAAGCCGCCGAGCGGCGTCATCGAATCGTGCATCGCGTTGACGGCGCCGGTCGACGTGCCGGTCGCCGCGGCGGAGAAGAGCGTCGACGCCGCGATGCCGAAGCGGGTCTCCTTGCCTTCCATGTTGCCGCCCGCCTGGTCGGGCGCCGCGATCTGGGCGATTCCCTGCTTCGCGATCAGCGGGTTGCCCTGCTGCTCGGCGTAGTAGCCGACCATCGCCAGCGCGGCGAAGAGCAGCAGCATGGCCGTGAGCACGGCCCAGCCCTGCCGCGTGTCGCCGACCATCTTGCCGAACGTGTAGGTGAGCGCGAACGGGATCACCAGGATCGCCAGCATCTCGAGCAGGTTGGTCAGCGGCGTAGGGTTCTCGTACGGGTGAGCGGAGTTCGCGTTCAGGAAGCCGCCGCCGTTCGTGCCGAGCTCCTTGATGGCCTCCTGGGACGCGATCGGCCCCATCGGCAGCGTCTGCGTCCGGGTCGTCGTCGTCTCCGTCACCGGATTGCCGTCGGGGTCCTTGATCGGGTTGCCGTCGGCGTCGGTCTTCGGGTTCTGGTAGGTCAGCGGCTCCACGGTCGTGACGTCCTGGTAGCCGTCGAAGTTCTGGATCACGCCTTGGCTGACCAGCGCGAGCGCGAGCACCGCTGCGATCGGCAGCAGGATGTAGACGGTCGAGCGCGTCATGTCGACCCAGAAGTTGCCGATCGTCTTGGCATTGTGCCGCGCGAAACCGCGGATCAGCGCGATGGCCACGGCGATGCCGGTCGCGGCGGACAGGAAGTTCTGCACCGCGAGGCCGGCCATCTGCACGAGGTAGCCCATCGTCGACTCGCCGGAGTACCCCTGCCAGTTCGTGTTGGTGATGAAGCTCACCGCGGTGTTGAACGACGAGTCGGCGCTGACCGCCGGGAACTTCTGCGGGTTCAGCGGCAGGTACGCCTGCAGCCGCTGCAACGCATAGACGGCGACCGCGCCGAGCACGTTGAACGTGAGCATCGCGATCGCGTACTGCTTCCAGGACATCTCGTCGGCGGGATTGACGCCACACACGCGATACAGGAGGCCCTCCGGCTTTCCGCCGACGCGGCGCGCGAGGTTCGGCCGGCCTTCCATGACGTCGGCGATGTAGCTGCCAAGCGGCCTGGCGGCGAGCACGGCGAGGCCCAGCAGCACCAGCAGCATGAACTGGTACATGGCGTCGGGGATCATCAGAATCGCTCCGCCCTGAGGAGGGCATACAGCAGGTAGCCGAACAGGAACACCGCAAGCAGCCCGGTCAGCCAGTAGATGGCGGTCATGACGGCTCACCTAGTCGGTCGAGCGCCCACACGAGTCCGTGGCTCACCGCGTAGAGCGCGACGAGGATCAGCAAATAGGCGACGTCCACGGCGGTGACCTCCGGAATTCAGGCTGCCGTACGTTAGTTCGGGCCGCGTGAAAATCCTGTGCAAAATTGGTGCGTTGCGGCGCAGTGGCGACGTGACGCTACGCCGCTCGCGCGCGCGGCGCGTCGGTAGAGATCGGCCGTTGGGGGCCAGCGCCAACCCGGTACGCACCCGACGCATCCGGCTACGGGCCGGCCACCGGCGGGCGGCGCCGCGGCATCGGCGAGCGATGCGCGCCGCAGCGGCCGCGACGCCCGCGGCCCCGGACGACCGGCAGCGGTGCGGCCGCAAGGGCCCCGTGACGCGAAGCGCTGCCGGCGGTCGCCGCGCGGCCGGTGCCGGCCGCTCACCGGGGATGGCCTCCGGCCGGTAGAGTAGGGGCCTGCGGGCCGAGTCCGCTCCCGGGCGCGGCGCCGGGGAATCGTGCGAGGAAAGTTGCCGTCATGCGTTCGAACATCCTGATCAGCGGCGCAAGCACCGGCCTCGGCCGCGGCATGGCGCTCGAGTTTGCGGCCCGCGGTCGCAACCTCGCGCTGTGTGCCCGGCGCATCGACTTGCTGCTGGCGCTCAAGGCGGAGATCGCGGTGCGGTTCCCGGGTGTCAAAGTCGCGGTGCGGGAGCTCGACGTCAACGACCACGCACGGGTGTTCGAAGTCTTCCGGGCGCTTCGGGACGAGCTCGGTGGCCTCGACCGGATCATCGTCAACGCCGGCGTCGGCCGCGGCGCGCCGGTCGGCACCGGGCACTTCGACGCGAACAAGGCGACGGCGATGACGAATTTCGTCGCGGCGCTCGCGCAATGCGAGGCGGGCCTCGAGATCCTCCGCGAGCGCGGCTCGGGTCACCTGGTCACGATCGCATCGGTCGCGGCGATCCGGGGCATGCCGCGTTACCAGACCGTGTATGCGGCGACGAAGGCGGGTCTCGCGTCGCTGACCGAAGGGATCCGCGCCGATGTGTGGAACACGCCGATCACGGTGAGCGCGATCTTCCCCGGCTACATCGAGTCGGAGATCAGCTCGGGCGCGCGCAAGCGCGTGTTCCTCGTCGACACCGCGACCGGCTGCCGCGCGCTCGTGCGCGCGATCGAGCGCGAGCCACCGAAGGCATTCGTGCCGCCGTGGCCGTGGGCGCCCATCGCGTTCCTGATGCGGCACGTGCCGCTCGGGCTCCTCGTCCGGATCATGTAGCCGCCATGCTCGACCTCGGCTGTCCCCGGCTGTCGACGGATCCCGCCGCCATCCGCGTCGTCAAGGACGAGGTCGTCGCGGTCGAGTTCGCGCCGGCGGCGGGCGTCCTCATGAGCGCGGTCGGGCCCAACCACTACCGGGCGGGCGATGCGTTGATCACCGGCTCCACCGGCGACCGGTGGTGCGTGTCACGCGAGCGGTTCGATGCGAAGTACCGGCCTTGCGCCGGAACGGCCGCGGGGAGCCGCGGCGACTACCGGAACCTGCCGGTGGTCGTCTGGGCCAAGCAGGTCGGCGAGCCGTTCCGGGTCGCGCGTACGCCGGGCGGCGATGTGCTGGCGGGAAACGCAGGGGACTGGGCCGTGGAGTACGCGCCCGGAGACTGCGGACTGGTGGACCGGCTTCGTTTCGAACGGGTCTACCGGTCGGCCGACGCCCGTCCAGACTGACCCGCGCGCGGGCCCGCACCGGTCCCGGGCCACGCTTCGCGCGGCCCGGGACGCGGCAACTAGTGCCGGTACGTGAACGTGAAGCCCATCGTTCGCGGCCGGAACGTCCAGTCGCGCTCGAGACGGGTGGTCGCGGAGTTGACCCCCGGCGCCGCCGTGCCCGGATTGATCGTGTAGTTGTAGTTCGTGATCGTGTGCGAATCGAGCAGGTTGTCGACGAACGCGGCGACCTGCCAGTCGCCGAACATCATCGTCGCCCGCAGCGTCACGAAGTTCGTCGCCGGCAGCACGAAATTCGCGTCGTCAAACTGCAACGTGTTCGGATCCTGGCCCGGCGACGGCCACTTGGCCTTGCTCTCGTACTCGTAGTCGGCGCGGACGTTCGTCTCGTGGCCGGCGACGGTGAACCGGTACTGGAGCCCGAGCGCCGCGGTGACCGGGGCGCCCGGCTGGCCACTCTGCCCGGTGATCGCGTCGCCATTCGCCGCGACCGGCGGCACGCTCGTCGACGCGCCGACGAAGCTGTCGCGGGTGTAGCGCGCGTCCGTGTAGCCCGCCGAGAGTTCCGCCGTGAAGTTGTCGGTGACGGCGAACTCGGCCTGGATATCCGCACCCTTCGCGGTGGCCTCGCCGAGGTTCTGGATCCAGGAGATCTGGCAGATCGGCGGCAGCACGGTCTGCTGGATGTTGTGCCACTTGATGTAGTAGACGCTCGACGCCAGCCGGACGCGGTTCTCGAAGTTGTTCTTGGCGCCCACCTCGAAGCTCTGCACGGTGTCGGAGTTGTACGTCGCGGGCGAGGCGCTGATGCCGAAGTTCGCGAAGTCGCCGGCGCACGCGGCCTGCGGGACGGGATTGTTGGCGCCGCCCGGGCGGAAGCCCTTGGCGTAGGTCGCGTAGTAAAGATCATTCGGATCCTGCTGCCAGGCCAGCCCGAGCTTCGGCGTGAAGACCGATTCCGAGTGGTCGCCGCTCAGCCAGACGTCGGTGCCAAAGAGCTGCGCGGCGCCGGTCACCGTGTCGAACGAGTACTTGACCCGCGCGAGGCGGCCTCCGGCGGTCGCCCGCAGCGTGTCGGTGAGCGCGTACGAGAGCTCGCCGTAAGCGGCGTACTGCTCGTCCTTGGCGTGCGTGCGCAGGAAGTACGAGTCGTTCGGATCGATGCCGGTCACCGCCGGGTGCGTGCCGTCGGGATTGCTGCCGAGGTTGGCGCCGAACGCGTCGACGACGTAGTTGCCACCGGCGGGCGGCGTGATGCCGGCGACCGGATAGTAGGCGGCGAGCAGGTTGTTGAGGCCGCCGTCGTGCAGCTGCTCGAGGTACGACTGCCGGTTCGAGGAGTAGAAGAGGCCCGCGGTCCAGACCAGCGCGGCGTGCGGATCGTCCGACTGCAGGCGCAGCTCCTGGACGAAGTTCATCTGGCCGTTGTCGATGGTCGCCGGCGCGCGGTAGCTCGGGTCGGCCGAGAGGTGCAGGCCCGTGTTGTCTAGCAGCAGCGGGAAGCTCGCCGGCGGATTGTTGTAGTTGCTGTTGAACCCGCCGTACAGGAACAGCGACTGGTAGAAGCCGAGGTTGTAGAGCGTGCCGTCGTAGCCCGTCGTCTCCTGGCGGTGGTAGTAGGACGTGTTCGAGATGAAGCGCGCGGAGCCCAGCTTGCCCTCGATCTTGAGCGCCGGCAGGTAGAACTTGTCCGGCGTGTTGCGCGCCGTCGGGTTGTCGCTGACGAAGCTGTTGCTGCCCGGATTCGAGAAGATCGGCGCGTAGTTCGACACGTCGTTCGTGTTGCGGTTCTGGAAGTAGATGCTCGGCGTGAGGGCCCACGCGTCCGACACCTGCCAGATGCCGGCGAGCCGCACCAGCGCCGTCTCGGTGTGGTTCGCGTTCTTGTCGACGACGACGCTCGGCGGGTTGTTGGTCGCATCGACGCGGTCGATCCAGCCGCCGTCCTTGCGGTACCAGACGCTGATGCGTGCGCCGAAGACGCCGTCCACGAGCGGCCCGCCGGCCGCGACGCCGGCCTCGTAGCTCGCCGAACCGCCCTGCGTGTACGAGATCTCGCTGCGGCTGTACACGCTGTCCTTGGTCAGGCTCGGCGGCGTCGTGATGTAGCGGACGGTGCCGCCCTCGGAGCCCGCGCCGAACAGCGTGCCCTGCGGGCCGCGTAGCACCTCGACGCGCTCGATGTCGAACGACTTCGGCAGCGCCTCGTCCGGATTGAACGCGATCGCGCGCATCTGGATGGGCGTGTCGTCGATGTAGATGCCGGTCGTTCCCGCACCGCCGCTCGAGGCGATGCCGCGGATCGAGATGTTGGCCGTGCCCGAATTGTCGACGTTGACGCCCGGGGTGAAGCGTGCGACGTCCTGGATGTCCTTGATACCGCGGATGTCGAGGCTCTCCTGGGTCAGCGCCGTGACGCTGAGCGGCACCTTGCTGAGGTTCTCCTCATGGCGCGTCGCCGTGACGACGATCTCCTGCAGGCCGCCGACTTCCGCAGCCGGCGCGGTCTGAGTCCAGGCGGTGCCCGGTGCGCTCGCGAGCGCCGCGAGAATTGCCGCCGTCAGCGCCGGAGGCGCGCTGTTGCCCGTGCGCGCGCCCCGAACCTGCGAACGTTTCGCCATGATTTTCCCCCGGATGTTGTGCTGATCCGAACGGCGCCCGTTGGGCTGTCGTCGGTGTGATCTCAACATAGCGCTGTCGCGGGCCGAACGCAATTTGCTGTTTTCGGGCAGGAATCAGCGTTGTTTTCGCGCAACGCCGCCGGAGCCGAGCGATCTGGGATCTCAGATCATTGACGCCCCCGGGGCGGCCGGGTAGCTTGTCCGCACCAAATCGGGGCGCGCCGCAGTGCCGGCCCTGGAAGCTCGTGTAAGGCGCGACGGCGCCCGCACGGCGATTCAAGGGGGGGGCCGATGTCACGCGATGACGCTCGCCAGCCGACGGACCGTGCCCTCGGCATGGACCGGCCGATCACCCGTCGTGACTTCGTGCAGGGCGTCGCCGTCGGCAGCGCCGGCGCACTGGCCGCGGCGCTCTGGCCCGCAGCGGCGACCGCCGCCGACGGCCTGCCGGTCGCCGCGCAGGACGTCGCGGGCTACTACCCGCCGCGGCTCACCGGCCTACGCGGCAGCCATCCCGGCTCGTTCGAGGCCGCCCACGCGCGGCGCGACGGCCTGCCGCTGCCGCCGCCGCACGCGCTCGACGAGACGTACGATCTCGTCGTGGTCGGCGCCGGGCTGAGCGGCCTCGCCGCAGCGCACTTCTATCGCGAGCGGCTGCCGAACGCCCGCATCCTGCTGCTCGACAACCACGATGACTTCGGCGGCCACGCCAAGCGCAACGAGTTCGAGCTCGACGGCAAGCTGAACCTGCTGAACGGCGGCACGCTGCTGATCGACAGCCCGAGACCGTACTCGGCGGTCCCGGACGGGCTGCTCCGGAGCCTCGGCATCGACGTGCCGGCGCTGGTGCGCAGCACGCAACGACCCGAGTTCTACGAGGGACTGGGGCTCGGCACCGGCATCTTCTTCGACCGCGCGACATTCGGCGCGGACCACCTCGCCGCCGGCTACCGGACCCGCCCCTGGCGGGAGTTCCTCGCCGGCGCGCCGCTTTCCGCAGCCGCCAAGCACGACCTCGAGCGGGTCGAGGACGGCACCGTCGACCACATGCCGGGCCTGTCGTCGACCGAAAAGAAGCGGCGGCTCATGAAGATGAGCTACCGCGACTACCTGCGCGACGTCCTGCGCGTCGACCCGGCCGTGCTCGCCGTCCACCAGTCGCGGCCCCAGGGCGAGTGGGGCGTCGGCGCCGACGCGGTCTCAGCGCTCGATTGCTGGGGAATCGACTTGCCGGGCTTCAAGGGGCTGCGCCTCGAGCCGGGGTCGATTCCCGGCATGGGATTCACGCCTGCCGGTTACGCGGACACCGGCGGCTCGCCGCGGCTGCATTTTCCGGACGGCAACGCCACGATCGCCCGGGCGCTGGTGCGGCGCCTGATCCCGGCGGCAGTGCCTGGCTCGACCATCGAGGACCTCGTCACCGCGCGCGTCGACTACGCCCGGCTCGATCGCGTCGACGAGCCGGTGCGCCTGCGGCTCGGCAGCATCGTCGTCGGTGTGCGCCACGACGGACCGCCGGCGACGGCGTCGCACTCGGTCGTGACGTACGTGCGCGCCGGCAGTTCCTACACGGTGCGTGCCCGTCACTGCGTGCTCGCCTGCTACAACATGATGATTCCAGACCTCGTGCCGGAACTGCCGGCGCCGCAGCAGGCGGCGCTGCACGAGCTCGTCAAGACGCCGCTCGTCTACACCAACGTCGCGGTCCGCAACTGGCGGCCGTGGATGAAGCTCGGCGTCCGCCAGATCTACGCGCCGGGCGGCTACCACACCTCCGCGCAGCTGAATTTCACGGTCGACATCGGCGCCTACAGGAGCCCGCGCTCGCCCGACGAGCCGACGCTGGTCCGGATGACGAAGACGCCGTGCAGGCCCGGCCTGCCGGAGCACGAGCAGAACAAGGCCGGCCGCGCGGAACTGCTCGACACCCCGTTCGAGGTCTTCGAGCGAGAGATCCGCGGGCAGCTCGGGCGGATGCTCGGTGCCGGCGGCTTCGACCCCGCGACCGACATCACCGCGATCACGGTCAACCGCTGGCCGCACGGCTACGCGCCCGAGAACAACTCGCTCTTCGACCCGGACGTCCCGGAGGCCGAACGGCCGCACGTCCGCGGCCGCGCGCGCTTCGGCCGCATCGCCATCGCCAACTCCGACTCCGGCGGCGGGGCCTATACCGACGTCGCCATCGAGCAGGCGCACCGCGCCGTCTCCGAACTACTGAGCGCCTGACCGGCGCGACACTCTCCCGAGGAACTGCCATGACCCAAGCCAAACTGCCCGCGCATCAAGTCGCGGAACTCAAGCGACTCGACGTCGCCCACCATCTCCCGGGGCAGACCGACTACCGGCTGCAGGCCGAGCTTGGCGGCAGCCGCATCATCACCCACGCCGAAGGCTGCACGATCCACGACGCCGAGGGCCACGCGATCCTCGACGGCATGGCGGGCCTGTGGTGCGTCAACGCCGGCTACGGCCGCGAGGAGCTCGCGCGCGCCGCGTACGAGCAGATGCAGCGGCTGCCGTACTACAACACCTTCTTCAAGACGGCGAGCGAGCCGGCGGTTCGTCTGGCCGCCGCGGTCGCGGAACGCCTCGGCGGCAACTTGTCGCACGTGTTCTTCAACACCTCGGGCTCCGAGGCCAACGACACCGTGCTGCGCCTCGTGCGCCACTACTGGACGGTGCGCGGCCAGCCGCAGCGCCGCGTCTTCATCAGCCGCTGGAACGCGTACCACGGCTCGACGGTCGCGGGCGCGAGCCTCGGCGGCATGAAGGCGATGCACGAGCAGGGCGACCTGCCGATCCCGGGAATCGAGCACGTCATGCAGCCGTACGCCTTCGGCCTCGCGTTCGGCGAGGACCCCGCCGCGTTCGGCGCACGGGCGGCGGCGGCGATCGAGGAGCGCATCCTCGAGGTCGGCCCGGGCAACGTCGCGGCGTTCATCGGCGAGCCGGTGCAGGGCGCCGGCGGCGTCATCATCCCGCCGCCAGGCTACTGGAAGGCAGTCGAGGCGATCTGCCGCAAGCACGGCATCCTGCTCGTCAGCGACGAGGTCATCTGCGGCTTCGGCCGCCTCGGCAAGTGGTTCGGCTTCCAGCATTTCGGCGTGCGCCCGGACATCGTGTCGATGGCGAAGGGGCTCTCGTCCGGCTACCTGCCGATCTCGGCGACCGCGGTCTCCTCGGACATCGTCGGGACGCTGCGCGACGCCGGCGGCGAGTTCGTCCACGGCTTCACCTACTCCGGGCACCCGACCTGCGCGGCGGTCGCGCTCAAGAACCTCGAGATCCTCACCCGCGAACGGCTCGTCGAGCGCACGGCCGAGGACACGGGCCCGTACCTCGCGAAGGCCCTTGACCGGCTGCGCGGCCACGCGCTGGTCGGCGAGGCCCGCTCGGTCGGACTCATCGGCGGCGTCGAGATCGTGTCGCGCAAGGGCACCAACGAGCGCTTCGCCGGCAAGGAGGGCACCGCCGGCCCGATCGTCCGGGACATCTGCATCCGGAACGGGCTCATGGTGCGTGCGATCCGCGACACCCTGGTGTTCTGCCCGCCGCTCATCATCACGCATGCCGAGATCGACCGGCTCGTCGACACGATGCGCGCGGCGCTCGACGAGGCCGAGCCCACCCTGCGCGGCCTGCCGGCCGCCGCCTGAGTACGCCGTCGATGACGACGTCGCCGGCGCCGGGTGGCGGGCTGCTTCGCGCGAGCGTGCACGAAGAGCTGCGACACCGCTTCGTCACGGGCAAGGTCGTGCCCGGCAGCAGCCTGTCGACGCGGAGCCTCGCGCTGGAACTCGGCGTCAGCCAGATGCCGGTGCGCGAGGCGCTCAGCCGGCTCGCGGCCGAGGGCGCGGTCGAGATCCGCTCGAAGCGGCGCATCGTCGTGCCGCCGATGACCGAGGGGCGGTTCGCCGACCTGCTGCGCTGTCGCGAGCTGCTCGAGCCCGAAGCGGCCGCGATGGCGCTGCCGCACATCGACGCGGCCCGCCTCAAGCGGCTGCGTGCGATCGATGACGCGCTCGGCGTGGCGCTGAAGTCGGGCGACGTGCAGAGCTACATGGAGCGGAACTTCGATTTCCACTTCACGATCTACCGCGCCCAGCCGCGCGCCACCATCGTCCAGCTGATCGAGACCTTGTGGCTGCAGTTCGGGCCGCACATGCGCGTCGTCTACGGGCGATTCGGCACGGCGAACCTCATCGACCAGCACCAGGTCGCGCTGCGCGCCATCCGCGAGCGGAGCGCGCTGCGGCTGAAGCGCGCGATCCTCGCCGACATCCGCGATGGCATGGGCCTGATCGGCAAGAACGGCTTCGGGGCATGACATGACACGTTACTTCCCCGACGCGCTGACGCCGCTGCCGGACCACGTGCCGTCCTACTATGCGGCGACCGTCAAGGAGCGCTGCGACACGCAGCCGTTCGAGGGCCCGGCCCGAGCGGACGTCTGCGTCGTCGGCGGTGGCTACGCGGGCCTGTCGACGGCGCTGCACCTGGCGCGCCGCGGCGTGGCCGTCGTCCTGCTCGAGCAGGCGCGGCTCGGGTGGGGTGCCTCGGGTCGCCACGGCGGCCAGGTGCACGTCGGCATGCGCCGCGACCAGCAGTGGCTCGAGAGCCACGTCGGGGACGCGGACGCGCGCCGCTTCTGGGACTGCGCGCTCGCGGCGCGCAGCCACGTCGACTGGCTGATCGAAACCTACGGCATCGACTGCGACCTGCGCCTCGGCTACGTCCACGCGGACCACCGGGCGCGCTACACGGAACATACGCGGCGGCACGTGGACTTCATGCGCTCCGCCTATGGCTACGAGCACCTCCGGTACCTGGAGCGCGCCGAGCTCGCGAGTATCGTCGCGAGCGCCGACTATCACGGCGGCAGCTACGACGCGCGCGGCGGCCACCTGCACGCGCTCGATTTCGTACTCGGCATCGCGCGCGCTGCGGCGAGTCACGGCGCGCGCCTGCACGAGCACGTCGAGGTGACGGGGCTTGGCCGCGCGGCGGGCGGCTGGCGCGTCGCGACCACGCGCGGCGTGGTGCGGGCCGACCGCGTCGTGCTCGCCTGCAACGGCTACCTGCGGCGGCTCGCGCCGTCGGTCGAGCGCCACGTGATGCCGATCAACAACTACATCGCGGTAACCGAGCCGCTGGGCGAGGAGGGCGCGCGGCGCCTGATCAGCAACGGCTGCTCGGTCTCCGACTCCCGCTTCGTGGTCAACTACTTCCGCATCACGCCGGACCACCGGCTGCTGTTCGGCGGCGGCGAGAACTACAGCTACCGGTTCCCGCGCGACATCGCGGCGTTCGTGCGCCCGCACGTGCTCAGCATCTTCCCGCAGCTGGCGGACGTCCGCTTCGACTACGCGTGGGGCGGGACGCTCGGCATCACGCCCACGCGGATGCCCTGGGTGCGCGATGTCGAGCCCGGGCTCGTGAACGCGAGCGGCTTCTCCGGTCTCGGCGTCGTGACCGCGCCGTTCGCCGGCAAAGCGGTCGCCGAGGCGCTCTGCGGCGAGCGCGACACCTTCGAGCTCTTCGGCCGCGTGCCGGTGCCGCCGTTCCCGGGCGGGCCGGCGCTGCGTGGTCCGACGCTCGTTGCGGCGATGCTTTTCTATGCGCTCAGGGATCGTCTCTGAGCGACTCGACAGGGTAGAGGTAATCATGCATGAACAGACGACCGACAAGATCGCATCCGTAAGAGAGTGGCACGAGTTCTTTGCCGCCAACCCGGACATCGAGGCGATTGACGCCTTCGTGATCGATTCCTGCGGCAACACGGCGGGCAAGCGCCTGCCGGCCTCCGACGCCGACACGCTCTACCAGAGCGGCATCCAGTTCTCTGCCTCGTGCTTCGTCGCCGACTGCCGTGGCCTCGGCCACGATGCAGGCGGACTCGGCAAGTCGGACGGCGACCCGGACGGGGTCGCGCGGCCGATGCCGGGCACGCTGTGTCGCGCACCGTGGACCTCGGTGCCGACGGCCCAGGTCGTCTGTCACATGGTCGATTTCAACGAGGGCAAGGACCTCTGGTTCGATCCGCGCGTGATTCTCGCCAATCTCGTCGCGCAGTGCCGCGACGCCGGGCTGCACCCGGTCGTGGCGTGCGAGCTCGAGTTCTACCTGATCGACCCGCGGCGCGCGCCGGACGGCCGCATCAGCGTCGCCGCGCTTCCGGGCCGCCAGCCGGCCCGCCGCGCCGCGAATCTGTCGCTCGAGGCGGTCGAGGAGGCCTCCGGGTTCCTGCACCGGGTCAACGAGGCCGCCGCCGCGCAGGGCCTGCCGGTGTGCGGCGCGGTCGCGGAGTACGGCATCGGCCAGTACGAGGTCAACCTGCGGCACATCGGCGACCCGGTGCTCGCCGCCGACCACGCGGTGCTGCTCAAGCGCCTGGTCAGGGGCGTCGCGCGCTCGATGGGCATGGACGCCACGTTCATGGCCAAGCCCTTCATGGCGCAGCCCGGCAACGGCCTGCACGTGCACGTCAGCCTCGCCGACGAGTCCGGCCGCAACCGGTTCGGCGCGCCGGGCGGCGAGGCGCTGCTGCGCCACGGGATCGCCGGCATGCAGGCGCTGCTCTATGACTCCTTCGCCTTCTTCGCGCCGAACTTCAACTCGCAGCGCCGCTATCTCGGCCTGTTCGTGCCGACGTCGCGCGACTGGGCCACGAACAACCGCAGCGTCGCCTTCCGCATCCCGCCGGGCCACGGCGAGGCGCGGCGCATCGAGCACCGCGTCGCGGGCGCCGACGCGAGCCCGCACCTGACCGTGGCCGCGATCCTCGCGGCGCTGCTCCACGGCGTCGGCAACCGCCTGGAGGCGACCACCCCGATCGAGGGCCGGGCGAGCGCCGGTGGCGATCCGGACTTCCCCGGCGACCTCATCGTCGCGCTCGACCGCCTCGAACAGTCGGCGTCGCTGGCGAAGTACATCCCGGCCAGGTTCCTCAAGATCTATTCCGAGGCCAAGCGCGGCGAGTACATCGAGCTGCTCGAGGACATCTTCCCGCGCGAGTACGACTTCTATGTCTGAGGGCGGCGGGCGACCGGCGGGGCGCGAGCGCGGCGTCGACACGGCGCGCCGCGCCGCTTTCGTCGCGGCGGAACGCGCGCGCTACGTGCGCGACCGGCCGCGGTCCGCGGCGCTCGCCGCCGCGACCGGCGCCGGCGCCTACTACGCCGGCGTGCCGATGCACTGGATGCTGGACTGGCCGCTGCCGTTCCCGATGGTGATCGCGGATGCCCAGGGAGCGACGCTGACGGACGTCGACGGGCGCTCGTTCGCCGACTTCTGCCTCGGCGACACGGGTTCGATGTTCGGTCACTCGCCGCCGGCGGTGGTCCGTGCGCTGGCGGCGCAGTGCGGGCACGGCTTCACGTACATGCTGCCCACCGAGCATGCACTCGCCGTCGGCGGCCTGCTGCGCGAGCGCTTCGGGCTGCCGCACTGGCAGATCGCGACCACGGCCTCGGACGCAAACCGCTTCGCGCTCCGGGTAGCGCGCGCGGTCACCGACCGGCCGAGGATCCTGGTGATGAACGGCTGCTACCACGGCGCCGTCGACGAGACGTACGTCGACCTCGACGGCGGCCGGGCGCGCAACCGGCCGGCACTGATCGGGCAGTTCGTGGACCTGACGCAGGGCACGCGGGTGGTCGAGTTCAACGACGTGGCGGCGCTGGAGCAGGCCCTCGCGGCGCGCGACGTCGCCTGCGTGATCACCGAGCCGGTGCTGACGAACTGCTGCATGGTGCTGCCGGAGCCGGGTTATCACGCCGCGCTCAGGCGCGTGACGCGCGCGACGGGAACGCTGCTGCTCATCGACGAGACCCACACGATCTCGAGCGGTCCGGGCGGCTTCACTCGCGCGCACGCGCTCGAGCCGGACCTGTTCGTGGTCGGCAAGCCGATCGCGGGCGGCGTCCCGGCCAGCGCCTGGGGTTTCAGCGATGCGATCGCGCGGAGCTGGGACCGCCTGCGGCGCGAGAAGCCGCCCGGCCACTCGGGCCTCGGCACGACGCTGTCGGCGAACGCGCTGGCGATGGCCACGATGCACGCGACGCTGGCCGAGGTCATGACCGACTCGGCCTACGCGCACATGGAGGCGCTGGCCGCCCGGCTCGAGGCGGGCCTCGCGGGAGTCATCGCGCGCTACGCGCTACCCTGGCACGTGGCGCGCGTCGGGGCGCGGGTCGAGTTCATCTGCGCTCCCGGGCCACTGCGCAACGGCAGCGAGGCGGCGGCCGCGCACGCGCCCGAGATCGAGCAGGCCATCCACATCGGCCTGCTCAACCGCGGCTGCCTGATCGCGCCGTTCCACAACATGATGCTGGTGTGCCCGGCGACGGCGGTCGCGCAGATCGATCAGCTCGTCGGCGCATTCGGCGAGGTCGTCGGCGCGCTGGCCGGCTGAGCCGCCGCGACGTCGTCCGTCGGCGCGCGCTCGACCAGCTGCTTGAGCTTGGCGAGGCCGCGCTCGTAGTCGGCACCCACCTTCGCGTCGAGCGTCGTCCCGACGTAGCGTGCGATCGGGTTGTTGCCGAGGTCGATGTCGAGCGCCCAGACGACATTGGTGCCGGCGCCGGTCGTGGTCAGCGTCAGCGCGGCCTTCGCCGGTCCCTGGCCGCCGAACTTGAGGTCGCTGGCCACCTTGCGGTTCAGAACCGACTGTGTGATCTCCTGGCTGCCGCTGCCGACCTTGTCGTTGCCCGCCCAGCTCATCTTGGCGCCGACGCCCTCGTCGGCACCGGCGTAGGTCATCTTCACGTTCGGGTCGTACGCGGCCCAAGGCGACCACTCGTTGGCCTTCCTGAGCGAGTTGATGTACGGGAACACCGCCGCCGTCGGCCGGTCGATAACGATCTCACGTTCGATGTGGACGTTCTGCGGGAACAGGTAGGCGCCGCCGATCAGCGCGATTAGCGCGACGACCAGGACGCTGACGATCTTCCTCACCATAGACGCACCTCGATTTCAGGCACAGTGAACCGGTTCCGGGCGCGCGGCCGGACGCCCGCGCCGGGCGGGCGACGGCGCGGCCCCTCATTCGCTGCGGCGGTCGCCCCGGCGCATCAGCGTGAGCGCGAGCAGCGCCGACGCGACCATCAGGAACAGGCTGACGGCGTTGAGCACCGGCGTCGCGCCCTCGCGCATGCGGCCGTACATCATGATCGTCAGCGGCGCGTCCGCGCCCACGAGCATCAGGGTCGTATTGAAGTTCTCGAACGACATCAGGAAGGCGATCGCGGCCGAGCCGATCATCGCCGGTCGCAGGTACGGCAGCGTGATCGTGCGCAGCACCGCGGCGCGTGAGGCGCCCAGGTTCAGGGCAGCCTCCTCCAGGGTCCGGTCGAAGCGCTTGAGGCGCGCGCTGATGGTGATCGTCGCGATGGCGGCGATGTACGAGAACTGCCCGAGCACGACCAGCGGCAGGCCGGGCCGCAGGAAGTCGAGTTCGAGGCCCGCGACGTCGTCGACGAACTCGGCGATCCGGCTCGCGAAGGCGAGTATCGAGATGCCGAGGATCACGCCCGGGATCACGAGCGGCACGAGCATCAGGACCGAGAGCGCCTCCTTGCCGCGGAACCGCGCCCTTTCCATCAGGAACGCGTTCAGCGTGCCGATGGCGACCGAGAGGCCGGTGACCCAGCAGGCGACGACGAAGCTCGTCCAGATGCTCGACAGCAGTTCGTCGTCACCGAACAGGCCCGTGCGCCCGGCCGCTTCGTTGCCGAGGAACCAATCGAGCGTGAAGCCGTGCCACGGCGGTGCCGGGTAGGGGGCGTCGTTGAAGGCGAACACGCCGACGGTCACGAGCGGCAGGAACAGAAACACCATGAACGCCGCGAGGTAGAGCAGCGTCGAGGCGCGCAGCCAGCGCGGCGTGGGCAGCGACGGGATCATGCGCGCCGCATCACGTCGCCGAGCCGCTGGCCGCTCGCCTTGAGCCCGAGCCAGACCATGCCGGTCGAGAGCGCCAGCAGCAAGAAGCCGAAGGCCGCGCCCTGCTCCCAATTGAAGCGGGTGATGAACTGCGTGTAGATCTGCTCGGTGAACCACTGCGAGTTCTTGCCGCCGAGCAGATTCGGCGTCAAGTAGTTGCCGAGCGTCAGCATGAACACGACGATGCAGCCCGCGGTGATCCCCGGCTTCGCGTGCGGGATCACGATCTCGCGCAGGATCGACCAGCCGTCGCCGCCGAGGTCGTAGGCGGCCTCGATCAGCGAGTTGTCGAGGCTCTCGAAGCTGTTGACGAGCGGCACCACCATGAACAGCAGCGACGTGTACACGAGGCCGACGAGAATCGTCGCGTCGTGGTACAGCAACTCGACGGGCGCGTCGGTGAGGCCGAGGTAGGCGATCAGGTGCGGCAGGACGCCCGACTCGCGCAGCAGGATCATCCAGCCGAGCGTGCGCACGGTCTCGCTCACCCAGAACGGAATCAGGCAGACGACGAACAGCAGCGCACTCACCCGCCCGCGCGTCAGCTTCGCGATGGTCCAGGCCACCGGAAAGGCGATCAGCAGCGTCAGCGCGGTCGCGATCGCCGACATGACGGCGGTCCGCACGAAGACGTGCCAGTACAGCGGCTCGCCGAAGAAGGTCCGGTACTGCGCGAGGCTGGCGCCGTACTCGCGCGGCGCAAGCCGCTCGCGGAACGACAGCAGCGCGAGGTCGACGTGCGGCAGCACGATCAGGGCGAACAGCCACAGCAGCGCCGGCGCGAGCATCAGCCCGAGCATCAGGCGCCCCTTCCAGGCGCCGCCGGCGGCCGACTCAACCATGGGCGTCCGCCGCCGCGAAGCAGACCGCGCGGTCGGGGTCGAAGCTAAAGTGGATCTGTTCGCCCACCCGCAGGTCGGCGAAGCGGCCCGTCTGCGGCAGCGCGATGCGGAACTCGAAGCGGCTCTGGCGCTCCCGCAGCAATACCGCGGAGTTGGCGCCGTCGAACAGCAGGCTCTCGACCGTGCCGCTGTGCACGGTCTGGCCGCCCGGCAGTTCGGCCGCGACGCGCGCCAGGGTTGCAACCTCGGGCCGGACGAAGGCCTCGACCGAGGCGCCCGCGGCGAGCGGCGCGCTCGCCCGGGCGCGGATCGACCAGCCGTCGCCGGTGGCGATCTCGGCGATCGCGCCATCGACCGCGGTCACCCGGCCGGCGACGCGGTTGTTGGCGCCGACGAAGCCGGCGACGAATGCCGTCGCCGGCGAATAGTAGAGCTCCTGCGGGGTGCCGAGCTGCTCGAACCGGCCGCGATTCATCACCGCGACGTGGTCCGAAAGCACGAGCGCCTCCGACTGGTCGTGCGTGATGTACACGAAGGTCGTGCCGAACGCCGCCTGCAGCTGCTTGAGCTCGATCTTCATGTGCTCGCGCAGCTTCAGGTCGAGTGCGCCGAGCGGCTCGTCGAGCAGCAGCAGCGTCGGCTCGAGCACGAGGCTGCGGGCGATGGCGACGCGCTGCCGCTGGCCGCCGGACAGCTCGTCGACGCGCTTGCGGCCGGCGCCGCCGAGGCCGACGCGCTCGAGCATCGCTTCGGCCCGGCGCGCCCGCTCGGCGCGGGCGACGCCGCGGCGGGCGAGCCCGAACGCGACGTTTTCGCCGACCGACATCATCGGGAACAGCGCGAGCTGCTGGAACACCATGTTGACCGGTCGGCGGTTCGGGGCCACGGCCGCCATGCTGCGGCCGCCGATGGCGATGTCGCCGTCGTCGGGCTGGATGAATCCGGCGATCATCCTGAGCAGCGTCGTCTTGCCGCAGCCGGACGGGCCGAGGATCGAGAAGAAGCTGCCGCGCTGGACACTGAACGACAGCGCGTCGACCGCGACGTGGTCGGTGAAGCGCTTGACGACGCGGCGGACCTCGAGGTCCGGCGCGGCCGCGCCGGACCCGGCACTCGCGGCGCTCAATTGGCGGCCTTGATGCGATCGAGCACGCGGCCCTCGATTTCCTCGAGTCCGGCCGGGATCGCCGGGTACCACTTCACGTTGCGGAAGCCGTCCGGGAAGCTCTCCTTGAACTGCTCCTTGAGGCGGGGGTCCATCAGCTGCTCGGCGCCGCGCGACGCGGAGAAGTTGCCGACCGACTTCGCGATCTTGGCCGCGATGTCCGGCCGCATCGTGAAGTTGATCCATTGGTAGGCCGCGGCGTCGTTCTTGCCGCGCGCGGGCAGCACGAACGTGTCCATCCAGGCGATGGCGCCGGACTTCGGGTTGACGAAGTGGATGTCCGGGTTCTCGCGGTTCAGGCGCCAGGCACCCGAGTCCCACATCATCGCGGCGACGATCTCGCCCGACCGCACGCCGTTCAGCAGCTGGTCCTTGTTGTCGTAGAAGAAGCGGAAGTTGCTCTTGCACGCCGACAGCGTCCGGCCGACGTCGTCCATCAGCGCGGTGTAGGCCTTCGTGTCGCCGTAGAGCGAGAACGGGTCCTTGCCGGAGGCGAGCGCGAAGGCCATCAGCGTCGGCCGCTTCAGCCGGACCGCGGTCTTGCCCTTGAGTTCGGGCTTGCAGAGGTCGGTGTAGTCCGCGACCTTGGCCTTCTTGGCGTTGACCACCAGCCCCTCGGCGCCCCAGATGTACGGCAGGGCGTACAGCCTGCCGTCGATGCTGGCGTTCTTCTTGACGATGTCGATGAGCTCGGGGACGAACTGCTCGACCTTGACCTTGCTGAGGTCGATCGGCTTGTAGATCCGGAACTCCTGCTGCGCACCCGCAATGCGATCCTGCGACGGCTGCGCGAGGTCGAAGCCGGCGCCGCCGGTCGCCCGGAGCTTGGAGATCATCTCCTCGTTGTTCGACAGCGTCAGCTCGACCTGGATGCCGGTCTCGGCCTTGAACTGGGCTGCGACTTCGGCGGGAACGTAGTCCGACCAGGTGATGATGCGCAGCTTCTTCGCATCGTCGGCCTGGGTCGTGCCGCCGAGGGCCAGGCCGAGCATCAGGAGGAGGAGGCGTCCGAGTTTCATTATTTCTCCTGCGCGCGCCCGAACGCGGCGGTCGTCGCCATGGCGCGGCCCAAGGTTACCGGGCCGGCCGCCGGCCGTCACCCGGTCGCGCCGTCCGGCGATGCCGGTCGGACGCCGGCCTCAGGCCCCGGCCGCCATTGCACTGCAGCGCAGCGCGGCGGGCGCCGGGACGGCGGACGCTGGTGGCACGAGTGGCGTTAGTCTATGCCCAGCGCGCACGTTCGCCGCCGAACTGGGGGCCGATGTGCCCTTCGGAAGATGCGGAGCGAGGGTGCCGCCCGCGTCGGTTACCGTGCCGGTGGAGGTCCCCATGCCCAGCCAAATACAGAATCTGTGCAACGTCGCGCTGGTCGGCCACGCCGGCAGCGGCAAGACCACACTGGCGGAAGCGCTGCTCTACGCGGGAGGCGCCGTTCGGGCCAAGGGCACCGTCGCGCGCGGCTCGACGGTCTGCGACTTCGATCCGCTCGAGAAGCGCCAACAGCATTCGCTCGACGCCGCGCTGTGCGGCTTCGAGAGCCACGGCCGGCGTGTGACGCTCATCGACACCCCGGGGCTGCCGGACTTCGTCGGGCGCAGCGTCACGGTGCTCGCGGCCGTCGAGTCCGCGGTGGTCGTCGTCAACGCGGCCACCGGCGTCGAGCCGATGACGACGCGGATGATGGCCGAGGCGCGCGAGCGCGGCCTGTGCCGCTTCATCGTCGTCAACCGCATCGACGCGCGCGACGCGAAGCCGGAGGAAGTGCTGGCACAGCTCAGGGAGGCGTTCGGTCGCGAGTGCCTGCCGCTCAACCTGCCCACCCAGCACGGCCGCGCGGTCGCCGACTGCTACTTCCAGAGCGAGGGCGGTGCCACCGATTTCGGCTCCGTCGCCGACGCGCACGAGGCGATCGTCGATCAGGTCGTCGAGGTCGACGAGGCGTTGATGACGCGGCACCTAGAGCAGAGCGGCTCGGTTACGCTCGAGCAGCTGCACGGCGCCTTCGAGCAGGCGCTGCGCGAAGGGCATCTGGTCCCGGTCTGCTTCGTGTCGGCAGAGACCGGTGCCGGCGTCCCGGAGCTGCTGCGCGTGCTGACCGAGCTTGCGCCCAGTCCGCTCGAAGGCAACCCGCCGGCGTTCCTGAAGGGCGAGGGCGCGGACGCGGCGCCGTTCGCGGTCAAGCCGGATCCGGCCGAGCACGTCGTCGCGCACGTGTTCAAGGTCACGATCGATCCCTACATCGGCAAGATCGGCGTGCTGCGCGTCCACCAGGGCACGATCCGGCCCGGCCACCAGCTCTTCGTCGGCGACGGCCGCAAGCCGGTGCGCGTCACGCAGCTGTTCCGGCTGCAGGGCAAGGAGCAGCAGACGCTGCCGTTCGCCAGCGCCGGGGACATTTGCGGCATCGCGAAGGTCGAGGAGCTGCACTTCGACGCCGTGCTGCACGACTCGCACGACGAGGACCACCTGCACCTGAAGTCGGTGCGCTTCCCGCCGGCGATGCTCGGCGTCGCGATCGAGCCCGAGAAGCGCGGCGACGAGCAGCGGCTCGCCGACACGCTGCACAAGCTCGTCGACGAGGACCCGTGCGTGCGCGTCGAAAATCACGCGTCGCTGAACGAGACGGTGCTGTACGGCATGGGCGAGCTGCACGTGCGGCTGCTGCTCGAGCGGATGACCGAGCGCTTCGGCGTGCAGGTCAAGACGCAACCGCCGCGGGTCCCGTATCGCGAGACCGTCACCCGCCCGGCGGAGTCGTTGTACCGTCACAAGAAGCAGACCGGCGGCGCCGGCCAGTTCGGCGAGGTGAAGCTGCGGATCGAGCCGCTGCCGCGCGGTGAGGGCTTCGAGTTCGTCGACGCGGTGGTGGGCGGCGCGATCCCCGGCCAGTTCATCCCGGCGGTCGAGAAAGGGGTGCGCCAGGTGCTCGGCGAGGGCGTCGTTGCGGGCTTTCAGATGCAGGACGTCCGGGTCACGGTCCTCGATGGCAAGCATCACCCGGTCGACTCGAAGGAAGTGGCGTTCGTGACCGCCGCCCGTCACGCGTTCGAGGACGCGGCCGCGCAGGCGGGCCCGGTCGTGCTCGAGCCGATCGTGCGCGCGGAGATCACGGTGCCGAACGCGTCGGTCGGCGACATCGCCGCGGACCTCGCGACGCGACGCGGCCGCGTCACCGGCCAGTCGTCGCTGCCGGGCGGCCGGCTCGCGGTGTCGGCGCTGGTGCCGCTGGCCGAGCTCACCGACTACCCGGTCCGGCTCAAGTCGCTGACCGCCGGCGACGGCTCGTACACGCTCGATCTCAGCCATTACGAGACGGTGCCGCCGCGCCGGCAGCAGGAGCTGAGCGGCGCCTGGAACCGGCACCCCCGCTCGGCCTGAGCGGGGCTGGAGGCGGCGCCACGGCGCGCGCAGCGGTAGACTGCGCTCGCCATGAAGATCGCGCGACCACTGCTGCTCGTCACGACGCCGATCGGCATCGTCGCCGGCCTGCGCGAGGCCTGGCGCTTCCACTGGTGGCTCGCCGCGCTGATGGCGGCGCTGCTCGCGGTGGTCGCCGCGTTCTTCTTCTATACCTGGCGAGTCATCCGCCGCGAATCAGGCTGACGGCGCGACACCGCGCGCGGCGAACCAGGCGCGCGCCCAACCGTCCTTGGCCGCGTCCTCGCGATAGCTCAGCCGGTAGTCGGCGTTGACGGCGTGCCCCGCGTCGGGGTGGACGACGAGTTCCGACCCCGGGTGGCCGCCGGCGAGCACGCTGCGCATCCGCTCGACGCTGTCGACGGGAATACCCTGGTCCTTGGCGCCGTAGAGCCCGAGTACCGGCACGGTCAGGTGCGCCGCGACGCCGATCGGGTTCTCGGGTGGCAGCGAGTTCGGCGCCCCGACGAGACGCCCGTACCACGCGACGCCGGCGCGCAGCTCGGGTCGCTGCGCGGAGTAGAGCCACGCGATGCGCCCGCCCCGGCGGAACCCGGTGATCGCCGCGCGCTGCGGATCGCCCTCGCCGGCGGCGATCCAGGCCGGCGGGTCGTCGAGATCGGCGAATACCTGCGCGTCGGGCACCTTCGAGACGACTTTGGCGAGGATCTCGCCGACGTCGGTCAGCGCCGCGACGTCGCCCTGCCGCACGAAGAGCTCCGGCGCGACGGCGCAGTACCCGGCCTGCGCGAGGCGCCGGCCATCAGGCCCGCGTCGGTCGTCGTGATCGTCGACGCGCTGACCGGTTGGACGGCGAGTGCGAAAGCCGCGGCGAGCGCCGTCGCCGGCACCGCGCGGCGCGTGGCGATCGGCGCGAGCCGCCCGCGCATGCGCCGTCGGCGGCGCGTATGCCGCAGTGCGTCAGCGGACCGGCGCCGGCGCCGCCTCGCCGATCGTGTTGATCCGGTCGACGTAGTAGTCGGTCTCGGCGAAGCAGTCGGTCGGCACCCCGCGGTGCTCCGTGTAGTGCAGCTGCACGCGCTGGCCGACCGCCGCCGACAGCTGCCGGGCGAGCGCCGGGTCGCGGACGCTGAAGTGCCAGATCTCCGGCTGGACGCCGGTGACGACGTAGAGCGCCAGTTCGCCTTCGTAGGTCTTGCAGACCCAGCCCTTGCGCGAGAACTTCTGCAGCAGCCCCGCCCGCTCGCCGTCGGAGTAGTCCCACCTCAGCGTGAGCCAGGTATAGAGGCCGGCCAGCACCACGACGGCGACGAGGCTGAGTGCGAGCCAGGTCCTGAATCGCAGGCCGCCGGAACGCGGCGCGGCGCCGGGCGCAGCCATGGCTAGAGGATCTCGTCGCGGACCGCATCCGGCTTGGCCGGGTCATGCAGTTCGCTGTTGAAGCCGATCAGCACCATCGTGCCGGGGCCGGGGTTGCGGTAGGCGTGGGTCACGCCGGGCGGAATCGTGAACCGCCACGTCTCGCCGGCAGGCACAGCGACATCGCGCACGACGCCGTCCTCCTTGAGCCGCACCTGCGCGGGTCCCGTCACGACCGAGATCTCGGTCCCGACGATGTGGCGGTGATTGCCGCGCACGAAGCCGGGCTCGGTCAGCACCACGTGGACGTTGCGCGTGGCCGCGATCGATTCGACTGCGACCGGCTCGAACAGCGCGCCGCGCGAATCGCGGTGCGTCTGGACGGGTTCTATCAGCGTCGTTCCCTGGCTCATCGTGTCCCCGCGCTCGCGACCACGGCCGCCGCGGGCGCGAGGATAGCAAGCGGCGCCCGCGGCCGCCCGTGCCGTGGCTCAGCCCCTGTCGCGTTCCGGCTTCGACGCCTTCTCGGGCTTGGCGGGTGCGGCCGCCGGATGCGCCTCGCGCGGCGGCGGCGGCGCGTGCAACTCCCGCGTGGCCGCCTCCTCGCGCGGTTCCGGCGGGCGGTA